>JACVZY010000071.1:93438-276678 GCA_014654705.1 Ignavibacteria bacterium
CATGACGCTTGCTGAAAACGTTGCGCTACCGATACAAGACGCAACCACGCTTTCGGAAGAGCGCATAAGCGAAATTGTTGCTATGAAGCTCGCATCGGTCGGGCTGCAAACCTTTGAGGCATTTCTGCCTGCAGAAATTTCCGGCGGCATGAAAAAACGTGCCGGCATAGCGCGTGCAATGGCGCTTGATCCCGAAATTCTTTTTTTTGATGAACCCTCGGCAGGACTAGACCCCATCAGTTCGGCGGCGCTTGACAAACTTATTCGTGAACTGAATACTGCGATGGGCACGACAATGATTGTGGTAACGCACGAACTGCAAAGTATAGCCGACATTGCCGATGAAGTCATCATGCTTGATAAGTCTGCACGCGGTATTATTGCTCGCGGAACTCTAGCGGAGGTCAAGGCGATAACGGATGACAAGCGAGTCTATAATTTTTTCAATCGCATTGTCGAATAATCCGCCGAAACAAGTTGCAGAGCTATTAGCGAGCGAATACAATGCTGCACTCAAAAACTCAACATTCATCACTCAACATTTTGATATGAGCATCCCAACACGCCGTGTCAGTAGTCCGTTTATGATTGGCGCATTTGTTCTGGTCGGCTTTGCTGTGCTTGTTGTGCTAACGCTTTGGCTTGGTGCTGCGAAGTTTTTTCAAGAATACAAAGAATTCAATACCTACTTCGATACGTCTGTCCAAGGCTTGGAAGCCGGTCAGCCCGTGAAGTATCAAGGTGTCCCGGTGGGTAATATCCAGCGTCTGCGGCTTGCGGAGGACGGCAAACTTATCGAGGTAGCGGTGCGTATCAACAAGAATGTGGCAATTGACGACAGTATGCGCCTCAGAATTGAAATGGCAAGCATTGCCGGTTCACGGTATTTGCTGCTTTTTTATCCCGCCGACCCCGCATTACTACGGCTGCATCCCACGCTACCTTTCAAACCTGACCATCCCGTTATTCCTTCTGCGCCGTCTTCCATAGAAGAACTGCGTGTGAGCCTGAATGAGGCACTGAATAACGTATTGGCAATTGACACACGCGGTATTTCATCGGAATCTGTGCGGGCGCTGCGCTCCATTGCAAAGGCAATGGAGAATCCCGAAATTGCAGAGATTCTACATAATGTCAATCTCACCTCGAAGGGCGTGGGAAGGCTGGTGGGAGCATTCGACACATCGAAAATTGTCAATAAAGCCGGCAACGTGATGAACGATGCACAGGAAACCTCAAAAAATCTTGTTTTAATGAGCGAAACTCTTCTGCGTACCGCAGAGCAGCTTGAAAAAGTAACAAACCGCGTTGATAAAGAAATTGACCAAATGCAAATTGCCAAGCAAACCGAAAAGGTCATTAGCCGCTACGATACAACCATGCTTGGTATTCAGAACTCAGTAACGACGCTCACACGCCGTGCGGACAACTCTGTCAGCAATCTTGCTATTCTCATTCAAGAGCTCAAAGCAACGAACCGCGATCTGCGTAAATCCTTACGCATGATTAACGACAACCCCTCGCAGTTGCTTTTCGCCGAGCCTCCTCCGAAAGAAAAATGAAGAAACAATTACCCATTTTGACCATGATACTACCTGCTTTCATTTGCACACCACGCTTTCTCAATGCCCTTCAACGCTTGCTTCTGAGCGCCATATTCCTTTTGCCGCTTGCTGGTGTGACCGCGTGTATTTCGCTTAAAACCGAATATCCTAAAACAACGTACTATCGTTTGGAAGACAAGCCTGTTCAGAAAGCTGCAAAATCTGTCCCAGAAGGTCTACTGGTGAAACCATTCACCATTGACAGCGAGTTCGATACCGACCACATTATTGTCATGGCAAGTGGCACAGAAGCACAACCCCTGCAATACCATCGCTGGACGAGCGAACCGCAAGAACTTATCACAGCAAACATTACCAATCGCTTGCAGCAAAGTAATTTTTTTGCACAAGGCGTGTTTACACCTGCGTCGTCGGTTGTGCCGGGCTTGCAGTTGGAAGGGCGCATTACAGAGTGTTTGGCGCGTGGGGCGGCACAAGAGGGTAATATAGTCAGCCTACGGATTCACTGCACCGTGCAGCGCCTCGATTCTATCGGCAGGACAAGCGTTCTTCTTCAAAAAGTGTATTCGCAAACCCTGCGCCGCGTAAATGATGGCGGAGCATCTATCGCGCCCGCTATGAGCGAGGCTGTGAGCGCCCTCGGCGACGCACTTTTGGCAGACCTTACCGCTCTTCTTGTCCGCTAAACTCTTCTTCATTATGTCCAACGAACTCAGTCGCAAAGCCGTTCACGTCAGCATGATTGCCTGGGCATTGCTCATAGGGCGCATCGAACCATGGATGGTGAACGGAATTTGTTTTCTGGCGCTCTTGTTCAATATCTTTTTGCTACGACGCATTACTGCAGGAGCGCTTGAGCGCGAGCAAGAGCGTGCACAAGGCTATTCTATCGGCTTGCTGGCATATCCGGCAGTGCTGCTCCTTATTGGTCTTGTGTGGCACAAACATCAAATTATCATGGCAATTGCATGGGGCGCAATGGCATTTGGCGATGGATTTGCGAGTATTGTTGGTCGGAGCGTTCCCTCGCGTCCGCTTCCGTGGAATAGCAGCAAAACATGGTCAGGTTTTACGGGCTTTGTGTTCATTGGTTTTGTACTGACGTGGTTATTTGTCATGCTATGCTTACCGCCAAATGTGCGTGAAGGCTTGTCCTCAGAGGCTTGGACGGGTATTATTGCGGCGGCAGTGGTAGCGGGCGCATTAGCAGAATCGCAAGAAGGCTTTGTGGATGATAATATTGTCGTCCCACTGGCTTCAGCACTCGTCGCATGGGTGGGAATAGCAATAACGCTCCCTTTGCCGGCAATGCCGTCCCACTGGCTCTACGGCTTGCTTGCGGTAACAGCCTTTGCGCTGGCGAGCTTCGCTCTGCGGAAGATTGACCTAGCGGGTGGTATTGCAGGCTGGTTCTGTTCGTTTGCAATATTTCTGGGCGGTGGTTGGACGTGTTTGGGGCTACTGTTGGTGTTCTTTGCAGGCGGCTCGTTTGCTTCAGGTTGGGGCTTTGCAGAAAAGCACATTCTTGGCGCGGCGCAAGAAAATCATGGAACTCGCTCTGTCGTTCATGCGCTCTCGAATGCCGGTGTGGCGGCAGCTTGTGGTGTACTGGCATGGCTGCTCCCGAATGATGCAATGCTATTCAAAATTATGCTTGCCGCTTCGCTTGCCACAGCAACTTCAGACACGTTTTCGTCCGAGTTCGGAACGCTCTACGGAAAACGCTTTCTGAACATTCTCACGCTCAAGCCCGACACTCGCGGTGCAGATGGCGTTATTAGTCTGGAAGGTCTTGCTTTCGGATTGCTAGGAAGCGCTTTGGTGGCGGTTGTTTTCAGTCTTGGTCTTGGCTGGGGAATGTGGACAATGCTCATTCTTTGCGCTGGGCTGGCTGCAAACCTCATGGATTCTGTGCTGGGCGCAACCCTCCAGCGTCGCGGACTGATGACCAATCATTCGGTGAACTTCACGGCGACGCTTTTCGGAGCGCTCTTTGTGTTGTTCTTCTACCTTAAATTCGGGTATTGATATTTTGCCTCATCTTTTCATTATTTTTCCGATGATGTTTACACTTGAAGCCGAAGACCCTCATTCCAAAGCCCGCGCAGGGCGTGTTACGACCGACAGAGGTGTTATCGAAACGCCGATTTTCATGCCCGTCGGGACGCAAGGCACAGTCAAGGCGATTGAACAGCGAGAGCTTGTCGAATTAGGGGCGCAGATTATTTTGGGCAACACGTATCATCTGTATTTGCGTCCTTCGGAAGAAGTGTTGTCAAAAATGGGCGGCTTGCACAAATTCATGAATTGGCAAAAGCCTGTGCTGACCGATAGCGGCGGCTTTCAGATTTTTTCCCTGAAAGAGATCATGAAATTGAGCGAAGAAGGTGCGGCGTTTTCGTCGCACATTGACGGCTCCAGGCATTTTTTTTCGCCCGAGCGAGTGATGGAAATTCAGCGCTGCATCGGCTCCGATATTATGATGCTCCTAGACGAATGTACGCCGTATCCTGCCACGCATGACTACGCCAAGTCTTCGATGGAGCGCTCAATGCGCTGGGCGAAACGCTGCAAAACGGCTGTGGAAACAACCGAGCCGCGCTACGGCGCACGACAATTCGCTTTTGGGATTGGACAAGGCAGCGTCTTTAAGGATTTGCGGCGCGAATCGCTGGAAACACTCTGCGAGATTGGCTTCGACGGCTACGCAATAGGCGGTCTGGCAGTGGGCGAGAAAGCAGAGATGATGTATGATATTGTTGATTTTTCGACGGACTTCATGCCGAAGGAGCAACCACGCTATCTGATGGGCGTTGGAACGCCGCAGAATATCTTGGAGTGCATCGAGCGCGGCGTGGATATGTTCGATTGCGTGATGCCGACGCGCAACGCCCGCAATGCACAGCTTTTCACGACCAAAGGGCGCATCAATCTTCGCAATGCCAAACACCGCTTCGATGAAACGCCGATTGATGTGGGTTTGGAGAATTATGCGAGTGCGAACTTCTCGCGGGCGTATCTACGGCACTTGTTCATTGCTGACGAGATTTTGGCATTGCAACTGGCTTCGCAGCATAACATTGCGTTTTACCTTTGGCTCGTGCGAACGGCACGGCAGCATATTCTTGCCGGAACATACAGCGCATGGAAACGGGATTTTTTGAGTGAGTCCTATCCTCAGTAACTTTCAAATAATTTTTTATGCTCGCAACCATACAAACCGAACATAATTCCTTCCAAGTGGATTTCTCGAAGCCGCTCGACATCAGTATTCCTCTGCGTTCCGGCGAGGCAAACCCGAATGCGTTTTTTATCCAACAACCCGAATTTACGCCGTTTCGGGCGGGCGGATTTGTGGGAAGTGTGGCAGAAGGCGGAGCGTGCAATTGCGAGAACCTACTGCTGAACCCGCACGGAAACGGTACGCACACGGAGTGCATCGGGCATATCACCAAAGAGTGTATCACAATTAACCAAGTGTTGAAGCGCTTTTATGCTGTTGCCGCGCTTGTTTCGTTAGAGCCGGAGCGTCTTGCAAATGGCGATGCCGCCCTCAGCGAAAAGCAGATACGTGCTGCTGTGAAGGGCTTACACACGGATGTATCGGCGCTCATCGTGCGCACACTTCCGAATCATGCCGACAAGCCTTTCCGCCGTTATTCCGGCGCTAACCCACCCTATCTCACGCCCGAAGCCGCCGAAGCACTTGCAGTGAGCGGTGTGCGGCACCTTCTCATTGATTTGCCCTCCGTGGACAGAGAAGAGGACGGCGGGAAGCTCTCAGCACATCATGCTTTCTGGCAATATGCCGATAATGCGGTCTTTGAGCCGCGTTTCGATGCCACCATTACCGAGATGATTTTTGTGCCGGACACCGTGCCGGATGGGGCATATTTTCTTAACTTGCAAATAGCCAGCATCGAAAGCGACGCCTCGCCGAGCAAGCCTGTTTTGTACACGATTCTTTAACCTTTTGTGGGACAAACGCCATGAGTTTCTTAACACGCCAACTCAGCACTGCCGCGCTTCAGCGCGAAAAGCTCAAGGACTACCGTAATATCGTCGTCATTCAGGTTACGGTCATTACGATTTTGATGACGATGGAGGATTTGCTGGCGGGAATAGGTTTTGTCGATATCCAGAAGTGGGTTTATACGCTGTTCATTGCTTTTGCGGGCTTTTATTTGCTGCTACTTTGGGATATGATGCGAAATTTTACGAGCAATATGCTCATTGTGCGCGGCTCGCTGGCATGGCTCATGGTTTTATTTGTGCTGGGTGCAATGGGAGAGAATCCGTTTCAGCGGTTACTTCCCAACCCGCGTCCGTTCTACATCTTTATCCACACTTCCCTGACAATTATTCAAGGCTACGTTATTTCGCTATCCATCCGTGATATTTTTGCCCGTGGCGGCGTAACAAGTGATAAACTCTGGGGTTCGGCGTGTGTTTATCTGATGATTGGCTTTGTTTTCGGTGATATTTTCGACTTGCTCAATCTTCTCAATCCCGGGACGTTTGGTGTGGAAATTCCGGTTGGTTTTGCGAGTTATTTGGGCGGTGTGTATTTTAGTTATGCCACGCTGGGCGGCGTAGATGCGGGCTACGATAATATGTCTCGCCTTGTTCGCAATGTCTCGGTGATTGAGTCGTTATTTGGTAACTTGTATCTGGTGTTTTTGATTGGGCGAATTTTGGGATTACCGACAGGCACTCCGCCGGAAGAAACACCGAAACCAACGCCGCCGCGACAAAAAGATGTTAGTCCTTACGAATAAATATTCTGCTTATCACCCCCCGTGCAAGCGATAGTTTAGGATATTATGGAAGCCTCATCACATCAAGCCTCAAAGCATACTTTACCCGAACAGACTGTCATAACTGCCGCCGATGGTTATGAGCTGGCAGCAAGTGTATATGCGCCTTTGGTGCCGAATCGCCATGTCATTTTGCTCAATTCCGGCACAGGTGTCAAACGCGGCTATTATCACAAGTTCGCATCATTTCTTGCTAGCAAAGGCTTTACGGTTGTTACATACGACTATCGTGGTATCGGCGATTCTTTGCGGGTTGCCATTCAAGATTTTGATACAAGCATCAGTGAATGGGGCGAAAAGGATTGTGTTGCGGCTTTAGACTGGGTTCACGAGCGATTTCCAGAGAAAAGGCTTACGGTTGTCGGGCACAGCGCGGGCGGAAAGATTCCGGGCTTTGCTCACAACAACGTCTATATTTCATCGCTGGTGACAGTTGCCGTGCCGAACAGCTATTGGGGCTTGTGGCATTGGTGGGGGCGGCGTGGTTACTTTCTTTTCGTGCAGTTTATTATGCCCGCATTGTCCCATTTGCTATCCTATTTCCCATCACGTTTTTTTGGCTTGGGAGAAAATTATCCCAAAGGTGTTGCGCTTGAATGGTCGCGGTGGAGCCGTCGCCGAGCATATTTACTGCATCCGAAACGCGGTCATTTCCCGAATTATTTCGATGAATTTCGCGGTGATATTCTAGCGCTCAGTTTTACTGACGACATAGTAGCCACAGGTGCAGCAGCAGAAGCATTTATGCGCTTTTATGCAAATGCCGAGAACCACACGCACTGGCACATCAATCCGAAAGAGCATGGCATTGAATCCATTGGGCACTCCGGATATTTTCGAGAAGCGTGCCTTTCGCTTTGGAAACAGCTTGCTGAATGGATTGAGGCGCACTAAGTGATCTCCGCAGACGAACATCTCACATGGTTATGGCAACTCATTCAACCTTTCTTTTTGCCAAGGAGTCTCAAAAGAGTCTCACGTGTAATTTGCATATCACGCAGAACTTCACGATTTTTGTAGTCTTGATTGTCTTTCCGTTTCACAAAGGAGCATTTTTCGTAATGAACGCAACCACCATGATGTACCGTCGCAACCGTCCGTTGTTTTTTGCCTTTTCTCTTCTGTGTGCCTTGGGTATGGCTACAGTTTCTTTTTCTACAAGCGCACAACCCGTAGCTGGGAAGCAAACAAGTGGAAAACCGATAAGCGGAAAGCAGGTAGATGGCAACACCGTCTTAGCAAAAGTTGGCTCAGAAACCATAACCTATAAAATACTGGAAGATGCTTATCGCAAAAATGTGAATAACAAAACGCTGATTTTGTCGAATGTTTCAGCCGACAGCGTTCGTGACTTTTTGAACTTATACGTCAATTACCGCTTAAAGGTCTTAGATGCAAAAGCGCGAGGTCTTGACCAAAAACCTGAAATAGTACAAGATATTCGCCAGAATCGTAGTGCGCTAACGGCTCCGTACCTCTTCGAGCGGGCGATTGTGAACCCGCGTGTGGACACTTCGCTCGCACGACGAAAGTTCCAGTTTAAGGTAGGACTTATCTTTACCAAAATTCTTAGCAATGATACAACTCAGGCATACAAGCGCACCTTGTCAATGCTGGAAGCGCTTAAGAAAGGTGCAGATTTTACGAAGATGGCGAAAGATTCCAGTGATGATGAGTATTTCCGCAACGTCGGTGGCGAAATGCCACTTATTACAAGCGATCGCGTTCTGCGTGATATTGAGAATGCCGCTTTTACCATGAAAGTCGGCGACCTCTATCCCAAGCCAATTCGCTCCAACCTTGCTGTTTCGGGCTATTACATTCTCAAATTGCTTGCAATGGAGCCACGTGTAGCGGTGCGTGGGCGCTATATTCTCGTCAAGCCACCTACCCGCCAAAGTAACGTACCAATGCCGACAAGCCCACAAGACTCAATAACTGCTGTTAAGCACGCTGATAGCGTTCTTGGTCTCATCAAAGGCGGTCTGGATTTTGCTGAGGCTGCGAAAAAGTTTTCCGAAGATGCCTACGCTCAATATGGCGGGATTTTCCCAAGCTATTACACCGAGACAACTGGGTACTTGAACGGTTTGCGGACACGATTCCCTGAAGAAGTAGAAAAATGGCTCTTTGCAAAGGGTCGTGCTAATGGGGACGTTTCAGGTGTGATTCCTACGTTCAATGGGATGTATATCATTCGCCGTGATTCCTCCAAAATTGGCGGTGATGACCGTGAAGAAATCAAGCGTTTCTATAAGCGAGTTCACTTTGAAGCAGATAAAAAAGTGTTTTTTGACTCCGTGAAAAAAGCACGAAAATTTACGCTCAACTCAAAAACGTTTGATGCGTTTCTCGCTGCCGTTGACACAACTCGTCCCGCCTTCGATAGCGCACAGAAAGCGAAGTTAAGCCCGAAATTACTCAAAGAAACAGTTTGTAAATTTAACGGTTTTACGCTTTCGGTGAATGGTTTTGCAGATTCTCTGCTTATACGTCCTGATTTGCGTGGTTTCTCGCTAACACGTCAGGGCGCATCGCAGGCGCTTGATAAAATTATCGAAGCTGCTCTTACTGACGCTCTGACGCGCACGCTGGAATCGGACTTCCCGGAATTTTCCGCATTGATGAAAGAATTTCAAGAGGGTATTCTTATTTTCCGTATTGAAGAGCAGGAAATTTGGAGTAAAATGAAGTTCGACACAGCCCGCGCCCGCGCTTACCACGAGCCAATAAAAGAAAAATTCAAGACCCAAGAATTATTCGATTTTTCTGAGATTTGGGTAGCTTCCGATTCGCTTGCACAAGCATTGTATAAGCGGTTGCAGGCATCCGGCAACCGCCCTTCACTTTTTGATTCGCTTGCCTCAGAATATACCGAACGCGCAGGATACAAAGAGCGCAAAGGCAAGTGGGATCAGATGGCGGCAAGTGATTACACGATTCCAGCTGAACTCAAAAAGCGCGGTTCCAAGATTGGTGATATTTTACCTCCCTTCAAGTTTCAAGGCGCAATGAGTATTGTCCGCATGAATGCACGGATTCCCATTCGGCAAAAAACCTTTGAGGAGGCTATCCCCGACTTTGCGGCACAGTTTCAAGACACCGTTCAAAAAGAACTTACCCAGAAATGGCTCGACAGCTTGCGCGTCAAGCACACAGTCGTTATTGAGCAAGAGACGTTTACATCAATTTGGAAATAACTAACCAGAAATAATGACTATGAATTCACGTTTTGTTGCTTTTCTATTTACGGCAATCGTTCTTGTTAGCCCAATTCTGACGGCGAACAAAGCGTCCGCACAGGGCATGGGCAATATCAAATCCGGCGAGCCAATGGACAAAATCGTTGCCATCGTCGGTAACGAAATTATTTTGCAATCCGAAGTAGTCGGTCATCTTATGATGAGTGCAATGCAAGAACGCCGCACGAACGCTCGCCCCGACGACCCGGTGCTGCTCAGGCGTTCACTGGACGTGCTTATCAACGAAAAACTCATCGTTACAAAAGCAATTGAGGATAGTTTGACGGCTTCGGAGGATGAAATCACCGAACGCATGGACTACCAAATCCAAGCAATGATGCAGCAAATGGGTTCGGAGCGGCGCATTGAAGAAGTGTACGGAATGTCTATGGCAAAAATTCGCCGTGACTTCCGTGACGAAATCCGCAAGCAACTTCTTACTGAGCGTCTTTCGCAGCAGAAGTTTGCGGCAATGAAAGTTTCATCCAAAGAAGTACAGGATTTTTTCAAGCAATATAAGGATTCCATTCCTCCTGTGCCGCCCCAATTCGAGATTTATCATATTGTTAAAAATGTAGAACCTTCGCCGGAAGCAAAAGACAAAACACTTGCGTTGGCAAAAAAAATACGTGATTCTCTTGTTGCCGGTGGCGATTTTGCCACGTTTGCGCGACGCTACAGTAATGACCCTGGTTCGGCTGCATCGGGCGGAGACTTAGGGTTCGTAGAGCGCGGCAAGTTTATTGCCGAATTTGAAAAAACTGCATACGCTCTTCAAATTGGCGAAATTTCGCAGCCCGTAGAAACGCCGTTCGGTTTTCACGTCATTCAGCTTCTCGACAAACGCGAAACCGCTGTAAAGACGCGCCACATCTTGCTCAAACTTGGTCAGACCGACGACGACGCTACACGCACGAAGAAATTTCTTGACTCGCTCAGAATGAGGGTCGCAAAGGGTGAATCCTTTGAAGACCTCGCCAAGCAATACTCCGACGATACCGATACGAAAGCTTTCGGTGGGCTGCTCGGGCGTATGGAGACCACAAAACTTCCGGCTGATTTGCGTGAAAAGATTGAGAAACTCAAAGACGGCGAAATCACAGAAGCGCTCACGTATAGCGCTCCGGGCAGCACCAAAAGTGGTTTCAACATTGTATTTCGCAAAAAATATATTCCCGAGCACAAAATTACGTTTGATGATGACTACAAACGCCTTGAGCAAATGACCACAATGCAAAAACGCGCAAAAGTTTATGATGACTGGATGAAGGAACTGCGCAAAAGCATTTATTGGGAAGTCAAAGGCAAACTGTAAGAAGACGTTGGCATAAAACATTCTGCGAAGTATAAAGAACACGTTTGCACAGTCAATAATTTGTGTAAATTTGTTCCGCTTATTCTTCCAGTACACTAGCAATGCGCCGCACAGAACGTCTGTGCGGCGCATTATTTCTCACTGCACCAGCAATTTCTTTTGCAAATCCGCTATGGGCAATCACTCCCATCATCAAAAACTTAGCCTTGCCGGGCTGCTAATCACTGTCGGGATTATCTACGGCGACATCGGCACATCACCGCTCTATGTACTCAAGGCTATTGTTGGCACGCGCCCTATCACAGAAGACCTAATTTTAGGTGGCTTATCTTGTGTTTTCTGGACGCTGACTCTTCAGACAACGATTAAGTACGTTCTCATTACCCTTCGTGCGGATAACAATGGAGAGGGTGGTATTTTCTCGCTCTTTACACTTGTGCGGCGGCGCGGAAAATGGCTTGTAGCACCCGCAATGCTGGGTGGCGCGTCCCTGATTGCTGACGGTATTATTACGCCGCCAATTTCAGTCGCATCGGCAATTGAGGGCTTACGCATTATTGACCCTGCGCTGCCCACCGTTGGTATTGCAATGGCAATTATCACAGCGCTTTTTATCGTACAGCAATTTGGTACCGCAAAGATTGGTCAGGCGTTTGGTCCTATCATGGTGTTATGGTTTGGGATGCTTGCCACGCTAGGTATCGCCAATATTGGTGCATATCCGGCAGTTATCAAAGCGTTCAACCCATATTATGCGTATCACTTATTGACTGCTTTCCCGCAAGGATTCTGGATTTTAGGCGCTGTATTCCTTTGCACCACCGGTGCGGAAGCTCTCTACTCCGACCTTGGGCACTGCGGGCGACCTAATATTCAAATGTCATGGGGATTTGTCAAAACAGCACTTATTCTCAATTACATGGGGCAAGGCGCATGGTTGCTTTCAAGCGGCATGAAGACGCTTGGCAATATCAATCCGTTTTACGGTATGATGCCATCATGGTTCTTGCCTATCGGTATCGGCATTGCCACTGCCGCCGCAATTATTGCCTCACAAGCACTTATCACAGGCTCTTTTACGCTCTTTAGCGAGGCAATCAAGCTGCACCTCTGGCCCCGCCTTGCGATTCGCTACCCCTCGGAATCACGGGGACAAATGTATATCCCCACGGCGAATTGGTTGCTGTGGGCAGGCTGTATGTTCATCATGTGGCATTTTCAAGAGTCTAGTCATATGGAGGCTGCATATGGCATCGCTATCACACTCGCAATGCTATCCACAACTATTCTCTTGGCACAATACCTCCGGCGTATGGAATACTCTACGGGCGTTGTGCTGGGCATTGTCGCTGTTTTTAGTTCTATCGAACTGGGGTTTTTGATTGCGAATATGAGTAAGCTACACGAAGGTGGCTGGATAACGCTTGTGATCTCATTTGTGCTGGCAATGGTGATGGTGATTTGGTTCAATGCCCGTATTATTCTTGCCCGTTTTGCGCATAGTGTTCGTATTGAGGATTATCTTTCGGCATTGCGCGACCTCGCCGAAGACCGCGAAGTACCGAAGTATTCAACGCACCTTGTCTATCTCAACAAGGTTTCATATCCACATCAAGTTGACCGCAGTATCATTTATTCCGTCTTAGAAAAACAACCCAAGAGAGCTGATATTTACTGGCTTCTGCATATCGAAACGACAGATAGCCCCTACACGATGGAGTACGAGGTGGAGCATCTTGTTCCCGATGCCGTCATTCGTCTGACGTTTTATCTGGGCTTCCGTGTGCCGCTTCACATCAATGCGTTTTTCCGACAAGTGGTCTGCGACCTTGAGAAAAACGATGAAGTAGATACCTCCAGTCGCTACATCTCGCTCAAGAACAACCAAATTACGGGTGACTTCCGCTTTGTGGTGTTTGAAGAATATCTTTCCGATGAGTACGACCGCCTGACGGTGCTTCAGCGCCTTATCGTCGAAGCATACATTTTTCTCAAGCGCTTTAGTCTTTCAATTGTCAATGAATTTGAACTGGATTTGAGTTCGGTAACAGTGGAGAAAGTTCCAATTTCGACGCACTCGCACCAATACCTGAAGTTGAAACGTATAGAAGATTAACATTTTCTGACGGCGGAAGCGAGAAAAACAAGGCTTGTATGGCAAAGCAGCGTTTGACACCTGATGAGTATTATCAAGCTATTCAAGAGCCTCACAAAAGCATTGCTCTGGAAGCAAGGAAATTACTCCGTGATACGGAACCGGATGTGATCGAGGAGATCAAGTTTGGTGTACCCTTCTACTCGCGTCAGGGAATGGTTTGCTACATGAATATCAACAAAAGCGGCGTAACGGTCGGCTTTATCTGTGGAACGCAGATGTCGGATACATTCGGACTATTTTCGGGAAAAAACCTTAAAATGGTGCGTCATATTACACTGCCAAGCGTAGATTTTATTCATGAAAACTATGACAAAATCACAAATTACGTTATTGAAGCGCTTGTAATTAACGATTCTAAAGCGAAAAAATAATTCTGATAGGAAACAATGACCGATACAGTATCAACCGGAACAGCAACCGAGCCGCAACTACCCGAAGGCAATGTCATTACGTGCTTGGATAAAGGATTTGTGCGCCTTGTGGACTATATGGGTTCAGACGCAGCTATCGTACAAGCGGCGAGGGTTTCTTACGGTGCCGGCACAAAAAAAGTGAGTGAAGACAGGGGATTGATTCGGTATCTCATGCGCCATGCCCATACAACGCCGTTTGAGATGGTCGAATTCAAATTCCACGTGAAGCTCCCGATTTTCGTAGCGCGTCAATGGATTCGCCACCGCACGGCGAATGTGAACGAGTATAGCGGGCGCTATTCGGTCATGCCCGATGAATTTTATGTGCCGGATGCCGCACAGATTCGTCCCCAAAGCGCCACCAACAAGCAAGGACGAGCTGAAGAAACATTTTCTGACACGGAAGCATCATCAATACAAGCGCTCTTGCAGGACGGGCAACAGCGGGCATACAATGATTACGAAAAACTGCTCGGCGATAATTTTGCCCGTGAACTGGCTCGTATCAACCTTCCGGTGTCGCAGTACACAGAGTGGTATTGGAAGATTGATTTGCATAATCTGTTTCATTTCTTGCGACTCCGCATAGATGCTCATGCGCAATACGAAATCCGCGTCTATGCCGATGCAATGGCACAGATGGTACGCGAAATTGTCCCGATGGCATTTGAAGCATTTGAAGATTACACCTTAAACGCCGTTCGCCTTACAAAACCTGAGATTCAAGCAATGAAGCGCCTTCTGGCAACGACCAACACCACACTTCTGACCGATGAAGTGCTTTCAGAATGTGGTTTGTCCAAACGCGAAATGGAAGAATTTCGTGGTAAATTGCGTACAATACAACCTTGAAAATCGGTAGCTCTGAATTTTGTTATGTACGATTTATTTGCACTCTAGCCATTCTACTCTATGCTCACGCAAGCCATTCAAGACTATCTGAAAGCGATATACAAACTCAGCGAGCATAGCAGCGGCGAGGGTGAAGGGGGCGGCAAACTTGGTGCTGTTACCACCAATGACCTTGCCCGCGAACTCAAAGTAGCGCCTGCTTCTGTCACCAATATGCTCAAGCGTTTGAGCGATATGCACCTTGCTTCCTACACATCGTACAAAGGCGTAACACTCTCCGAGGCAGGTAGCAAAGCAGCACTGGAGATTATTCGGCATCACCGTCTCTTGGAGCTGTACCTCAAGGAAGCGCTTGGGTACTCGTGGGACAAAGTGCATGACGAAGCGGAAACGCTAGAACACCATATTTCCGAAGAATTTGAAGACCGCATCGCAGCTATGCTCGGTGATCCTAGCTACGACCCACATGGCGACCCAATTCCAAGTAAAAATGGAACCGTCCCGCCAACATCCACAACACCACTTGCGGCACTAGACACTGGTATGAATGCTATTGTGTCACGTGTTTCCGATGCGAATCCGGAATTTTTACGCTACTGCGCCTCGGTTGGTATTGTGCCTCGTGTTGAAGTCCAGATTCTCGCAAAAACGCCGTCCAGCGAGACGCTGACGCTGCGCATCGGTTCGTCTGAAGCGGCAAGAGAGCACGTCGTCGGTAGTGTGGTTGCTGAGCAGGTTTTTATTGAAAATTTCACCCCTTCCAGCACGTAAACAAATTCTTCTGAATGGCGCTTGCCACCTTCTGTTTACACTGTTCTTCTATGGAATTTACGAAAATGAACATTTTATCATTTTATCGTCATTTGAAAGTCATCATTGTCCGCGTACCTTTGCACTTGATACGTGGACAAGTATTTGTTCTTTGTTTAGCAGGTTTTCTTCGTTTTGGTAGTGGTATTTGCTTGAGCGTAGCGCTGACGAGTTGTTATTCCTTCACCGGCGGCTCAATTCCAGCGCATCTGAAAACGCTCAGTATCCCTCTGGCAGACGACACTAGCGGCTTTGGTAATGCACAATTGCGTGAGTCCCTCACCCAACAACTCGTGCAAGCGTTTCGCCGCGAGAATGCTTTTTCGCTCGTCCAAGAGCGCTCTGACGCGGTACTGGAAGTATCCATTACGAATATTTCCGAAAACACCGCCACCGTACAACAAAGTACGGCGCAGCAGGGCGAGGCAGAGCGCGACAAGCAAGTGATTGTGTCGGTTAAGGTGGTGTACCAAGACCTCGTGAAGCAAAAGCAAATTTGGGAGAAGCAGTTTGCTCCGCCGCAAACCTACGCTATTGCTGCAGGTTTGCAAGGGCGCGATGCCGCAATTGAGCGGGCGCTCAAGCAGATTGCCAATGATGTGCTTTTGGCTGTGGTCTCCGGCTGGTGACGATTTGAGGACTTTACAAAACCAACTACCAAATCCCTCCTGAAGAGAAAAACCTGTGCAGCAAAGACCAGACCTTGTAAGCGTATCGTAATTCTTCGATAATTTACCACACGCTTCAACAACAAGGTTCGCTTACCTTTATGGAAACATTGATTCGCCTGATTCCCATGCACGATGCGCTCTTAGCGCTCTATTTCCTTTCCCTTTCGATTCTTTTTCTCTTTGGTTTGCAAAGTGCGGTAATGGTCTTTTTCTATGCGAAGACACGCCGTATAGAACGTATCGCTCCGCCAATGCCCGCCGAAGTCCCAATGGTTACCATCCAGTTGCCACTTTTTAATGAAATCTATGTCATTGAACGCCTTGTGGAGTCCATCTGTGCAATGGAATACCCCAAAGACCGCATGGAAATTCAGGTACTGGACGATTCTACGGATGAAACAGTCGAAGTAGCTCGTCAGATTGTGGCTCGGTATGCGGCTCAAGGCTTTGATATCACCCATATCCATCGCACAAACCGCTCCGGTTACAAAGCAGGAGCTCTCAAAGAGGGTCTTGCCATCGCAAAGGGCGAATTTATCGCTATCTTCGATGCAGACTTTGTGCCGAAGCCGGAGTTCTTGCAAAAAACAATTCCGCACTTTTTTGGCGGCGAAAAAATTGGCATGGTGCAAACGCGCTGGGAACACCTCAACGAAGACTATTCCTTCCTCACACGCGCTCAAGCACTCGCTTTGGACGGACACTTTGCCATTGAGCAGCAAGTACGCAATAAAGCAGGTTTCTTCATTAACTTCAACGGCACTGCGGGCGTTTGGCGCAAAGAAACTATCTACGATGCCGGAAACTGGCACTACGACACCATTACCGAGGATACCGACCTTAGCTACCGTGCGCAGCTTCGCGGCTGGAATTTTATCTACCTGAACGATGTAACTTCACCTGCCGAACTTCCCGCTGAAATCAACGCATTCAAAGCACAGCAGTTCCGCTGGACAAAAGGTACAATCGAAGTAGCAAAGAAAATTCTTCCCACCGTTTGGCGCTCGGAATTACCGCTTCGCATCAAAGTACAATCTACCTTCCACCTCGCAGCAAATATCGTTTTCCCGTTTATTATTTTGGTTGCCCTTCTGAATGTACCGCTCGTGATTATCAAAAATGTCATGCCGCAATACGGCTGGTATTTTGATTTGATGGTCATCTTTACGCTTGCATCTATCAGCACGTTCACGTTCTACACCGTAGCGCAGTACACTATTCACCGTGACGATTGGCAAAAAAGAATTTTCTTGTTCCCGCTCTTTATGGCTGGCAGTATGGGCTTGGCAATCAATAACACTCGTGCGGTACTGGAAGCAATTTTCAATAAAAAGAGTGAATTTGTACGCACACCAAAATTCAAAGTGGAGAAGACCGGCGATAATTGGAAATCGAATAAATACAAATCCAAAAAAATTGACCCCACCGTTTTTGTTGAACTTGCTTTTGCAGCATACTTTTTTGTTGGCATTTGCATTTCACTGTACTGTATGGAATTTGCGGCTATTCCGTTTCAAGCTATGTTCTTCTTTGGCTTTGCTGTTGTTGGCGGTTTGTCTGTTCGCCATGCACGGACACGCTAAGAGAGTAATTTGACGCTGATTATTTTTATGGTTGTAATGCCCCGATTATTCGCCTCTTGCGAGTAAACGGGGCATTTCTGTAACGGTAGTAGTTCAGAATGTTCGCAATAATTTTCGTACTTAGGTGTCTAATTATAGTCGTTCAAAAGTTTTTTGTAACGTTTGCATCTTGTAGCGCTTTCTAGCGTATAAGACCAAGAGCGAATTATTTTCTTGACCAATCAAGGATTTTCTATGGCACGAGTTGTTGTGGTATCAGTGGCAGCAGGTGGTGGTCACAAAACTGCAATGGTCTCTATTGCACGCACTCTCAAAGAACATGCCCCCACACTCGAAGTGGACTGCTTTGAAAGTACCGTCGAAAGCCTCGATGCACTGCATCGCAATTCTTACACTTTCAACGAAGGTTTCTACGATGCACTCTACAAGGCAGGCGACCTAAAAGTTGTGCAGGACGTTTCGTCTGTGTTTCTTTCGCCGATTGTCAAAGAAGTCGCCGATGAGTTCCGCCCTATAATGCTCTCCGGCAACTACGATGCAATTATCAGCACCCATTTTGTGCAGACGTTTGCTATGCTGAAACTCCGCGAAGAACTTGGTTCTCAGGTAAAGATACTTGCTTACATTCCGGATTTTGACGAATCCACAGTCCATTTTGCCGCTTACAAAGGTGTTCGCCCCGATGCTGCCATTGCGCAAAGCCCACGCTTCTTGGCAAAATTGCACAGACGCTTGGGTGTGCCGCGCAACGCCTTGCAGCAAGCGGGATACATTACGCGCCCGGAGTTTACGGCTGTACGCGATATGACAAAAGAAGAGGCTGTAAGCCACGTTTCAGCGTTGCCGTTTGCAGGAGCGTCGGCAATTATGCCGGGTAAGCGTACATTCGTAGCGGCAGGCGGGTCATTTTGGGTTTCGGAAATCTATAAGGAAATTAAGCACCTCGGCGAGTCCGGCAATTTTCAATGGGAGAATGCGCAAATCATTGTCGTCTGCGGTAATAATGAAGAGGCATATCACGATTATATGCGTCTTAAAGAAGACTTAACGGCACAAAACAGCGCCGTTTGTATTGTCCCCTTGCCATTTCTGAATGCCGAGCAGCTTGCCATAGTGTACCGTGCGTCCGATACCGTGATGCTCTCCGGCATAGCTCCGGCAACACTCTACGAGCTGATAGAAGCACAGGCAGGTCAGCCGGTCGTCCGCCGCGTCAATCCCGGTCCGGAGCGCTTCAATCTTAAATATATTCTTGACCACAATCTTGCACTCTATTCACCGACCAGCGACGATTTTCTTTCGCTTATGACTAATTTCAGCCAGATTCCGGCGCTCGTGGATAAATACAACGACGAACACCGCATTGCTGCCGAGCGTGAGCGTACGTTCGCCCAGCGTCGTGCGAAGAGCATGGCAACATTTATTGAGAACCTTGCGACAAATAATCTTGGCGATAGATATCGTATTACACCGCGTTACAGCTTGGGTTCAACGCTCATCCGCAATTTTAGCAAAGCCGGATTTGGCAAGTCAGGCGTTGCTTCGCAGTATTTTTCTATGCTGATGAACCGCCCTGTGCCGCGCTCTCGCCGCCCCGTTTGAAACTGAACTTCGCAATTTTTCCCAAAGCCGCTCTGTTGCTCACGTTCAACAAGCGGCTTTTGCTTGAACTGATTTTCCCCTCACAACACCATGCCTCAACAATCACCCCCACAGACCCAAGCAATAAAGGCTCGCAAAGAATCCATCTCCAAAAAAAAAGAGCGCTTAGGGCGCATTATTACTGAATTGCGAGGGAATTATCCCGAACCCCTCATTGCACTGAATTATGCGTCGCCTTTTGAATTGCTCATCGCCACGATGCTCTCCGCGCAATGTACTGACGAGCGCGTGAATCAAGTAACGAACAAGCTATTTGCGAAATATCGTTCTCCAAACGATTATATTGCTGTTTCCCAAGAGGAATTGGAACAGGACGTTTTTTCGACAGGCTTTTACAAAGCAAAGGCAAAGAATATTCAAGCCTGCTGTGCGCGGTTATTGTCGGATTTCGGCGGGGAAGTGCCACAAACTCTGGATGAATTGATCTCACTGGCAGGTGTGGGGCGCAAAACGGCAAATGTTGTTTTGTCGCATTGTTTTGACACGCCGGGTGTTGTCGTGGACACACACGTTACGCGCCTTGTAAATCGTCTCGGTATCTGCGAGGGTGATGATGCCGTCAAATTGGAATTTGCTCTCATGGAACTCATGCCCAGCGCTCAGTGGCGCGACTTTACGCACCTGATGATTATGCACGGACGGGCTATTTGCTCGGCACGGAGCAAGCCCAAATGCGGAGAATGTATCATTGCGGCGGAGTGCCCGAAAATTTTGTAAGTCTTGGTCTCAGCGCTGTGCCCGTTTGGAAACAGGTTGCACAACAAATCGTATCTCCACACGGCGATTCATCGCACGTGCTTCTTCAAGAGCGGAGCGTAAAAGCGGTTTGCGCTCTCCCTCGCTACGGACTTTGATTGATTCGTGAGGAACGCCTTTGCTTTTCAGAAATGTGGCAACGGCTTCAGCACGTTCGAATGCGAGAGCATCGTTCTCTTCGTTTGTGCCAAGGCTACAGGTGTGACCAATAATCTCTACGTTGACGGTCTTTGCTTCGGCTCGTAGTGCAGAGTGTGCAAATGCAAGCAGTGTCAGCACTGAGCCATATTCCGGCGTAATGAGCGCTTGCTCTTGCGCAAAACGAATAGACGAGAACGAAAGACCGGCTAGCGATTTGGAACCAAAAATAATATTCTGTTCGCGGCGCTCCAAAGGCTCTTTTGTGCGGGTGTCCACCAGTGCTGTCCATGCCGGAATAGCAGGATTACCTCGAACGCTTGCTTGCAGAACGTACAGGCTACCCGCAGGCAGAGCCAAAGCGTATTCTTGCGTTGCGGACTCCATACTGAGTGCAGTTTCCGCAAGGGCAATAAGTGATGGTTTGATGTTGCCCGCACTATCTCGTACAGTGCCGTAAGCGGTAACTATTACTCGTGCGTCGCTGGAAAGCCCTTGCCATGAGACTTTTCCATAGTTTTTTTCCAAGTTTTTGTCAAGCATTGCTTTTCCGTGCAACAAGACTGCGCCTGTATGCCGCAATGAATCTTGGAGCAGAGCTTGATAGAGTCCTTTTTTGCCCGTGCTGTCGCTCGAAAGAAAATAGGCAGATTTGCCGTCGAGAGTGATATCAATAGAACTATCTTCTTCGCTAGAGTTGATGCTGCTCCCAAGGTTTACGGGCGTAGTCCAATGTTGCCATGAATCATCCAAGCGCCGTGTTACAAAAAGGTCTGCCACGCCATTGCCACCAAAGCCCTCGGACGAGAAATAGAGCGTTCTGCCATCCGCAGCTAAGTGCGGCGAACCCTCGTAGGTGGGGCTGTTCAGCGTTTTGCCCAAATGGAGCGGTTCCGAGAAAACGAGTGCTGTGTCTTCGCGGAAGGAAACATACAAGTCTAAGCCCCCCAGCGATTCATTGCGCTGCAAAGCAAGGAGCAGTGTGCGGTTGTCGGGCGCAAGACGCGCGTAGTATTTTTTGGTGCGATTGTAGAAATTGCGAATCGTAATCGGCTCAGGAAATTGCCATGCCCCATTTTTGAAGCGACTGAGCGAAAAGCCTTCATTTTTTACGGGGAGTTCTTTGTCATATATCCCATACACGAGCGCGGTTCGGTCGTCGGGCGATAAAGAGCAGAGCACATCACTACCCAAAGTGTTGAGCGGAGCGCCTACATTTTGCGCTTTCGTCCAAAGACCGCTCGGAAGCAGGTCGGAGAACCAGATGTCGTCAAAATCATTTATACCGCCTGTATCGCCTGTGTAGTTTTTACGGTCGAAGTACATCCGCTTGCCGTCGCTCGTCAGCACGGGTAAAATGGTGGGTTGGTGCGCAGAAAATTCTTCCGGCAGACGTGTTTTTGTGCGCTGGGGCGGTACTGGCGAATCTTGTGCGACCGCAGGCAGACTGAAGTGCAGAAATACGAGGAAGATGAGGCTTTTCAAATACAGTGTCGTCATAATGTAAGAAAATGTTCACCAAAGTACCAAAGCAAAGTGTCAAGAAGAAAGATTTGAATTTTGTTTTACAATTTTTACTTTGTGGCTTTTGTTTTACAACGCGCCGGTAATGATTCCGCCGCCGATAACATCATTACCATCGTAAAGGACCACCGATTGTCCAGGTGTAACGGCGCGGCGCGGCGCGTGGAAGCGGACGGTCAGATTGCCGTTGTCATCAGTCTGGCAGAAAGCGTCTTCGCCACTGTCTTTGTAACGAATTTTAACCGTGCAGTCGCGTCCACCCCTCAGATGCTCATATTTCATCATATTGAGCGAATCTGCCCGTAAGCCGCTTGTGAGCAGGTCTTCATCGCGCCCCACGACAACAGTATTGGTCTCGGCAATAACATTCAGCACATAAAGCGGCTCGTGGTGCGACACACCCAAGCCTTTGCGCTGTCCGACGGTATAATGGGCAAAACCCTGATGCTCACCAATAACCTCGCCATCAAGGACAAGTTTTCCGCCTTGCATTTTTTCGTCAAAATTTTCGACGGTATCATGCAAGAAGCGCTTGTAGTTATTATCGGCAACGAAGCAAATCTCATACGATTCCGGTTTGGAGGCAATCGAAAGCCCAAATCGTGCGGCTTCGGCGCGAGATTTTTCTTTTGTAAAGCCTGAAAGGGGAAAGAGCGTCCGCGAAAGTGATTCTTGGGTTAAGCCCCAAAGCGCGTAGGATTGGTCTTTACGGGTGTCATCGCCACGCGAGATATACCAACGCCCCGATTCGTCGGAGCGCCGCACGTAGGCGTAATGTCCCATCGAAACGTACTCCGCGCCGAGAGAATCGGCTTTCTTGAGCATTTCTTGCCATTTAATGAGACGGTTACACTTCACGCACGGGTTGGGGGTATCGCCTGACATATAACTGTCAATGAAATAATCAATAACATTTTTTTTGAACACGTCGGTAAAATCTACGGTATAATGTGGTATGCCTAGCGTCATGCAGACGCGGCGCGCGTCGTTAATGCCGTCCAGTGAGCAGCAACTGGAGTCATTGCCCACATTCCCGCCAACATCTTCGTATTTGTATGTTTTAATAGTGATACCAATAACTTCATACCCTTGCTCAACAAGCAAAGCTGCAGCGACGGAAGAATCAACGCCGCCGGACATTCCGACGAGGACACGCCTTGGATTGCGTTTCATGGTGAAAAGAATACTGAAAAATACGAACGGATAAGACTACAAAAATACGATTTTTTGGTGGATAATAAGTCTTTGTATATCAACCGCAAGAGAAAAGTCCTGATAAAGCGCAATTACAAGGCACATTCACGCTTCAGTATTGCCCAAAGATTTTCGCGGGTGTCGTTGGTGATGGCAGAATAGGGGAGAATGTCAATACAACCAAAGCATAATTGGGTAACTTCGGCGAGCTGTGCTTTTCGTTCTTCAGCAGCTGTGGGCGAGATTTTATCTTTTTTCGTGAGCACAATGACATAGCGACGAGCGGCAAGTTCCAATTCTTCAATCATGGATAAATCAAGATTAGAAGGGTCGTGGCGAATATCTACCAATTGGCAAACGAGACGTAATTGCTCACGTTCATTGAGATAGGCATGTGTCAGACCACGCCAAGCCTTGCGGTCGGACTGCGATACTTTTGCATAACCGAACCCGGGACAGTCCACCAGCATCCACTGGTGGTTCACGCCAAAGAAATTGATTTGCTGCGTCTTGCCGGGTGTGCCGGAGACGTGCGCGAGATTCTTGCGACGGACAATACTGTTAATAAGCGATGATTTACCGACATTAGAGCGTCCAATAAATGCCACTTCCGGCAATTCAGTTGCTTGCGGAAAGTGCTCTGGTTTTGTAGCGCCGATAAGAAATTGTGCGTCGTGAATGTGCATATTACATTGGTAAATGATAACGAGGGCGATTTCTGAACTTATACCAACTGCTCTTTGTACTGCAAGCGGTACAATTTCGCATACAAGCCATTTTTTGCGAGAAGTTCTTGGTGCGTGCCGTTTTCATGGACTTTGCCGTTGTGGAGAACGACGATATTGTCCGCCCGTTGGATAGTCGAAAGGCGGTGCGCAATCACGATAGAGGTGCGTCCTTTGAGCAGGGTTTGTATCGCCTGCTCAATTTGCTGCTCCGTTGCCGTGTCAACGCTTGAAGTTGCTTCGTCCAGAATCAAAATGTCAGGATTGGCGGCTAATGCCCGTGCAAAAGAAATAAGCTGTTTTTGTCCGACTGAAAGCGTTGCACCGCGCTCCATAACTTGCGTGTCGTAGCCTTCGGGCAGTTTCTCAATAAATTCTGCTGCGCCCACTGCCTCAGCCGCCGCTTGTATGCTTGCACGCGAGATACGCTCATTACCAAGCGAAATGTTTTCTGCCACAGAGCGTGAAAAGAGAAATACGTCTTGCAGTACAATCGCCATGCGGCTTCGGAGTGTGATTTGCTTGATGTCGCGGATGCTGCGTCCGTCAATGAGAATATCACCGCCTTGAAATTCATAAAACCGCGTCAGCAGATTCATCAGCGATGATTTACCCGCACCTGTCGCGCCGACAATAGCGAGAGTTTGTCCTTTTTTGACGGCGAACGATACATCACAAAGCACATTCTTTGAACCGTCATAGCTGAAAGTAACATCGCGGAATTGTATGGAATCTTGGAGTGGCTGCATCGGCACAGCATCGAGGCTGTCGAGTACAAAGGACTGCTCGTCCAAAAGTTGAAAAATGCGTTCCGACGAAGCCATTGCGCTTTGGAGCGTGTTGTATTTATCGGAAAGTTCACGAATGGGGCGAAAGAACATCTCGCCGAACATCGAGAACGCAATAACTTCACCGACGGTCATCGTTCCTTGCAGAATGTGTCCTGCCGCGTACCAAATCACGATAGCCAGCGATACGGTGCTCATCATCTCCACAAAGGGAAAAAAGACGGCGTAATAAAATACCTGACGAATATGCGCGGCGGTGTGTGCGGTGTTTATCTCGTCAAATTCCTTGCGTTCGCGCTCTTCTTGCGAAAAAAGCTGAATAATGTTCATACCCGAAATATACTCGTTCATAAACGAGTTCATTCGCGCAACTTGGACGCGAATATCACGGAACTCACGGCGAACAGCTTTCCTAAAGATATTGGTACCATAGACTAGAATTGGCACTACACCTATCGTTGCAAGGGCAAGTTGCCAGTTGGTGTAGAACATCATCACGATAATCCAAAAAATCATGAAGATATTCGCCACCATCATCACCAAACCTGATGAGAACACCTCGTTCAGTACTTCTACATCGTTGGTAACGCGAGTAACCAAGCGTCCGATTGGGGTTGTATCGTAGTAGCGCATGGAAACTTCCTGCAAGCGCCGAAAAAGGCGCATCCGCACATCCAGAATGGTTGTCTGTCCGATGCGCTGCATGAGTTTGGTGAGGGTATATTGCAAAGCACCTTGCGCTATAAGCAGTGCAATGAGAAGCAAGATGATTCCGTATAAACCACTTTGGTCTTTGGTAGCAATATACGTGTCCACCGCATATTGACTCAGTTTGGGGCGAACAGGACCAATCGCCGCGACAAGAATCGTGAGGGCGAGCACACCCAAAACAGCGTTTTTGTGGGGACGCAAAAATTCCAGTAGCCGCCGAAGCAAGCCGCCATCAATGCCTTTGGACATTGTGTCGTCGCTCGTCGTGCCGGTTTGTTGTTTTTTTGAATTTGCTTTGTTGTCGGATGTGGTTGTGGTCGGGCTTGTAGGCTTACCATTCCCGTTGGCGGCTTGTTTTGGCGCTTTTTGCGCCCCATTGGTACTCATAGCGGTAGCGAGGGTGAAGAAAATTTGATGCGCGAATTTACATATTTTTTTCGGTGTGGCAAGAATGATTCCATATACCATGGCAGTACGTCTTATTCCACAAAATGTTACCGACTTCTCCAAAAGCAGCATTGCAGCTGTACCTGATGCTCTCATTATGGTTGAGAATTATCATACAATCTGCGCTAATCAGGTTTTTCTGCTCTTGATTTCACCAATGATTTCACTAAGTCAGTATGCTACCCTGGTGAACAAAGAATTGGATCTGATAATTTCAAAATAAAAGCGGAGCATATGGGGGTTCTCAATGCCACTTCCGTTCAAGATAATGCTCACAATACTTCAGAATGAATCTTCTGTTTGTTTTGTTTGTCAAAGGAGAGAAAATGAACTATATTGAACGCCCATCTCCTCGCACGGCGCTTCAATACGCTTTCGTATGGTCGGCAGCCGTTTTTTCTAACGCCTAACTGTACATTGTATGGCACAGCACGACCAACATCCAACGGCTTCTCAGCACGGTAAGCCGACTTCTGACCACTCCCTTATTCCCACGCTGGGGCTGTTTACGACGGTTTCGATTATTGTCGGCTCAGTCATAGGATCGGGAATTTTCATGAAGCCTGCACTCATGGCTTCTCAACTTGGTTCGCCACAGCTTTTGCTGTTGGTTTGGGTTGGTGCGGGCTTGCTGACGCTTATCGGTGCGCTTACGAATGCAGAAATTGCGAGTATGATTACAGCTACCGGCGGGCAATACATTTTTTTTCAGAAGATTTACGGAAATTTTGTAGCATATATCTACGGCTGGGCAATTTTTTCGGTAATTCAGACCGGCTCTATTGCCAGTATTGCCTACATCTTTTCGACGTACATGGAGTATTTTACCCAGCTACCACGCCTTGCACCAGAGATGGAGCAAGCAGTCGTCTTGCATTTACCATTTATCGGTAGCATTTTTCCGCTCCAAAATCTTGGTGTAAAAGTGCTGACGATGCTGCTTATCTGCTCAATGACCTACATCAACTATCTTGGCGTGCGCTTTGGAGGTTTGATTGCCGGCGTGCTCACAACAATGAAAGTGGTTGCGATGGCGCTGCTCATTTTGGCAAGTTTTGTTTTTGGCACCGGTTCGGCGGCAAATTTCGTGACCTCTGCGCCCAATGCTCCGCACGGAATGAACATTATTTTTCTGGTCGTGATGGCGACAGCCGGCGCATTCTGGACGTATGACGGATGGAACAATATCACCTATATCGCTGGTGAAGTCAAGGAGCCAAGCCGCACAATACCGCGCGGACTGCTCCTCGGAATGTTGATTGTGATTGGCGTGTATGTCTCTATCAACTTGGCATATCTTTACATCCTGCCCGTGGAAACGATGGCAAAATCGAAATTGGTTGCTTCGGACGTTGCAACCGCTATTTTCGGCAGCTCCGGCGGCGCCATTATCGCCGCGTGTGTGATTCTTTCGACCTTTGGAACAACCAACGGTACGATTCTCGCCAGTGCTCGTGTGTATTTCGCCATGGCACGAGAAAAAATGTTCTTTAGTTCCATCGGTAATGTCCATCCGCGCTTTCATACTCCTGCTAATGCGCTCTTTTTGCAGGCATTTTGGTCGTGCGTCCTGGTCTTGAGCGGTACCTTTGATATGCTAACCGATATGCTCATCTTTGTAACGTGGATTTTCTACGCTTTGGGAGCATACGGAGTGTTTGTGCTGCGTAAAAAAATGCCCGATACGCCTCGTCCTTACAAGGTTTGGGGCTATCCATTTGTCCCTGCAATTTTTGTTCTTTTTGCTGCTGTGTATGTTGTGATTACGCTTTACAACGATGTATCGGCGTATATGAACAATACCTCACCGCTCATTAACTCGGTGTTCGGATTGTTTTTGGTGGCTACCGGTTTGCCGTTTTATTACTATTTCCAACGCAAGAAACAAGCGTAGCGCCTGAATATAAGGCGTTTGTAGTGTATTGTTCTTGCGTATTCTATCGCTGAGTTTTTTCAGGAGAAATTCCCAATGGATACGAGACCAATTTCCACTCTTACGCCCTTCCGTACTCTGGGGCAGAGATTGAAGCAGTGCTTGACGTTATGTCTTCTGCCGTTGTGCGCAAGTATCGTTCTGACTGCTTCTTCAAGCAATCCGCCGCACGTCACTTTACAACAGGAAGGTGCATACACCTTTCCTTACAAAAAAGCAGGATTGACCGAGCGTCAAGCTGCCGCTTATCTTCTCGACCGCTTTGCCTTTGGGGCGCGTCCGGGCGATGTGGATGCGGTTGTGCAAAAAGGGCTGGAGCGCTGGTTTGAAGAGCAGTTGCAAGGAACGCTGCCCGAACCGGAATTAAACAACCGCCTCTCAGCGCTATCAACGCTTTCTATGGCGAATGAGGAAATTGTGAAAACTTTCCCTAATCCCGGTTTTGTGCTCCGACAAGCCATTCAAGACGGTGTGATTGGAAGCGATGCCGTTAAGGGGAATAATGCTCAGGGGGCAAATAATGCCGATGGGAAGCCCTATCGAGCCGAATTGCTGAAATATGCAAAGTCCAAAGGCTACCGCCTCAAACGCGAATTGCATGGAGAAATGTATGCGGAGAAGCTCTTCCGCGCCGTGCAATCGCCCAATCAACTCCGCGAGGTGCTCACGGATTTCTGGTTCAACCATTTCAACGTCTCCATCACCGACAACCAAGCCGACCAATATGTGATGACCTACGAGCGCGATGCGATTCGTCCGAACGTTACCGGTACGTTCCGGGCGCTCTTGGGTGCGACGGCAAAGCACCCCGCGATGCTTGCGTATTTAGATAATGCTCAATCTACCGCACCTGACGGCACACCGACAACGACATCCCTTGTGCTTGACACCATGCGGAATGCTAACGGTCTGCGCGGTGCTGTGCAGCGTCGTGTCATTGATTCCGGTCTTGCCAAAACAGCACGGCAGCGAGATTCTCTCCTTGAAAAACTTCCCTCCGAACTCCAGCCGCGCAAGGGTATCAACGAAAATTACGCCCGCGAACTTATGGAACTGCATACTTTGGGCGTAGATGGTGGATACTCACAGAAAGATGTTACCGAAGCGGCACGAGTGCTGACAGGATGGACAATTTTTCCGATGGGACCCAACGCCAACCGCTTACGAGACCGTCTTACAGAACGCCCAGAACGCTCGAAAATGCTGGGTTTCGTGCGAGAAGGTGATTTTCTTTTCCGTGCTGATGTACATGACGCTACTCCCAAGACAGTAATGGGCGAGGTCTTTCCGGCTGGTGGCGGCAAGGACGAAGGAGAGCGACTGCTTGATATGCTTGCCAAACATCCCGCCACGGCAAAATTTATCTGCGGAAAAATTGCAACACGGTTTGTTGCCGATGCTCCGCCGGAAACACTTCTTAAACGCATGAGTACTACATTTCTTGACCGAAACGGCGACATAAAAGAAGTGCTGCGTGTGCTCGCCGCATCGGATGAGTTTTGGGGTGTTGAGCAGCCAGTAAGCCAGCCAGCGATTGTACCATCGGTGCAAACTGGTAAGCAAACGAAAAAATCAAAAATTCAAGCTACAAACAAGCAAATACCCGCCGCCCAAGCAACCAAGCCGCAAACAAATCTCCGCAGCAAAATTAAATCGCCGTTTGAGCTTGCCGTAAGTGCGCTTCGCGCTATGAATGCTGATGTGGTGCGTCCGCGCGAGGTGTTGGAGTGGATACGCAAAATTGGGCAGCCGCTCTACGCCTATCAAGCGCCGACCGGATTCCCTGACCGTGCGGAGGCGTGGATAAACACTGGTGCGCTGCTTGGGCGCATGAATTTTGGTGTTAATCTTGCCTTAGGCAGCATCGGAGGCGTGAAGTTCGACCTTGCAGCGCTCAATAGCAACCACGAACCACAATCGCTTGATGACGCGCTTGAAACGTACGCCCGACTGCTCATGCCGGAAAGGAATATAAGCGAGACACTGCGACTCTTAAAGCCTGTTCTCGCCGACCCAGCCTTTACTGAAAAAATTAACGCCGAAGCACAAAAAGCCGGTGAAATGCCGCAACCCGCACCAATGCGCCCTAATGAGCGCAAGACCACGCGCGAAGCAGAACCCATAATGGCGGATTTGGGGGAAGAATCACAAACCTATGATGTGCCATATAAGGCAAAACTTGAAAAAAGTATAGCACTTTCCGGTAGCGCATTAGCACAGGTGGTCGGGATTATTCTAGGTTCGCCGGAATTCCAGCGCCGATAGAGCGATTATGGCATTTGAGAAGAGAACCAACTATATCTTGCTTAGTTCTTGCATAGCGTTTTGAAGAATCCTATTTTGAGGCAAAAATATGTTTCACGCTATCTCGAAATTCCGGCAATGCACCGTCAACATCTTCTTACACTTCTCAAGGACTACTCTCCGCGCAGCAACTATGAGCGAGAGACACGAGACGCTATCACTGCTTTCGTCAAGGAACATATTGATTGCTTTATGCGTGAATTGCTCGTAGGGCACATTACAGGCTCGGCATGGGTGGTAAATAAAGCAATGACTAAAACGCTCTTGACACACCACAATAAACTTGACAAATGGCTTCAACTGGGCGGTCATTGCGACGGTGATAGTGATGTCTTGCGCGTGGCGCTTCGGGAAGCTGTGGAGGAATCCGGTGTATATGACATTGTTCCCCACAGCCCTGATATATTCGACCTTGATATTCATAAAATTCCCGAACGGCGCACGGAAACAGTCGTTGAGCCTGCTCATCTGCACTACGATATCCGCTTTCTACTCATTGCTGATGAGAGTGAACCACTTGCTATTACAGCAGAATCAAAAGATTTGCAATGGGTGGAACTGGATAATGTACAGCAACTCACCAGCGAAGAATCAATGCGGCGCATGGTAGCAAAAACCCACCAGACAAGGCATCAAGGCTGATTTTTGTAGAGGAATGTGCGGTGCTTGGCAATGGAAGCCGAGCCAAATACACCCAAGCCGCCTTCGATGCTTCCCAAACGGTAGTTGAATCGTGGATTTTGTGCCAAATTTGTCTGACGGAACCAGTTCGCCCAATGAATGTCAGGCGCATAAATCCTGAGTTCGTGTACGCCGAACCATTTGAACGCCGTCCAGATAACGGGCGTAAGCGTTACGGCACGAATACCTGAGCGAACAGTCTCATTATAGCGTGGCAGTCGGATCTCAAAAAAACGCTCAATGCGCCGATTCTTCTCGCTTGTGGGGGGACGCAAATATGTGCCGTAACCAAGCGTATCAAGACATTCTGTTGAAAAAATGTAATCCGTGATACCAGTAATTGGTGTCCACGAGATAATAAGTGAATCCGGCGAAGGCAGTCGTGTCGTGTCTTGCGGATATTGGAGAGTATCCTTAGGCGCACGAATCCATCGTATTTGGTCGGGAGTAGTCGTTGTGCCGCGCAGAGTCAAGCGCGTTGTGCGGTCGAGCTTGAGAAAACTTGCTTCAAATCGGTAGGTAGTGTTTGCTTTCACCCGCACATCCGATGGTGCTTTATAGGTAAACGTTGTAGGGTCAAAAGTGAGCGCAATCGCACGGTCATTCTCGAATATGCGGACTTCTGCATCGCGCACCGCTGCGCCTTCCAGCGTAAAAGCAGTATCAATTCTGAGCGACCGCATAAGACGAACATCTTCCATAGGCTCGCCCACTATCAGCAAGCCTTGTACGGCATAATCTTCAATGTAGTCTTTAATTTCGGGGCTACCGAAAAAATCACCGAAGCCCGATGCCTCACAAGCAGTCAAAGCAAACGCTGCAAAAAGCAAGTTTAAGGCATTGCGGAATCTGGTACAGAGGGTGGTGCAGTCTTTAGCTTTGATACAGAATCTCATTTACACGTCCCCCCGAAAATAGACTGCCGAATGAACTGCCATATCGTGCAGCGCCTGACGCTGCGCTCCCAGCGCAAGCAAGCATCCGCAGGTGATGAGAAAACTCAAAATAGAGCCAACGGTAGAAGTAAAAGGAATGAGCGCAAGCGCGTACATTCCGTACTTGAGCGCCCAACGCCGGAGCAGGAGCACCCGCGAGGCAGGAGTACCTTCATCACTGCCAATAACAATCCCCATAAGACGCTTACCGGGCGAGGCATTCGTGAAGAGTTCACTGAGACTGTAAAGCAACATCACAAGATTGTTGAGCGTCGCCAGCACGAAAATCATGCCAGTGTTGATGTTGAGCGCCTGCAGCATCTCTTCTGCTTCATCATCGGAAGAATCGGTATCGCTGAAAATGCTAAACTCGGTATCGTCATCCAGATGCAACACCCGCAAAATTGTCGTCCCAACGGTGAAAGCAAGAGTGACGGCAATAATTGCAACGATAAAATTATCTAGCAGCATTGCGGCAAAGCGCCGCCCAAAGCCGACGCGCTCGGGTTGGTCGTAGTAATTGTCAGAAAAAGTGTTCATTGTGTACGTTGTTAAAAAAAACGAAATGGTACTTGAATTTGAGTTTTTTCGTCGTTTACGGCATTTTGGCGAGAGATTCCGCATATGCACTTGCCTTCAGAAATTGCACGGCATCGTTCGTTGTCAACATTGCTTTGAGTGCTTCGTGCTTATCTGCCATGCGATTGTAGTACGCTTTGCATATTTGATAGCCAATCCAATATCCCAAATCTGCCGGTCGGTCGGTCGAGTTTGAGCCGTTGTAGAGCCATCGGCTATAATCTGTCCCGTTCATAACCGACTCAAATTCTTTCCAGAGTTCCTTTTCGCGGGGGGCGGCGAACTCGCGGACATGGTTGTTAATTGTTGCACCAGCAATAAGTTCACTGACAAAATCGGCAGCTCCTTCGTGAATACTCTGTTCCAATAATGTTCGCCCTCGCAAGACAGAAAATCGTAGAAAAGGTTGCTGCGAATGAATAAGCTCATGAGCGATAATGTATGGTAACTTGTCAAGGGTCTGGGTGACATTACGGAACCAAGGATTCTTAAAAAAAATGTTTTTATCGAAATTCTTTGGAAGAGAATAGAATTCTGCTCCAATAAGGAGACCAGTTCTCGTCAGTGTGCCTCCGCTAGAGAATCTCCCAATGATGAAATAAATATCTGGGAACACAGCTTCGGGATATATGTTCTTAAACACAAAAAAATGTTGTCGTATCACGCTATCCATATCCAGGAGTTTTAAGGTTTGAGGTCGAATCGTATCATAGTATTTCTTGGATCGCATGATAGTTTCGGAAAAGCTCCTTCTGTTTCCAATCCTTTCTAATGCCTCAAAATCAATTAAGCCGAGTGTCGCTTTTGCAAAATATAGGCTATCAAACACTCTGATGACTGTTTGTGTATCCCCTTTCTGGATTGCCTCCTGAGCAATATCGTATGCTTTCCAAAAATTCTCGACGTCCGTCGTAATGAATTTTGCCGCCGAAGGGTCTGATGAAGGAGGTGATGTGAAAATTTGACGGGTAATAAAACAACTCTGTAGTACAAGAGTCAATAGAGCAAGAAAGAAGCAACGATAGAGTTGCATACGATTCATATGGGATTTCTGAAAAAGATACAACATTCGATAATGGTGAATTGTACTCACGAGAATCTCAGGAAAAAGTTTCGTCATCGTCATTGTCATGATTAAACCGCTGGCTTGCTTCCCAGCTCTCGCCGCCGCAGGGCGTATAAGTGAGGCTTACGTGTTCGTCCAGCAATTTACAAAAATGTCCCGTTTCGTCGAAATGACGACATTTAGCACAGAGGGTATTTGCTTCTAAGATACGAGTTTGTGCCTTGAAGCGTTGGTATTGCATAAACGCCGGATAGACCACCACCAGCCATATCACAGCCAAGCCGACCATCCAGTATTCTTGCAAGTGGTACCGCTCAAAGAGGAACCACATTACGAGCATCAATATGCCAAGTTTGATAAGGAACCATGTAATAATCGAACCGACGGTAATTTCCGGTATTGGCTCCGGCTTGTAATTCGGAAAAAGATGCGGATAAAGTTCGCGCTCGTCCAGCGATCGGTGGGGCGAACGCACAGGCGATGACGGAATGACGGGCAAATCCGTCAGTCCGCGCAACTGAAGCGTCTTAAATCGCACCTTGTTGAGAAACCGTCGTATCATAAAAATTCACAAAATGTTATTTCGTTGTTGACGAAATGCCAATTTTTTGGCATTTTACCGTACTATTTCTTTACGGCTCTTTCCGCGCTTTTTTGTGTTCATTGTATTACTCGCGCTTGCTTAATTTACACAAAAAACGCCCTTGAGACAAGGAACAATGCAAAACGCTATAAATCTCGTACACGCACCTCTGTGCGCTCTCCACTTTTATTGCCACAATGGATTTCACACAACATCATACCGATACAATTTCTGATATTTCCACGTCCGATGACGCCCTTCTCGGCGAGTTCTCGCACGTAATTGTGCGCGGTGCGAAGGAACACAACTTGAAAAATGTCAGTGTGGATATTCCCCGCGAACAACTTGTCGTTATGACGGGGCTTTCGGGTTCGGGTAAGTCCTCACTGGCATTCGATACGATTTATGCTGAAGGACAGCGCCGCTATGTAGAATCGCTTTCGCCTTACGCACGGCAGTTCTTGGGCATGATGGAAAAGCCCGATGTGGACGCGATTGACGGTCTTTCGCCTGCCATTTCGATTGAGCAAAAAACAGTCGGCTCCAATCCTCGCTCCACCGTCGGCACGGTCACAGAAGTATATGATTATATCAGGCTTCTCTACTCGAAAATTGGTGTTCAGCACTGTGTGGACCATCCCGAAATGACGGTAAAAAAACAATCGTTCGACCAGATTGTCGAAAGCATCCTTGCTATTGGCGATGGTGCGCGGGTGCACGTTCTTGCGCCGATTGTGCGCGGACGCAAAGGTCACTACCGAGAGCAATTCGACCAACTCCGCAAGCAAGGTTTTACCAAAGTGCGTGTAGATGGACGATTGCAGGAAATTACCGAAGGAATGCAGCTTAGCAGGTATCAGATTCACACGATTGAAGTCGTCATAGACCGCATTGCACTTGCTTCCGACCAAGAATCACGATTGCGCGATTCCTGCGCTCTTGCCATGAAAATGGGCGAGGGAGTTCTGACGATTTTGACTGAAGAAACCTCGAAATACGAAGAGGGTAAAACCGGTGTTATTGGGCTACCAATGCGCCGCGAACTCTTTTTTAGCCAATCTAATGCCTGTCCCATTTGCCAGCGCTCCTACGAACCGCTTGCACCGAACGCTTTTTCATTCAATTCTCCCTTCGGGGCTTGTGGTTCTTGTCAGGGCTTGGGCGAGATTCGTGATTTCAATACTGCTCTTTTCATGCCGGAAAAATCTCTTTCCTTGGCGGATGGTGGTATTGCACCGCTCGGCAGACAACGTGATACGTGGCTCTGGCGGCAGGTAGAAGCGGTTTGCAAGCACTTCGAGATTAAACTCTCCACTCCTGTCGGGAAAATTGGCGAAGACCATATGAACATTCTCTTGCGTGGTGCCGGAACGCTGCTTTTTTCTGTGAATTATACATTCTCAAGCGGGCGCACCACTACGTACAAGCAGCGCTACACCGGTATCGTGGCGAATCTGCAAGACCAGTACGACAAAACATCGTCCGCCGCAACTCGTGCGACCATTGAACAATATATGTCCTCCATGCCTTGCCCTACCTGCCATGGCGGACGATTAAAACCGGAAAGCCTGAATGTTCGTATTGGAGGCAAAAGCATACAGGATATTAGCGAGTTGTCCATTCACGAGGCTTTGTTGCATTTTCGTAGTCTTTCGCTTACCGAGCGTGAGGAAACAATAGCGCGTTTGATATTGAAAGAAATCACCTCTCGTTTGTCCTTTTTGCAAGAAGTTGGTTTACAGTATTTGACGCTGAACCGTGCCGCACGGACACTTTCCGGCGGCGAGGGACAGCGCATACGCCTTGCCTCGCAAATCGGCTCTCAGCTTACGGGCGTGATGTATGTGCTGGACGAACCAAGCATCGGTCTGCATCAGCACGACAATCGCAAACTCATCGGTTCGCTCAAGCGCCTGCGCGACCTTGGCAATACAGTGATTGTGGTGGAGCATGACCGTGAAATGATTGAAGAAGCAGATTTCGTGATTGACCTAGGACCTCGCGCGGGCGTACACGGCGGCACAATGATGTTTGCCGGAACGCCGCATGAACTCCGACAGCAGCCGGATTCGCTCACAGCAGATTATCTCTCAGGACGCAGAATTATTGCCAGCGACCGCCTGCGACGCACCGGAAGCGGTAAAGAATTGGTTCTTGAAAATGCGATTGGGAATAATTTGCAAGATGTTACGCTTCGCATTCCGCTTGAAACCTTTACCTGCATCACCGGCATGAGCGGGAGCGGCAAATCCACACTCGTCAACGATACGCTCTATCCGATTCTGTCGCGGCACTTCTATAATTCGCTTGTTGCACCCCTGCAATACGGCAGTATTAAGGGTTTGGAGCATATTGACAAAGTAATCGAAATTGACCAATCCCCGATTGGGCGTACCCCCCGCTCCAATCCTGCCACCTACACGGGCTTATTTACGCACATCCGCGACCTGTTTGCGCAGCTTCCCGAATCAAATATTCGAGGCTACAAGCCGGGACGCTTCTCATTTAATGTTGATTCCAGCAAGGGCGGTGGGCGCTGCGAAGCCTGCGAAGGCGACGGCGTGAAGAAAATCGAAATGAATTTCCTGCCCGACGTGTACGTTCCGTGCGATGTCTGCTCCGGCAGACGCTACAACGCCGAGACGCTCCAAGTTAAGTACAAAGGCAAGTCCATCGCGGACGTACTGGAAATGACTGTTGATGAGGCGGTTGGCTTTTTTAGAGATATTCCTAAAATTGCGCGGCAAATCAACACGTTGCAAGAAGTGGGTTTGGGGTACATCCACATCGGGCAGCAAGCCACAACGCTTTCCGGCGGCGAGGCACAGCGCGTGAAGCTGGCAACGGAACTAGCAAAGATTTCCACCGGAAAAACGCTTTATATCTTGGATGAACCAACCACTGGTCTGCATTTTGAGGATGTGAATATTTTGCTGGAGCTCTTGCAGAAATTGGTGGAAAAGAAAAATACGGTTGTCGTTATTGAGCATAATTTAGACGTTATCAAAACTGCTGATTGGCTGATTGATTTAGGTCCTGAGGGCGGCAAGGGTGGAGGACGCATTATCGCTGAGGGCGTACCCGAAGTTGTTGCCGAGAGGCGCCTAGAAACGGGTAGCTTCACAGGACTCTATCTGCATGAAGAGTTAGAGCGAGATCGCAAATATGCTCAGACCGCCATTACACGCCCCGAAACGCATCGCTCTTACGAGCATTACCCAGACGAACCAAGTGCTGACGCAGATGATACGCCGATTAAGCCGAAGAAAGCCACCAAGCCGAAAGCAAGGACATCCGCGACTGATGGAGCAGAAACCGCAACAACAAAAACGAAGACTGCAAAAAAAGAAACCGCGAAAGCAAAAGCTGCGAAGCCCAAAGCTGCAAAGCCAAAGGCAAAAAAAATCTAACACAAGTACATAAGATTATCGGCACAACGTGAACCGCAAGACTCCATATTACCCAAACATTTTCTTTTTTCTACTCTGCCTGTGTGTAAGCATTGATGCGGTGTCGAATACTCTATATGCCCTTTCTGGAGTACCCCTTCGGGCGGCGGAGACACGAGGCACAACACAAATTCAGGCAGAAGAAGAAAAAATAGAAGCGGCATTTATTTGGCAGTTTTTGCAGTTTATTGAATTTCCGAAGGTTGCAACGCAAGATGCGTTTGTGGTTGGTTTCATCGGTACAAGCCGCGTAGAGGCATTTTTTGCAGAGATTATCCGCCAAAAGCATCTTCAGGACGGGCGCACGATTGAACTGCGGCACCTGAACAGCCTCGATGAGATTGCTCGGTGTAATGTTCTTTTTGTTGCTCCGTCAGAAAATGCAAAGCTGACTCAAGTTTTAAACAAGGCACGTGGTCGTGGTATTTTGACGATTGGGCGGGACGATGAATTCTTATCCAGAGGTGGAATGATGAATTTTTACATTGAAAATACTCGCATCCGCTTCGAGTACAACACGGAAGAAATTGTCAGTAGCAAACTGCATTTTAGTTCTCAGCTGCTCCGGCACGGGCGGCAGTATTCAAAAACAGCGAAAGAATGAATCCTTACGGATTGTATTTCAAGGAATAGTCTATGAGATGGCTTGCTAACTTATCTATACGTGCAAAACTGCTTGGTATTATCCTTCTGTGTACGGTTTCGGCACTGGCAATTGGCTTTACGCTCGTAAGCATTGCCAATGTTCGTGCGCTCAAACGAGACATGGTGCGCAGTACGGCAGTTTTAGCACAGGTCATCGGCGACAATAATGTTGGTGCGCTGGCATTTGAAGCGCCAAATGAGGTCGAAGAGTCATTAATGAAACTATCGGGTATTGCATCGGTGCACTATGCTTGCCTTTACGATAAAGAAAACAAACTTTTTGCCGAGTATATTCGCCCAAGTCAAGCAACGAATATCAACCGCGAAGGAACACTTTCTAACGCAATTGTCTTTGACTCTGTATCGCAGGAGTTTTCCGAATTTCGCAATAACGAGCTTGTTTTGTATCGTCGTGTTTTTGAAAAGAATAATTTCTATGGAACAGTCCTGCTCAGGGTTTCCACACAAGAACTGGAGGCACGGATACAGAGTTATGGTATTACCATGACCGGTGTGGGCTTGGCAATTATTATTGCTTCGTTGCTTCTGGCGCTTTGGATGCAACGTATTATATCGGGGCGTATTATGTCGCTCTCGAATTTTATGCAGCATATTTCGCAAAAAGGTGATTTTTCTGAGCGATTTGCGCGGCGTGGCGGTGATGATGAAATTGGTGCGCTGGCAGACGGTTTCAACCAGCTTTTAGAGCAATTACGGCGGCGCGAAGAGGAGCGCGACAAAGCACGGGCAGCGCTGGAAGGCGCTCTGCGGGAGGATTTCCGCGAGACGGTGCGCAACCTGCAAAATCTTGTCATTAAGGCATATAAATCGCCAAGCGGTGAGTATTTGGTCTCGCTCTTTGAGGGTAAAATTGCCATCAATTTTGGCTTAGATACAAATGCTGTGCGCGACAAACCCCTTACAGAGATTTTCGGGCGAAAAATGCAATCTCTTTACCAACAACACTTTGATTCGGCATTTCAAGGCAAAAATGTTCGTTTTGAATCCGAAATTCATGGTGCGACGTATTTGAATTTTATAGCGCCAATTATTGACAACGGCTTAATACGCGAGGTTGTCTGCTCTTCGGTCGATATAACGTCGCAGAAGGAGGCGGAAAACCGCTTGCGCATCAGCGAGCAGCGCTATCGGGCGCTTATTCAGGGATTGCCGGTGGGTATAGTGCAGTGCGTCAAGGATGGAAGCGGCTTGCGCTTGGAATTTGTCAACGGCGAGTTTGTCAATCTGACAGGGTACTCAATGGAAATGTTCGCTGAGATGCAGCACAGCACGCAAATCCGCCTTCCGATGCACGATGATGACCGCACAAAAGCTGAAATGGAATGGAATACGTGGTTGGAGAATGATGCCGATATTTTGCTGCACCGCTCCTACCGCCTGCGTATTGTCAAGGACAGCTCGCCACGCCGCACACCGGAGTACCGTTGGTTCGACGACTACACAACCAAACTCCGGCTTGATTCCGGCGAAATTATTATTATTCAAGCACTGTTGGATATTGACGAGAAAAAACAATCCGAAGTACAACTGCAAATTTCTCTTGATAAAGAGCGCCAAGTAAACGAACTGAAAACACGCTTTGTTAGTACGGTATCACACGAATTCCGAACGCCGCTTGCCGGTATGCTCCTTTCGGTTGATCTGCTCACACGCTATTTCGACCGTATTCCTGCCGAAAAGCGTTTGGATGAGTTACAAAAAATCCGACTTCGCATCAATGAACTAACGGACTTGATGAACGACTTCCTTGCTCAGAGCGAGTCGCAGTCGGCTGTCGGGCGTTTCAAGCCGACGGTGATGGATGTAGGCGACCTTTGCAAGAATCTTATTGCTGAAATGGAATTTATCGCCTCGGCAACCTCCCGCTCACGCGTACAGCGTCATATCAACGTCCGCGAGGCATATATCAACGGCGACGTAAAGCTCTTGCGCTATATCATTCGTAATTTACTTGCCAACGCTATCAAGTATTCACCGAAGCAGTCGCCCGTAATTGTGGATGTCTATTGTGAGCCAGAGTGGGTGGTGATTTCGGTCAGTGATAATGGTATCGGTATTCCCGAAAAGGATATGGAGAAACTCTTTACACCATTCTTCCGTGCCTCGAATACAACCACTATTTCCGGTACGGGCGTTGGGCTTTCGATTGTAAAAGAATTTATCGACGTGCATGGTGGCACAATTACGGTACAATCCCGTCAAAATGAAGGCTCTATCTTCATTGTACGCCTCCCACTTATCAATAAACCCGCAAATGAACTGCAAATAGCGCTGAATTAGCCCTTATGCTACCTGATGATGACAATACCGTACTGACGGCAAAAACTCTGCTTGAGCATTTGCATACCCTTGCAAACCCGCATAATCAAGCGGGTATGGCACGATTTGGTATTAACACCCGCCAAGCACTCGGAATTTCGATACCGATACTGCGCGATATTGCCAAAAGCATAAAAGCCGAGGCAAAGAAAGGTAAACTTAATCGTCACGCACTTGCACAAGACCTATGGGAAAGCGGCATACACGAAGGGCGTTTGCTGGCAATCCTTACCGAAGACCCGAAAGTAATGACCGAAGCGCAAGTAGAATCGTGGGTACGAGATGTGGATTCGTGGGATATCTGCGACCAATTGTGCGGCAATCTTCTTTGCAAAATTCCCTTTGCGGAAAAACGCATGTTGGCGTGGTGTGCCGACGAAGCAGAATTTGTACGACGTGTGGGGATTGTGATGATAGCACAATTTGCCGTTCATGACAAGAAAGCCGACGATGGGCGGTTTGAACCATTTTTTCCACTCTTGGAACAGTATGCCTACGACGAGCGCAATTTTGTAAAAAAAGCTGTCAATTGGTCCCTGAGGCAACTTGGCAAGCGAAGTGCCGTTCTTTTGGAACAAGCAACTGCCTGTGCTGAACGCATAAAAGCACAAGGTACGTCCAACGCACGGTGGATAGCCGCCGATGCTCTGCGCGAATTTGCAAAACTGCCGCCGGATTACTTCACCCAGAAGAAAAGCGTACTCAAGCGGTCAATCAAGTAGCGTGGAGATTGCTACTTGACTACTAAAAACCTTCATCGCCACCAGCCACGAGATTATCCTCAACTACACACTATCGTCAACCACGAACTTTATCCAGCAGCGTGTTGAGCATCACAAGCTCTTCAGGGCTTAATCGCTGCGATAGCTTGTCAAGTTTATTGATATGCTTATCCACTTCCGCCAGCAAGGTTAAGCCTTGCTCGCTAATCACGACCTCTACCGAGCGACGGTCATGGATGCAGACTTCGCGCTCCACCAAACCACTCTTGCGGAGACGCTCGACCAAGCGCGATACATCGCTCATTTTATCCAGCATCCTCTCGCGGAGGAGCAGAAGTGAGGCAGTCTTAGGTCGTTGCCCTCGCAAGATACGTAGGATATTAAATTGCTGCTCACTGAGGTTGAAACTTTTCAGTAATTTATTATGGCGTGCTGTCAGCCAATTTCCCGTGTATATTATGTTAATAATCGCTTTTTGACCTTCGTTCCGAAAAGTCTTTTGTGTGATTTCTTCTTCCAGCGTTGGCATGGTGATAGCAGAATAGTGTTGCAACATTAAATGTTAGAACATTTAATTTGCATTTTTTTTTACTCACTACCAACAAGAAATTTTACTCAACAAGAGAAAACTTCTCAATGACGAATAATCATCGACCCCTGCGCTTGCAGTCCTTCAGCTTCGATGCGATACACATACATTCCAGCGGGAATATTGCCTGTCGGTATAATGAAGAGCTGCTCTCCTGCTGTCATAGTTGCCTCCAGAGGCGTTCCGACGCTCTGTCCCAGTGTATTCCATAGAGTGAGTGTCACGCGAGTGCTACGCGGCAGGAAAAAGGGGATTGTTACATCCGTGCGCGAAGCCGGGTTGGGGTAGCTTTGTCCAAGCACAATCATTGGCGATTCGGCATTAAAGCGGCGGGTTTGTGTAGGTAGATTGGTCGTAAAGAAGCCGTTGCCATGCGTTGCCACCGCCACAAAACCATCTTTTGAGCGAGCATCTATCATACGCACATCTGCCATGCCAATAGTGTTTGCACCTTCGCGCACCCAGCGTGTTGCGGAGCCGTTGAGTCGGTCGGTCGAAAAAAGTCCGCTTGATGTTCCGGCAAAGTACCATACTTTCCCGCCGGCATACACAACTTTTACCCATGCCACCGATGGACCACCACCCACGCCACTCATGGTTTCTTCAAGATTGCCCCCCACAGCCGACCATGTTTTACCGCCATCTATGGTGGAGAAAATACTTTGAACATTGTAGCTTGAAAAGACGGCAATCGCCCAATCAGCGTTGGTGGGGTCGAGTGCCACGCATGACACACGCCCGCTTGGAAAACTGCCGCCGCTCACGTTAACAAGTTTTCGTGAGGAGTCTGCTGCCGTAGGATTGTCCATACGATAGACACGCCCGCGAGACGTACCCACATAGACCACATTGGCGGGCTTTTCAGCCACTGCAACACTTGTAATAATCTCATTTGTTCCTACTGAGCCAATATTTTTCCATGCCGCTTGTAGCTGTGATGTGTTGAACGTCGTTACGTCCGGATTTCGCCACAGTGCTGTGCCGCCCGCGAGGTACATCGTTTGCTGGTTATTCGGGTCAAGCACGTACGGATTATCAAGAAAAAAGCGCTGAAAGGTGCTTGCGGAAGGACTAATCCGCACCAAATTTACTCGTCGCCCGCGCCCGTCAAACTCAAAACGATTCATGGAAGCATACTGCGACGAGGCGTAATAAAATCGACCACTATCGGCAATAGCGCAAAATGTCCCGTCTCCTAGGTTGATAAGTTTGCCAGTAGCGTCGTTGCGAGTAACCATGCGTGTTCCATTGTCCTGCAAACCACCGATGATCGTCTCGCTATTCGCCGTAAAATGGTCAATGGCAAGAGAGTAAAACTGCGTCGTAATATAGTTTGTGTTGAGCGAAGTATAGCGCACGGGCATAGCGGTGCAGTTATCCGTGCGATAGATGCCGCCATCATTGACAACAAACATGACTTTGGGATTAGAAGGCAAAAAAGCAAAATCGTGATGGTCAGCCCACGATTGCGTGGGGGGTGTTGGAATGTCAATCTCAGTGGCATACGAGGAAATAATGGAGGTCGTTTCGCGGTATCGGAAGTTATAGGGATTGCTATAGGCATACACACCACCGGCGATGACAAAGAGTGGGTCATCAGGCTTGACATTAAGCGCCATACAATAGCCGGTTTGCGAGGAAAAATCCTGTGGAAATGTTGTTGTGTAATCCGTCCACGAGCCACCTGATGCGCCCGCGCCATTACCCGATAAATACATATAGCGCAATAATCCAGCTTTTACGCCGCTTGGTGTGCGCACATCGCGGAGGACGTACACCATATTGCTATCGCTTGGTGCAGTAGCCAGCACCATTCGGGCGACTTGAACGGAAGATGTTTGTCCTGCGGTCGTAGGCGGAGAAATATTTGTCCAGTTTCTGCCGTTGAGAGAGCGCCACACACCGCTTTGCGCCGCAAATCCGGGAATTACGCCGTTAAAATCCATTTCGCTGAGTGCCGCATAGACAACGCCATTTGAGGCGATTGCCACGTCGGTATAGTAGGCGGCATTGCTCATGGTTGCGGACATATTACCGAGTACAGGTTCCCACGAATCGCCGCCGTCATTTGAACGCATGATAGCCCCCGTAATAGCGGCATAGAGAATATCCTGATTGAGCGTAGTGTTATCAATGACAATACGAATCACGGTACTCCATGGAGAAGCGATTTGAGAAGCGCGTGTCAGCAGGGTTGGTGTGGTCGCAGGCAAGCTGCGCCACGTCCGTCCGCCGTCCACTGATTTGTAAAGCCCTGTTCCGAAAAAGGAAGTATAGACTTCACCTGTGCCATAGTACCAGACGTTGCGCTTTCCGGGACGCTTATCTTGAACAATACAGGAGATGTTGCTGCCGCCATCCGGCGTAACAACTTTGCTCCACGACGCACCGCCGTTTTCTGTCCGCCATAAGCCACCCGATACGCTGCCTGCCAGCATTACACGCTCGTTGTCGGCATCAATTGCCAGTGAGCGAGTGCGCCCGCCTGTGCCTGTGGGTCCTTTGCTTGTCCAATCAAACGCCTGCAGTATGGAGTTGTTTTTCTGTTGCCCTGCCCCTTGTTCACGCGAGGGTAGAGTGCTCGTAAAGATACGCTCTCGCATGAGGGCATCGTGTGGTATCTGTCCCGTAGCGGGGTCGGCGAGGCGGGATAGCTCGTATTTGAGACGCTCGGATACGCTTTCCTTTTCGTCCCATTCCTCGCTAAATCTATCTTCATTGTGAACACCTTTTTCGTCGGCTGTTGCGACCAGTTCCGAATTTGATTGCGAAGAGAAGATAGGCTGCTCATCAAGCGTCCTATACACAAGCGCTCCGCCACAGAAAAAAACGGCGAGAGCAAGTCCAAGAATCACGAAGTATCGCATAGATACAAGAAAAAATTGATGAGAAGAAAAGATAAGAAGAAAAGTTGTGTAAAAATCTAAAACTTTGAGCAGATTATCAAGGCAAATTCTTACGATGGATATCTGTTTATTACCTCGCCCGATTGTGCTTGGTTACAACGGTGACAGTGTTGTATGTTTGCATCAGAATCGGCGTACTTCAATCTTGCAAAATAGCTTTACACCGCATTATGTTACAATCTTCTTCCGAACCATTGGCAAAACCTCAACCGTTCTATAATAACCTCACATTTCGCGTTCTTGTTGCCGTTATCATCGGTGTTGTGCTGGGAGCGTTTTTTCCCGAGACGGGCGCTGCCATGAAGCCGCTTGGTGACGTATTTATCAAAATGGTAAAAATGGTTGTAGCTCCGATTATTTTTTGTACGATTGTTACGGGTATCGCGCACGTAGGCGATATGCGGCGTGTGGGGAAAATTGGCATAAGAGCGCTTATCTACTTTGAAATCGTAACGACGCTTGCGCTCATCATTGGCTTGGTGGTGGTAAACGTCATGCAGCCCGGAGCGGGCTTCGATGTGAACGCACTAGCGCATACAGATATTTCGCAATACACAAGTGCCGCCAAATCGCAGACGACGGTTGATTTTTTGATGAACATTGTTCCCAAAACATTTGTGGGTGCGTTTGTGGATGGTGATTTACTGCAAGTACTCTTTGTGGCTCTGTTGTTTGCTTTTGGGTTGTCGTCGCTTGGAGAGCATGGTCGCGTTGTGCTGGAGATTTTAGAGCGAATTTCGGAAGTACTGTTTCACATTATCGGTGTCATTATGAAAGTCGCGCCGATAGGTGCTTTTGGGGCGATTGCTTTCACTATTGGCAAGTTCGGTCTTTCGGCGCTCATTCCACTTGCAAAGCTAATGTTATCGTTTTATCTGACGTGTTTTCTTTTCGTAAGTGTGGTTTTATGGGCGATTGCGCGGTGGTCTGGTTTTAGTCTTTGGAAGGTATTTCGCTACATTCGTGAAGAATTTGTGCTGGTATTGGGAACTGCCTCCTCTGAGGCGGCATTGCCACGCATCATGCAGAAATTACAACGCCTGGGTTGTAGTCGCTCTATTGTTGGATTAGTCGTTCCGACGGGATACTCATTTAATCTCGACGGGACGTGTATTTATCTGGTCATGGGGGCAATGTTTATTGCACAGGCATACAATATTCCACTCTCACTGGGGCAGCAGCTTTCCATTTTAGCGCTACTGCTTGTTACCTCCAAGGGTGCAGCTACCGTTACCGGAGCGGGCTTCGTAACGCTTACCGCCACAATTACGGCAACAGGGATATTGCCGGTGGAAGGTATGGCGCTGCTTCTAGGGGTGAATCGTTTTATGTCGGAGGCGATGTCCACCACAAATCTGGTCGGGAATACTATTGCCACGCTTGTCATAGCCAAGAGTCAAGGGGAACTAGACGAAAGCGTAATGCTTGCAGAATTGAGCCGCTACTAAAACGAGATTTCACAAGAACTTTTTTTTCGCTAAGTTTGCACTGCTTTTTGGGTTGTACATTCATCTGTCGCAACGCCCTGCTTCGCACACCGTCAAACCTTGCCTTCTGTGCAAGAGTCTGACCGTGTATAGTTCTCGAAGCATCTTCATTTTCACCATCGTTTTTCGCATTTATGACCCTTTCCACTCGTCGTGTTTGCGGCTGCCTTATTGTGTTGGCAAGCCTTCTTTGCACGATTGTAGCGCCCAACGCGGCGTACAGCCACAACCGATTGCCCCTCCACGAAGGGTACATTTCTGAAAATCCACTTCGTAGCTATCTTGAACATCCTGAACTTCCGCCATTTATTGGGCTTTCCGGTATCAACGAATACGACCCTTATATCAAAGAGCGCATACTGGCAGGGATTGACGCATTCTATGCAATGCGCTATGACGTAGCAATGAGCATATACGACGACCTTATTGCAAAATATCCTACTGACCCGACGGGCTATTTTTTTCGTTCGCAAATTTTTCTCTGGCGCTATCTTTTTGATTACAGCGAGCCGGATTTCAAAAAATTCATCGCTGCGTGCGATAAATCTATCACCGTTGCCGAAGATGCGCTCAAGGCAAACCCCGATAACAACTATGCGCGGACTATTATCGGTGCGGTTTATGGTTTTCGGGCGGTGGCAAATTTCCGTGCGGAAAATCTCGTGAAAGCTACATTAGACGGACGCTCGTGTTACAATTACCTCAGCGAAACGCTCAAGCGCGACCCGAAGCAATACGACGCATACTTGGGTATGGGAGTATTTCACTTCGGAATTGCCGTCATGCCAAGCAGTGTGCGGTTTGCAGCAAACTTCGCGGGCTTGAAAGGCGACCGCGAACAGGGATTGCGCGAAGTGGGAATTGCTGCAGAAAAATCTCTTTTTTCTCGCAACGATGCGAAGGTCTTTTTGTCATTTATTGAAGTTTACTTCAACAAAGACTATGGTAAGGGCTTCAAATATTTGCAGGATTTGCTCGAAAAATATCCGAATAATATCCCCACGTTATACACAATGGGGAATGTTCAAACCTTTCTCAAGAAAATGACCTACGCGAATGATTTTTACGGGAAACTCATTCGTCTGGCGGACACAAATTTCCGCACCTTCACCACACTGGCAAACTATCGCATGGGCGAGTCTTATTTCCGCCTGAACGATTTTGAAAAGTCAAAGCCCTGTTTCCAAAAATACTTCAAAGCCCGCTTTGAGCGGTCATTTCGTGGTATTGCATTTTATCGTTTGTCGCTGATTTACGAAATGACGGGGCAACGCGCTGAAGCGCTGAAAGGCTATCAAAAATGCCTTGAAGTTGCACCTTTTGAACCGGAAGACAAGTACGCTATTCGCAAAGCAAAAGAGCGCATCAAAACGCCGTTGGATGCCAACGAAATCCAGCTCATCAAGGGCGTGAATTGTGCAGAATCTTCCCGTTGGGCAGAAGTAGAGCCATTCCTGAAGCCACTTGCCGACAACAACGCACTATCTAAGGAACTTCGCGCCGAAGCCTGTTACTACATGGGCGAGGCGTATCGCGGGCAGCAACGTGCACAAGAAGCAATTCCGTACTACCTCAAAGCCGTCGAACTCCAGCCCGAGCGCGAGCGGTGGTTTATGCCGTGGAGCTATTTCCGCATTTCTGAAATTTACAACGCGCAAGGAAACCGCGAAAAATCACGTGCGTATCTTGACAAAGCCAAAGCATTCAGTGATTACGACTTCCAAGAACCGCTTGCGTTCTTGATTGAACGAGATGTTACCTTGCTCAAATACTGACACCATGAACTATCCTCTTCTCCTTGCAGCACTCCTGCTGAGTGCTGCAAGCGCCTTCAGCCAAGCGCCAGCCACGCGCGACCTTACTGCCGAACAGCTCTTTACGCGGAACTGCGAAGGTCCCGTTGTGGATGGACGCGGGCGTTTGTTTGTCGTAAATTTTGAACGCGACGGTACAATCGGTTTGGTCAAAACCGAAGGACTGAAAGAAGGTGGTAAGGCTGATGTGGAGCGCTACGCAACGCTTCCGCAGGGGAGCATTGGGAATAGTCTTCGCATGGGAAAGCGTGGCGAGATGTATATTGCTGATTACAAGGCTCACAATATCTTGATGCTGGACACGGCGACCAAGGAGTTTCGTGAGTTGGTTCACTCCGAGCGCTTTCATCAGCCAAATGATTTATGCCTTACCCCACAAGGCTTGCTCTTTGCCTCCGACCCAAGCTGGAAAGATTCGACGGGAAGGCTGTGGCGTATTGATGTGAGCAAGGATGGCATGACAGGTAAGGCTGTTCTGCTTGATAGCGCGATGGGAACAAGTAATGGCGTCGCTTGCAGCCCCGATGAAACCACGCTTTATGTGAATGAAAGCCTTCAGCGCCGTATATGGGCATATCGCTTAGACAAACAAGGCAATATCTCCCAAAAGCGCTTGTTTACGTCGTTCAATGATTTTGGATTAGACGGCATGAAATGCGATAATGCGGGAAACCTCTATGTAACGCGCTACGGAAAAGGCGTAATTGCTGTCTTTGCGCCGAATGGAAAACTTATCCGTGAAATTATACTCAAGGGAAAAGATTGCAGTAACCTGACCTTTGGCGGGAAAGACGGTAAAACCTTGTATGTAACACTGCAAGACCGCCGATGCGTAGAGACGGTGCGCGTGAAGATTGCCGGCAAACAATAAAGAGCAGATTTACGGCGCTGGTATTATTTATGAAAATATCCGCGTAAAGCGCTGCTGGACGGCTTTGAGTCCCACTCTCCATGCCGACTTTCGGTAATCTTCCATTGCCACGACAAGCAGCACCGTTGCACCTTGTATGGTGGAAATATCGCCGTGATTAGCGTGTGCCGACGTACTGAAGAAGCTGCCCTGTGCCAAACGTTGCCCGCGCACACAAATATCTCCCGAAATGATATAACATTGCTCCGCGCCTTCGTGGCTGTGCGAAGGGAAGTTCACACCGGCATCCAGACGCATCAGAATCGTCGCATATCCACGCTCTTTATCGGTTGCAAGGGGCTTGACGGCAATACCTTTCACGGGATGCGGCAACCACTCTCCCTCATCGCTGGAAAGTGCATAGAAATCTGCTCCTTGCGCGTCGTACTGTGGAATAAATTCTTCATGGCGCTCGTGGTTCGCTGTGGGAGCGGCTGTAACAGATTCTGAACTGTGAAGGCGAGATAGGATACGCTCTTTGAGATTTGCAGGCGGCTCTGTGAGTGCAAGCGATGCAGGCAGCAGCTGTGCTGCCAGAGTCATCGCACGATATTCGTGGTGAATTTCAGCCGACGAAACCTGCGTGAGTTCACGACGAATGCGTTGTGCATCTTCACGCGATACCGCGCCAAGTGCTAATGAGGCTGCTTCTTCCAGCAAAACATCCGCACGAGAGTAGTCGGTGGAAGCTATGGGTGAGGTGTTAGAGGCGGAGGTATTCATAGTAAACATTCAAAGAAGTGCAGAGTGCAAAAGTGCTGAAAGTTTAAGTAAGCCTTGTCTCATACGGGTTTTGATAGTACCAAGTGGTATTTTGAGGAGGTCAGCAATCTCCACTTGGGTATAGCCTTGAAAATATGCCAGTACGAGAGCATCGCGCTGTTCGGGAGGTATTTGCTCAAGCGCTTCTCGGACGCGCTCACGCTGCTCCATTGCAGTAATACTATCCAAAGGCGATAATGTGCTATCGGGAAGCATGAGAACCGTGTCGTCGTCATGCATCTCTTGTTGTCGTTCACGAAATCCTTTGGAACGAATGCGGTCAATGGCGCGGTTACGAGTCATCGTGATGAGCCACGAATACACATTTCCGCGCCCCGCATCGAAATTTTTTGCTTGTCGCCAAATATGCAAAAAGACCTCTTGTAATATATCTTGTGCTTCCGGTGGGTGCTTCACCACCGAAAGCACAAGACTGTATAAGAGCCGCGAATAACGGTCATAGAGCGCCTCAAAAGCTGCTTCGTCGCCTGCGGCGATACGTTGCATGAGCGCCTTTTCGTCGTCTTGTCCTTGATTGCTATATTGCTTCGCCAAAACATGCCTCTGACCGATGGGGAAAAACAAATGTATCCGAGAATGACGTATCAAACAGAGTATTACTGCGCTTTGATGGGAACAAATACCTTCGTTTTATCCCATGCAATGGTCAAGCCGGTTTCGGGCATGGTTTCAAATGCAAGAATAAGCCGCTCTAAGGTGCTGTCATTGCTGCCTGAGGGCACATCCACTCGCAGGACATCGCTTTTTTCATCGTAGAAAAATGCCCCCCATTGATCGGATTTACTATTGAAAATAATCGTCCATTTGTCGGCACGGGGAATCGTGAAAAGCTGATATTTCCCAGCCGGGAGTGTTTTTCCTGCGACATTGATGGCTTTATCAAGCGAGATACTGGTTGCTTCATTTGCACCTGTGCGCCAAACTTCGCCGTAGGGAACGAGCTTCCCGAAAATTTCACGATTTTTCTTTGCTGGCTGGCTGTAATTGATGCGGACGGTCGCTTCACCAAAACGGGCTTCGATAGTCGCTCCGGGACTTGGGCGCTTGCTTTTGTCTTGGAATGTGTTGATATAATTGAAAAACGGAGAAATATCAACGCCAAGCCCCCATAGTGATAACGGAATCAGAACAATAACCCCGATACATACCAAAAAGTACTTCAAAAACTTCTTCATGGTTCTAAAGATTTAAGTAAAAAAAACTGATACTCAACGCTTCAAACCGAGCATTGCGATTCTACACAATCTCAAGAATGAAGCGTTGCTTGAGGTCAGACGCACCAATGTCAAAAATAGTGCGCTTGAGAAGAAATTGCGTTACAACCAAGGGAAAGCCTGTCTGGAAGCCCTTCACAGCTATTGAAGTTCTTTGAGTTGTTGCTTGAGTTGTTTTGCCGCCAGAGCATAGCCACCGTTTGCGGTGTCAATAAAGTGAATATGCGATGTTGCCGATTGCAGAAAACAAGTCATCAGTGCACGGTCAGCAATGTGAATGCCATAGACGATTGTGCCTTCCTTACGTCGAGATTCAAAGTAGTCAACAAGATTACGTCTGTTTTCGGGCGTACAAGCAATTACCATTTTGAGCGAACCATCGAACTTCTGAATATCGGCATGAGCAATTATATCACTGCGAACTGCCTCAGCGCTTGTGCGCGGAAGAAGCCGTACAATAAGATTTTGAACGGCAAAACCAGCGTAGGCAAGCCAGTAGCGCAAGTCTTTGCGACCATGATGATTAATCCTTGCATTGCGCTCCGCCGCTTGTACGTTTGCAGTAACAGCAAGATTCTGAACCGAAAGTGGATGATGTTCTGCTTCTGAGCCGCAAATGCGCCATATTTCACGCAGAATATCTCGCAAACGTGGCTCTGTACCGTTGTTTGGTTGGTTGAGAGTTTTAACAATAAGGCTTACGGTTTCGCCTTTTGGACTGGGAATATCTAACCAATTGCAAACAAAGCCCGAAAAATCAGCCTCTTGCTGCGGAATATAATTAGTTGGGAGTAAAAATTCCTGCCCCTGAGAAGGGCTTTTTATCAATGCTTCAGCCATCTCAAGACCGGAGCCGATGAGCATAGCCTGATACAAAGCCTCAGATACACCCAACTTCAGTACCTTTAGTTCATGCCCAGCTTCGTTGAGCAAGGACATTGGTACAAATCCGACACGCAAATCCAAAGCGAACATCTCTTTGCATAACATTCGAGTGCTGGCAAGTACATCTCGCGCTACGGACAGATGCGAATGATGAAGAAGCATCGTAACGCCGTCGCCGCCAAAGACAAAGGGAAAATCAAGATTGCCGAGCGCGTTAGCAACAGCCATTGCGGCAAGACCTCCGGCGGTATTGACATCTTTATACTTTCCGTTCTCAATAGCTTCTGTGGAATTGACTACATCGGTTATGACAATGTACCAGTCCTTTGGCAAAGCCTCGTATTTACGTGCCTCGCTGATAGCGAGAAAATCACCGACGGGTGTAAGATTTCGATAGAAGTCTTGACTGTCAGCCATGATAATTTGCAAAGCGTGTGAATGAAGTGTTTTGCAAATCTACATTAAAATTTGCCGACTATTGGTATATCAAGTGCTCAATGAATGGTTCTATAAAATTTTCACCTGTGCTGTGATGCTTCCACTTTTTAACCAATACGAAGGAAACCAACAAACGGTTTTATGGAAAAACTTAAAACGCTTCGGTGAAAGAGATATATGGATATAATGTTTGTGTGGCAAAGCCATAGCCCAAATCTATCCGAAGATTAATACGCTCTTCAGGCACAAGGGCAAAACGCAAGCCCGCTCCAATGCTGTGCTTCAGCGTTGTAAAATCGAATGCTGACGGCGTAGAAGCAACATTACCCGTCGCCGCAAAAACAACACCACCAAACCGCCACCAGATAGGAAAACGATATTCTGCTTGCACAAGTCCCAACGTTTTATCACGAAAGCGCCCACCAAAATACCCTCGTGCCATCGCAGCACCCTGAATGGTTGTACCTAAAAAGCCCATGCGAAAAAATGGAATACCGCTCGTCATAGCATCGGCGTACAGTTGAACAGCAAGGGTGTTCGCAAAGCCTTCTGCTTCTGCCGTTGAAGCGCTAAACGTCCAGTATTTACGCACATCCAGCGTCCAGCGCCACCCTTCAAAGGCACTGCCCAACAAACGCGAATAGGTTACAATGCGCATATCAACAAGCTCACCGGTGCGAGCCGAAACAGTCCTGTCTCGCCTGTCGTAATTCAACGACAAACCCAAGCCCGCAAGCAAACCGCCATTTCGTCCCACGATGGAATCCGCTCCCGTGCGCTCAAGCAAGCCCCCCATCTGACGTTCGATAACATTTTGATAATCAAAATCACAATACATACCGACATTCACACCATTTCTGATGCCCTGCCCGTTCAGACTAAACCACACACTACCAATAGCTGCAGCACGAAAAATGGTAAATGGCTCACGATTTGATTCCGGCAAATCATTGCCAACGCCATAAAAATAATCGGGATACCGTGAGACTTCAAACTGCCCGAAAAGACGGATATTTTCGCGGTTGAAATAGAGTTCTGGTAAGACACTTGCCACAAATTGATTCCGCAAAGTGTACTGCACGCCGCCAAAAATCTGGTTCAGACGACTCGTCGAGTCTCCGTCGGGCTGAGAGAAATAGTAGAGACCGCCAATGGTAAGAGAAAATTGCGTTTCCGGCGCATAGCCCGGCACGGGCAGAACGCGCCATCCTGTGCGGTTGGTGGTGGTGGCAGTGGTGAAGGTTTCTTGTGCGAAAATCTGATAGGCTGCGAAAAAAACAGTAGCCAAATGCACGAGAAGAATAACTACACCAAAGTGCTTTAACATGAGGTTTTTCATTCGATGCGACTATTTATTTTGACTTGAGGAGACCAAAAAAATCCAGCGTATCCGGCACTGCCCTCCACAAGAGACGTAAAGGGAAGTGCAGCCGCGAACGGACAAAACTGAATACTAACACGCCCAGCGTAATGGTATAAATCACAAAGCCAAGCGGCGCTAAGGTTGGTAATTGTAAGTATCCGACACCGACAAGTGCCGTCAAGCCTGCCGCGACAGCCACAATAATAAACACCAGCAAGCGTCGCATTTCCCCAAACGCCAGCAGAACAGGTAGAAGCGCCACGAAGGGCATTGCCGGAGCCGCAAAGGAAAGAAGGCGAAAATACCCGATAGCAGCAGCATACTTCGGCGAAAGCAGATGGGAAATCACATATTCTGCAACGTTTAACTCTGTAAGCACGACCACTGCAAGCGTTGCCGCAAGACTAAAGGAGAGCATTTTGGAGAGCATTGCTACTAGCTCCGTTTGGCGGTCTTCATGCACAAGCCGCACCGTAGCAGGATAGACAAGGCTCGTAACGGCACTAAATCCTTCGTCAAAAAAGCGAAACAGCGTTTTTGCTGATTGATACACACCGACGGTCGCGGTGCCAAAAAAAAATTGCAGCACTGTTACGTCAAGTTGACGGACGGTATTCCCGAGCATACTGGCTGTTCCTTGATATGCTCCGGCATGAAAAAACTCACGCTGCGTCATGTTCTTCGCACCCTTGAAGAATAGCTGCTTCCGCGTAATCCACAACGCCGTGAGGGAGCTTGCAGCCATGCCGACTGCGGCAATAGTGAACATGGCTTCAAAGGTTACTAAACGGTGTGTAGCGATCATCCATGCGGTGAGCGAACACAGCGTCCCGATCCAGACAACGTTGATGACGAAAATTGCCCGCGCTTGCACATCGCGGATGAGATACTTTAAGCACAATGTTCGCGGAATACCCAGCAAACAAAATATCGGTAGATATGCTGCCACCGTACTTAGTCGCGGCTCACCAAGAAGCCATGCAAAGGGCAGTTGCAAAAGAAAAATGAGTGCCGACGCGCCCAGCACGATAATGATGTGCCACGTAATAGCAAAACGGTTAATACTCCCGCGTAACTCCTTGTCCGTCCCGAAAATAATGATGGATTGCAACACAAAACCATCACTCACAGCGAAGATAAAGGTCTGAAGCGCATTGCAGAGCGTGTACAAGCCCAATTCTTGAGGCGGCAGAGCGTTGTTCTGCATGATATTCACAAAACCATAGACAAGGTACAGCGCCTTGTCAGCAGCCGTCCACGATATTTTTGCGATATGGTCTTGGATACGAACCACAGGGATAGGAAATGGCGAATGAAAAATTACGAATTACGCCCGAGAAATCAAGCCTGAAGAATCAGGCGTGAGGAATCACGGCGTTTGGGTAGTGTTTGGATGCACCAAAACTGGATTACATTTGCGGGCGATTTCTGCATAGACTTCATCCACTGTAATTGTATTGAGGCAGTTCCGATGCCCGCAATTGGTCATATTCATACCGTTCGGTTTGATATGCCCCAAGACAAAACACGGGCTGCATGACAAATCCTTCCGAATGTCTGTGTGTTTGTCGGCGTTCAGCGATCGAAAACTTGCATAGTCTGTCATACCAAAAATACGCACCGTCGGCACTCCAAGCGCCATCGCAATATGCCCAACGCCGCTTTCATTGCCTACAAAAATATCGCTCTCGGCAAGTACTCGGCAGGTCGCCGCAAGGCTTTCAGTGCTGTGGTCGCCTGCACGGGGCGTAGAGACGACGGCTTTGGGAGCATCACTACTATTTGCATTGATTTCCCGTGCTATTTCCTCCAGCAACTCGCGCTCCGATGCGTCGCCCAAAAGCGTGATTTCAGCACCATACTCATTGACAAGGCGCTTCGAGAGCGCCACAAAGCGCTGCGCTCCCCAATTCTTCCATGCCAGAAGTGGGCTGACGGCAGCGTGAATGGCAATGCGCGGCGTCATGCGAGGCGCAGAGCCAGAGATAGAGCGTGCTTTGGTCGTCATAGGCGGAGCAAAAAAGCGAAACGCCGCCTCATCGGTCGTCACGCTTGCACCTTCTGCCATTGCCAGCACAATGCGGGCGTAACGCTCGGTCTCGTGCACCTGCTCATCCGGCGTAAGAGCCGCTTGGTAATTCAAAAGCCAATCAGGACGAAACCTCGTTTTGCTGGCATTTTTAACGGCAAGTGTATGTCCGGCGCGGTGCGGGACGGTTTTGAGAAAAGGCACAAAATGCTCAATCGGTGCGGTGTAGGAACAGAAAGCACAGTCGTAGCCTTGCTTCGCAAGAAAGTGGTTCATACTGCGACGTTCCGAGAGTGTCGCATCCTTAAATTCAAAAAAGTGCATTTCGGAAAAAAGGTCGGAGAGCTTGAGAACATGATAGGCGGCTGTGCGCTTGGAGCCGAGAAAATCAAATGAAGCGTTTGGAAAGAGTTCCTTCATTGCCCGAAGTGCCGGCAGAATCATTACTCCGTCGCCTAGCCCCAAATACCCGAAGACCAGTATCCGCCGAATGTGCAGGCGCTTTTCTTCGTTCATTGGTGCGTTGAGTTTGTGCGGACTCGGTCGAGAAAGGAGAATTTCCCCAAAAGCGACGACGAGATTAACAAGACGTGATAGGCGCATTTGTGCTTGGCTTGATTGGAGGGGTCTAGACGAGAAAAGGGTTTGTCCGGCGCTCTACGCCAATCCGTGTGCGCTCGCCGTGTCCGGGAAAGACGATAAAATCATCGTCCAACGGAAAAAGTTCTGTGCGAATGGCGTTCAGAAGCGTTTCGTGGTCGCCGCCCGGCAAATCCGTTCTGCCAATGCTGCCCGCAAAAAGCGTATCGCCCACAAACGCCAGTTTTCGTGCGTGGTCTATGAAGCAGATACCGCCTTCGGTGTGTCCGGGTGTGTGGCGGACTTCGAGCACCCACGCGCCCACACTCAGCGTATCGCCACCGCGCAAATATCCGCCGTCCGCGTGGCAGGCTTCGAGCGTGAAGGGGAGCGGGAAGCCAGTGTATTTATTGGGTTCGCTCATGCGATACTCGTCGTCGGGATGCACGTAGATATGTGCCCCCGAAGCACGTTGGAGTTTTGCCGCATCGCCCGTGTGATCCCAATGCGAGTGCGTGAGCAGGATGTGGGTGATACGGACGTTCTCCTGCTTTGCGGCTTCCAGAAAATGGTCGGCGCTATCAATGGGAACGTCTATCACTGCTGCCACGCCTGCGGCGCTGTCGGAAATCATGTAGCCAAATGTCGCAACGGGACCCGATTCAACCGGAAAAATTTTGAGCGATTCATTCTGTGCCATACTGCTGCCATTTGCGATAGTGGTGCCGAAAAGAATAGTTTATCCCAAATTACCATGAAAACGGGTGTTCTACAACCCCGTATTTACCGAGCTTGAGCGTTGTCAGGAATTTCTCGCGCACGGAGGTTTGCCCCGAAGCAGCGTTTGAGCGTGGGATATAGGTCACAATATCCACTCGCCCCAGAGATTCGTTTCGCGCTCCAAGTGCCTTAGAAAAGCCGATAAGTCGCTTTTCTTGCGGTTCAAAATCTTCTTCGGCTACGCGCCCGATGATGAAGAGCTTCGTGGGCAAAATGTTGCTCGTAATCACGCCCGCGACGTGAGAAAGCAAGAGCGATTGCCGCTTGAGATTTTCGGGTTCTGCGCTAACAAGCGCTTGCAAGAAAAGATTTTGAAAATCTTTCAGCGACGTACAGCGCTTATAGACGGCTGTTCCGCTCACAAACATTTCGGTTATTGCTGAATCGGCTCCGATTTCGCGGGTGGCATCATCCACGATATGCCGTGCTGTAACCGAATCCACCGGAGAAAGTACGGACGTAAACACCGTTCGCGTGGCAGGAATGGTGCGCTTTGCTACGGGTGCGCTCCGCTTGGGTGCCTGGCGGTAGAGCGCAATTAAAATTAAGCCGGTAATGCCCAGCACACCAATCAAACCATAGACGATGAGCCAGTTGCGGCGCTTTGGTGGCGGCATCATGTCGGGTTCTTCGTACTCGGTGTTGAGTTCGGTTTGGTCGAGGTCTTGGGTGTTCATGACGTGGTGTTAGTTTTTGATAAGATGATGAAGAGTTCGTCTCTCAGGGCTACGAATCTCCAAAAAATATGCACCGGGCGGAAGTTGACGGCACGGTATCGTCGTCCGAAAGAGTCCGCTTGGTGCGTCTTGCTGTAAACGAATAAGGTGCTGTCCGAGTGTATTCGTGATAGCGAGAGCAAGCGTCGCGGGGCGTTCAAGTGTGGTTTCAAGAGTAATGTCGTCGCTTGCGGGATTCGGGAATATGCGCTCTGGCACAGGCGGAATCATTTCCACGCTTGTTGGGCTTTGTGCTTGGATGGTAATTGTGGTAGATAATGGAGTTTGACAAATGCCATCAAGAGTAAGCCGCAAAAAACCCGGCTGTTGCAGAAAAACAGTTGGGAGTGTTACGCTAACGAGCCGGTTACTCTGACGAAATGGGCGGAGAACGGTATCTCTGGTTTGGCTAATTGCAATAAATCTAGCTAGTCGTCCGCCTAGATTAAAAAAGCCTTCAAAAGTTATCTCAGTATCACGTGAGCCAGCTGGGATAAGCGTAGGCGTGACACGACCAAGCGCTGTACCAATCAAACTGCAGCCAAGAAAGGTAAAAGAAGCAGAAGATGTAGTTGTACCGATTAATTGAACAACTGTAATCAGTCCACTCTCTGCATTAGAGCTAACAATCGCTCGTATTGTATCGCCAAAGTTATTAACCGTAAAATTTCGTATATCGACTCGACCTAAGAGCACGTTGGTAACATTCGCAAAGTTCTGCCCAATAATAGTAACGGTTTCACCTGATGAAGCGGCTGGCGGCTGAAAACGGAGAATAACAGGCTGCTGCGCCGAAAGCCGTGCAGAGAGCAGCACGACAAACACGAAAGTGAGAATGGGAGCAGAAAATTTTTGCATAATGCGCACAGGTTTCAGGATGCAAGATGTAGTTTCTTCGGTCTTCCGGCTTTGCGCTCGGCTATACTATTCAAATCTATGGCTCGAATGAGATATTGCTTGCCAAATTTCCGTGCAGGCACTCGCCCTTGTTTCACGAGGAGCGCAAGGCGCTGACGGGAGATATTGATACGCTTTGCTGCTTCGGCAATAGACATTTCTAGGTTCTCGCTTACTCGCAAGCATGGACGCGGGTCGTCTTCAGGATGTTCTTTCCAATACTGTTTCGCAAATGCCGACGAATCGGGCTTACCTGCTAAAAGTGCCTCACCGCTTATATCTTCATCCAGCGCATCCCACGAAAGACTACCACCTGTTATGCTGCACTGCTTGCGTTCCTTAGGCGTAGCCAAGAGTAATCGGGGAAACCATGAATAGGGTACAGAAAGAGTTCTACCATCATGGAAGGCAATCGTAAAGGCTCTCTCGCCAAAAGAGATAGTCTCAATTTCGGGGTCAGTAATGAGGTTCATGGATTTTCTAAAAGGTATAGCCGAGACTAAGTCCAATCACAGAAAGTGTAACATCAATACTATTACGAAATCCGAAGTAAATCAGAGGCATGAATCCTATGCGAAAGTTAAATCCGCCTTCAACTGGCTGGTAACGGTAGCCAATAGCCGTTGTCAGACCAAGAGCAGCGACTGAATAATCAGGTTTCGTTTTTGGACCAAAAAGATTAAACTGGCTGTACCGTCCGAAGGATGGTACAATTCCTAGCGCAACTTCAAGATGTCCCGGGCTACCAAAGTCATTTGTTAAGTAATTGATTATTAACGGCAAAGTAAAGAACGAATATTCTAGTGACACAATACTAAGACCAATACCGGTACGAAAACTCCAGTTATTGTGAAAACGATGATCGACATTGAGGGAAAGTATTCCACCATTTCCAAGTCCCTCCAAAAAAATTGTATTTCTCGGTCTGTTTGGGCTTTCTGCAATTAACGAATCCAATTGTGGACGCACCGTATTTTCGATCGTTCGCAACGAATCTATGCGCTCTTGAATGCGTTCGGTTGATTGTTGTGCGTTTGCTATCGTACTGAATACTAGCAGGAGAAACAAAGCGATAAGGGTTCGCATACAAGAAAAATAATTGTTGAGCAAATAGTGGAGAACAGCATAAAATAACGTATTACTCCGACGGCATCACACACCCCATCACAACAGGTTTCTCCGGCAAAAGCTGCGAAAGCGTATCAACGCTGCTTTCGGGCGCAATCACAATAAACCCAATACCAAGATTAAAGACATGGCGCATTTCCTCATCGGCAATATTGCCTTCGCGTTGAATAAGCGCAAAGAGCGGTGGCAGTTCCCATGCCGACCAATCTATTTCCAGACGCAAGTGCTTCGGTACGACGCGCTTCGTGTTGCCCACGATGCCGCCGCCCGTGATGTGCGACAGCCCATGCACAAGTTCATGCGAATCAGGGCGCTGCAAAATCGGCTTGATGACAGGCAAATACGACGTATGCACCGCCAAAAGCGCCTCACTAAGCGTCATGCCAAGGTCGTCGAAATATTGTGTCGGCGAGAAGCGCGGAAAGAGGACGTTGCGGGCAAGCGAATAGCCGTTGGTGTGCAAGCCGCTTGAGCGCAAGCCGAGCAGCACATCGCCTTCTTGAACACTGTCGCCACGGAGCATTTTGGATTTTTCCACGACACCGACAATCGTTCCTGCTACATCGTATTCGCCTTCGCTGTACATGGAGGGCATTTCTGCTGTTTCGCCGCCAATAAGTGCACAACCATTTTCGCGGCAAGCCGTCGCAAAGCCCGTGATAACTTGTTCTGCCGTACCAACCGCTAACTTACCCGTTGCGAAATAATCCATGAAATAGAGCGGTGATGCGCCGCAGACGAGAATATCGTTCACACAATGATTCACGAGGCATTGCCCGACAGTATCGTGTTTGCCTGTCATAAAGGCAATTTTGAGCTTTGTGCCAACGCCGTCCACACTTGAAACCAAGACGGGATGTTCGTAGTCAGGAAACCGCGCATCGAAGCACGCTCCGAAAAGCCCGATGTCCGTCAGAACGCTCGGCGTGAAGGTGGAACGAACAAGGGGTTTGATGCGGTCAACAAGCTCTTCGCCCGCTTCAATACTTACTCCGGATGATTTATAGTCCATCGGTCAGTTGCAAATTACGAATGAGGAATGAGGAATTACGAATTGCGAAGTCAAATTATACCCGAAACCACGGTAGTGTTACGCGCATGAATTTTTGGATGTAGTTATTCGGCTCTTTCACCTCGCCCGTGTAGAGTTGGAGCGTGTAATCACCAATTTCTTCGGGGGTGATGGAAGATGCTGTTTTTTCACGTGTGGCTTGACGCGTGGCAATGTCAGCAATAAAAAGCTGATAGACATTCACATTAAAAGGGCGCATCTCTGTCGCAAACGCCTCTGCCATTTTCATTTGTGCTATTCCCGCAACTGCTACAATTTCTGACTTGCGCACCGGAACAACGCCGCCCGGACCTGCCATAAAAATGTACGTGCCAGATTTTGCTTCTTGCATGGAGGGCAGCACAGCGCGGGCAAGATAGAAATGTGGATGCAAGTTGTTGTCAATGACTTCGTGCCAATCATCGTTGCCTAATTCGGAAAGGCTTTTACCGCTCCACCAGCCGCCGAGCGAGGCGACGCACATATCGATTTTCCCGTGTTCCTCAAGTACATTCCGCACAAACTCTTGTGCCCCGGCGAATGTACCGATATTTGCTTGGTAGGGAATAAGATTACCCGTTGTAATATCGCTTACGTAGCCTTGCAAGCCGTCTATACGGTTCAATGTCCGCGACGGAACAATAACCGTTGCGCCTTCCTCCAAGTGCTTCCGCACAATGCCTTCGCCAATATTGCCTGCGCCTCCGGCGACAATCGTGATTTTTTTGTTGAGTTTCATGGTAGAGAGAGGTTTTAGTGGGACTGAGACTGTTTTCTATCCTGAACAAGAATGTTGAGTTTTCCATACCATTCCTCACCGTAGGCGCGAATAAGCGCTTCCTTGACGGTTTCGGGAATATGAACATTCTGGCGAGCGCCGTGCTCAAGTGCCGGCTTACATTCGTCAAATGTATCGTAATAGAGATAATCGCCGTGAAAATCGGTAATGCGAACGGGAAATAAATGGCACGAAAGCGGCTTTCGGAATTCGTTTTGTCCCTCGAAATATGCTTTTTCAATGGCGCATTTTGCCACATCGCCTTCGTAATACACAAACACACAATCGGCATCATCAATGCAAACCGTCGTGTACTCGCCCGGAGCGCCTTCCCACGAGCCATGCTTGGCAATTTCAGCTTTAGAACGTTCTGAAAGGTATTTCGATGCGGGCTTGATAGAGTTTTCGAGCAGAGTAATCTCTTCATCCAGCAATGGTGCTCCCTGACCACCCTTGACGGTACAGCACGCGCCCTTGCACTTGCTGAGTTCGCATAAAAATGGTGTGTTTACGATATTTTCGTCAACAAGGATATTGTCTATCAGGAACATAGAAGCCGCTTAGATAGTGGTTTCGGTAGTATCGGTGGGGGGCAGCGAGTCATTGAGTTGGGTCGGCTCCAGCAAGTGTAGAATTTGACGCAGCGCATCACGTAAGTCAAGAAGTTCAGTACGGCTGAAGATAGCAGGGGGTCTGGCTTCGGGAGCCATGTGATTGTTTGCTTCGCTGGGAAGCAATGTGCCCGTCGTCGTCGATTCCGCCATTGGAAGCGGTTGTTCTGTTAGGATTTGCTCTTGGAGAACGGTATTGCCTACGGCTTCATTGCGAGCAACTGTTTCATTTGTTTCATTACGAATAATTTCTTCGCGAGGAACAATTTCTTCATTACGAAGAGTTTCTTCACTTGCGAGCGCTACTTCGCCGTCATGCAGCGTATCCGGCACGAGCGTTGGGATGGAGAGCAGTGCGGCGTTATCTGTCGTCATCGGCGCATACCATTCTGCTTGCATTGTCCGCGAAAAAGAATGTGTCTCGCCGTTTGCAGAAGGATTGGTTGCGGCAGGCGGTGTTTCCGCTTCCATTGTAGGTGTAGGCGCTGGCTGCGGATTTATTTCGGGATGCTGGAGCAATGATGCAGCGGCAAGTCCCTCGGTTAAATCTGCAATCCCGGTTGATTCCGCAATCTTATTGAGCCCCACAATGCCGTTCGATTCTGCTGTATCATTCGCAATCTCGCCACTCACCGCACCATTGAGGGGCATTTCTGTAAAATGCCCCTCTTGAGGTTGGCTTTCCTCGGAGGGTTTCGCATCGAATTGGATAGTTTTCAGATGCTCTTTTGCGCCGTCAATAGTAAAGCGCTTTATGCGCAACAACTGCTGAATAGTGCGGATAATCTGGATGTCTTTTTCGTTGTAAATTCTATTACCGGCACGGTTCTTCTGTGGGCGCAGCTGCTCAAACTCAGTTTCCCAGTAGCGCAGGACGTACTGCTCCTCGTCAACGAGATTGCTAACCTCGCTAATGGAGTAATAGAGACGTTTTATGCCGGTTTGTTCCACGCTGTTTGAGAAGGACAGTACAACATCTGGTGAGTGCCATCAATACAATGGACACGGAGGAAAATACGGCTTTCGTGTGTGAAATTCAAATTATGCACAATAACTTACACTTGCACAACAAAAGAAAGCCGTCGCTCAAGGTCTGATGCGACGGCTATAACGAGAGCGTCTTTACATTGGCGGCGGAAAATCTTGCGGCATCGGCTCATCTACACGGTAGAAGAGTTTCCGCTCAAAAATTTCGCGCATTGCAATAAAGGTCGGTTTCGGAATTTTGTCGAATTCCTTGCTAATTTGCATTTGGTCGTAGTTGCCGTATTCGGTTTCGTCTTCGAGTGGGTCAATGTGCTGCATACGAGCTTGCAGCTGTTGTTTCACATCGTCGTTGATTTGGCGGGCGCGTAAGCCCATTGCAGTAATCGCCTCGTAAATACTGCCACGGTCGGACGAATCAAGACGGATTGCCACCGGATTGACAATGTAATCTTTCATTGTCGAATCTTTTTTAGAATGCGAGTCTCTGGATGCCATGCAAAAATCCTGCAGCGAAAGTGAAAAGTTATTTTTGACGAACTACGAAGATACGATTTATTTGGAACTTACGCAAGAATGTCTGCACGCGAGAATGAGATAAAATTTTACCCGCAGAAAACCTCGTGCTTGCAGACCACCCACGCAAAAGTACCTCACTCATCGTTGGTTAGTTGCCGAGAAGTCCGTACATTTGTGGCGAAATTTTTTTATCATTAATAGTACGTTCATGGACGCTCTCACATCACTGTTCGATATTTTTCTGCACCTCGACAAGCACCTTGGCGAATTCATCAACGCATACGGTGCAACGACTTACGCAATTCTTTTTCTTGTCGTCTTTGCCGAAACAGGCTTGGTCATCGCACCTTTTCTGCCCGGCGATTCCCTTCTTTTTGCCGCAGGAGCGCTTGCAGCCGCCACCGGTGCTATGGATCCTGTGATGCTTGTGGTGATGCTTTCGATTGCGGCAATTATTGGTGATACGGTTAATTACTCCGTCGGTAAGGTGTTGGGTCTCAAAATTCTCCAGAAATTTCCGTTTATCAAGCAGGAGCATATCACCTACACCGAGCAGTTCTATGAGCGGCACGGTGGCAAGACGATTATTCTTGCTCGCTTTTTACCAATTGTCCGCACCTTTGCGCCTTTCGTGGCGGGTATCGGGACAATGAATTACAGCCGTTTTATTCTCTATAACGTAATTGGCGGCATCACATGGGTCGTGTCATTTATTTATTTGGGATTTTTCTTCGGGAATATTCCCGTAGTGAAGCGTAATTTCTCATTCGTTATTCTTGGTATTATTTTCGTTTCAGTGTTGCCGGGCGTGATAGAGTTTGTGCGGCATAGAATGAAAAAGACGACCAATTCGTAAGTCTTGAATTCAAGATTTCCCTTTCTCTGAACTTCTTTACCTGCGAAGGCTACTTTACCTATAAAGGCTACAATGTTCGATTTACCCGTCCTCAACGCGCCCGCTCAAGAAGCAAGTCTTTATGCGCCATCCGACGCTGCCACACAAGACCAAGCTGCCCGCAAACTCTACGTGGAGACCTACGGCTGCCATATGAATGCGAGTGATTCCGAAATCGTAAAAGGAGTCATGCACTCCAACGGCTATGCCATGACGGACAAGCCCGACGATGCCGACGTCATTCTGCTCAATACCTGCGCCATTCGTGACAACGCGGAGAAGAAAATTCATGAGCGCCTGAAGCACTTAAAGTTCTACAAGCGTCGTCGCCAAGACCTCGTGATTGGTGTGCTGGGCTGCATGGCAGAGCGGATGCGCGAGGAACTGGTCATACAAAAAAACATTGTGGATTTGGTCATCGGACCCGACGAATACCGCACATTACCCGCATTGGTAGAAAAAGCATTTCAGGGCGAAAAAGGTATTGCCGTGAAGCTGAGCCGCGTCGAGACCTACGACGACATTGAGCCGCTCCGTACCGAGGGCATCAGCGCTTGGATTGCGATTATGCGCGGCTGCGATAAATTTTGTACGTTCTGCGTTGTGCCTTTCACGCGCGGACGTGAGCGCTCGCGTGCCGCGCACCTCATTGTGGACGAGACCAAACGCCTCTGGGATGCTGGCTTCAAAGAAGTATCGCTTTTGGGACAGAACGTGAATAGCTATCACGACGATGTAGCAGGTACGGACTTTGCCGACCTGCTCCGTGCCACTGCCCGCGCCGTGCCAGAGATGCGGATTCGCTACACTACATCGCACCCTTACGATATGAGCGATAAACTCATCGAAACGATGGCAGAATTTGACAACATCTGCAAATACGTCCATCTGCCCGTACAATCCGGCTCCGACCGCGTTTTGCAGGCAATGAATCGTGATTATACAGTGGAGCATTACAAAGAGCGTCTGCGCAAAATCAAAGAACTCATGCCCGGGTGCGCTCTTACGACTGACATTATTGTCGGCTTCCCGACCGAGACAGAAGAAGAACACCACATGACGCTTGAACTCATGCGTGAGATTCGCTACGACGGCGCGTTTATGTTCAAATACTCGCCCAGAGAGCGCACCAAAGCATGGAAAATGGAGGACGACGTACCGGAAGAGACAAAAACACGACGTTTGAATGAAATCATCGAACAGCAGCAGCGCATTGCAACGGAAATTAACCAAGCACTCATCGGCACAATCGAAAAGGTCTTAGTGGAAGGCGAAGGGAGACGCGACGCGACGAAATGGAAGGGACGCACCGATACGAACAAATTTGTGATGTTTCCTCATCTGACGGATGAGGCAAGCGGAAAAACAGCCGGATACGTCGTGGGCGACATTGTGAGCATCCGCATCACGAAAGCAACATCAATGACACTTGTGGGTGAGATTGTGGCGTAGAACGGTTTTTCAGCAATCAGCCACTTATTTCCCCCGAAACACATACCCACCCGAAATTTTCCGCCGAAACCGTGCCGCCGTTGTATTTGGAAACACGCCTATCCGCCGTATTTCCAGCAAATCATCATGCAAAAACAATGAGCCGGAATCCGATGCCACCCCGAATTGGTAACCCGCTTCTCCCACTAGGCGCTTCACATCAGCATTGAGCGAGCCGTAGGGATAACAAAAGCTATTCACAGTGCGCCCCAGATGTTCCTCCAAGACCTGCTTCGAGCGTGTGATTTCCTCTGCTGCTTTGTGAAACGGTATTTCGCCTAAGCGCGGATGCGTCATGGAGTGCGAGCCGAAATCTATTCCGAAGCGCTGCATTTCGAGAATGTGTGCGCTTGTCAGAAGCGGCGCAGGCACGAAGTGCGGTAAATCTTTATCCCAAAGATTATGCGTCATCCCCGCAACAAGAAAAATCGTTGCCGTAAAGCCATAGCGCTGCAAGAGCGGGAAAAGCAGCGTGTAATTATCTTCATAGCCATCGTCAAACGTCAGCAAAATAGGCTTCCAATCAGGACGGAAGCGCTCAGCAAGCGTGGGCATAGCGGCAAAATCGCTCATGGTGAGCGTTGTAAAGCCTTCTCGCTTCAGAATTTGCAGATGCTCTTCAAATTGTGCTGCCGTTACCCAAATTGGTACCGAACCGCCGTCCTGCTTGTTCTGCACAATGCGGTGATAGGTCAGTATCGGTACTTCATAGCGGCGTTTTTCCGACCATGCTTGCTGATAGATAGTGTCTATGCGGCTCACGAGCCGTTCCATGCTAAATTCTTCTTCCACGCGCTGTCGCAAGATTGTGGCACTACGGCTTTTGCGCTGTTCCCTCTCCAACGCGGCGTTCAGGTTCGTAGGCAGCGTTTGCCAATCAAAATGTTTTCCTATGTCAATATCGCCAAAGTTTGTGTGCAGCGCTTCATCAAGCGTTTCCGGCGTAACAAGTCCGTGCAGGCGAGCTTCACCGACAGCAATAACGGGCTTTCCCAAAAGCAGCGCTTCAATTGCCGAGCGCCCCGCACCAATTACCACATCGGACGCGGCGAGATAATCCGCTACATTCCCTACATACCCCGTAAATTCGACCTTCGGGCGGAAGACATCAAACTTTGCCGGAATACCATTTTTATCGCCACCGACGACGCGCAAATGTACTTCGTCGCCCAGAAGCGTCGTAATTTCTTGCACAATGCGAAATGCTAAATCCCCTTTTTCTTTGGAAAGCCTGCCAAGCAAGGTTACAAGCGGCTTTTCGGTGCGGAGTGTTTCCACACTTGCTTCCGTAACTATTGGCATATCCACGCCATTGCGTACCACTTCAACGGAAGAGGGCTTTACGCCTAATTCTTGAACAAGATTCTCACGAATAGCCTCGCACACCGCAAGCACCTTGTCGCCAAACGCCTTGACGAGTTTACGAGAAAAATGCGTTGGCTGCCGCCCGTGAACCGTTGTTACAAGCGGAATCCCACACCACCTCGCCGCAAAGTACGCACACCAACCGGCAGCCCGCGAGTGCGCATGAATCACCTGTACCTGATGTTCGCGCACGAAGTTCACCAAAAAACGGATGTTTTTCAGGCGCTGCCTGAAACCTCGCTTATTGAAGGGAAGTGGTGTAAATTCAGCACGTGTGGCTTTGGTGAGCGTGTCGGAAACGATGAATACACGATGCCCCAGCGCACAAAGCCTGTCGGCAAGCACTGTTGCATAGACTTCTGCACCGGTAACTTCAAGTTGAGAAAGCGCCAAGAGGATATTCATGCCGTTTGCTCCCGATGATGAAAATTATTTTTTTCTCAATGTACCGTCCGCTTCGATTACAAGCGGTGTCTGCGGCATATCAGCTTTCGTGAGTTCCTGCAAGAGTTGTATTGCTTGCTTTTCTTGATCATAGACCGATATGCCCGGCGGAAGCTGCACGACCGGTACAATTTTTCCGCCAAGAAACTTCCCAGAAGTCTCATCAACACTTACTTCCAGCACGCACGTTACGCCGCTTACACCCTTGACGTTGATGTTGCCATAGGTCAGAAAATTGCCAAGTGAATATGCAATCAGGTGGTCGCGGTAGAGCTCCAGCGCACGAAGCACGTGCGGTCCGTGTCCGATGACCATATCCGCACCTGCATCAATGGCTGCGTGTGCGAAACGAATGGAATTTCCTCTGTTTTCACCAACAAATATCTCTGTTTTATCCGGCACGTGCGTTGCGCCTTTACCCTCAGCGCCGCCGTGAAAGGAGACAAAAACAAGGTCGAAGCGCTTTTTGAGGTCACGGATAACGCTTTCTGTGGTAGCAATATCCGAGATATTATTGGATGTCTCCGAAAAGCCAAAAGCGGCAATAGCGCATCGTTTGCCTTTAACCGAAAGTTCTGCAAAGCCGCGCTTTGGTGCGGGCTGTACGCCTTGCTCGCGGAGAGTTTGCTTCGTTATTTCCGCACCTTCTGCTCCATAATCGTCGGCGTGGTTGTTATCCACACTCATAACGGTAAAGCCTAGATTTTTCAGCACCGGCGCAAGCGAAAGCGGTACGCCAAACTCGAAGCACACGCCTTTTCTGCGCGAAGCCTCGGCACATTTTTTCGGCTTCATTCCTTCGCGCACGAATGCTGCTTCAAAATTGCCAAAGGTAATGTCCGCGCCGTGTAAATACGCACCTATCGAATCCACGAAGATTTGTCCGTTTTGCGGTGGGATGAACGTTTGCGGCGTATAGGAGCCGAGAAGTACGTCGCCAACAGCCTTGATGCGAATTTGCGCGTGGAGCCGCAGCACTGGGTACGGAAGAGCTAAAGCCAGTACGATGATGAAGCAAGCGATGGTGGAGGTTTTCATAGAAAACAATGTCATTATAGGATGAGAACAGGAAGACGAAGATTGTAATTTGTTCAGTGTTGGTGAGACAAGCATTTATGAGCCTATGATGCGTTTATGCTCCGCAGGCAGCCTCCACCAAGGCGTTGAAGGAAATTCATGATGTTCGTAATGATAGCCAAAATGATAGCACGTCAGAAACGAAAGCAGCGTTCCAAACGAATTTGTTCGGGAGCGGTGCCGATTCGTGTAGCCTCCATCGAGCGCATGAGGATTTGGCTCTTTGTGCGGCAGATATGTGCCAAAATAAAAAAGCTGAACTGTGCTTGCTAACGACGGCACAACCCAAAACAAAACAATGCTTTGTACAGAAATGTGGAGGACGTGCTGCATAAGATTAAATATCAGAGCCATGCCCACAATCTGCTTCCATCCAATATAGTTCATCAAGAAATGAATGTACCACCGCGCAAAGCCCCTGTGTTCGCCATCGTGGAAGTCGGGGTCTGCGTGCGGCGTAGCGACGTGGCGGTGATGCTCCCAATGTTTATGCCAGAGTTTTTTATACGAGAAAAGCGCGTAGAGCCTTACCGCTACAACACCGAGTACGTGATTGAGCGCTCTGTAATGCCTGCACACGGCACCGTGCATGGCATCATGCGCAGTGATGAAGAGTCCGGTAAAAAGAAACGTCTGAAGCGCAAGGTGACCAGCGCTTTGCAAGGGGTGCGTGGCAAAAGCATCAAGCGAGAGGGCGTATGCCAGATGCGCCGCCCAAGCGAACATGATTGCCAGGGCAATGGCAATACCTTTCACGCTATCTGTTTTTGTGAAACGCATATCGGCTTGTGTCGTTAGTGATAATCAGTGTTGTTGAAACCTGCTTTTTACTTGCCAAAGAGACGGGCGTACACGCTATGACCGTCTTCGGCAAAACGCTCAAAATATCCCGTGTACCACTGGCATAGTGCTGCGCCTGCCGAAAAACTTTCCTCTACATCTTGCAAGGTTGCTATGCCGCCGGTACGAATGATGTGAAATTCTCGTGCTAATGACCGTGAAGCAGCGTATTTGCTTGCTGTACGAACAAGTTCCAGCGACGAAACGCGAAGTGGCTCACCACTCACACCACCGCCGAAGGTTTGAGTAAAATAATCAAAAAGTGCGAGATCGCCTTTGTGCAACGTCATTCGGTGCCGGGCGTACTGCGTGGAGGTGTTACCAAAGTTTACCCCATCGTAGCCATGCGAAAGCAAGACATCCAGAAGCGGCGCTACATCAGCGGTTGCCGTATCGGTTGAAAATTTCACGACGACGGGTAGATTTCGTGTGCGCTGCTGCAAAAAGTGTCGGCTGATGTATTCAAGCCGTTCAGCGATTGCCTCCAGCGTTGATGCGCCATGCGCCACATTCGGGCAACTCTCGTTTATTTCCAGAAAATCCACACCCGCCCTATCATAACACTCCATACCACGCACAAGTTCCTGCAAAGCCTGTTCTCCACTTGATTCCGGGTCAGTCATCAGGCTTGCTCCAATGGGAAAATGTTCTTTGTTCTCAAATGCCGCAAGGCGCTTTGCGACTGCTTCGTGACCATCATTGGGCAGCCCCAGCCAATTCGATGCCGCTCGTGAGCGTGGGTATGGTGCAAATGGCTTTGTAATACCATTGCGGACGTTGCCTGTGCGCTTGTGAGCGGTTGTTGTTCCGGCAAGATAACCGCCAGCACCTTGACGAAAGACCATATCATACCCTTCACCCTGTTTGAACATTCCGGCGGCATTCAAAAGTCCATTCCGAAATGTCAAGCCCCACAGTGTCCGCTTGTGATACGCTGCAATACTGACTGGAGCGGGCTTCTCGGCGGCAAGTGCCGACAAGAAAACATTCCTGCCCGAAGAATAGAGTTGGGTTGCCAGTGGTGGCGGCAAATGAACGGCAAGCGGGCGAACAATGTGGTCAAAACGGGCGATTGATTCTGCAAGCATAGTGTAAATTCAAATGGTACACAAACGATGTGATAGGTTATCAGCAAAAACCTCACCTGCGGCAATGCTTTGGGTAAGCAATTGATGAAGCAAGTGAGGTTTGATGCGGCATTGGCGTTGCGGTTACAATATCTTATCTTTTTTTGTCTTTGGTGTTGCCCGCACCGCCGTTCGATTGTCCCGGAAGTGAGCGTCCTTGTGCTCCGGCAGCTTCTTGTGCTTCGCGAAGGCGTTTTTGTAGCCAGCCTTCTTTTTTCGGTGCTTTTTTGAGGTCGGCAAGCGTCATTTTGTTCTTGGCAAAATGCGTTGTATAGTATTGCTGCGCCACACTCAGGATATTGAACATGAAGTAATAAAGCGACAAGCCGGAGGGCAGAGCGCTAAAACCAAACGTCATCATCACCGGCATCAGATAAACCATTGCGCGTTGCTGGGGGTCTTTAACGGTTGCGTATTGCTGTGCGAACATCGCCAGACCGGATGCAATCGCCAAGCCGGAAACAATATCAACATTCAAAAGTGGCAGTTTAAAGGGCAAACGGATGATTTCATCAGCAATGGAAAGGTCGTGTATCCAGCCGAAGAAAGGCGTTTGGCGAAGACTGATATCGGACGAGAAAACGCTGTAGAGTGCCGTAAAAATCGGGATTTGCAGCACAAGCGGCAAACACCCGCCAGCAGGATTGATGCCGTATTGGCTGTAAAGCGCCATTGTTTCTTGTTGCTGTTTCTGCATATCATCTTTGTACTTCGTCTTGATTTTTTCCATCTCTGGCGCGAGCAACTGCATCTTTTGTGCGGTGCGTGTCTGCCCGACGGTGAGCGGATGCAACAGCAATTTCATCACCAATGAGAAAATGATAATTGCCAAGCCATAATTCGAGACGATGAACTTATAGACGAAACGCAAAAGTGGCAAAATAAAGTATTCACCGACTGGATGAGCAATATATTGCAAGCCCAAGAAAGATTGGCTTGCGAAATTAAATGCCGATTCCAAACCATATGGCTTCAGCACTTCATAGTCCACCGGTCCAATATACACCGTGAAGTTGTCCACACGGTTATTACGATAGGGAACGTCAATTTTCATATCGTAGTATTCCAGTACGCCCTCTTGCGGAGCATCCATTTTGTAGCCTGTAAGCGTTGTTTGGAGCGTTTCGTTACTCAGTGCCGCCGAGGGCTTGATAGCAGCCACAAAATACTTCGATTTAATCGCCGCAAAGTCTAGCACACCATTGGTTTCAACGGGTTTCGCATCTCCGCCTGCATCAATTTCCGAAGCCGTTCCGTTTTGAGCGAGCCACGCTTTTGCTTGGCTGGACTCATCCACACTGTTTTTTTCTTGGAACTGCAAGCCATTTTGCCAAAGCAGCGTGTATTTTTTGTCCATAACGCCGTCCATGCCGCTTATACGCACAGCAAGGTTCGTGTGGTAACTATTCCCATAGAAAGTGTATGTTTTCTCAATAACACCGCCATTGGCAAGCGCAAGCGTTGCGACGATGGAAACGGAGTCGTTACCCGAGACGCGGAAGTAATTTCCCTGTGCACGTGGATTTTTTACTGCAAAGTAAAGCTCGCGTGTGTCCACGACGTTGCTTTCGCGTGTGGCAGCACCTTGTCCGTCGTTTCTATCAATGAATTTTATACCAAGCGCACCGAACTGATTTTTGAAAGGAACGAGCTGTACGGTATCGCCATACCAAGACTTAAATTCTTTTAATCGCCACGAGCGCACTGTACCGCCTTCAGCAATGACGCGGACTTTGATATGGTCATTTTCGACGACAATAGATTCATTCGCACCGGAAAGGTGTTTGTCATAGAGAGCGCCGAACTTACTGTGAAGCGGGTTGTTTGTTTTGCTGGGTGCGCCCGTTGCCGCTTGCTGCGGATTTCCTTGCGAAGAAGTGGGCGATTTGGCGGTTTCTGAGGAGGCTGGCTGTTGAGCGCTCAGTTCTTTAGCATTTTGCTCTTGAGCATTTTGCTCTTGGGCGCTTTGCTGTTCGCTCTGCTTTGGCTTTGGGGGCGGCGCTTGGATAGAAGTCCAGGTCATATAGCCCGCGACAATGATAGCGATTAGCAAAAAACCGATAAACTGTTTTCGTTCCATAGAATTTAAGTACGAATGACGAATTAGGAATTACGAGTTAAGATTGCAAAAAATTACGGAACAAGGTCAACGCCGCCCGGGTGAAAAGGATGGCATTTACTAATGCGCTTCATGGCGAGCCAACCGCCGCGAAAAGCACCGTACTTTTCAACAGCTTCAATTGCATACACCGAACAGGTCGGATAGAACCGACATGCTGCCGGAAGCATGGGCGAAATAATACGTTTGTACAGCCGCAAGAACAAGAGTACAAGCCATTTCATGATATGCCTACATTTCGGTGCTAGAGTGCATTCTTGAGCGATAATACCGTTCCGCATTTTGAAAAATACGCTCGACAAGCGGTTGAATTTCCGCCAGATGTAGTAGAGACGGCTTGTCGGGAATGATGTTGCAAATAAGCACAATTGCGGCAATCGGGAATGGTTCCCGCTCTCCGTGAAAGGGCATTGCGTTCGCTTCCCAAAGGGCATTTTGCACCGCAGCACGAAGAATCCGCTTGATGCGGTTGCGCATGGCGGCAGGGCGTGTGCGCCGTTTGGCTCCTACACCTACAAGTACTGTATTTGCGGGAGTGTCGGCGAACTTGGCGGTATCGGGCAATGATGTTTTGAGCGCTGCGAGCGTATGGCGAAAAAGAATAAATCCCGTCACGCCGCGATAGGCAAACCGTGCTCCATGCTCAAAGACAATATCAAATGTACCGTGTCCTTTCAGCGGTGCAATGCGGACGTTCTGTGTTGTCATTGGGAAAAATAATTGATGCCAAAAGTGCTGAATGTGCCCCACGCGACCAAAGTGCTAAACACAAATCAGGCGCAAGAAGAGTATTCATGCGCCTGAAAAGAAATAATCAATCATTGCCGATTGGGAAGTGCAAAGCCGATTAACCGTTGCGTGGTTCGTCACTAACGGTGAGGCGGTGCCGCCCTTTAGCGCGGCGTGCCGCAAGGACTTTGCGTCCGTTTTTGGTCGCCATGCGTGCACGGAAGCCGTGTACTCGGCGGCGGCGGATCTTGCTGGGTTGATACGTACGTTTCATTGTGCGTTATGAAATAACAGTGAAAAACGAATAATTGTTTTTGCGGTACTTTAGCGAAAGACTACAAACATAGTAAAATTTTGTGAAATACACAGCATTTTTTTCTAATGAATGTTCGCAAAATTTTATTACGCCGCGCGACATCTATTCATCGAAAACTCAGCATTGTGCGCTCAAAAACTCGTTAGAGTTTTACAATTTCGCCATTTTTGAGGCTTCAGGAAAGAGCGTAAGTGCTTTTTCTAATTGCTTGTTTTGAATAAGAGCAATAATAAATGCACTGTCCTGCCAATTCCAGATGAAACTTGCAACCATGCCTTTCATAGTCGTGCGCAGTATTGCCTCTTCTTTGTCCCATTGGTCGGCATTCCACTCTACTTTTTTCTCTTTTGCAAGTTCTTTGTAAGTGTTCAAAAGCGTATCATCAACCTTGTAACCGGTCAAAAATGCTTTCAAATCTTTACCGTATTTTTTGCGAATGTCGTTGCCGTGCTTCAGGATGTACTCTTGCGTTGCTTCGGGAAATACGCCGCCTCTAGCGAGGGATTGGTAGAGCTTGCCGACGGTATCGCTTTTGACGACATAATCCGGCACAATGCCACCACCACCGACGACCTTGCGACCGTTCGCAGTTTTGAATGTTGGGCGTGAGGAGTCAGCATTTTCGCGGGCGTGCTCAAAGTTTGCTCCTTCTTGGAGGTCAATGCGTCCGTCTTGAGCATTGTACGATTTTTTGTCCTTGAACGCGCGTTGAATGAGGCGACCTGACGGCGTGTAGTATTTAGCAGTAGTCAGTTTTATGGAAGAGCCGTCACGTAGTGGGAAGAACTGCTGAACCAAGCCTTTACCAAATGTGGTCTCACCAACAACAATACCACGGTCAAGGTCTTGAATTGCGCCCGATACAATCTCGCTTGCCGATGCAGAACCGCCATTGACCAAGACCACCAACGGTAAATCTTCAAGATTTCCGGCGGCAGTGGACGGGTACGATTCACGGATTTGTTCACTGCGGTCTTTAGTGTAAACAAGCGTACTACCCGCTTTGATGAACTCGTCTGCCAAGCGCCATGCTTGGTCGAGATAGCCACCCGGATTATTGCGCAAATCTAACACAAGGCGCTTCATTCCTTGCTTCTTGAGGTTCTTTACGCCTTCGACCACATCTTGCGTGGTGGTAGCAGCAAAGCGGTCAATAAAAATGTAGCCGGTTTCTTTGTCAATCATGTAGCACGCCACAAGCGCAGGCGTATTGATTTGGCTGCGGGTAATCTCAATGTCCATGAGTTTATCGGAGCCAATGCGTTTGACGGTTACAACGACCTTTGTGCCAAGCGGACCTTTGAGCTTGCGCGGCACACTATCCTGTTTGATGCCGACGGCATTTTCGCCGTTAATTTTGACGATTTTATCGCCGCAGAGCAACCCGACTTTTTCGCTCGGACCGTCGAAAAGCGGCGTAATGACGGTGAGTGTATCTTTCAGGATACCAAAGCGAATCCCAATACCGAAATAATTACCGCGGAATGCGTCGTCAAAATTTTCTTTTTGCTTTGCCGGCAGATAATCGGCATAGGGGTCGTTTAGTTGGTCTAATGCGCCACGAACAGCGCTTTCGCCGACTTTAACGGCATCGTTTTTATCAACATGATATTGCGAAATATACTGCAAGACATCATTTAATTTGTATGCCTGCAAAGACCATTCATCTTGCGAAGTAGCGGGTTGCAAGAGCACACCGCCCGTAACGCCTAAGACCAGAAATGCTGCGGCAGTAAGCCAAAGTCGTTTATTCATGGTTGTTGTGGGGAAAATTGGAAAGAATAAAAACGGTAGAGATTGAAAAAGCGCATAACACCGTTTAGACGCTTCATTGCACCACAAAGTTACGGAAAAATCAAGGACTTTGGGCAAAGGAAGTGTTAAAGAGTGTTAAGCATATTTTTTTGCACCGCACTATCCGTGCCTTGATTCTTTTTTTGTAATTTAAGCCTACACCTGTAACCTTCTCGTCCCCACAACACTTTATCTCGTTGGGTGTATTTGATTAAACGCCTTTTCTTTTACTTGTTCACCATTGTTCACTGCAAATTCATAAAAGCCATGCTCCTAAGAACTATTTTTATTCGGTGTGTTGTTTTCTTCCTTTTGGGTGTAATTTGCCTGAGCGCCGAAGCGCTCGCGCAGCCCATGTCGTCGCGCAATGACACGGCACGCTCCAGTCGGGGTAAGGATTTTTACATGGTGTTTTTGCCTAATTTTCACGAAGAGGCGCGTGACACCTCCAATACACGGGATTCGCTTTTTATTTTCATCACGTGTGACAAAGCCACGAGCGGGCGTATCACCTACCGCAACCGCTTTGGAGGTGAGGCAGTGCGGACATTCTCACTGCCAGATCCAACGCAGATTTACTCTTTTGCCATCAACTACGGCAATCTGGAATTGGAAGGTTTTAATAGTAATCAAAGCCTGAATCCACTTTCCCAAAGTGAAAAGGTCGCACCGCAGTATTTTCGTATTGAGGCAAATGACGAAGTAACGGTCTATGCTCTCAATCAAGCCCGCTTCACGAGCGATGCACACTTAGTACTACCTGTTCCGGCGCTTGGGCGCGAGTATGTGGTGATGTCCTACACCAGTGATGGCGGTGGGCTGCCTTTTTTCGGCAACAGCGCTGGGAATGACACACCCTCGCAGTTTGCTGTTGTGGCTGTGGAGGACAATACCGATGTTACCATCACGCGCACCGCTCCGACGTATCCGAGCCAATCGACCGTAACGCAAACCATTCGGCTTCAGCGTGGCGAAAGTTATCTCTTGCAAGCTGATACGCGGCTCGAAAGCGGACGCGGAGACTTGACTGGTTCGCGTGTAAAATCTACAAAACCTGTGGCGGTATTTGGGAGCCACCAAAGGGCACTTCTACCCATCCAATTCAAATCTAACCTCAGTTCCCGCGACCACCTTGTAGAACAGATGCCGCCTCTGGAGACCTGGGGCAAAAGCGTGTTTATTGTTCCGCACGCCCAGCCAACAGTGCAGGCTATTGCCGGAAGCGACATCTACCGTGTGCTGGCTGCTTACGATAATACGCGCGTCTTGCTCAACGGGCAGCCGCTCACGACGCTGAACGCAGGACAGTTCTACGAAGCACCGCTCACCCAAGAAGGTTGGCTAACGGCGAACGAGCAAATACTTGTCGCCCAGTTCAAAAAGACTGCTACACCAAGCGGTCTCGGCGGTGGCGTAGGACCTCAAGTCGGCGACCCGTTTATGATGGTCATTCCGACGGTGGAACAGTACGACAAAGGCTACCGCTTTATCAATGTCCGTGTGCGCGATGTTGGTGCGGCGAACAATGAGTCCTTCACCGAGCATTATGTAACAATGGTCATCCATGCAAACGGTGTCGGATCATTGCAATTTGACGGACAACCTGTTCCACAAAATGCTTTTCGCCCGATAGTCAATTCGGGCTATGTGTATGGCAATTTCCGCGTGAGCGCAGGTGTACACACGGCGCGGGCAGATTCAGGCTTTGGTATTTATGTCTATGGATACGGGCAAGCAAACTCCTACGGCTATATCGGCGGCGGAAAACTGCGCGTCATTGCGCCCGACCGCGACCCGCCGCAAATCGTCCTGCGCCCCGAGTGCTTCGGTGTGAGTGGCACTGTGCTGGACACGCTTGTAACCGATTCGCGCATTGACCGCGTAACGCTTATGCCCACAACCCTTGCCAACGTGCGGCTCTCGGTTGAGCCATTCACGCGCTATGCTGATTCGGTACGTTTCCGTGCCGACCTCATTAATACCTTTTCCGATGGTGGCTTTAGCATAGAGGCACGGGATTCCGTCGGCTTTATAACGCAGCGTACTGTTCCCATGTTTGGCTTTACCGTTGGATTGGCTGGACAAGGTGCCACAGGAGCACCTTCATTATTGCGGCTTCAAGTGCCAACGGTCACCACACGGACGTTTCCGCTTGTCATCACGAATTATGGCTCGACGGCTCAGACTATTTCCACGCTCCGTTTTGTGCAGGGTGCGGCGGGATTGCAGATTGTTGGGACGACACTGCCTATTGTCATAGCCGCTCGCTCAAGCGATACGCTTCGGGTGAGTTACCGTGCCCTTCAAGATGGTACTTTTACTGATACACTCCTTGTGGGTAGTACGTGTGCGAGCCGCGTGGTGGCTATTGCCAGCTTTGAATCTCAAACCGACCGCACTGCGCCAACCTCTCAACAGCAGCCGGATGTATGCGGTCAACGCATTGCCTTTGATTTTATCGAGGACGGCGCATTTTCATCCGGGATTGCGTCGGTGGTGGCGGAAATGCTCACGAACTGTACGCTCCGAACCGATAGCATTGGCGGCGTGAGAACAAGAAGCGTTATCACCGTCATAAACCCCAGACGTGACGCGCTCTACACACTGCAAATACGCGACTCTTCGGGGAACGTGCTTACGCTGCGCGATATAATTCCGGGTTTCACTATGGAACTCGTCGGTGACCGCACCACTGCCGGTACTTTTACCGAGACAACTATAGCCGGAACAACGAATTGCATCACGCTTCAATACCGCAATGTTGGTTTGAGGACATTTTCGCTTCCTGCGCTTGCACCGCAGGGGAATAAATACTTTTCCCTCCCTGTCACACAACTTCCTTTCGCCGTCGCACCCGGAGAGACACGGAGCGTTTCGGTTTGCTTCGCACCGATTGAACTCAAAGACTATCGCGATACGCTCATTATTGGCGGGAATTGTCTTGGCGATACCCTCATTCTGCGTGGTGCGGGAATCGCGCCTGTGCGGGTGGTGGATTCACGCTGTGATGTGCCGCTTCGTCTGCGCACCATTTCTACGCCTACGGCGCTTGCGATTGTGAACGCTCTTCCGCAGCCCGCTTCGGATGCTGCTACCGTACGCGTTATGGTAAGCGAGACCGTAGAAATCAGTATGAAACTGTACACCGCTGCAGGTGTAGAGCGTGCAAGCGTCTATGAAGGTGCACTCCAAGCAGGCGAAACGGATGTCATACTCGGAACACAAGGTTTAGAGCCGGGTGTATATTTCTGCGTTGTGCAATCGGGAACAAAACGGGCTGTACGGCAGATAGTGATTATGAGGTAAAACGCGCACTCGTATTTAATTCACCTCATAATATAGAGTCTTTCATTCGATTGCTCCCACGCTGTGTATAAATCGCTTGTGTGATTGAACGAATTTCCCTAGATTACGACGTTTTCACAACGTTTGTGGGCAGATGTTCTTGGTTTGTGCGTCTTTGCTCATTACCCGTCTTTTCCTGTCATTATCTTTTCCTGAGCAGTATGGCTTTGACTCCTTTTCAACGTCTTTTCTCGCGTTCAGCGGGTGTGCTGGCGCATATTACTTCACTTCCTTGCCGATTTGGAATTGGTGATATTGGCAAATCTGCCTATCAGTTTGTAGATTTTCTTGCTACCGCACAGCAGCGCCTCTGGCAAGTTCTGCCGCTCACGCCGACCGGCTATGGAAACAGCCCGTATTATTCGTACTCAGCAATGGCAGGTAATCATGTACTCATCAGCCCCGATGCGCTGAAAGAGCGCGGCTATCTGACGGACGACGATTTGGCTCATATCCCCAATTTCTCGGACGACCACGTGGATTTTGGCGCGGTTATTCCGTTCAAAATGGGTTTGTTTGAAAAGGCGTTTGCTCGTTTTAGCGCTCATAAAACAGAAAAAGATGCTGCTAATTTCGACAAATTTTGTAGAAACAATGCTTCATGGCTTCCTGATTTTGCGCTCTTTGTGGCGCTCAAAGACGGCAAGTACAAGGGACAGCCGTGGGACAAATGGGAGGAAGGTGACCGCCTGCGCGAGAAAAAAGCAATGGACACTGCGCGCAAAAAATACTCTCATCTTATTGAACTGCACACATTTTTGCAGTATGAGTTTGCAACCGAATGGCAAGCGCTCCGTCTCTACGCCAATAGCAAAGGAGTGGCATTAGTGGGCGATATTCCGATTTTTGTGGCATACGATTCTGCTGATGTATGGTCAAAAAAAGAAGCGTTTCGTCTTGATGGCAATGCCCTTCCAACGCACGTTGCGGGGGTACCACCCGACTATTTTTCCGCCACCGGACAGCTTTGGGGAAATCCTCACTACAACTGGGCGCAAATGGAGAAAGATAATTTCACATGGTGGGGCGATCGCTTCCAAAAGTGTATGGAGCTCTACAACGTCGTTCGTGTTGACCATTTCCGAGGCTTCGAGGCATTTTGGGAAGTCCCTTTTGGCGAACCAACAGCTATGAAAGGCAAGTGGGTAGCGGCTCCGGGGCAAAAACTTTTCAAAGCCATGAAAAAACGTTTTGGTGATTTGCCTGTTATTGCAGAGGATTTGGGTTTGATAACGCCTGAAGTAACGGCACTTCGCAAAGAATTCGGTATGCCGGGCATGAAAATTTTGCAATTTGGCTATGAAGGTGGCGACCCAACCGATGCCTTTCTACCGCATAACTACGAGACCGATTGCGTGGTCTATACCGGTACACACGACAACGACACTACTTTGGGGTGGTTCCGTGCTTGCAGCGACGATAGAAAACGTAATGCTCTCGAGTACCTGCGGGCTTCCAGCGAGCAGGAAGTTGTGTGGGAAATGATTCGTGCGGCATATCTTTCGACAGCGCTCTACGCCATTATCCCCTTGCAGGATATTCTCACGCTGGGTACAGAATTCCGTATGAATTTTCCCGGCAAAGCCGACGGTAATTGGGGGTATCGCTTACTTCCGAATCAACTTGGCGATTGGCATATTACCATGCTTTCCAAGCTGGCAAGGATTGCAAATCGGCTTGAACCGATTGAAAAAGAAGCCGTGAAACTGGAATCCACCATTTAAGAATCGCAGAGAACAGAAGCAGCCATGACGAGCATCCTCATCATTGACGACAACAAGCACATCCGCACCCAAATCAACCTTGTGTTGAAGCTGGAAGGCTACAAGACCTTCATGGCTTCTAACGGGCTTGAAGGCGTACAGTTGGCGCAGGATGCCCACCCCAGTCTGGTGATATGCGACATTATGATGCCGGAAATGGACGGGTATGGCGTACTGAGTGCTCTGCGCGGCAGCCCGCAAACGGCAGACATTCCATTTCTTTTTTTATCGGCAAAAGCGGAAAAGCATGATATACGGCAGGGTATGAACCTCGGTGCGGATGATTATTTATGGAAACCTTTTAGTACCGAAGACCTCATCAAGGCAATACAAGCCCGCTTAGACCGCCACGAAATGACCCGCCGAGTGATGTCGGAAAAGCTCTCGCCACTTGCAAACGTCTCATTCACCCGTGATAAATTTCTCGCGCTGATGACGCATGATCTCAAGAGTGCATTCACCGGCGTTATTGGGCTGGCAGAATTGATGGCGGCAAAATATACGGCGATGTCCCCCGAAGAATTTGACGAAACGCTTCAGCTGATGAATGAAACCGTTCAATCTACCTACGGCTTGCTGGATTCATTCTTAGAGTGGTCGCGTTTGCAAATCGGAGGTATGTCTGCTACACCGCACAACTTCGACCTTCAATCGAACACCCAGCGCGTGATTTCACTTCTTTCGGCAAATTCTTCGCACAAAAAAATCACCCTCGTCAACGCTGTTCCCGAAACCACCAGAATTTTTGCCGACGAGCGTATGACCGAGGCTATCATGCGAAATCTTCTCTACAACGCTGTAAAATTCACCCCTCTGGGCGGCAAAGTCATCGTCAGCAGCAATGACGAAGGAGAAATGGTACGCATTTCGGTCGAAGATACGGGCATTGGTATCAGCGAAGAAGATATTGTGCGACTTCTGGAGCCGGAAAATGAGTTTACCACGCTTGGCACATTCGGCGAAAAAGGAACAGGACTAGGGGTACTTTTTTGCCGTGAACTTGCTGAAAAGAATGGTGGTGATTTGCGTGTCGAGAGCATAAAAAACCATGGTTCGACGTTTTCCTTCACGCTGCCCAAAGCCCGCCTGTTATGATGCCCCCTCGAAACGGTAACAGTCTATCTAAACATCTACAAAAAACCATCAGTTAAGAAGATTGAAAATATATCTCTCTTTTGAGAATGTTGTATCTAATCAAACTTATCCCTATTTCAGATGATGAAGTTTTGTCTATTTCGCTCAATAGCTATTATCGCGGTTCTTTTACACGCTCATTCTTGTTGTAATTGTTTGGTAGAAACTGATACCAGCATTGCCGCAAAGTTACAACAAGGAGAATTTATCAGGCTTAAATGTTTGGGTAACCTCAATGATTCGCACTGGCTTCAAGTCCGCAGTTCAGACGGCGCGGTGGTGTTAGTAAAGGATTCACTTGCAATCGGTACAAAGTGGTATGTTCATAAAAAAGATACCAATGTCTATGTATTACAAAGCCTTGAAAATTTAACACTCAATACCTTTTTGGATGGTCGAACTGTAAGTAGTAATGTTGGGATGGCTCCCGATACAGTAGCTCCTTATTCAGGAACAAAATGGCGTATCTATGATTTGACAAAAGGAGAAGTTGCCATAAAATGCCTTGGATCTATTGACGGAGCTCGCTGGCTTAATGGTCAGGCTGCAAACGCTGCGGTTAGTCTTTCGTATTATACACTCGCACCGGACGGAAATGGAAGCGGTACAGTATGGCAAATTCAGCGATCAGTGCAATAAGTCTCTTATCAACGTAAATACCATTTGTGCTCCTCCTAGTATTCACAAGAATCAACCAATATAACTTTAGTTTTTACCCTTCCAGCCTTAACCTTTTCCGCACGATGCACATTATTCCTGCTATTGACATTATTGACGGCAAATGTGTCCGTCTGGCTCAAGGGCAATACGCCGCAAAAACTGTTTATGACGAATCCCCTGTTGATGTCGCCATGCGTTTCCAAGATGCAGGCATTAAGCGTTTGCACGTCGTGGATCTGGACGGCGCAAAAGCAAAGCGCATTGTGAATTATCGCACATTGGAGCAAATTACGCGCAAAGCAGAATTGCTCCATCTGGACTTTGGTGGCGGCATCCAGTCCGACGACGATGTGCGAATCGCCTTCGAGAGCGGGGCACGCCAAATCACGGCAGGAAGTATCGCTGTCAAAAATCAAGATATGTTCTTGCGCTGGCTCAGGGAGCGGGGCGCAGAAGCAATCATTCTCGCCGCCGATGCCCGTGATGAACGTATCGCCGTGAGCGGTTGGGAAGAAGTAACTGAAATCTCTCTTATGGAATTTCTTGCTGAGTATGAATCACAAGGAATTAAGTATGTGATGTGTACGGACATTAGCAAGGACGGCATGATGCAAGGTTCTGCAAATGACCTCTATCGGCGTATTCGAGACGAGCGCCCCTTGCTCAATCTCATTGCAAGTGGTGGTGTCTCATCGCTGCACGACCTTGAGGAGTTAGAATCTATCGGCGTTTGGGGGGCAATTATTGGAAAAGCTCTCTATGAGGGAACACTCACGATTGATGATTTGAAGCGTTTTTTCTAACATTGTTCGCTAGAATTTTCGATGTTTGTTCGGGCATGAGTGGGAAGAAAGAATACAAAAAAGTTCACTACACTAAATCCCAAAAGGAGCGTTGTCTATGGACGGAGGATTGCTGACGGCGACCTGTCTCAAAAAACAAGGCGTACAGGCGCTTTTTACCTTGTGCGGGGGGCATATTTCCCCAATTTTGCTGGGCTGCAAGCAGCTTGGCATCAAGGTTGTGGACACGCGCCACGAAGTCAATGCGGTTTTTGCGGCGGACGCCGTTGCCCGATTGACAGGGGTTCCGGGTGTGGCAGCTGTGACGGCTGGACCGGGAGTTGCCAACACGATTACCGCTATCAAAAATGCACAAATGGCTCAGTCTCCGCTCATTCTCTTGGGTGGTGCGGCAGCAACGGTTTTGCGCGGTCGCGGCTCGTTGCAAGACATTGACCAAATGGCACTTATGAAGCCGCACGTTAAGGAAGTGTTTGCGATTACGAAAGTTTCCCAAATTCACTCTGCGCTCAAAGCCGCTTTTGAAATCGCACAATCAGGCGTTCCAGGACCTGTTTTCGTGGAACTGCCAATAGACGTTCTGTACCCCGAGGCGCTCATTCGCGAGTGGTATATCAAGGACGCACAGCCCGGCAAGCAGCTTTCTTTCCAGCAAAAAGCGCTCAACTGGTATCTTGGCAGACATTTGAACGGCTTATTCGGTGGCTTAGACGAAGCAATACAAAGCGCAGAATCGCTTGCGCTTATCACACCAAGCGTTGATGTGCCTTCCAAGCGACACGTGCGAGCTGCCGCTGCACTTCTTGCCAATGCCGAGCGCCCTGTGATGGTCATTGGTAGCCAAACGCTTGTCAATCCGCGCCGTGTGGCGGATGTGGCGGCGGCTGTAGAAAAATTGGGCTGCCCTGTCTATCTTTCCGGTATGGCGCGGGGACTGCTCGGCAGCGACCATCCGCTTCAGATGCGTCACAAACGCAAAGAGGCGTTGAAAGAAGCAGACGTTGTACTGCTTTCAGGCGTTCCGGCAGATTTTCGATTGGACTATGGCAATCACATCAGCCGCAAAGCCACCTACATTGCGGTCAATCGCTCGGACGAAGACCTTACGAAAAACAGAACCCCGAATCTTGCTGTTCTCGCCGACCCCGCATCGTTCTTCGTTGCGCTGGCAGATGCAAATGCCGGTGCAAGTGCAAATTCTGGCAAATATGCGGCATGGACACAGAAACTGCGTGAGCGCGACAACGACCGCAACGCCGATATTGCCGTGCAAGCGGCAGAATCTCTCAATACACCGCAGGGTGATTTCCTGAATCCGCTTCATCTCTTCCGCGCAATGGACGACGTGTTCGAGAATAAGACAGTGCTTGTGGCAGACGGCGGTGATTTTGTGGCAACAGCTTCGTATTCCGTCCAACCGCGCAAGCCGCTTTCGTGGTACGACCCGGGCGTATTTGGCACGTTGGGCGTTGGTGCGGGATTTGCGCTTGGCGTGAAGGCGGTGCAGCCCGATGCAGAGGTATGGATTATCTATGGCGACGGCTCATCGGGCTATTCGCTTATGGAATTTGATACGTTCAAGCGGCATAATATGGGCGTTATCGCAGTGATTGGCAATGATGCGGGCTGGACGCAAATTGCGAGAGACCAAGTTGTTATTTTGGGTGATGATGTTGGCACGGTTCTGGATTATACAGATTATCATATCGTAGCCCAAGGCTTAGGCGGCGCAGGTGCGCAGATTCGCTCCAATGATCAGATTGCAACTACTCTTCGCGCCGCAAAACAATCCGCCGCCAGTGGTGTTCCGTATTGTATTAACGCACTCATTGGTAAGTCGGAGTTTCGCAAAGGTTCGCTTTCGATGTAAGGCTTTTTTACGCGATGTTTCGGAATGAAGACAGTATGCACCTCATTCGCTCCATATCGGTACATCTTGCACATGGTATTGTTTTCACAGCAGTAGCATTGCTGGTGATGTTTATGCCGTGGTATGTCCTTGCCTTACAGGGTGTTCTAAGCCAGCCCACAGCACCACGCACCTCTGCTTCTACCGCTCAGGAGTATGCTTTTACGCGCATTGGTCTGGAGCAAGGACTTTCGCAAAGTTCGGTCTATGCTATTATTCAGGATGCAAAGGGGTTTTTGTGGCTTGGCACACAAGATGGCATCAACAAATACGATGGCTATAAATTCGTAGCCTCAAGAAGCAGTGAGAATACGATGTCTTCCGGTAATGCTATTCGTGGCGCTCTGCCAAGCGGATGGATTACTCAGATTGTCCGCGACAAATTTAATAATCTCTGGGTTGCCTCCAACGGCGGTGGTTTGTCGCACATTCAGCGCGATTCCAATCGTGCTACGCTCATGCCGCTTCTGACCGATGCCCGAGCAATCACGACTTCACCTCTTTCCCAATCCGCCGCTTTATCCGTACTCCAAAGTGGCTTTGTTACTGCTCTTCTGGCAGACAAGTATGGCAAACTATGGATTGGTACGGACAAAGGGTTGCACGCTATTGATACGCTAAAGCCTTTCTACGAAAAATCCTCCACCCCTCCAATTCGCTATATTCCTACCACTGTCAACGACGCGGGTATTAAGCAATCAATTTCAGGAGAAATTACAGCGCTTACGAGCGACCGAGCAGGACGGGTATGGATTGGAACACGACACGGCTTATTCTGCCATACCCCTGCAAACACGGCTTCCACAGATAAGAACTCTTTTACGATGGAAGAAATTTCTTTGCCTCACTCAAGTTTGACTCAAGCAAATTCCGCTCAGACAAATTTGCCGCCACTAAAGAAGGGAAAAATTGCCGTGCAAGCGCTATTTACCGACTCTTTGGGGCGCATTTGGATTGGAACACAGGGGAGCGGGCTTTTGCGATACAATCCACAAACACGCCAGACGCGATTATTTCCCTACATCCCTCTGCGCAACGATGCTCCACGTCGCTTGAATACTATTTCCGGTGCTCATGTTTTTTGCTTTGCCACCGACGAGCGTGGGTACTTATGGATTGGAACCGATAACGGCGTGAACATTATTTCTGGTAATGTGCATTCTATGCCGGACAGCGCCGACGCTGAGGTCATAATTTGCCGCTCGGTGCCGCAAATGTCCTTGAGCTTAGGCGATAATGCCGTGCGCTCCTTGTATTGCGATGCCTCCGGCACGATGTGGGTCGGGACACTTACCGCAGGGCTATCGGTCTGGAATCCTCTCCGGCAGCGCTTTGGCAGGTACTCGCCCGATATGGGTAATGCTGCATTTTTGCCCTACCGTGTGGTGCGCAGTTTTTACCAAGAAAGCGATAGCATCCTCTGGATCGGCACCGACGACGGGCTTGTGCGGTGGAACTATCGGGCGAAAACCTTTTTTCAACTGCCCATTGTCGCAAAAGATGGTTATGGCTTGCAGTCGGGGCGCGTCTGGACAATCAACCGTGATAGCGCAGGAATATTTTGGTTCGGCACCGACGGTGGCGGTTTGCACCGTTACGACCCCAAAAAACGTACCTTTACCGTATTTCAACACAACCCCGATGATTCCTCGACACTTTGCAATAACCGACTCCGTTCTGCGGCATGGGATAACAATGGCTGCCTCTGGCTTGGGACATTGGATGGTTTAGACTATTTCAATCCTCGTACTGCTACGTTTACGCATTTTAGGCACGACCCCCAGAATCCTGCAAGCATGAGCAATGACCGCGTTCAGGCGGTGTTTTGCGATTCGGATAGCATCGTGTGGGTAGCCACAGCGCTGGGACTCAACAAATTCGACCGTAAGTATAATCGTTGGAAGCGCTATTTTCATGATTCCAGCGCGAAAAGCCTGCCGAATAATTGGGTAAAACATCTTATGCGCGACAGCGAAGGTACGCTCTGGATTACAACCGTTGGTGGTATTTGCCGATATAATCCCGATGGAGATAATTTCACGGTCTATGGTTCGCAGAATGGTCTGACAAATGAGTATGTGTACGGCATTGTGGAAGATGCAAAGGGATTTTTGTGGATGGGAACGGACAAAGGATTAGCACGGTTCGATAAGCACAAAGGCGTGTTTAGGATGTACGAAGCCGCCGATGGTCTGCAAAGTAGCGAGTTCAATACCAATGCGTTCTATCGCACCTCCGACGGCTATTTGCTCTTTGGCGGAGTGAACGGGATGAATATGTTCCGCCCCGAAATGCTCATTGAGCGAACGTTTATGCCGCCTATTGTGCTGACGGCAGTGAAGATATTCAACGCGGAGCGGACGTTTGAGGCTGATATTGCCGGACTGAAAGAAATCGTCTTTTCCCACAATGACCGCTTGATTGAGCTGGATTTTGCAGCACTTGACTTCGCCAACATTGAGCGCGTCCAGTATTCGTACATGATGGAGGGTATAGACAAAGAATTCGTTTCTTTCGGAACACGTAATTTTGCGACCTACACCAATCTTCCTGCCGGCGAATATACATTCTGCGTCCGCGCCACCAATGCTGATGGCGTATGGAACGCGCACGAACTCCGCTTGCGCGTGGTGATTATACCGCCTTTTTGGGAAACATGGTGGTTCAGGAGCGGTTGCTTGTTTCTGCTTGGGGGATTAGTCTTGGGTGGTGTGCAGATGCGGCTTCGCAGTATTGCACGGCGAAACAATTTTTTGAAAGAAGAAGTCCGCAAGCGCACACAGGAACTGCAAGAGAGCAACCAAGAACTTGCGTGGTCGAATGAGCAACTCCACGAACTGAATAACGAAAAGAATGCAATTCTTGGTATCACCGCTCACGACCTAAAAACGCCGCTTGCAACGATGCTCACGCTAACAGAACTTGTTGAAAACGACCACGGCACGCTTTCGCGCGAGGAATTGTATCATTTTACAAGTCTCATTCATCAGTCCGCACACCGCATGATGTCGCTCATCAAGCAGTTACTCAATATGAACATGATTGATGAAGGCAAGCTCAATTTGTCTTTGGAAACAATAGAAGTCAACCATCTTATTACCAAGCTAATTGCAGACATAGAGATGCTGGCACGACCGAAAAATCTCACCTTTCTTTTCGAGCCGCCCGCCACAACATATTTTATTTCTGCCGACCCAAACGCCTATATGCAAATAATTGAGAACCTTCTTTCCAATGCCCTCAAATACTCGCCACTGAGCAAACGTATTTGGGTGGAACTCAAGGTTATGTCATTCGACGATGGCGAATACGTCTGCTGCTGCGTCCGCGACGAAGGCAACGGCTTAACCGAAGAAGACAAAAAACGCCTTTTTGGGAAATTTGCTCGTCTGTCGGCACGCCCAACCGGTGGCGAACACTCCACAGGCTTGGGGTTGTCTATTGTCAAAAAACTGGTCGAAGCGATGAATGGCAGAATTTGGTGCGAGTCCGAACACCGCAAGGGTGCCGCCTTCTCAGTCGCATTTCCGCGCGTCCAGACGCTGCCGCTCGCTTCTGAAGCACCCATCTGAAGCACTCATCCGATACTTCTTTCCACGATTTCTTTTACCACGCTTAATGCTTAAAACACTCGAACTCACTTTTCGCCGCATTTTCATCCGCACGTTGTATGGCTCGCGCAGTGTGCAGCACGTTACGAAGCCTGATGATGACTGCTTTTCCCTTCCACCGCTCTGCCGAATTCTGCTCCTCCGCCAAGACCGCATCGGTGACGTGATTGTCTCCACGCCTATTCTTCGCGCTTTACGGCACAAATATCCTGAAGCCCGCATAGACATTATGTTGGGAGATAACAACTTCACCGTACAACAGCTCGCGCTGACATATTGCGATACAGTGTGGCGCTACACGAAGAATCTTACGAAACTTCTCCGGCTCATGCGTTCTCTTCGGCGCGTGAAATACGATGTCGTGATTGACCTTATTGACAATCCTTCGGTTACATCGTCGTTGCTTGTCCGCGGTACGGGTGCTCGGTTTTCGGTCGGGATTGACAAAGAAAATGCGGCGGCGTACTCGCACGTTGTTCCGCTGCTTGACCGAACACAGTTTCACATTGTTCACCGTATCGCGCAACTTCTTTTGCCGTTTGGCATTGACCCGTCGGCAATAAACTTGGATATAGAGTATCCGCTTTCGGAAAAAGACATCCGAACTGCCCAGTCAAGACTCCCCGCAAAGAAACATACATTCAGGTTGGGCATAAACATAAGCGGGCGCGGCGAGGAAATGTACTGGGGGCAAGAAAATTTTATTCGCCTTGTCCGCAAGATACAGCGCACGTTTACCACATTTGAAGTGCTTTTGCTCGGCTCACCCGACTATGCAGAAGAAGCGCGGTGCATTTACGAGGCAACATATCTGGACGGCGCTGTGGCGCTCGCTCCTGCCGTATCGTCGCTGCACGAGTTTGCAGCATTGCTGCACGAATGTGATGCCGTTTTTACGCCCGATACTTCGGTGGTGCATCTGGCGGCAGCGTGGAAACGCCCGACGGTGGTGCTATTTGTTTTTAATGAATTTGGGCTTGCGCACTGGACACCCTTTCACACGCCACACCGTGCGCTGGTGGTTGATGAAGAAGATTTTTTGAGCGGAGAAAATGTCGTGGGAACAATCCCCTTCGATGATGTTTGGAAAGCGCTTCAGAACTTGCTTCGGCAGGAGTTCCCTCTTGACGCATGAAGAGAACGCTATTGCTCAAGCCTCAAAATGTCCGTATCTTTGCCATACAAAATACCTGCCGAGCAATAATATTGCCCAGCATAGGCACAATCAATTTGCCCACACTCTGCCCTCACCATGAAACGCGCACTGATTATTGATCGGGACGGCACTATTATTGCCGAACCACCGGACGAACAAATTGATTCCCTCGAAAAACTCATTTTTCTCCCGCAAGCAATTTCAACGCTTGCACGGATTCGGCGTGAGTTCGATTACGAATTCGTGATGGCAACCAACCAAGACGGCTTGGGAACGGATTCTTTTCCCGAAGAAACATTTCATCCGGCTCAGAACAAGATGCTTGCTATTCTTGCAAGTGAAGGCGTAGAATTTGACGATATTCTCATTGACCGCACATTTGCTCACGAGAACAAACCCACGCGCAAGCCCGGAACAGCAATGTTTACGCACTATCTGGAAACTGCCGAGCGTGGCGAATACGATCTTGCCAATTCTTTTGTTATCGGCGACCGCCTGACCGACGCACAGCTGGCGCAAAATCTGGGCGCAAAGGCAATTTTGCTACAAGCACCCTCGTCAAAAAACCATGCTGCAACGCGCTCCGGTGCTGATACGCAGGGTCTTCCCATTGCCTTAGAGGCTGAGCACTGGCAGAATATTTATGATTTTCTGGTGCAACATCATCTGCCGAAGCGCATCACAACGGTTCACCGAAAAACAAACGAGACAGACATTACTATTCAACTCAATCTGGACGGCACAGGAAAAGCTGATATGCACACGGGTTTGGGCTTTTTCGACCATATGCTCGACCAAGTAGCACGGCACTCCGGCTGCGACCTGAGCGTTCAGACAAAGGGCGATTTGCACATAGACGAACATCATACGATTGAAGACACAGCACTCGCGCTTGGCGAAGCGTTTGCCAAAGCATTGGGCGATAAGCGGGGTATAGAACGGTATGGCTATTCATTGCTCCCGATGGACGAAGCGCTTGCGGAAGCCGAAGTTACCTTTACCGATGAGCGGACTCATGCAGCAATTGATTTCTCAGGGCGTAACTGGTTGGTTTGGAACGCCACGTTTCAACGAGAAAAAATCGGCGATGTGCCGACGGAAATGTTTTTTCATTTTTTCAAATCTTTCACCGACACCGCAAAATGTACGCTCAACATTCGCGCAGAAGCCACGAATGAGCATCACAAAATCGAAGCCGTCTTCAAAGCATTCGCTCGCGCCGTAAAAATTGCCGTTCGCCGCGACGCAAGCAGTAATGCTATTCCCAGCACAAAGGGGGTTCTGTGAAATACCGTTGGCTGGTGCTTCTCTTGACAGCAATATCATTTGTGCTGAGTTTCGGCACCGATGAGGCTTGTGCGCAACAGAAAAAAGCCTCCGACACCGCGAGTATTCTCATCTCCGGCAGGCGCGAAAGCACCGTTACCACACGCCCGAAGCGCGAACTTCCCGGCTATCAGTGGCTGCTTGGCGTTTATGGCATGGGTGCATTGCAGCAGCATAATGCTAATTTTGCCTATCTGAATGGAATGCTTTCCACACGTGCACCAGATTCCATCTTCGGCACAGCTTCCGGTTTTAACGGCGGATTGGGGTTTGTTTTTGACCATCGCTTGTCGTCATTGTTCCAGATTCAACTGCGTTTGGGAGCAAGTTATTCAACACCTGAATTTGCATTTCGCCAAGATATAGGCTTCGCAAGTCCCGGCGAGCAGGCATATATTTCTCATCGGCTCAAAATGTCGCTCATCACTGCCCATGCAGCACCAGCGATTGGTATCCGCTTGCTTGAGCAATTATTTGTTTCTGTGGGCGCAGAAGCCTCCTACATTGTGGCATCACAGAAAACGTACACAGACTCCATTTTCTCCTTGTACGTCACGCATGAAGATCGCAAAAGAACAACCGAACACCCTTCATATTCTGGCTCCATAGCAGAACCGACGCTCGCTCTTTCGGCATTTGCAGGCTTGGAATGGTATATTCCGCTTTCGCGCAGCACATTTCTTACACCGTTTGTTCGCTATCATTTTCCGCTCACAAGTGTGGCGGCGGTACGCACAGGCGGTATTGTCCAGCGTTTTGACGACACGGTGTCCACCCCCATTGCCAATGGCTCATGGACTATCGGCTCCATCCAAGCAGGCGTGTCCTTCCAATGGGGCGAAGGTTCGGTTAATCCTATCATCCGCGAAACCGTCTATGAGCGTGATACTTCCAGCGCTATTGTGGAAAGCGGACAGGAGCGCCTGCGCTTGCGTTCTACGGAAAGCGGCTTGGTGACAAGCGAGGAAAATGGTCTTGTCGTGGAGCGCACTGTGATTCACGAGTCCTATGTGCGCGAAGTGCCGAAGCAGTCCGCTCTCAAAGTGGATGTACGTGTTACTGGCTTAGATTGGGACGGGACGCGGCAGCCAAACCCGACAGTCGTGGTAGAAGAGTTTGAATCAGAAACGTATTTCCCGCTTTTGCCGCATATTTTCTTTGCCAATAACGGTGCAGACCTGAAGCAAACACGCCAAATACTACTGACCACAACGAAAGCCGCCGACGCATGGAAGGAAGATGTACTTCCAAACAATGCGATTGCTGTTCATGCTCAGTTGCTCAATATTCTTGGTTCGCGGCTTCGGGCAAACCCGCAAGCACGCTTGACCCTACAGGGCTGCACAAGTAATGTCGGTGCAGAAAAGGACAACGTAGAACTTGCAATGAAACGCGCTAAAGCAATTCAAACCTATCTTTCGACTATCTGGCGCATCAAAGCAGACCGCATTCGCGTCCAAGCACGAACATTACCGGAAAAAGCATCCAGCAGTGATGTGGAAGAAGGCGCTGCCGAAAATCGTCGTGTAGAAATTGCCGCTTCGCAACAAAGCCTCCTTGCGCCGGTCGTCAACCGCGCCATTACAAGAACACTTACACCGCCCTCACTGGAATTGCAACCCGTTATTGACGCTCCGGCAGGCTTGCGCTCGTGGACACTTGCTGTGAAGCGCGATGGTTCGGTGCTTCAGCAGTGGACGGGCGAATCCATTACAGGCGAAACCCCGCCCGCCCAGCAATGGAGAATCGCAGAACAGCTTTTGGGCGAGAGTGAAATTCCGCTCACTGCAAGCATACAAGCCACTGATTTGGAAGGACGCGAGGCAAAAGCCGAAAAACCGGTAACAGTAAGCCAAATAACGGTGAAAAAGAAAAGAGTGGAGCAGGTACAAGATAAACGTTTGGAACGCTTTTCGCTCATGCTCTTCGATTTCGACCGTGCAGAAATCAATGCGGATAATTTATCCCTGCTTAGTTTTATCAAACAGCGCGTACAGCCCAATTCGCAGGTAACAGTCATCGGCTATGGCGACCGCGTTGGCTCGCGGGAATACAATCGTGATTTGGCATTCCGGCGCTCGGTGGAGGTGAAAAATTTCCTTCAGCTCCCTGAAGACCGCATTAAGATTGTGCCCATTGGCAATGACGTATTACTCCATGACAATGCCACACCCGAAGGGCGCTCGTATTGTAGGGTTGTGCAGGTGATGATTGCGACGCCGCTTGAGAAGTAAGGTTTTTCACCGCAAAGGATGTTTATCTTCGAGCGCTTTCGAGACATTTTCAGGCACAAAACCGCTTACGCTCTGCCCGTGTCGCGCCAGTTCGCGTATAATGGAGGAATTGAGGTAGGTATATTTTTCGTGAGGCATCAAAAACGTTGTCGTTACCGAAGGAGCAATTTTGCGGTTCATCAGCGCAATTTGAAATTCGTACTCAAAATCACTCACCGCCCGTAAGCCGCGAATAATCGCCACTGCGCCGAAACTGCGCGCATAATCTACGGTCAAGCCCTGAAACGATTCCACCGATACATTCGGGAAGCGCTTCACGGCTTCTTGAATCATGGAAATACGCTCTTCTTCAGAAAACATCGGGCTTTTAGCGGAATTTTTCGCTACCACAACGCGAATTTCATCAAACATCGTCAGCGCCCGCTCCAAAACGTCCAAATGTCCGTTAGTGATGGGGTCGAATGTGCCGGGGTAAATTGCTTTGCGCATGGTGGTCAGTGTTAGAGGTTATGAAATTCACTCCATCGCTCAGGCTTCTCCAAAGCCTGCTTCAAAAAATTCGAGCATTTCTTTGAGCGCTTGCTCCTCGTCCTCGCCATCAAGCTCAATAGTAAGTTCCGAGTGCTGCTCCGCCGCAAGCGTCATCACGCCGATAATACTTTTCGCATTTACCCGAAAGCCGCCTCGTGCCAAAAAAATTTCGGATGCAAAGCGGGCTGTTATTTTTACCAACATCGCAGCCGGACGGGTGTGCAGACCGGCTTTGTTTCTGATGGTTACGACGTGTTCTATCATGGAAGTTTTCCCAAAAATACATTCGGTTTTTTAATGCGTCCGCTCCAAAAGCATCGTTGCAAACTCATGGAGGAATGTGCGTCCCACGTTGTCGGGCAGTGCATCCAGGGCAGCATGGGCTTCATGGGTCAGTCTTTCGACTTCGTATCGTGCGTTTGCAAAAATACCATTTTGCTCGAAAAGACACTGCATTGTGGGAATATATTCTGCCGAAAGCCCGCGTTTTTGTAGAAATTCATCCAGCAAAGTGCGGTCGCTGTCCGGCAAAGAATCTCGCTGTTCGAGTGCTTTGATAATGAGATACGTTTTTTTGCCTTCCAGAATATCACCACCAATTGTTTTCCCAAGTTTTGCGGCATCGGCGGTAATATCAAGCCAATCATCCTGAACCTGAAATGCAATACCTGCTGTCTGAGCATACCGACAGAGCGCCTCAATTTGTGTGCCAGAGCCGCCGCCGATAATACCGCCAACCTTGACCGCCAACTCCAGCATTTTCGCCGTTTTTTTGTCAATCATTTCAAAATACTGTGTAAGCCCAATCGTAGCGCAGTCTTGGAACTCAAGGTCAAGTGCTTGCCCCTCGCAGACTTCGATAATACCTGTATTCATTGCCTCGATAAGTTCTCGCAGCCTCGTCAAATCAGGAGAGCGCAGAAGGGTTTGGTACGCAATCGCAATCATACCATCGCCGGAAAGAATGGCTGCACTTTCGTTCCACTTGACGTGAACGGTCGGGCGATTGCGCCGAACGGAAGCCGCGTCCATGATGTCGTCGTGTATCAGTGTGAAATTGTGCAGAATCTCAACAGCAATTCCGGCATAAAGAGCATCCATGCCATTTCCACCGACGGCATCGCAGGCAAGCATTGCCAGCACAGGGCGGACGCGCTTTCCGCCACTCAGTAAGGTATAGCGCATCGGCTCGTAGAGCGTGTCTGGCAGCTGCTGCGGTATCAGGCTTGCTAACGTGGTTTCGACTGCTTGTTTGTACTCGTCGTACCGTTGGGCGAAAGATAGTTGTTGCATTGATACGTTAAAAGGTAGTCAAATCCGGGCGCGTTAAATGAATGTAACAGCACACAAAACAGGCTTGGAATGGACTAAACACAGAAATTGCGAAAACAATTCCCGCGTTTAGTCCCGAAAAGGTATTTTTCCATTGTGTGCACCGTTCAGCCTTTGTGAATTCACGCCTTGTCATTTTGACGTTTCCACCGAGACATTCACCGTGCGGCAGTAGAAACGCCCTTCGGGTGTGGAGTTGTCGTATATGAGCGTGTCTTCGCCGAAGCCCTGCGCCTTTGATAGCGGCTGGTCTATCAGCCGAGCCAGTTCTGAGGCGCGTTGGCGAGAAAGTGTGCGGTTGTAGGCGTTATCACCCGTGCGGTCGGTGTAGCCTGCAATGGTGATTTTAGAATTAGGGCGAATTATGGAGTTAATAAAACCGATAATACGTTGATTTTGTTCGCTAATCTCAGATTTATTGAAGCCAAAGAGTACAAGACTAAACTGCTCAATTTTCTTGTCGGGCAAAATGATTTTTTCCACCGGCAGAAATCCATGCGCAAAACCACTTTTACCACCTTCGTCTCGTGCGGAGAGCGTAAACTCTAACGCTCCGCTCAGCTTCAAGCTACCGTCGCCTTGCTTTGGCGGTGTCCAGTCTATGCGGCTCGGCAGACCGTTCTCCTGCGGCTCTCCCAGCACTGTTTCGGGGTCGCTGGCGGAGGCGGCTTCGGACGAAAACGGCTTCACATCTTGTCCTTCACTAAATGCCAGCAGCGACCATTCTACCATCCGTTTTTCCGTTTTGACCGTCGGTGTGAAGCGGATAGTAGGCGGATTCGAGACGCGCATGGTGTCGCTCAGCAGAATCGGGTCGAGCACTTCGCGCACGGACGATGTAATTTCCACGCGGCGGTTTTCTTCAATTTTGTCCGGCTCCGTTTTGGGCAGCGAGGCTTGTTCGGAGAGGTTTCGTGCTTTCATAATGATTCGATTTCCTGCGATATTCCACGCATCCAGCAAATACCGCCGCACGGCTTCGGCTCGCGCCGCCGAAAGCGCCGTATTGCCATCCTCCGCGCCTACGCCCGTGTTGCAGCCGGTGATAGTAATAACCGCATCGGGGAACTGCCGAAGGCGCTTGCCGATGATATTGAGCATATTTCGGTAAATATCCAGCGTCCCTTTTTGGTAGAGTTTATCCACATCGAAAAGTGCGGTGTTGTCGGAACTGATACGCACATAGCGCTCATGCAGTGTGGAGGACTGGTCGTCAAAAAAGACATAGTTCAGAAGCGGCACGTAGCGCTGCACGACAAATTCTTCCAACCGTAACTGCACAAGTTTTTTTTCTTCGCCTTTTTCGGTAACGCCTACTGCTGTAACGTCCACATCCATACGCGGCGGCGGGGTAGAAAATGCCGTATCGACGCGGCGCAGCGTCTCGGAAATCGTGCGGACGCGCTTGCCATCTTCCACCGTCATCACTGTGTCACGGGTAAATTTAGAAATGCCGACCATAAACGGATTGCGAATGCGCTTTTGATACACGATAATCGTATCCACCTGACGGCGCTCCTCAAAGCGTTGTACCATCTCATCTTGACGGTAGAACACCGATATGCCCGCTCGTAACTGGTGCAAATTCCACTCCAAGCCCTGCACCACAGGATTCAAACCCCACATCCCGAAGATTTCCGGCTGCACCGACAAACGCCCCATACCGCCTGCAAGCGTCAAGCCCTCAATCGGGATTTCGTAGCCGATTCCGGCAAGAGCGGACAGGGCAAGAGGATTACGACTACTGAATGTACCACTTCTCTCATCATATTTATTAGTTCGAAGATATATGGTACTGTCACCAACTGGTTGTGGTATAAAAAATTCCGCACCTTCCTGTGTTGGAAGAAAGAATTGTGAGTAATTGCCAGGTATATTATATCCAACACGAAAACCTAAATACGTCTTCAAGTTGGTTGAAGCTATCGGTATTTGAAAGAAAAATGTTGGTTCAAGAGCAATAGAAGAAAATGACACCTCTAAATCTCGCGCAATTGCATTTTCTGCTTGAGTAACTTTATTAGAAACTGTATCATATACCTGAAAAAAATATGGTTCATTTACGCGAAACTTGACACTATGTGGGGTGTACGATAATCGCGCTGAAATCCCAAAATTAGGAGAAAACAAAGACTCTAACGTCAGCCCAAAAGCTGGCAGTATAACTTGAATGGGAGCATTCCTTGTTGTATCTTGACGTGTGATTATTGAGTCTTTTGTGCGGGTATAATCATAGCCTACATTATAGTAAATACTCGGGCCTGTTTCGGGAAGTGCAACAAAATTCGCATTATGCCAATTCAGATTAGCTGCACCAAAAAGCCCGAAACGGATTTGCGGATAGGCGGGCGGTAATGGCTGGGTTTGCGGTGCCTGCGCGAAAAGGGAAAATGCCGAGAGAGAGCAAAGAAGAAGAGCAAGAATTGAAATACAAGATTGGAGGCGCTTTGCGAAAAGCACGTGGGTAGTGCGACGCGTATAAACGTGGGTCATGGGTAGTAGAACGGAATAGGGTGTTTCTGCATCGACAGTAAAATACAAAAAACTACATTCACGGGAAAATGGTTACAAAAGTGTATTTTTGTACATCGCTTGAATACAAGCGCGAGAAGGTTTCACTTTTGGACGAAGAAGTATGGTCACAACGGAAGTTGCCGAGAAACGAGTACCGACATCATTTTCTTTGATGCAACGAGAACTCAAACAGTTTACGCACCACATCGCGCTGGAACGCGGGCTGGCAGAAAATACCGTTAGCTCGTACACGATAGATTTGACGCGATTCATCGAATTTTTGGAGCAGAAAAGCGTTTCGTCTTTTGCAAACGTGCAGACCGCTCATATACTTGAGTTCTTAACGATGCTTGCCGATATGGGCTTGGGCACAAGTTCGCGGACGCGGTATTTGTACTCCATTCGTTCGCTGTATAAGTTTCTCTCGTCGGTGCAGCTTTCGCCAACCAATCCTTCAGAACTTGTGGATTTACCGAAGCCGCAGCGTCTTTTGCCCGAAGTCTTGTCCTATCCGCAAATCGCTAAAATCCTCGACCAACCCGACATCACTCGTGCCGACGGCTTGCGCAACAAGGCACTATTGGAAGTTTTGTATGCCTGCGGTCTTCGGGCATCGGAAGCCTGCGGCTTGCAGCAGCGCGATATTCTCTGGGAGGCAGAGGTGATTCGGGTATTCGGAAAAGGCTCCAAAGAGCGCATCATTCCTATCGGCAAGACGGCACTACAGTGGATAAGCGAGTATCGGCGGCTCGCTCGCTCGCTCTGGGTGAAAGAAAATACCGATTCTGCCGATGCACTTTTCCTCAATCAGCGTGGTACGCCACTTTCGCGGATGTCGGTCTGGAATATTGTTCACGATTCCGCCCTGCAAGCGGGCATTGACGAGGTGCATCCCCATATGTTCCGTCATTCCTTTGCCACGCATTTGCTGGAAGGCGGAGCAAATCTCAGGGCAGTGCAGGAAATGCTTGGTCATGCGGATATTGCCACAACGCAGATTTATACGCATATTGACCGCGAATACATCAAAGAAGTTCATACATCTTTTCATCCCCGCGCATGAAATTTTTTCTTCATTTCCGATATTTTCTTGTCGGAGCCGCTCTCTTGCTTCTTTCGTCCTGTTCCGGCTCGTGGTCGAAGGACGATGAAAACTTTGTGCAAACCTACACCGAAGTTTTGATTGCACGAGAGCAGTTCCCCAATGACACCGCGAAAGCAAACGCCCGTGTTCGCGCCATCATACAGCAGCATGGTTTCAGCGAAGTGGTATTCCGTCAGCGTTTCAACGACTTAACGTCAAAGCCCGAAAAACTCCGGCAGATGCTTGATTCCGCCCGCAATCGCGCACGGCGCATCGGCGAAGAGGAAACGGAAAAAGAACGGAAAGCAAAGGAAAAGGAGCAAAAAGAGAACAATCAAAAGGAAACAGACAAGGCGCGTCAGGACAGTGCTGCAAAGACCATTGCACCTGACCGAGGTAAAGAAATGCGCTAAAAGGCTTGTTTTATTACGCTATTTTTGTACAGAATTTTCATTCTTCAAAAATTCAGCGAGTTATAATGCCAATACTAAATCACATTTTTGCAAAAAAAATAGGTAAAAAGTACGTGAAAAAGGCATCCTGAAGGCGAGCGCACAAAGTTCATCTTTTTGCATCACCCGCGAGGCATATACTCACCCTTAGTAACGCAATATCAACTGCACATGAACACTTTTTCTCTCAAAACTGCTATCGGGCGCTTACGCCTCATTGGTTACGCCGAAGGCGCATCATTTCTCGTTTTGCTTTGTATCGCCATGCCGCTCAAGTACCTTGCCGGCAAGCCGGAAATGGTACGCGTGGTGGGCGCAATGCACGGGGCACTATTTTTGGCATATCTTCTCATCCTCGTTCAGGCAAAAATTGAATACGAATGGAGCATAAAAACGCTGCTACTGGGGATGGTCGCTTCTGTTCTGCCCTTCGGTCCTTTTGTGGCAGATGCCAAACTTTTCCGTATCGAAACAGACTGACAATGAGAACATTAAAGATTGCGATGCAGGCGCTTAATGGAAAAAATCTCGCGCAGAATCTGCCACGAATGGCGAAAACTCACGGTGGAGCGTTCGTCGTTGTACCATTCCACTGGAATTTCGTCTATCTGCAAATGCAGTTTTGATGCGATGTAGAGCGCTTCGAGGTCAAACATCCAGCCATTCAATTTCGCCCGCGAAAAAACTGCTTCCGCCGCCGCCGCACGAAAGCCCTTGAAGCCGCACTGCGTGTCGCTAATGCCCGGAATAAATGCCGTTTGCACGATAACGTTCACCATCTTGCCAAGCGTCTCACGGTACCACGGCTGATGTTTTTTGACAAGCGTTGTATCCACCCCACGACTCCCGATGCACACATCCGCGCTTTCATACAGCCGCGCCAGTACTCGTGCGGTCTCGTGGATGGGTGTAGAAAAATCGGCATCCGAGAAAATTCGATATTCGCCCCTTGCTTCCATCATTCCGCGCCGCACTGCTGCACCTTTGCCCATATTGCGGGGCTGCTCCAGAAGCGTGATCCCATCTATTTCCGCGACCACCTGCGAAGTTGCATCCTTCGAGCCGTCATTCACCACGATAATTTCCGTTGTATAGCTTTGCGTCGCAAAGTATTCTTGTGCTTTTGCGAGAGAAGGTGCGATGCGCAGGGCTTCGTTGTAGGCAGGAATGATGAAGGATAAATGCGGCATAGCGTAGATTACGTGCATGATTACTGAGCGCCGGGGCGTGGGATGGTGCGCTGTTCCAACTCTTCAAACGTGCGAACAAAGTCCTCCGGCATTGGGATAGGGCGCTTTGTGGTGGGGTCGAGAATCACCAATTTCCCGACACCATCGGCAACAAGCGTATCGGTTCCCGCCAGAAATATCCCGCACGGCATTGTGTAGGACGCTCTTCCAATGGCACTCACCGTTACACCAACGTCAAGCGTGGAGGGGAAATGCACTTCACGACGAAAGTTCATCGTACAGCTCACAATGACCTGCAAGGCAGTTTTCCCCATGAGTGCGTCGTATTTGTTGGTGTCCAGTATGTACTTTGCCCGTGCCGCCTCGAAATAAATAAAGTACGCAACGTTGTTGACATGACCGTAGGCATCTACCTCGCTCCAGCGCACATCAAGCGTTGTCCAGTGCTTAAAAAGGTCGCGGGTGTAGAGTTGTGAAGAAGTATCGCTCATGATAATTTTCGTTTCCAGAGGAAATAGACGGGAATACCTGAGAGCACAATAAACAAGCCCGGGTAGGTAAATGTGGGTTTGAAAATAAGCAAATTCACGCAAATTGCCAGCGCAAGAATGATGTAGAGCGCGGGCAAAACGGGATAACCAAAGGCTTTGTAGGGGCGTTCTGCGTTTGGTCGCTTTGCTCGCAATACAAAAATTCCGGCAATCGTCAGAATATAAAAAATCAAAATCGCAAAGACGACGTAATCAAGCAAATCACCGTAACTGCCGGACAAACACAAGAGGCTTGCCCATACCGCTTGGATGAAAAGTGCGTAACCGGGCACACCGTTTTTGTTGATGCTTGCGGCACGTTTGAAGAAAAGTCCGTCTTTGCCCATTGCGTAGAGCACACGTGCGCCGGAGAGAATGAGTCCGTTATTGCAGCCGAAGGTGGAAATCATAATCAGCACCGCCATCCCAACGGCGGCTCCGGGACCAAAGACAGCGGAGGCAACGGCAGTACCCACACGATCTTCGGTGGCGAACTGAATACCGCGCTGAAAAATAGTCGCACCGTTCGGGTCGCCGACGACGGGCAGCACGACCAAGTAGGCGAGATTTGCCAGGATGTAAATCACCGTTACAAGGCACGTTCCCAAAAACAAACTAAGTGGAATAGTGCGCTTGGGGTTCACAACTTCGGCTCCCGCGAAGGTGATGTTATTCCACGCATCGCTGGAAAAAATTGAGCCGACCATCGCCACACCAAACGCTGCCAAGAGCCACGAACCGGAAAGCGGCTGCAGCGCTACAGTGCCATTTTGAATATGCGTCCACGAATGTTTCCAGAGATTACTAAGATTGCTCACGAGTGCTTCATCATTCACGCCGAGCGTCAGTCCTGTCAGTATAAGCCCTGCCAGCCCCAAAATTTTCGCCAGCGTAAAGACATCCTGCACCATTTTTCCGCCCCTCACGCCCTGCGCATTCAGCAGCGTCAGACCGACAATACTGGCAATGGCAAAAATCTGCGCTGCCGAGACCTTGAAAGCACCAATCGTAAAGAGGACGTTGCCCGTGCCGACAGAGGGAAACAAGACTGCGGTAAATTTCGCAAAGGCAACAGCAACAGCGGCAATCGTGCCGGTCTGAATCACCAAGAAAAACGTCCAGCCGTAGAGAAAGCCCCAGAGCGGGCTGTATGCCTCGCGCAGATAAACATACTGACCGCCGGCTTCGGGCATCATTCCGGCAAGCTCACCATAGCTGAGAGCCGCGATAAGCGTCAGCAAGCCCGTGGCGAGCCATACGCCAATGAGCAGCGTGGGCGAACCGACCGTCCGCGCTATATCGGCACTGACGATAAAAATACCGGAGCCGACCATAGAGCCGACCACAATCATGGTGGAAGAAAGTACGCCGAGTTCACGGCGAAAGGTGTGTTCTGGTGCGGGAGTATCGTGTGGGGTCATGGATTGTCCTTATTTCTTCTGCTTTTCTGTGTGCAAAAATCCGATAAAATGGTAGAGTGCTGTTATATCAAGGTCGAGGCTTGTTTTTTCCCATTCCGGCTTTGCGTTCATTGCCAGAGAACCTGTTTTGTTGTCCAGCGATGCTACGCGGGCAAAAGTATCATTGCGGGTGTTGAATTTAATCACGTCCACATAGACCAAATCTTTGTTCAGTGTGTGTGCAATATCGTAGCGCACGACGCGCTTGACAAGCGCAGTCAGCGTATCACCATTTTTCTGAAGCGACGGCACGTTCACCCAGACCGAAAGCGCGTCGTTTTGGATATAGCTTTGGAATTTATCTTCCTCCTGCACCACAAACGGCACAAAGCGAAATAGCGCAGTATTACTGTCGGCTTTGGTCGGCGTGGGAACTGTATATTGCGGAACAGCACCGCCTGTCGGCTTCACATCGGGCTTTGACGCTTGAGCCAATGCCGCGCCGTGTGGAGCACCGAAGAAAAAGCAGATTCCAAGAACCAAGACAAAAGGGCTTCGCATAGCGAATCACACAAAAAGTGGTCAAAGCAAGTAATTTCATTGGCAATATACACTCTTTATCTTTTATCTAAAAAACTTCGGTGCTTCAATTGTTGACATGATGAAACAAAAGCGCTTTCCACCGCCGCCGTGTTAATTCTGGCTCTGGCTCTGGAACTGCATCATCTCCCCCGAACGTAGTGCAAAGAACGTCTCGACGATACTCGCACCAATATCGTTGAGCTTGATTTGTACATCGTCCAGAAATTCATGTAAGCCCGTGGCGAAAATTTCCTTGATGTCGGTAAATTCGAGGTCGGAATGGAGTTTGCCGATGAGTTTTTCGGGTTGCGTGTCGAAGCGTCCAATCGGATTGCCCGTGATAGACGATAGCGAGCGCTGCGCGCGGCTGACAGCATAGCGAATGGAGCGCGGAAATACATCATCCAAGAGCAGGAAATTCGCCACGTGAACGTGGTCTATGCGGTGATAAATTTTGCGATACATCTCCAGCGCACTGGCGGACTTGAGCACTGCTGCCCACTGAATATTATCCAGCGATGAGCCGACATCGGCAATATCGGGCAGCAAAATAAAATACTTCACATCCAGAATGCGCGAGGTCTTGTCGGCGCGTTCCAGAAACCGACCCAAGCGCCCGAAATGCCATGCTTCGTTGTGCGACATCGTAGCTGCCATCACGCCCTCAAACAGGTGCGCCGAGAGTTTCATCTGCGTAAATATCTCAAAGCGGTTGGCAACAAGCTGAAAATCTGTGCGGGCTTGCGTGGCGAGGTTGCGGACAAAAAGGTAAAATTTATTGACTTGCTCCCACATCTCCGATGAAATCACCTCCCGTATCGAGCGTGCATTCTCACGTGCGGCTGTCAGGCAGGACAAAATCGAATTGGGGTTGTCGGTGTCGAACATGAGAAAATTCATCACATTTTCTTTAGTCGGTATGTCCGCGCTCGCGGAGGTTGTACCATATTTTTTCTCAAACAGTGCATTATCGCCGGAAGCCATCACAAGTGGCATCCACTGAGCGCCATTGGGGTCGGGCGCATCCAGCGCAAGAATGAAATTGACCGCAATAAAACGCGCAGTATTCTCTGCCCGCTCAATATAGCGGCACATCCAGTACATAGAATCGGCAACGCGACTAAGCATAATCGTATCTCCCGAAAAGTTCACTAATTGGTGATTCACTGAATTTTCACGAACATTTACTCTGAAGATTGAAGATGCAAAATTTTCGTCAATATTGCGAACATTTGTTTACAAAGCACTGGCATAGTATAGGGTTTGCCAAGAAGCAGCAAGGGTTTTTCGTATTTCTGCACTGTTCGCAAAATCCCCGTTGGTTTTCGCCGATTCCTCACGTAAATTACACGCCAATTACCAAACAGACACTTTGCTCACATTTTTTCGGGAGACAGTATTTATGCGGTGTTCAGCGCGTTTCTATGCAATCATCCTTCTCGCTTTGGCGGGAGTCTTCTTTCAGGCTTGCAGCGGCGGCAATGACCTCGCCATCACGAGCAAAAATTTCGAGTCGCAGATAGACCTTCAGCAAAATCTCGTGATGGAGTTTTCTTCGCCACTCGTGCCCGATTCTTTGCTCAATGCATGGGACTCCACACAGTACATGAAGTTTACGCCCGCCGTGCAAGGCTCCTTCAAGTGGACATCGCCTACAACGCTTGTCTTTTCGCCCACATCGGGCTTTCGCGCCAGCACCGATTACACCGCCGAACTCACCGAGTCACTTCTCCAAAATGCCGGAAAACGTGAGCAGAAGCGTGTTTCATTGCCGAGTGAGCGCAATCTGCGTTTCCATACACCGTATCTTGGGCTTCAGAATGTCGATGCCGTCTGGGTACGTGCCGGCGGCGAGCAGGTATCTGCCGGAGCAAGTATTGCTGCGCCCGCTGTCGAACTCCGCCTCGACCTTGCTTTTAACTACAACGTCGCTCCGCAAAGTCTCTCCGAACACCTTCAAGTAGCGATTGACGGCAAAATCGTTCCTTTTGCACTCAAGAACTCACAAGCTGCGCAAACACTTGCGCTTACGGTACAATGCCGCAAAGAAGATGGCGGAAAATCTCTCACCCTTACGCTCGGCAAGGGCTTCCGCAGCGTGGAAAGCGAGTGGACAACACCCGAAGACATAAAGCAAACGCTCACCGTTCCTTCGCCCGATGAGTTCAAAATCACTGCCGTTACGACTGATTATGACGACGACAACCCGATTATTCGCATACAAACCTCGCAGAGCCTCTTTGATGCTGCTGTTCAGCCATTTGTAAGTATTCAGCCACAACCAAAGAATTTCAGCGTGGAAGCGCTCGAAACGGGCATTATTGTTCGCGGCGCATTTCAGCCTGATTCTGCCTATCAGCTGACTGTCAGCAAGAATCTGCGCGGTCTTTTCGGCGGTGAACTGGGAAGTGATTACGTGCAAACCGTGAATTTTGGGACGCTTGTACCTTCCATCAAATTCACCGAAGCAAAGGCAATGTACCTTTCGACACAAGGAAGTAAAAATATTGGCGTAAAAATCAGTAATGTTGGTAAGATTGAAGTCATCGTCGAAAAAGTGTATGAGAACAATCTATTGGCATATAACCGCAACGGCGGCAAAACCTACGACGGCAACTACGACGAGGCAACGGGGCAGTATAACTCGTGGGAAGATTACATGAGTGTGGACGATTACGGCGACCCCGTTTTCCGCAAAGTTATTGACACCAAGGCACTTCCAAAAGCAAACGGTGCGTCGCTGCTCAACCTTGATTTTCAGGACAAGCTCACGGGCAAGGGCTTATACATTGTCCGCGTCATTTCGACCGAGCAAAAATGGCTACGCGACAGCCGCATGATTGCTGTGTCCGACATTGGTTTGATTGCAAAAATGAGCGATGACGCAATGTTTATCGTCGCACAATCACTCAAGAGCGCTGAACCGATTGCGTCGGCAGAAGTCCGCATTATTTCTCGTCACAATCAAGTTATTGCCAAAGGCGAGACCAATAAAGAAGGTGTTGTGCGGCTCGCAAACCTTCGCGCTACCACGCCCGGTAGCACTCCGGCGATTATCACTGCCACAGCAAACGGCGAGACTACATACCTGATACTGACAGACACCCGTGTCGAGACCTCGCGCTACGACGTAGGCGGTTTGCAGGAGAATGTGTCGGGCTTGCAAGCATTTATCTACGGCGACCGTGATATGTACCGTCCCGGCGAAACAGTGCGCTTCAATGTGGTGCTGCGCAATCTCGATTGGTCTCCGGCAGCAAAGCAGCCCGTGAAAATCAAAATTATTCTGCCAACCGGCAAAGAATATACCGTACTGAAGCGTACACTGAACGACGAAGGGGCAGTGGAAAACAACCTCGCGATGCCTGCATCCGTCATGACGGGCAGTTATGCGATTGAAGTCTATACCATGAACGACATACTTCTTGCATCGCAGCGCTTCAACATTGAGGAATTTATACCCGACCGCATTTCTGTTACGATGGCAATTTCAGCGGAGGTAGTGCGCCCGGGAGCTAGTCTGCACATCACCGCGACAGCACTCAATCTTTTTGGTCCGCCGGCAGCAAATCGCAATTACAACGCCGAAATTTATCTCAAGCGAAAACTCTTCACAGCAAAAGGCTTTGAGAAATATAACTTTGCACTCCAAAGCGGCGGCAGCCGTGCCAATCGCTACGGCGAAGACAACGTTGAATCTACGCCGATGGAACCGCTCACACGGCAGGGCGTAACCAGCCCCGAAGGGACGCTTGCAGAAGACGTAGAAATCCCTGCAAACTACCGTGATATCGGCTTGCTGCAAGGCTCCGCATTTGTAACGGTGTTCGATGAAAATGGTCGCCCTGTCGTGCGCATGAAGCCCTTCACCGTGCCGACCCAAGAAGTCTTCTACGGCATCCAGTCCATTGACCGCTACCAAACGACGCGCCAAGCATTGCAAATTCCGCTTATTGCTGTGGATGCAGGCGGCAAAACGATGAATAACGTCAGCGCATCGGTGCGGGTGATACGCCACAACTGGGTAACGGTGCTGGAGCGCGACCCGTATAATTCCTCACGCTATCGCTACGTCTCGCAGAAACAGGAAATTACTGAGCTAGAGCGTCAGATAACCATTAGTGGCAATTCGACAAACATTGCCTTTACACCACGCACCTCCGGCGAGTACGAAATCCGCGTTACAAAACCGGGTGTTTCCAGCTATGTGAGCGAATTTTTCTATGCATACGGCTGGGGCGACACACAAGCATCGTCGTTTGAGGTAAGTAAAGAGGGTGAAATCACGATTGAAAGCGAGAAAACCGCATACCAAAGCGGCGAAACCGCCAAACTTCTCTTCAAAACGCCATTTGCGGGCAAACTCCTTGTAACGGTGGAGCGAAACGGTGTTCTGGATTATTATACCTTGCAAACCGACCAAAAATCGGCAAAACTGGAACTGAAAATCAAGGACGAATACACGCCGAACATCTATGTCTCAGCAACGCTTATCAAGCCTTTGGACGACGGCGCAATGCCGCTTACAATTGCCTACGGTTACCATCCGCTCAAAATTGAAAAATCCGGCACGAAACTGCCTGTGAGCATCAGCCTTACCGAGCAATCACGCTCTAAGACCAAACAAACTATCACGGTTCAAACGGGCGAATCCGACGCAGAAATGACGATTGCGGTGGTAGATGAAGGCATTTTGCAACTGAAAAATTTCCAAACGCCCGACCCGTACGGCTATTTCTATCAAAAAAGGGCATTGCAGGTCTCAGCACACTCTGTCTATCCGCTTCTTTTCCCCGATGTGCGCCCCAAAAGCAGTTCGGCGGGCGATGCTGCGCTGGCAAACCGCATCAATCCTTTCTCCAATAAGCGAGTAAAACTCATTGCGCTCTGGAGCGGTATTGTGAAGGCAAGCGGTGGAAAATTCTCGTACACGATTGATGTGCCGGAATTCTCCGGTGCACTGCGTGTGATGGCAGTGGCGTACAAAGGCAATAAATTTGGTTCGGCAGAAAAAACGATGCGTGTAGCCGACCCGATTGTAATTTCAAGCGGCTTGCCGCGCTTCCTTAGTCCGGGCGATGAAGCACTTGTCCCCGTAACACTTACCAATACGACAGCACGTGAAGCAAGTGCATCGGTACAGGTCTGGGGCGAAGGCGCAGTGGGCGTGGACGAGGGTAATCAAACCGTGTCGCTACCGCCAAACAGCGAAAAGCGCATTGTTGTAAAAGTTGGTACACGTGGCTTGGGAACAGGTGCAGTGAACGTACAAGTCAGCAGCATGGGCGAGAAATTTTCCGAGAAGACCGATATGACCGTGCGACCTGTTGCTGGTTTGGTAAAATATTCAGGTTCGGGTGCGCTAAAAGCCGGAGAATCGCCTTCGTTCATGCTTGCCGGGAATTTCATGCAAGGCACGGCACGTGGACGTTTGGTTGTGAGCAAATCGCCGATTGCGCAGTTCACCAAAAATCTGAGCTACGTGCTGCAATATCCCTACGGTTGTGTGGAACAAACCGTTTCAAGCGCCTTCCCGCAAATTTATGCAGGAGATTTGGCAAAATCCTTGAATCAAAGTCTTCCGCAAAGCGGCAGTGGGCAAAGCGGCACAGCACAAGCCTCTTCCAATATCCAAGAAGCTATCCGAAAACTGGCTTCCATGCAGCTTTACAACGGCTCTCTGAGCTATTGGCAGGGCGGAACGGAAGAAAGTTGGTTCGGCACTGCATATAGCGCACATTTCCTCGCCGAGGCTCAGAAAGCCGGCTATGAAGTCAATGAGCAGTTCCTGAGCCGTTTGCAGGGCTATTTATCGAAAAAAGTGAAGGAGCGTAATTACGAAGGTTATGGCTACTATGACCGCGCGGCGCAGTACCGTGCACGAACGATTCCCGCGAAAACGATTTTCTATTCACTTTACGTATTAGCGCTTGCAAACAAGCCCGATTTCCCAACGATGAACTTCTACAAAGCAAATCGGGATTCGCTGGCGTTGGATTCACGGTATCTGCTGGCAAGTGCATATTTTCTTGCGGGCGACAAATCCAGCTATCGGAGCCTCCTTCCCAAAGCATTCGACGGCGAAAAAGCGGTGAATAGCTTTAGCGGCAGCTTCTATTCCTACGTCCGCGACGAGGCGATTGCTTTGAGCGCTCTCATGGATGTGGAGCCGGAAAATCCACAAATCGGTATTATGACCAAACATCTTTCGGAGCAGTTGAAAAATTCGCGCTACCTGAATACGCAAGAAAACGGTATGGCACTCGTGGCACTTGGGAAAATTGCGAAACGTGCCGCCGCAAGTGACGTAAAAGCGGTAATTTCAATCGGCGGCAAGAAGATTGCCGATTTTACGGGCGCGGATGTGGTCGTAACGCAAGATATAGCCGGAAAGCAAGTTTCTATCGCCTCCAGTGGTACAGGCACACTCTATTATTTCTGGGACACCGAGGGCTTGAGCACGGACGGTTCTTTCCCGCAAGAAGACAGTTTCTTGCAGGTGCGGCGTACTTTCCTCACTCGCTCAGGGCAGCCCCTCAATCCTGAAAATATCATGCAAAATGATTTGGTGGTCGTAAAAATATCGCTTGCGAGCACAAACAAAGCGAGTGTTGACAATGTTGTTATTACCGATATGCTTCCGGCGGGGCTTGAAATTGAGAATCCACGCGTGGGCGCTGTGGCAGAACTGGCGTGGATAAAAGACAACCACGAGCCGAATCATCTCGACATCAGAGACGACCGCATCAATTTCTTCACTCGCGCCGAAGGAACGGTTCGTCATTATTACTATCTCGCACGAGCGGTCTCCAAAGGGACATTCCGCCTAGGTCCGGTGAGTGCGGATGCTATGTATAACGGCGAATATCATTCCTACAATGGTGCAGGACTGGTACGGGTTTCGGAGAGAGTGGCAGCAACGCAGTGATTTTGTAGTTTGCCTGTATCTTCGTAAGTTGGCACGAAACAATTTGCTTGGAATCTACAAGCCAAGCCGATAGGCGCTAAACAATGGCTTCACTTCTTAGGGTGCGGCAAATTTTTTGCCTCGGAGTTCGCAGAAATGAAAGACAATATTTTTTCTGCGGACTCCGCCTTCGTCCACGATCGGGTGTGAGGCTTTCTTCAACGATATAGCTTTGGTATGAACATTGTACTCTGCGTGAGTTTTTTACTCATTTGCTCACAATTTAGTGCGCAAGCAGTTTTGCACGAACCCACGCTTTTTCAGAAGCAAAAACCCTCCTCAGTACGATTTTCCTCCAAGCTGACCAAAAAGAAACCAGCGAAAAAAGCACGGTCTCCCCAAGCCAAGCCACTGAGTGTTCCCATCCCTAGCCGCGCCGATGCGCTCGCGCGGACAGATACTACTCGGAAAGAATATCGCGTGGAAGTATTTACCGATGTTGGTTCAGAGCGTGGTGCGGTGCGAGTTACTCTAAATGAGAGCCAGCCGATTGAGATTGTCGCCTTCAATATTTTAGGCAAGCGCGTAGCAGAAGTATTTTCCGGCGAGGCACATGCGGGCATGAATACGGTGAGCTTCGACCTTTCAGGGCTGTCTGACGGTGTGTACCTCTGTGTTGTCCGGGGACGAAATTTCAAAACTGCCGAAAAATTCCTTGTCTCGCGCTAATCCAAACCCAATGAATATCCTTGTTCTGAATTGGCAAGATAGGCTCAATCCCCTTGCGGGTGGCGCAGAGACGCATTTGCACGAAATTTTCTCGCGTGTGGCTGCTGCTGGTCATCAGGTAACACTTTATTGCTCATCGTTTGACGGAGCGCGGTCGGAGGAATTACTTGATGGAATGGTCGTTCTACGCGAAGGCGCACGGAACACCTTTAATTTTTATGTTCCTCGCCGCTACAAGAATGACTTTCGCTATCGTGGTTTTGATATTGTCGTGGACGATATCAATAAAATCCCGTTTTTCACTCCTTTGTATGTGCGTGAACCGATTCTAGCACTGGCACATCACCTTTTCGGCACCAGTATTTTCGCCGAAGCGGGCTTGGTAGCGGGCAGTTATGTCTATTCTTCCGAACTTCTCTTGCCATATATCTACCGTACAACGCCATTTGCTGTGGTTTCCGACAGCACCAAGCACGAACTTATTGAGAAGGGCTTGCCTGCTGAAAATATGGCAGTGATTCCGAATTGTATTAACCGTGCTCAATTTCCTTTTACGGCTCACGTACAACACGGTGATTCTTTTACACCAATTATCGCCTATTTCGGGCGTTTGAAGCGCTATAAGAGTGTGCATCACCTCTTGGAAGCATTTGCGCCGCTTGCTGACGAATTTCCGGCGGCAAAAGTTCATATTATGGGGAAAGGCGACGCAGAAGCAGGCTTACGCGAACTGGCACTAGGACTTGGCTTGAATACAGCCAATACGCAGCGTGTGGAATTTTTAGGATTTATCCCCGAAGAGCACAAGGCAGAGATGCTCGCTGCGGCATATTGTGTGGTGAACCCGTCCATGAAAGAGGGGTGGGGTATTATCAACATTGAGGCGAATGCGTGTGGTACGCCGGTCATTGCAGCCAATGTTCCCGGCTTGCGCGACGCAGTGCAGCATGGCGAAAGTGGCTTGCTCTATGAATATGGCAATATCGCGTCGTTAACGGACGTATTACGTCGGATTCTTCTCGACAGCACCCTGCATCAGCATTTGCAACAAGGAGCACTTCGGTTTGCACAGCGTTTTGATTGGGATGTTTCTGCTCATAGAATGATAGAAGAAATGAAAAGAATCATTGCTCGGAGAAAAAACTCTCAAAATTGAGACACAATATCTCACTTCATAAAAGAAACTCTCATACATGACTTTGGCTATTGAATTTTGAGCATAAAAATGGCGATTTTGGGCAAAAAAAGATGCTTTAGAATTTGGCACGAAATTTTATCATTACTTTTTATCAGTTTTGCATTACGACCACATATAAATGCAAACATTCCTTTGGTTCATTAAGACAATGTAGTTGAACAATATGTGAACTCCTTATCATAGGCACTCCCAAAGGAAGGGGAACAGCGAGCGGTACTGGCACGGTACCGCTCTTCCTGTATTATGGGGTCACGGTGCCGTAAAGACTGCTTCTTTAAGAAGAACTCAATACTCTCTTTTGAGCAATGAAAGCATCTCCCAAATCACCTAATGAAGATATAATTTCTCACCCGAAGCTGTTTGGTGAAAGTCTTCGGCGTTTGCGCATTGCTTGTGATATGTCTCTCCAACAAGCAGCCGATTCGGCTCTTATATCTAAATCATTTTTATCAATGGTAGAAAGCGGTCAACGAGCAATGAGGTTTGAAGACCTGCTGCGGCTATTTTCTGCCTATCGTTATCCGTTCGGATGGTTCTTAACACAAACGCGAGATTCATTTCTCCAAAGCATTTTTGATGAGCCTCTGGACAGGGCAACGCTTAATATCGTCCAGCCGCGTACAAGCAGCCTCTTAATGACGGGTGAGCGCCTTTCGGATGCTTCCGCACGGTTGCTCTTGCTCCGCCCTTTGCGCTCCCGTGATGACAACGAATGGCTTGAACTCATGCTACCTGCGCAAACCCAGCTCACGGAGAACTCTCTATCGCTTTCGGGCGAAGTGCGCGGTGTGGTGCAGCGCGGTACATTGCTACTGCTTCTGGACAATAACGAATATCGCGCAAAAGAAGGTGATGAGTTTTGCTTTGATGGCACAATTCCTCATCTTATGCGGAATTACTTGACCGAACCCCTTGTTGTAACACTGGTCATTACGCCGGCTGCGTTGTAAGCAGATTTGCGGCATCGTGCACTTCTTCTACGTCATCAAAATGAATACGTTCCGCACCGAGTATTTGATAATTTTCGTGACCTTTTCCGGCTACAAGCACAATGTCACCACTTTGCGCTTGCCCGACGGCATAGCGAATGGCTTCGCGGCGGTCTGCCAGCACGGTAGTATTTGCAAATTTTTCTTTGGGAACTCCGGCAAGAATATCATCCAGAATTGCAAGAGGGTCTTCATTGCGAGGATTATCGCTAGTCAAAATAACAATATCCGATAGTTCTGCGGCGATTGCGCCCATCTTAGAGCGTTTGGTACGGTCACGATTGCCACCACAACCCATCACACAAAGGATACGACCCGTGCGTGCCGACGAAGCCGATGTATCCCGCAGCTCGCGACAAGCAAGTAACGCCTTTTCCAGTGCGTCCGGCGTGTGGGCGTAATCCACAATTGCCACCGACTGCCCATCCAACAGCGATAGACGTTGCATTCGTCCGGGAGCGCCTTGGACGCGATTTTTGATAGCCTCGTTCAGAACATTGATATCATAGCCCAGCGCAAATGCTAGTGCCACACACGCTGCAAGATTATCGCTATTGAATTTCCCAATAAGCGGCATGGAAGTTTCAAGTGTCGTACCCCGCAGTTCCAACTGCAAATCGGTACGGGTAAAGCTAAGGTGTTCTTCGGCAATGCGGACATCTGCCCTTTTGCTCCGTCCAAAGAGCATACGCTGCGAGGCTTGTGTGTCTTTGAGCATAAAATCAGAGCGCTCGTCATCAGCATTCGCAACGGCAATGGCGTTTTCGGGGAGCATATCGAACAAACCTTTTTTTGCCGCAGCATATACATCCATTGTGCCATGGAAATCAAGGTGATCCTGGGTAAGGTTGGTAAAAATAGCACCTGAAAAGGTCATTCCATGGACACGGTTAAGTGAAAGCGCATGAGAACTAACCTCCATCACAACTGCCGTAGCACCCCGTTTGCGCATATCGCCGAGAAGGGCACAGAGTTCGGGCGCTTCGGGCGTGGTGAAACTGGACGGAATGATCTCTTTACCAATATAATTCCCTGTTGTGCCGATAATCCCGACTGTTTCGCCTACTGCCTCCAGAAGATGCTTCAGAATAAACGTACACGTTGTTTTCCCATTCGTGCCGGTAATTCCAAAAACACGGAGCTTTTTAGAAGGCTCATCATGCCAGATATGCGCCATTTCAGCCAATACTTTTCGGCTATCAGGCACGATGACAAGAGACACATTTGAGGGCACTTCGACTTCGCGCTCCGCTACTACTACCCGCGCTCCGCGCTCAATTGCTTGTCCGACAAAGTCATGTCCGTCCGCTTGCAAGCCTGTGATTGCCACAAAAAGCGCATCCTCGCTACATTGTCGAGAATCGTACTGGATACTGGTAACGGCGCGAGCAAGCGCATGGTCATCGCCTTGAAGAATATACGAAGGGGTCAGTCCAAGTAGGGTGTGCAGCGATTTCATAGATTACCTTGAAAAATTGTGCTATTGTAAAGCAACGGTACAACATCCAGTAATGACAATACTCACAAACATATAAAAAAAGCCGCTTCTGCAATGAAGCGGCTCTAGCAGTATTTTATGTGCCCGGAACAGGACTTGAACCTGCACATCCGGAGGATACTACAACCTGAATATAGCGCGTCTGCCAATTCCGCCATCCGGGCAAATTTCGATACGTACTGTTTGCGGAGAGGGAGAGATTCGAACTCTCGGTAAGATTGCTCTTACAACGGTTTTCGAGACCGGCCCATTCAACCACTCTGGCACCTCTCCGTATTTTTTTTTGAGACAGATTTCAAATATACTGCCTCTTTGTCTTTTGCACAACAAATTTTTTCGTGCTGCCATTGAAAAATGCTCGCCACTTTTACGATTGCATTTGGCGCTGCTCACGGAGCGCGTGCAGTTGCTCACGATTGCGTAGGCGCTGCTCACGACGAAAACCGGCTTCATCATAGCGGCGTTTTTCTTCTTCGGTTTCCAATGTAAGCGGCGGCACTGCTATTGGACGACGGTCGTTGTCAAGCGCAACAAATGTTAGATAGGCTTTATTAGACGGCACTTCATCGCCTTCGATAGTAACGCGAACCGTTTTTACGCCCACCTCAACGGAAGTCTTGAAAGCGCGATTCACCGACGCATAGATTTTTACGACATCACCCAATCGAATCGGTTCGTTAAAATTGATTTCGTCCACCGATGCCGTGACGCAGATGCGCCCTGCGTGCTTCATGGCAGCCAGCGCAGCAGCAATATCAATCCAGTGCATTAGGCGCCCGCCGAGCAAGTTACCAAGCATATTGGTATCGTTCGGCAGTACAAGTTCGGTCATTACCACTTCCGAGTTTTTGGGCGTTTTCATCGGTCAATACCTTTTAATAATAACAATCAGAACAGGAACAAAAAATTATGGTTGAGGCGTTGCAGTTGCTGCCAAAGCTGTTTTGAGCAATCCTTCAATTTCCACTGCCTCTCCCTGCATCTTGCCTTGCGCAAAGCGCTGGCGGTAGAGGCGCAAGGATTCCTGAGCCTCCTGAAGGCGCTTCAAGCGAACAAGCATACGCGCCTTGCCCAAAAATGCCGGTTCAAGAAATTCAGTATCGGGAAAATTGTTCAGCACGAGGTCGTAATACGTTAGCGATGCACGTGGAGCATTAAGTTTGACATACAACTCGGCAGTACGAAAGTCATGTTCGGCAAGTTTGGTGCGGAGTTCGATAATACGCTTACCAGCCTCTATTGCTAACGAATCTTTTGTGTAGAGTGCTTGAAACTCGCTGAATGCCTTGATTGCTTGCTTCGTATAATCTTGGTCGCGGTCAAATTTGGGGGACTGTTTCATACTGCTCATTGCGGCTTTATAGGCAGCAATTTTTGCGTACTCACTATTGGGAAAGGTGCGTCGAAGCTGGTTGTAATTGTACGCTGCCAGAATATTTTCACCTTTCTTCACATTGATTTCTGCGAGATAATACTGCGCATCGTCGGCATATTTGCTTGCCGGATATTGGAGCTTGATAACGTCGAAATACTTCTGCGCCACGGCAAGATTTTCTGTATTAAACGCCTCCAGTGCCTGCTCGTAGTATTCGTCTGCGTTACGTGGAGCCAGAGTTACTTTTTGTGAGCAGCCAGATGCTGCCGAAAGAATCATGAGCAGCCCAAGAGCAAGAATTGCGCGAAATTTCAGCATAAACACGGTAAAAAACTAAACAAGATACAAGAGAATTGCGACTGCAAACTTACATATTTTTTGTGCCGTAGCCACATTTTTTTATTTCGCCGGAATGGTAGTCCCTACAATGCAAACACCCGCAAAACGTGTGGCTTTGCGGGTGCTGTGTATGCGTATTCAAAAACACCTTGAAATAGCTGCATTTGCTTAACATTCTTTAACAGAATTGACTTGTATGCACCTGCTCTCAAGAGGGCTTCGTTCTTATGCTCCGATTGGGTATCCTGTCGCTGCGAGCACTTTTTGTGCAATCGAACGACGAAGTCCAATCGTGTTTACCGTTGCATGGCGTGTGAAACGCTTCAGCGCGCCAATGAAGACAGCAATTTCTTGCTCGTTATCGGTCATGCGGCTGATAGCATCGCGCCCTGCTACGGCGGAGCGCTCTACCGCATCGTGCGTATAGAGTTTCGTCATTTCTTCCATAAGACTTGTATCTACACCGCGAGCATTGAGCTTGCGCGTACGAAGGATTGCCGACTCGGACGAGTAAAGGTTCATGATAATATCGGCAATACGTGCCATCATTTCCTGCTCTGCGTCAACTTTTGCACCGAATTTCATGGCTGCTGTTCCGGCAAGCATAAGCACAACGTTTTTGAGATTGCGCACTGCACGGAGTTCCTCACCAAGCAAGCCGCCATCATTGACTTCTTCGAGACTAGCATCCATCACCTTTTGCTGCACGCCTTGTGCAGCCTGCATGAGTGGCAATTCGCCCTTCATTGCACGTTTCAGGAGCATACCCGGAATGAGCATACGATTAATTTCATTCGTGCCCTCATAGAGGCGCATGATGCGGGCATCACGGTAAGCACGCTCAATAGCATACTCTGCCGAGAAACCGTAGCCACCGTGAATCTGAACGCCTTCATCAACAACGAAACTGAGAACCTCGCTGCCAAGCACTTTAATCATTGAGCATTCAACGGCATATTCCTCAATACACTTGAGTTTCTCAGAACCTTCTTTTTTATCGCCGATAGCGTCATCAATCAAACCCGCCGTGCGGTACACAACGGATTCGCACGCGAAAATGCGAGCAGCCATTTCACCAAGCTTCTCTTGAATCATACCGAAGTTGGCAATCGGCTGACCAAATTGCTTGCGCTCTTGCGCATATTTTGCTGCGATGGCAAGTGCGTTTTTCGCACCGCCCAAGCCGCCTGCGCCGAGTTTGAAGCGTCCTGTGTTCAGAATGTTAAATGCAATTTTTGCACCCTGACCCACTTCACCAAGTAGATTTTCAACCGGAACTTTCACTTTGTCCAAAATGAGCATACGAGTCGATGACGATTTGATACCCATTTTATGCTCTTCAGCACCGGTGGAAACACCTTCGTAAGTGCGTTCAACCAAAAACGCGCTAAATTTTTCTTTTTGTCCGTCCACACGTGCAAAAACGGTGAAAAGATCGGCAAAACCAGCGTTGGTAATCCACATTTTGGTTCCGTCCAATACGTAATGCTTACCGTCTTCACTCAAGACTGCCTTGCACTGACCGCCGAGCGCATCCGAGCCTGCATTCGGCTCTGTAAGCGCATAAGCAGCAATAATCTCTGCGGAATTTAATTTCGGCAGGTATTTCTCTTTTTGTGCAGCATTGCCAAAATAGACAGTCGGGAGCGAACCAATGCTTTGGTGTGCACCGTACGTGGTACTGAAGCCACCCAAAACCGCCATCTCTTCAGCAATGAGCATAGCTGCTGTTTTGGGAAGGTCGGTTCCACCGTACTCTTCGGGGATTTCTATACCCAACAGCCCCATATCACCAAGTTTACGGAGTAGTTCTTCGTTCAAGCCGGGTTCCATTTTCTCCAATTTGGAGATATTGGGAATGACTTCGTTCTCGCAAAAATCTTTTGTTGTCTGACCAATCATCTTGAGTTCATCGCTGAACTCTTCGGGCGAAAAAACGGTCTCAGGCACTGTTTCTTCCATGAGAAATGCGCCGCCCTTTTGGAGTTTTTTTGTTTCGGTAGCTGTCATGCTGAACACCACTTGAATTAGGAATGGAGAATTGAGGGGATTAAGAGTCGGTTACACTTGAAGTTAGGGCAAATGCTGTGCATGCAGTTGCCTCGTGTACAAATCTACAAAAAAACGTTGACGTGTCAACTAATAAAACACAAATAATGAAAATTTTGTCATCAGGGAGAATTTGGCACAAAAGAAATATGGCGAAAGCGTGTCAACATGCGCTTTAGCTACGATATTGGGAAGTGATGTTTCTCTTTACGGGAAGATAATAATTCTATCGTTCTGAAATTTTTTCGGGATATTTTTGTTCGAGATTTGGCAGCAACTCGTATTGAATCCATTTGTAGTTTGGCTTGATAGCAAGACCACGTTTGTAGGTTGTACGGGCATTTTCCCATTCATTAACGGCTTCATAGCACTGCCCCAGCGCTGCGAGAGTTTCCAAATAGCCCCAGCTTGGCTTAATGCTACTTTGCAAGCTAGGCTGCTGTAATTCTTTTTCGTAGAGCACCTGCGCACGTTTCCAGACATCTAACGCCTTTCGGAGACCACCGCCGAAAATAGAGGGCTTGTAGAACAGCGCATTGCCTTGAACGTAGAGCACACGGGGGTTGTTTGGCTCAAGTGCCAGCGCTTCATTGATAAGCGTTTCGATTTTGGGTCCCACGATAATCAAGTTCAGAGCATTGCTTTTCAAACGAATCCCGTAAAGCGTAGCAAGAATCACCTTCGGCTCCGCTTGATAGGGCAGCCGTGCCGTCAGCAATTCAGCGTGTTCGATAGCTTTATCAAGGTATAGCCCCACCAGCGACGGGTCGCCATTCCGTGCCACTCCCAGCAGACACAGCCAGCATTCGGAGTATGTGAGATAGTATAAAGCGTTAGCATCGTTTTGGGCAATGAATAACTGTTCAAACTGTGCACGTGCCTTGATAAGTGAGTGTTTGTTTTGGAGTGTGATACCATCATCCAAGAGCTTTCGGGCAGCAAGAATTGTCTCAGTGGAAGCAAATACGAATTGCAAAGACAGGAGTGCCGCCACAAGCGTCAGACACAGCATTCTGCAACAAGCGAGAGAGAAAGAAGCGCCACCATTCATTGATTATTTTTCATTTGACGTACAACAACAACTATTATCATCCATGAAGAAGTTTAGCCATGGACAAACGTTACAAATTTAGTAACAACGCTCAAGAAGCATTGTCGAAAAATGGTGCAACATTGTTCGATATTCACTTGTAGGAAGGGCTTCCAGAGCACGATGCGCTTGAGCGGTATAGGCAGCAACAGCATCACGTCCGGCTTGGAGCGTACCATTCCGTTCAAAAAGTGCAATCATTGATTTTGCTCGCTCCGGCTGCAAGCCCCGTCCTTGTAGAAATTCATCCAGTAGAGCATTATCACTTGAATTCATGCTTGCTCGATGTTCAAGTGCATGAGTGATTAAAAAAGTCTTCTTGCCTTCAATAATATCACCGCCGATTGTTTTTCCGAGCGCTGCGGCATCGGCTGTGGCATCCAAAATATCATCCAGTATTTGGAAGGCAATACCTACTGACCGAGCAAAGGTTTTAAGGGCAGCAAACTCTTGTGCCGAACCATTACCAAGAACCGTACCAAGCGTAGCACAAAGCTCCAGCATGCGTGCAGTTTTTTTTTCAATCATCATCGTATATTCCGCCATCGAAATATAATCTCGCTCTTGAAATTCCATATCATAGACCTGTCCTTCGCAAATCTCAAGAATGGCACGAGTTACAAGGTCAGCACATTCAGCAAAGCGGGGTATGTGGGCATAGTGCTTCAAGAGCAGCTGGTATGCCACAGCCATCATAGCATCACCACTCAAAATTGCGACACTTGTATTCCATTGCGTATGAATCGTCGGCAAACCGCGCCGGAGTGGGGCGGCATCCATAATGTCATCGTGGACAAGCGTAAAATTGTGCAGCACCTCAATGACGACACCACCCATCGTAGCATAAAACGGGTTACCGCCGACTGCGCCACAAGCAAGCATGGTCAGAATGGGTCGTATGCGCTTCCCACCATTGGAAAGAACATGACGCATTGGCTCAAGAAGATTTTTAGGTTCAGTCCTTTGCAGTGCCGCTTTGAGTGTCGCTTCTACCGCCGTTTTGTATTCGGCGTAATAGTGTGTAAAATCTGTTGGTAACGTGGTAATAGTTGCCGCAGAAACCGAGTGAAATGACGCTTGCACAGAACCAATAAACATGGGCGTGCGAAACGGCTCCGCAAATTTGAGCGCAACGCCCACTTCGGCATTATGTGATAATGCTTTACTCATAGTTATGACCTTTCTTGTCGTACAAAGCCCTGACGAAATTGAATCGGTGGTGATTAAACGGCGCTTGGTGTTAGTGGTGCACAAGTGTTAGTGGTACACAAAACGCTGCACTTTATGGACGCACATATCAATACCAAATTGCAGAATATTGTCCAAAAATGCAATTTTTTTTACAAAAATTACAATGTTTTTGGACTATTTAATACTTTCCAGTTGCCGCTTGAAATACTCAACTGTCCGCTTCATCGCTTCTGTCCAGTCTGCTGAAGGGGTAAAACCAGTGTATGATTTGATTTTATCACAATTAACCGGCGTAGAGCCAATATCTATCGTTTGAATTTCGTGCGGAAGCGGTTTAACAACGACCTCCCCAGCACCACAAGCATCCACAATTTGCTGTGCAATGTCGTGAATCGGAGTATTTTGTCCGTTGACATTAAACGCCGTGAAAGATTCGTCAAATCTTGATTTCGTAGCAATACGCCACACATATTCAACAACATCCTGCACATAGACTACCGGACGGCTGCGATGCGTCCCAAAAATTTCAATAGTACGCCCTTCCAAAACATCACGAATAAAACCACCGATTAAGCCAATATCCTCGCCCTGCACGGGCATCCGCTCGCCAAAACAATTCCCAAAGCGCAAACTCACCACCGAATACTTATAGAGTTTTGCATAAATGCGATAATACGATTCCGCCGAGAGTTTGTGTACACCTTGCACATCTTCAGGCAAAAGAGGAGTGTCTTCCGTGATTTCCCCGCCGATAAAGTTCCCATAGACACCACGCGAGGATAGATAAACAAGACGCTTTCCGGCATGTTTTTGCAGTGCTGTGGCGACGTGCAAATGCGAAAGCTGATTGAGTACTACGTCATACTGCGGTTCGTACAGCGCCAATCGGTGAGCCGTCCACGCCATACAGTCAATCACGACATCACTTGCAGACAAGTATTCATCAAGATTACTAACATTTTCGACCTTTTCGGAAATAAGCGTCAGGTTTTGCAAGCCTTGCAGGTTCTCCTGGCGGGCGCTTGTGCGCTCGCAAAAGCCGTCAATAACAATAACGCGCCACTCTTCGCGAACAAAACGTTCCGCAATTGCGCTGCCAATAAAGCCCGCTCCGCCGAGAATAAGTGCTGTTTTAGTTGATGTAGTTGTATTCATGATTGATGGATATGTAGAAAAAATGTTCAAAAATTCGAGTGTGTACTCCTTATCGTGCTATCAATATACGTTGTGCAGCGTTCTCGCGTGCAGAACTGAGTCGCACAAAATATACGCCCGCCGCTACATCGCTTACAGGCAGCACTATTTCGTTTTGTCCCGCCGTGCGTGGCATAATGACTTGCGTTTTCACGGTACGTCCCGACACATCCAAAAGCGTGAGCGTAAGCGATGTTACGCTTGGGGTGGTGTAGCGGACTGTCAGCACGTCGTTTGCAGGATTCGGCAGTGTTGTGAGAATTTGTAGTGTTGCTGTCGAAGAGAAAAATAGATGTGTACCGCCAGCCTGTGAGGTAATAAGCCGAAAATTGGCATTGGATGTATTCAAATACGCACCCGGCGGGCTGATAACCTCTACGTTGATACGAGTTGAGGTCGTATTACCCAGCATCACGCCGAAACAAATGTTTTCAAGCGGGCTGGTGTCCAACTGGCGCGTAGAAGCTGTGGATGAAACAGGACGCAAATTCAGCGTTATTGGAATATACCGAATACCCCCTGCCACAACGCCAAGCGGTGTAGGCGCTTGCGGCAAGAGCAGCGAGGCATTAAAACTAAGCAGAACCGTTACGCTCGTCGTAACCTCCGGCTGTCCCGAACACGATTGCAAAAGTGACATACAAATCGTGTCATTCGGGCGACCTGCCGTATCGTTCAAGCGTACCGTACAGGATGGCTTGGGCAATTCCAGTACGCCGTTGCCAATCATGCGAACCGTTGCAGTCAAACCATTTCCATATAAGAAAATGATAGAACCATTTGCCCGACCAACTTGGTTCGGCAGGAACCGCAGTGTGATTTGACGGGACTCACCCGGCGCAAGGGCAAACATTGGTGTTCCAGAAAGAATTGAAAACTGCACGTTGTCCGGTCCAGCAAGTTGCGTGGCGGTAACAGCAACGGGTGTCATGCCGGTATTACTCAGCACTGCGCGAACGACGGAATCTCGCTGCGTTCCCACAAGCACATTCCCGAAGTCAATGACCGTACCAATAACCTGCAAACTCGGCGTTAAACCAACGCCGCGAATCGTGTATTGAAGCGTGGTGTGTTGGAGGACGATATTGATAGACGCTGTACGCTCTCCTGATGCACGGGGACGGAAACGAAATTCAACATTCTGTGACGCACCAACTGCTAAGAGCGCCGGAACGCCCGACACAATCTCAAAGTCCTCAGGGTTTGCGCCTGTGAAGTAGATAGAATCAAGCCTGACGGGATACGAGCCTGTGTTGCGCACAAATGCTCTAATAACAGAATCTTTCGGTACGCCCACAAGTGAGGTACGCATATCCACGTCCTGAGCAACGACATCGGGCGCAACAATTGCCCAAAGACTGTCGGAAATATCGCTTTGAAGGGCTATCGGCTCGGCAAGCGCATACACACGTGCAATTTGATTACCGACGGTAAGAAAACGCCGTGAATCAGGATGATATTCTGCAAAAGTAGCTTCTTCTCCGGCATTGACAAAGCGGCGAACAAGCGCATTCACGCCACCCGCGTCCCAAATACCAACCCCATTGGTCAGAGCAGAGGTGATAATACGCCGCCCGTTCGGGCTGTACCTCACGCTCACCATTGTTTGCCCCGTCCCGAAGCGCCTGAGCAGCAAACCGCGTTGCCAGTCCCAACGCTCCATGCCTGTTTTTTTCGCAAGTGCAAGTTCTGTTCCGCTTGAATTAAAAGTTGCGCCGTTCACGTCCCGCGACGAACCAAGCGGCGGCTGAACAACGGCACTTGTTTGCACGTTCCAGAAGGAAAGCCCGCCATCGCCTCGCACCATGCCGATAATACGCCCATCGGGGCTGAAAAATAATTCACGAGGTCTGCCGAATCCCGCAGAATAGCGTATTTCACGAATAAGTTCGGTCGTCTCGGTGTTGTAGAATTGCAAAAGTGCCACGCCCGGATTATCGGGAAGGACACCACCCGCCGTCGCAAGCGTTTTTCCATCGGGGCTGTATCGGACAGCATTGCCAACATTTCCGACAATCGCGCTTGCCAAGCGTGCTCCTTGCGTGTCCCAAATCACAATCGTTCCGCCGTCGTCCGCCGTTGCCAGTCGCGTTCCGTCGGGCGAAGTGTCCATACTGCGAATGGTGCTGCGGTGCCGCGACTGTCCGCCATAAAAAGCGCTGTTAAAAGCATCCCAAAATGTTACTTGCCCGTCTCTACCTGCCGCCACGCGCTCCCCGCCGGCAACAAAGCGCGCAAGTGTCGCAGCATCCGGCACACGAATAATCGTATCCGGTGCGGGCGAAGTGACAAGCTGCGTAACTCGCATCAGACAACGTTCGCTGGGCGTGTTCGGGATTTGCAGCCAGTTGTAGCTAAGTCCTGCTGTGCGTTCCACAATCAAATTCCACGTTCTGCCGCTATCAGTGCTATACTCAAGGCGGACACTATCGTCTGGAGCAATACCACGCCACGAAATTACGCTGTCGGATCCAGCCAAAAAGCGCTGCCCGCCATTCGGAAACGTCAGCACGAGCGTAGGGCGGATGGGCGGAACCGTCGTGCGAGCCACCGCATAAAAACCCGACGTACAGGTATCGGCAACAATAGAAAATCCTGACACTGCATAGCCAGCCGTGCGAGCCGTAAAGCTCACCGTAACGGTTTGGCTCGTTCCCTTGGTAATAGAAAATTGCGTTGGGGAAACTTTGAAATTGGTATCGCTGGCAACGATGTTGAAAATACGATAGTTTGCATTAATTGCAGTGAGAGTAAGAGTACGGCTTTGCGGAACACCGATTTGTGCTTGTGTAAGATTGAAGCCCACGCTTGGCGGATTCACAATAAGCTGTGCTTGTGGTGGTGCGGGCAATGTGTAGCCGGACTGACCTACTACTACGTTCCCTTTAGGCAAACCAAAAACACCGCCATCTACACCCATATTCACGCTCCGAAAGAACAGTCCGACTACCCCGCAACTACTTTCAGGGGGAGTACTTTCCCAGACAATATCGCACGGTTGAGTGTCTTGCGCTGCAAGTAAAATTGTCCAGAATGCTTGGCGAGCCTGCTCCGGCGTGGTGATGTTCTCAAGCACAAAGCCACCGGTGGCTTGGGTAACGTTTCGCAAAAGCAACGGCGCAGGAAAGCCAAGTGTTACCGCATAAACCCGCACGTCTTGGTCTTTGGCAGCACGAACAATATCACTTTCGTTGCCGCTGCCCGTGCCATCGGTGAGAAAAACGACAATACGCTTGTGTTTGCCCGATCTGGCAATTTCAATACCACCACCCGGTCTTGTCAGAAAGCCCGCATCGTAGTCAGTGCCGCCTTGCGGCTTGAGGGAATCAATAGCGCGGAGTAATCGTGCGCGATCAGTCGTCCAGTCTTGGTTGAGATAATTTTCGTGGTCAAAACTCGTAACGGCGCACTCGGAGCCGCCCGGTAGCGCAGATGAGGGAACACCAAGCGTCATTGCATTCACAAATGCTTTTGCTGCACCTTGCATAATATCAATATTCCGATTCACCCCATCTCGAGCAAAACTCATCGACCCGGAAACATCCAGCGACAGTACAACCGAAAGCGGCTGTGGAGGCGGCGGCATAGGACAAGAAATGGAGATAATACGCCGATTCGTGCCGTTTTCGAGTATCGTCGTATTTTGCAGTCCCACGCCGCGCACAAGGCGACCATTAGAATCAATCGCGTAAAACTGACCGCTTACTTGCGGGAAACGTGAAGGATTCAGACTAAAAAGCGAAATACTTTGCGCAAAAAGCACATATGAAAACGCCGAGGATAACAATAAGAAAACCAACACTACACATGGAAAGACCGTGCAACGTGCCAAAGTACGAGATAGAGCAAGTGGTGTCATCATAGCGTGTACGAAAAAAAAAATCGTGAGCGACCAAGGAGAAGATATTTAGTAAGTATGAAGTTCGCTTTGAATTTACGAATTTCAAATGGCTCTTCCAATCGGAATAGTCGTATTCGGCATTCTTCTTCGGCTAACTCGGTGAAAAACAGTTGAAAATGTTCACGCCGATTATCTGAAAAGTACTATTTTGACAAATGCGTCTTTTTCGCCATAGCACCCTGCAACGCCTCTGCACAGCAGTATTACTACCGTTTGTTCTTATCGCGATGAACGGTATTGGTTTTGCATGGGTTATTTATGAATGGGAATGGGAAGATATTCTGACGCACCATTACCAAGCACTCGACCCCAACGACATAGGCAACAAAGCACTCGGCAGAGGATATGTCTGCGAAATTCTCGACAAAAGCGCCGGTCAAGACCCAACGCTCCCCAAGCCGTCGGTCATCATTCAAGAATTACGCGCCGTCCTGACCACACGCCCGCACACACGCCCATCGCACTTCTCTGCCCCTATTCTCCTTCCTCCTTGTAAAGAAGGTACTCCATCGTTGGGCTTCTTCGATAGTATTTTCCGCCCGCCGACTGTTGTTTGAACAATATCGCTGCCAATTATTTCATGCACTTCAATACTCAGCACGAACGCATATTCGCGCCGAACCAGTATTGAAGCGCCTCTTATGTCTATTGTTCACAACAACTGTTCACAATATCTATCGGAACCATGAAACAATTCTTTTATTTCCTTTCTGCATTTGCGTTTGCATTTTTTACCCTTGATGCAGAAGCATTTGAGCAAATAGATTCCACCAAATCTACACGAAAAAAAATTGCCCGTGCCGATGAAATCACGATTACAGCGCTCCGGCAGCCGGAAAAAGCACTCGAAGTCCCACTTGCCATTACCGTGATTCCCAAAAGCTTTTTTGAAAATTCGCGCGGTTTTGGGCTGGACGAGGCACTCTCGCTTGTTCCGGGTGCTCTTGTGCAATCACGCACCGGTAATCAGGACGTGCGCGTAATGATACGCGGCTTTGGCGCTCGCGGTGCAGGAGAGCGCTCAAATGCCGGCACTTCACGGGGTATTCGCTTTTATATTGACGGCATACCCGAAACCGAACCTGACGGACGCACCGCTTTCGACCTCATCGACCTAAACGGCGCAACAAGTATTGAAGTTCTCCGCTCCAATGCTTCCGCGCTCTGGGGCAACGCGGCAGGCGGCGTAGTCAGCATCAATACTATCCCCGACCTCGACCGTCCTTATCTATCCCTGCAAGCACAGTTTGGCAGTTTTGGTTTTCAAAAGCACAGCCTTCGCGCGGGCACAACAACCGATATTGGCAAAGTCTATGTGTCGGTTAATAATACGATGTTCGATGGCTATCGTGCTCAGTCACGGAGTTTGCTCACACAGTTTTATGTGGGTATTCTCTCGAATTTGTCTGCTAAGACTCGTTTGAATACGTTCATCACAGGCGCAAGTAACAATTTCCAAGTGCCCGGACCGCTCACACAGGCACAATTTGACACAAACCCTCAACAAGCCCAAGGCGACCCTGCTGTTTATAGCCCCACATATATAGAACGTAATGAGCGCCGCTTTAACCGCCTGGGGCGGATTGGTACGACGTTTGAACATGAATTTGACGGCAACAATAGCCTTTCGGCAATGGCATTTCTGCAAACCAAGTATTTGCAGCGCTCCGAGCGCAACACCTTCCGTGATTTCAACCGTTATCACACAGGCGGCAATCTCATCTACCGCAATACGACACGTTTCGGGGAGAGCGTACAAGCCAAATTCTTAGTTGGCGGCGACATACAATATCAAGATGGTGCGATTTTGTTCTACAATTTGGTCAATGGTCAGCGTGGTACAACCCTCCGCGATAACAAGCGCGAGGGAGCGCAAAATCTTGGCGCTTTCGCACAAGCAGAAGCAATGATTGGCGAGCACGTAAGTATTATAGGCGGTCTCAGGTATGACAACATCGCATACTTCTCCGACAGCTTCATCAATCCGAAACTTAACGATGCTCGTACCTTTGAGCGCCTCACGCCGAAACTTGGCATTACCTATCGTCTTACGCCCCTCTGGACGCTCTACGGGAATATTGGCGGCGGCGTGGAAGTTCCGGCAGGTAATGAAACAGACCCACCAAGCGTTTTCGGCGAAGACACCGTGCGTTCTATCAATATCCTTCTCAAACCAATAGAATCGACGACCTACGAAATCGGAATGAAGCAGATCATGCTCGCCGATGACGCATCGCTTCTGAGCCGTTTGTCCTACGATTTGACTCTCTATCAAGTGGACGTACTGAACGACATTATCCCGTATCGGGGCGGTAGATTCTATTTCACGGCGGGACGCTCACAGCGTAGAGGCGTGGAAGCAAGCGTACAGGCTGAATTTTCGGGCGGACTGTCATTGATGGCTGCCGCAACCTATTCCAGTAATCTTTTTGTCGATTACCGTATAGACTCGGTGTATGTCAGTCGCTCGCTGGAAGGACGTTTTGTGAGCTATGCCAATAATAAAATGCCCGGTATCCCTGATTTCTTCTCAACTGTTCGTTTACGCTATCAGCCCACGTTTTTACCACAAATTTTCAGCGAAGTAGAATGGCGTAGCGTCGGCAGTTATTTTGTGAATGATGCCAATAGCCTTACAGCGCCTTCATTCTCGGTCATTGACGGCACAATCGGCTTCCGTCAGGCATTGATAGACGAACACTTGCAGCTAAAGGCATTTTTGCGTGGCAATAATCTTTTCAACGCCAAATACATGGCATCTGTGTGGATAAATCCCGATACCCCAGCCAATGGGCAATCGCCATTTATTGAGCCGGGTTTACCGTTCAATTATGTTGTTTCGATTGGCGCAGAATGGCGCTTTTGAGAGATACACTTCTGACATGGGGTCCGCCTTCAACGCGGACTCCATTTGTAGTCAGCGACTCAAAACAACACTGAACCGAGATTGTTTGGGATGAAGATGATTGCTACGGTTCTACCGTAATCCAAATAATCCTTATAAATCTCAGATGAAGATTTCATTTTCTGAAGTTCTCAGTTTTTTGCTGCCTTTTCTTCTTCACTCTTTTTATGTAATGTCCGCCAGAGGTACCACACAATTGTACTATTAGCTAGGATAACCATGACTTTTACAATCGTTGGCTTATGCACCAAATGATAGATTTCAAGAGGGATAAGCGACGCCGTAGCCACGACCATGAACCACTCCGCCCAGCGCTGCCCCAAATAGACACCGACGCCTTCTATCCACAGTACTACTGAATATATAAGTGCCAGAACGCCTGTTGACCGCACAGCGTCACCTAAAAGGAATGTTTCTACTTTGGAGAGCAGCCAATGGAAAACCTTGCCGTGCGGCAGCATCAATTCATCGTCAAGCCACTCAATAACGGCTTGATACCAAGCGTCACGAGAATCTACAAACAGAAGCGATACGCCGATAAAAATGAGCGCACAGCCTTTTGCAATTTTGTAAAGTGCAATCGTGCGCAGGTACTTATTTGAGTGCATAAGTTATTGGGAAAATCGGGAATGAATAAATGTGAATATAATGTTTTGCTTTAGCCGTAAATATGCCGAAGCACGCGGTATGTCTGAATATGCGCTTGCACGGTGAGGTGGACTGGTTTTGCATAGCCGCCGCCCATTGCCACCGAAACGGGTATGCCGTGCTGCTTACAAGCACAAAAGACCATTTCGTCGCGCCGAGCAAGTCCCTCCATTGAGAGCGCAAGCCTGCCTAGGGTATCTTCGCGGAGTGGGTCAACTCCTGCTTGGAACAGCACAATATCGGGCTTCCACGCAACAATCTTCGGTAGTTCCCTTTCCAAAATTCCTAGATACTCGTCGTCCGATGTGTTGTCTGCTAAGTCTATATCTACGGTCGAAGGAACTTTGCGGAAGGGATAATTTTTCGCGCCGTGCATACTGAAAAGATAGACATCATCGCGCCCGCCGAGAATAGCCGCCGTGCCGTTTCCCTGATGTACGTCCAAATCAATCACCGCCACTCGCCCTACCAGCTTTTGCGAAAAAAGATACCGGACGACCACTGCCAAATCATTGAAGACACAAAAACCTTCGCCGGCATCGTAAAGCGCATGATGCGTTCCACCCGCAAGATTACCCGCAAAGCCGCTTTCCAGCGCCTCTTCCGCCGAGGCAATCGCCCCACCGACAATAGTAAACGAGCGGATAACCAGCTCTGATGTCCACGGGAAGCCAATACGCCGCATAATCATACGGTCAACCGTCCCGTGCAGAACAGCGTCCACGTAGTGCGGTGCGTGTGCCAGCTTGACCACTTCCGGCGAGACGGGTTCGGAAAGGTACAATTCAGATGGCTGAACAATGCCGTTTGCGACAAGCCCATCGCGCACAAGCCTATACTTGGTGATAGGAAACTTATGCCCTTCGGGAAGCGGCAATACATAAACATCGGAATAAAAAGCCATCATAATGACTATGCTGCAAAATGGGAAATATCGACTATTTTCTAAAATACGAATCCCACATCTTTTTTGCGGATAATTTCTCCCCTCATCAATTTACCGTTGTAGAAATGGTCAGAATACAGTATTTTCCCCAATAAACAAGAGTCCTTGTCTTTACAATGCTCATTCGAGTAATCTACCCACACACCTCATGCACATACTTGTAACGAATGACGACGGAATAGACTCTCCGGGGATTTATGCCCTTGTTCATGCACTGCGCTCTGTCGGAAAAGTCTCCGTAGTCGCACCAGACCGACAGCAAAGCGCAGTTGGTCATGCTTTGACGGTGAGCAGCCCGCTTCGCGCCACGAAAATTCGTCGCGACGGTGAGTTTTTTGGCTACGCCATCAACGGAACGCCGGCGGATTGTGTAAAAATCGGTATTTGTGCGCTCTTGGAGGAAAAAGCAGATTTGCTTGTTTCCGGCATCAATCATGGCTCGAACACGTCAAAAAATATTCTCTATTCCGGTACTGTTTCGGCAGCCACCGAAGGGATGATAATGGGACTGCCCTCCATTGCGGTTTCGATTGATTCGCTAGATTACCGCACCGATTGTACAGTCGCTGCCGAGTACGCAGCCCGCATTGCAAGACAGTATGCCGATTTGAATATTCCCGCTGATACAATTTTGAACGTGAACGCACCGGCGCTTCCGAAAGAACAAATAAAGGGCTTTCGCGTAACACGGCAAGGTACTTCCGGGTGGGAGGATGCCTACGAGTGCCGCAAAGACCCGATGGGGCGCGAGTATTTCTGGCTTTCGGGACAATACAACTCCATTGATACCGATATTGATTCCGACGAAGGCGCGATGAAAGCAGGCTACGTCTCGGTAACGCCTGTGCGGTATCAGCTAACGAATGAAGATATTCGCAGCCGCTTGCGCATTACGGAATAACAATGTAGATTTGGCAAATCCTACTCACGATTCTACCACTGCTTCTACACTTCCCTCCGCTATGTCTGTTCCTGAACATAACGTTTTTGATGCTCTTGCCGTCGGCGTTTTTGCCCTCGACGAACAATATATCGTTCGTGCATGGAATGAACGCCTGACCGAATGGACAGGACTTTCGGCAAATGCACTTATCGGCACGGATATCCGTTTGTGGTTCGGGCATTTGCGGGCAAACGACTTCGGAGATGCTTTTCGAGCACTATGGCAAAGCCAGGAAGTAGTGAATTTTGAAGGATTTCCAAGCATCATTCCTTCGTACGCATATGGGAATGTACGACGTGTGGAAAACGCTTCAGCACGACTCTACAAAGCTGCCGATGGCAAAACGTATGCACTTTTCACGCTTCAAGACATCACCCCGCAAGCCGAAGAGATTGAACATTTCAAAACCTCTATCGTAGAAATTGAAGAAATTTGGCGCAACGACGAGGAAATCCGTATTCTGAATGAAGAACTTGAAAAGCGTGTCGGTGAGCGCACGGACGAGCTGGGACAGCTTAATCAACAGCTCACCAAAGAAATTACTATTCGCAAGCAAGTAGAGGAGGCATTCCGACACAGTGAGCAACTGCTCTCGTTGATTTTTGAAAATGCCGCCGTTGGGCTGGCACTTTTACACCAAAACGGGCGCTACATCAGAATAAACCAAATGTTTTGCCGTATGTTCGGCTTCAATGTAGAAGAGCTACTGGGGAAACATTTTGCATACCTGTACGACGAAGAAGAGCGTTTTACCGCTACCGAGCGCTGGAATGACATTATCTTTGGCGATATGGGTGTTCTTAGCGGCGAAAGACATTTTCAATTGCGGAACGGCTCCGAAATAGATATTTACTTCACCACAGTCCGCTTCACCACTGCCGATGGAGACATTCGTGTTATCACCACCGGCACGGACATCACAGGTATCAAACGAGCACAAGAAGAAATGCGTCTGGCACTGGAGCGCGAGCAAGAACTCAACAAGCTCAAGGCAAATTTTGTTACGGCTGTCTCGCATGAATTTAGAACGCCATTGACGGTTATCTTCTCCTCGTCCGAGATTTTGCAGACACAGACGAACATGGCAGAGGACAAGCGCAATAAAATGCACTTCCAAATAGAGCGTAGCGTCAAGCGCATGACCGAACTGTTGGACGAGGTCGTTTTTATCGAGCGGAGCATGAAAGAACGTACTGTTGCATTCCCGCGCCCGACCAATATTCACAAACTCATGTACGATATTGTCCGCGAAACAGAAGTTTTTGACCAAAACAATCACATTATTAATCCCGAATTTACCGGATTTCAAGGGGACATTGAGGAAACAAATTCTGCATTTATGATTTCGCTGGATGCTGGATTGGTGAGGTCTATCGTTAGCCATCTTCTTACAAATGCACTCAAATTCTCGCCTCCGGGCACAATGGTTGAGTTAGAAGTTCGTTATACACCCACAGCGCTCATTTTACGCTTTACCGACGAAGGCATCGGCATACCGGAGCGCGAAAAGCCCTCCATTTATGACTTGTTCTTCCGAGGAAGCAACGTCGGCATGGCTCAAGGAACCGGAATGGGGCTGACCATAGTGAAGCGCTGCGTCAATGCGCACTTGGGCAAAATCACCTGCGAAAGCCGATTGGGAGAAGGCACGACGTTCACCGTTCAGATTCCGCTGGAGTGAATCTGGAAAATACTTTTGTTGATGCACCGAGGATAGTTTCTATAAATTTTGCACCTGCCCTACAGGTAACTCCACGATAAACGTTGCCCCATGACCATAGTCGCTCTCAACGCGAATAGTGCCGCCAAGAGTTTCAACGAGTTTTTTGACAATCGAAAGCCCAAGTCCTGTGGAATTCTCCCCCGCAGTGGGACGGGCAGATAATTTTGCAAAACGCCCGAAAAGTTTCTTTTTGTCATCCTCAGTAAGCCCTTGTCCTTCGTCGCGGACAAATAAGCGCACCATAGCGCCTTCTGAAGCGACACCTATCCAAACACGTTTTTGCGGTGGCGAGTATTTAAGCGCATTAGAAACAAGATTGTCAAAAATTTGACGGAGAATTGCTTCGTCCGTATGCGCTATCACGCTCTGCGTTGGAACGTCGAGCAAGAGGCTTATTTGCTTACTTTCTGCGCGGAAGCTATATTCTTCTCCAACCGTGCGCACCGTTGCTACCAAATCTACATCCGTCGTGTTGAGCGTGATATGCCCCTCATCTACGGCTTGCGCGTCCAAGATATTGAGGATAATATCTCTCATTCTCACAGCAGTCCGCTCAATACCCTCCATCTGCGCGACAATTTCTTCCGTAGAGAGTTTGTCGCAGTACCGCCGCACTACGGAGGACGACATAACAATGGACGTTAGTGGATTTTTGAGATCGTGCGAAGCAACTGCCAAAAATTCACTTTTTTGTTTGCTCAGTTCTTCCAATATCACGTTCTGCTCATGTAAAGCAGTATTGGCAAGCTCTATTTCTCCTGCCTGCTCCTCCAAAATGCTTTGTTGGCGTTGCAAGGCGAAGTTTTTCTCATTTAGCTCCGTATTGGCAAGTTCAATATCGGTAGCTTGCTGCTCCAGTATTGTTTGTTGGTGCAGAATTTGACTATTTTGCTCGTGCAAAAGCGCGTTATCACGTTGCTTTCGTCGAATAAAGACGGCTAGCACTACCGCTAAAGCTGCCAAGAGAACCAGCACCACAATCGCCGCCGTAAACTGCACTCGCTGACGTGCTTGCTCCTGTCCAAGAATCTCAATACGACGCTGCTGGTCTGCCACCGCCAAGCGCGATTGCATCTCGGCAATCCGTTTTGTACTCGAAGCACTTTTGAGCGAATCTGCCAGATGCACATTCAGCATACGATAGTAATACGCAGAATCAAAGGCTTTCTCCGCTACAAATCGCAACGCAATGCCATCGTAGCTATCTTTGAGAATCTGAGGCGCGCCTATGGCTGTTGCAACCTCAGTTGCTTGCCGGAAATACATCAACGACCGCGTATTATCTCCCAAGGATGCATAAATGTCTCCCAACAGCTGGTACGATTCGCCCAAAGAATAGCTATTCCCTTGTGGTTCGCGGAGAGCGAGGGATTTTTTTTCGTATTCTAACGCATGCTCATAGTTACCTTGCCGATAATAAATTGCGCCGATATTGAAGTAAGAGTAGCCAATATGGACGACACTACGACTTTGCTCTGCCAGACCAAGCGACCGCGTATGCCAGTACATTGCCGAATCATACATTTGTAATTTTTCATACACTAAACCCAAATTATTGGCGCAAATGCAAAGCCCCTCTACCTCTCCTGCCTGCTCAAAAAACGCCAGCGCCCTCAGATGAAATTCCTTCGTACGGGGATATTCTTCACGGTAAAGGTGTACATTCCCCATGCCCATATAACAATATGCCTTACCAAGCCTGTTATCGGTCTTTTCGTACATCTGAAGCGAAGTAACAAAGGATTCAAGCGCTTGTGCGTAGTCACCCATGCGGCTGCGGGCGTAGCCAATGTTGTAGTGCGCCCGTGCAGCGCCATTCACATAGCCGATGCGTTCAGCAATGCTCAGCGCATCGGAGGCAAGGCGAATAGCTTCGGAGAACTTTGTAAATCGTAGCGCACGAGACAACGCATTGAGCGCATCTACACGTGCTGAATCGCTTACGGCTGATGTGATTGCAGCGCGGAGGCTATCGTTGGCAGGGTTGTTGAAAATTGTAGTCGCTACTGTTGTTCTTGGGGTGGGCTGAGAAATAACCGTCTGCGAGAACAGAAAATTTTCTGTCTCCGCTACACAAAAGAATATGCAAAAGAATACGCAGAGCGCGGCAATGCGGCGAGACATCTCGCAAAAATGCTTGAAGCGCCGGCGCGAGAAAGATGCGTGAAATACCATACCCTTGCCCATCGTTCGGTGTGAGATGCACAGATTGTTTCGTTGATTGTAGCCTTGCAGAAACAATCTAGCAAAAATGGGCTTCGCCTACAAGAATCATCTTTATGGCATTGTGAAATTACCTGTTTATCGTGGCGCTGCGCCGGACAGAATCTTTTGCAAACTTGCCTCGCGGACGCGCTGGCGCTCATTTTTCATGTAGAGCGTTGGTGGTGCAATGCGATCACGACAAACATCTTCGCGCAGCCCGCAGCGCTCACACGTCTCATTCACCTGAATTTTCTCAATATTGGGGTCGTTCCAGAATTTCACCTTTTCTTTGAACGCATCGTTCATTAAGAAACCAATCGAAACGCTTGCATGAAAGAGGGGTTTGAGGGCAAACCGCCGCGCAACAGTAATCACAAAATACTCAATGTTGCTTTCCACAAAATACGGGCGCTGCACAATAACGAGGGGCGAGGTGGGGTCGCGGTCGGCAAGTTCGCTTTGCTCTCGCTTCAGAATCCCGATGGGCAGCCACCGACGGCAGTAATGCTCGTTCAAATCCAGACCGTAGGGTGCAAAAACTTGCGACATATTCAGAAACTTGGTGAGTTTCATATTTCCCGTACTGGTGCGGTGACTGAAGCGCAAAAAGTGCATTTCTTCCAATCCAAAGAACTGCGGTAAAAGTTCTGTCATTCGGTAAAGAAGCATTTCGGGCGTAACGGCATATTTGTCCAGCATCGCCACAAGCGCTGAGCCGTCCCATGTTTTTTTCTGGAAGAGTTTGGTGAGGTCTTTGACCATCGAATGGCGGTTCATCAAAAGTGCGCCGGAAAAATAGGACGCCTTAAAATTATTCAGCACCTGCTCAAACGATTCGACCTTTAGCCATGACGAGGTAAGCGCTCGCTCCTTGAGGTTCAAATAATTATACCCTAGTTCTCGCCCATAAATAAATGCTTTCTGACGGTCAATGAGGTCTTTATTCAGCAGCAAACGTGGCTTTGCGTGTGGCAACGGTGTGTGCTTAGTCGTTTTGGTCGGAACGTAAATCGTGCGGAATTTTTGCAGTTCGGGCTGACTTGAGAGCGTACTTTCGTCAATTTCATAATTGTATTTGAGTGTCAGCGCCTTCTTCACGGATTCTGTGGGCATAGGAATTTTCGCTTTCCATTGCATTTCTGCCATAAAGCGCTCTGCCGCTTCTTCCAGTTCTTCAAAGTAGTTATGCTGCATCTTTTGGTAAGAGCGCAAAGCAGCCAGAATAAATTGCTCGACACTCATGTCATAGCCGCGAATAATCTCCAAAAAAGTCTTCAGAAGCGCACCGGCTTTGGCGGGGGAAGCAGAGAATAAATCCATAATATCTTGCTGCTCAATCCCGAAGAGCTTAAAAGGAAACTCCCGCAGTGCAGGGGAATTGAGTACGGCTGTAAGCGGGTCGAGTGCTTCATCTACCTTCATCGTTACAAGTTCATCGAAGGTCGTTCCCAGCGCTTGCGCTAGAGCGATGATTTTTTCGGGTTTCGGATATTTTTTCCCTTTTTCAATTTCGCTTAAATACGAAATAGATAAATCCGTTTGCTCAGAAAGGTCTTTGAGCGAAAATTTTTTCTCCGTACGGAGTTGCTTGAGTTTGATACCCAAAATGATACGCAAGTTCTCGCCGCTCGTGCTCATAAATACTTGGTTTGAAGGGGAATGAAAAAGAAAAAATAATCGGTTTTTGCCCTGTCACGAAGATACATATTTTTCGCTTAAAGCGAAACTAAATTTCGACAAGCGCGAATTTTATATATAAGCGAAAATTCGCTTTTGTCATTTGTTGTTGACCAGAGGGTATTTTTTGCGAAACACAGAAAATTCCTCTACATTTGCCGTTGTGAAATTTCTTCTGCCCCCAGCGCCGCTACTCCACGCAAAAACCAGCGATTTCCTCGCCGCATTGCAACGTTATTTCCACTTCCTTTTGTTTACTCTTGAAGACACCCTTTTCGTTAGTCGTGAGCGTTGAGAATAAGAGTCAAGTAGTTCACTCAACACCCAAAACTCAAGACTGTAGCTCAACACTATCTACCTTTTTGGAGTCAGACAATGATTGCTTCTCAAAAAAATCTAATCCGCCTTTTTCTCTTTGCTCTTATCTTCATGCTCCTCGCTCCGGCATCAAGGCTTGATGCACAGCCATTAGATTCTTTAGTTGCCGAAGCATTGCGTAATCACCCGCTTCTCCGCGCTGCCGAAGCACGTGCCGTAAGCGCTGAATATCGCGGAGAAGCCGTCTCCCAACTGCCTATGCCAACGCTGTCGCTGGAATTTACACAAACGCCCGCGGGAAATTTCGATGTGTTGAACCGCTCCATTTCTAACAATCTGGCACTATCACAGATGTTCATGTTAGGCGACAAACTTGCTGCCATGCGTCGTGCAGAACGCGAAGGCGCCCAAACCGAGCATGAGCGCCGCGCCGAAGCTGCTGCCATTATTCGCGGCAATGTGAGCGAACTCTACGCACGGCTCTGGCGGCTCGACCGTCAAAAAGAGGTTCTTGGACGCACGACGATTATGCTGAGCAATCTTGTGCAATCTGCCGAAGATCGCTTGGCAGCAGGTAAAGCCACGATGAACGAGGTTTTGCTCCTTCGAGCAGAACTCGCCGCCGAGCAGGCAAAATTTCACAGTAGTAATTTCGAGAGACGTGGTAAAGCGGCACGATTAAACACGTTCTTAGGGCGCACCAATCCTGAGACGGAAATTCTCACCATAGTGGATAGCAATTTTGCAAAAACTATTGAAGCCTTGCTTGGAAGAACGTACCAAGCACGGACAAAATTCGGTGAGCAAAATCCCACGCTGCGCCGTATGGCAAGTATGGAGCGCATGACCGAAGCAGAGCGCATTGCCGCAGAACAGGAGCGTACACCAGACCTCATGCTTCAAGGGATGCTGATGCGTATGCCGCAAGGTATGATTTTGACAAGCGGAAGCAGCGCGTTATCGGAAATTTTTAGCGTCCACACAGGACTTTCGGCAAGTAATCGTGTGGAGTGGATGTACAGCCTGATGGCTTCCATTACGCTCCCCTTTGCGCCGTGGTCATCTGCACGGATTGATGCAAAACAAGCGGAATTGAACGCACGCCAGCTTAGCCAAAAAGCCGAGCGCGAGGCTATGCAGCGCGAGTTGGCAGGCGAACTGGCAGAAGCCGAGCAAATGCTGCTCCATACCATCGAAACCGTCAAAGACTACAACCGTACGATTCTTCCCGCCTACAAACAAGCATTAAATGGCTTGCTTCTATCCTTTCAAACTAATCAATCAAGCATAAGCGACATTCTACGAACCGCACAAATGCTTGCGATGAAAGAAGATGAACTGGCAATGGCACATGAAGAACAAATGATGCTTGTAGCTAAACTCCGCATGATGCTTGGCGATGGAGAATAATATCGTCGCCCTTTCTATACTTTTCTATTCCACAGCCGGTATGAAAATCATTCTTATTTTACTCATCGTAAGCATCTGTATAACTGGGGCTTGCAGCAAAACGGATACTGCCCACAAAACAGAAAACACCCAAGCAGCAAGCAATCCAAAGTATTTCTGCCCAATGCACCCGCAGGTAATATCCGATAAACCGAGTATCTGTCCAATTTGTCAGATGGATTTGGTACTACCGGGCGATGAGCATGAGATGGAATCAATGACCGATTCAAGTGCGCTGCTTACGCTTAGTACACGGCAGCAAGTTCTGGCGAATGTGCGCACAACGGAGGTAAAAAAAGAGCAAATGACACAGACACTGCGATTGGCGGGAACATTTGTTCCTGCCGAGTTCACACAGCGCACTATTACCGCACGAGTAAGCGGTCGTGTGGAACGCCTTTTTGTGCGGCAGTCAGGCGAACGCATTCGAGAAGGGCAGCCACTATACGAGGTGTACAGCCCTGCGCTCTTGCAAGCACAGACCGATTATTTGCTCACACTCAAAAGCGTGGCGCAGTCCGTCTTGCAAGAAGCGCAGCCGGACGGTGTTCCATCATCGCACACTCCGAAACCGGAACGAATGCGCGGCATTGCCGCTAAAGCACGTGAACGCTTGCTCTTGCTCGGTATGACAAATGCTCAGATTGATGCCATTACTCAATCCGGCGAACCACAAACCCGCATTAGTATTCAATCGCCGTTTTCGGGCACAGTGACACAGAAAAATATTGTGGAAGGCGCAAGCCTTCAGGAAGGAGCAATTCTTTTCGACCTTGCGGATTTCTCGACGGTGTGGAATCTTGCGGAAGTTTTCGAGAACGATATCAGCGCATTGCGCATCGGGCAGCGAGTTACGATGAGCATTGCAGCCTACCCCGGCGAAATATTCCCTGGAAAAATCAGCTTTATTTCACCCATACTGAACGCCACGACTCGCACGGTGAGTGTTCGCATAGAAACCCCGAACCCGCACGGGAAGCTGCGTCCGGGTATGTTCAGCACAACGGAATTGACGCGAGAAATCCCTTCAGCAATCACCGTGCCGGAGGAGAGTGTGATTCTAAGCGGTCGGCAGGCTGTCGTCTGGGTGCAGGAGAGCAGTGATGATGGTCAGGGGAAGGGAATTTTCCGCGCACAATCCGTTACGCTTGGCGTGAGAAGCGGCGGCAAATATCAGGTTCTATCGGGGTTGCACGCAGGCGACATTGTTGCTGCCAGTGGCGGCTTTCTGCTAGACTCGGAGCGCCGATTGCGCGGCGGAACGGTGGTGCAGTAGCATAACAATTTCCGATGGAATTTGCTTGTTAGCGTAAAACAGCAAACTGCCGCGAGTAATACGAAGCTAACCCACTGGCTTGATTCAGCACTTTCATTCGCAGGATATACGTTCCATTTGCAAAGTTTCTGGTGCTGAATGTCAGTTCGTGTGTGCCGGAGGCGTATATCTGTTCCGATGAAGTATTCATCCGCCGACCTAAAATATCAACGATTTCCGCACTCACAGTGCTGATATACGCCAAATCTGCCTGTACAGCAATTTCGGTAGTCGATGGGTTAGGATAAATAGGGGATAAAATTGAACTGTTGTACTTGTTCTGTTCAAATGCAACAGAAGTTGGAGTAAAGTTTTTATAGCGACGGAAAGACAGTTCTGTACATAGATTAGTTTCAAATCTAGGGATGAATGATATATTGGTTTCCTTAAAACCCAAACTATCAAGTTTAGATGTTATGCTGGCGGCAGAAATATATAGCACAGACGGTATAGCCTGAATACCATCCCTCCTAACAACATACTTTGTACCATCCTGAAACCAAGCAGAGTTGATAGAGATATTAGCATTTACAACCAGTGCTACTAATGAATCTGCTTGAATAGTGTTGATTGTACTACTAACTGCGTATGCGTAATTTGCCCTAGCCTGTCGTGCATCTATTGGAGTAATATTGTCAGCAAGAAAAGGATAGTGTTGCTTCAAAGTCCATTCCGAAGCAACCAGCGAAAAAGGAGAATTACCTTGCGCATTTTTTGCTCGCGCACGATAGAAATAGCGAGTATTGGGTTGTAAGCCTTTTATTGCTGCTAAAGTGCTTGGTGTATTGGTGGTTATGATAGCGGACTGAAACGTGCTGTCGGGAGAAACTTGCACCTCATACTCTGTCGGGAATCCCGGAGAAGGAAGCCAGTTGAGAGTAAATGAATTATGAGCAATATTCGTTGATAAAAGCGGTCTCGGTGCAAGAGGGAGAGACCGAGCTAGCGTTTGTATGAGTATTGGTGACGTGAATGTGAAAAAAAAAACTCTCCTGTCAGATGAGTCAAGCGGATTAAGAGGATCAAATACAACTGGTTGTTTATTCAATACTTGTACTCGGAAAAAGAATTTTGTATTGGGCAAAATCCCCTCAATGAGAACAGAGATAGTATCTCGTTTGATTAAACAAGCATCACTTGGATTCTTTTCCCAGAGTTGATAAGCAACTACCTTTGTAAAGTTGCTATCGGTAGCTAGCTCCCAGTAGAAATACTCGAAAAGGAAAATTGTTCTTCCATCAGAAATTAGGGGCGGAAAGGTATTAACAATCGGAATAAGAACTGATGTGGAAGTGGTCGCAACAGGCTGTAAAATAATAGGCGTGCTGGCATACGGTTTAAGTTGTCCGAATAGCCCTGTGGGCAAGATGATAACGAGCAGGGAAATAAAAATGAGAGTTTTTATCATATATCCTCCTATTGCTTTGCAGATTGCGGTGTACGGTATTCAAATTTGAAACTCTGAGCATAAATGCGCTCTTCGGGAGTTGCCTGCGCCGAGAGCGTCTGTTTTGCCTGCTGCAACTGGACAGATAGCGCCATCGTGCTGCGCACTGCATCCTGCAAAGACTGTTCTTGTGCAGCACTCAAGTTCGTTTGGGACGTAATCGTGAGTGCGGCATCAGCTTTGGAAGCGGCTTTGAGAGCCGTAAGTGCCTCCATATTCAGCACCGACTTGCCATTCTCACCGAAAAGCCAGCGATAATAAACCTCAATCATTGTATCAGTTTTGGCAGAACGGCGCTTCTTCTCAATAGTGAGATAGTCAACGGGAACCAGCGCCAGCGAGGACTCAGCAACGCGGTTTGTAATATCAGTTACTTCCAAGCGAGCTACAACATTTTCGGGTGAACTTGGTATGGATGCTGGGTTCTCCGCGATATTCCATCGATACTCGGTGAGATTTGAGCGTGTGCCGTTGTCCAGTTTGAGCGTCCGCACCTCCCTTTCATCCACTTGCGTCAGTTCAATTGTCCATTGCTTGACGCCCACGCCCGCCGCAATATCTAGCCCAAACGAAATAGCGGAGGGAGTAACGGTGCGCTGCACAGCATTTGATTCCACATCGCGCAGAATATCTGGGTCTGTGGAGCGAAGTTCAACGCGGCGAATACTTGTCGTATCGGCAAGCACATTCTGTTCTAAGCCAAGTGTAACGATTATCCGTGAGGGAGCAATCTTCCACACATCCACAAGATACTCCAAGACTGCATTGGCTCGGCGTTCCGCGAGTGTGCGGTTGTTCATTTCCTCACCTATGCCCGACGTATAACCTATGAGCGTCAGCCGTGCGTCGGGTTTGTCCGAAAGTCGCTTGCCGACAATGTTCAAAATGTTGCGGTACATCTCCACAAGGCGCACATTTGCAACATTGTCAACATTAAAACTCATGCGGTCTGCCGAACGTAACCGTCTGTACCGCGCCGGAATAACAGAAGAATTATGCTCAAAAAAGACAGACGCAAGAAGTGGACGATGCTCCACTGCTGCAAATTCTTCGATACGCAAGGTAGGATTGAGTTCTTCTTTTCCATTGTCACCGATGCTGCTTACTTTCGTAATTTCCGCCGAGAGTGCACGGGCGCTGCGTGTGCGCTCCAGTTCAAGCTGCTGCTTCTGAAGACTGACCACGCTGTCTTTCTGCCGCCGCTCACTCTCAATGTTATCCATTTCATCTTGCGTTACGGTTGTCAGCAATGTACCGAAGGAAGGAAAGAGGACTTGATAGCCCAGAGACAGCGACAGCGCTCCGCTTTGATGCCAATTGAAGGAAAGTAACATTGAGCTGCTTGCCAAGAACGGTACAGGCAGGAGATACTGCCACCATTCCGGCGCAGGGCGCACAACCTTTGCACCAATGGAAAATCCATAAAATAAGCCCCCGGCTTCTGTTTGTGCCAATGTTTCTACTCGTAAACCGTTCGGCGCAGTTGTATCCCATCCCACACTTGCTTTATAGCCTGATGTCATAATATGCGGCACCAGCATCAGCGTCCATTCTTTATCAAGGTCGTAGCTCATCGGCAGAGCAACGTCAATAATGGTAAGGTTTGAGCGAATAAGGCGATTAGAGCGAACTGAATCGGATAGTGAAGGACGAATTTCCGCGACAGAATAGCCGATGGTAGGCTGCAGAGCAATTTGAAATGGTGACGAATAAGGCATAAACCCCCATTTTCCAAAAAAACTGAAGGATGGTCCCCCCAAAGTACCGCTCAGTTCCAATCCCAAATCCACTTCTTTTGCCACACCAAAACTTCCACTGAGAGTAAGCAACCCAAACGATGGATCCTGAGGCGTTGGCGCGAGAGGCGGATTTTTTTCTAAACCAATTGGATCCACAGAATAGCCAATACCAAGAAACGACCATCCCGCGCCAATAAGAAACTTCCCCTGTCGAAGCGGACGACCATCTTGAAAACGTTCTGCTCGGTATGTCTGTGCTTGAAGGAAGACACAGGGAAGCAGGATATAGATGCAGGCAAGCACAGACAAGATGCGAAAATTGAAATAGTAATTTGAGCGCATAATGACGTTAGAAATTAAGGTGATTGGCAAAAATAAAATTGAGTAAAACACGAAACGAAACTTTTTGAATAGCAGCACGTTTAGATAAAAGTGTACAAACACAAGATACTTTTTAACTAACTCTGTCATTCCTTCTTCACTTTTTACGCAATACTGCTCTATGGAACTCTTCAAGAAAATAGCATTAGTTGTTGGTGCATTTGTCATAGCAGGCTTTATTTTGCGCATTATTTTTGGCATTATTGGCGCAATATTTTCCATTAAAGGTTTGATTTTAATAGCTGCTATCGGTATTCCGATTTACCTGATTGCCGAAAAGAAATTTTTACGGTAACTCTCGACCTTAGTTGCACCACCACAAGCACAAAGATTGAAAAAATGCCTCGCAATATTTTCATGCGCCGGGTAGCACTCTCTCATTTATTGTTCCATATTCCAGCGCAGTAAGAAACCGTTTCGTTTCCTCCTCAATATCTGAGCGCGAGCCGTGATTATGAAGAACATATCCGGCTCGTGCTTTTTTTTCGTCTGCAGAAATCTGTGCCTGAATACGTCGCCGCGCTTCCTCTTGCGAAATCCCTCGCCCCTCGGCAAGCCTCATAATACGGACATCTTCAGGCGTATCCACAACCAGCACAAGGTCGTAGAATTTATCGGCTCCAGTCTCAAAAATCAGGGCGCTTTCGTTAAAAACAAACTTGTCACCCGCATCAAATCGTTCTTTCACCTGCCGCGCCACTTCTTGCCAGACAAAAGGATGCACAATACTGTTTACCTGCACAAGATTCTGTGCGTGTTCATCACTAGTGCCGAATACCAATGCCGCCATTTTCATGCGGTCAAGCGTACCGTCCGGCAAGTACATTTCCCCGAATGCAGCACTGATGGCGGCTCTAACTTCGGGATGACCGTTGGTGAGGTCGCGTGCAATGTCGTCTGCGCTTAAGACGGTGTAGCCCGCCTCGCGGATAAGAGCGGCGACGGTGCTTTTTCCGCTACCGATACCGCCGGTGATGCCCACAAAAACTTGGTTTGGTGAGGATTTGATGCCCGAAAAATATTGTTCCATGCTCATATCTTTTGCCTACAATAAATGTTTCACAAAACGATGTTTTTACTGTGTTAAAGTAAAGAAACTGCTTGAATCACGTCTCCATTTCCGAAGGTGTTGACAAATTAGCCTCCCTGATTAACACAAGAATATCCGCATTCTCTCAACGTTCAGTATTGTTTGACATTCGCGAAAGTTTTTTACGAAGTTCTTTGGTTGACACGAAAAACTTTTGCGAATACAAACATACAATATCTGCCCTATACAATGAGGGCAAAAATACTCCTCGCCCTAACAATCTAGCGTAATTGGTAATAGTCTTCTTTTTGCACAAAAAAATATTTGATAATGCAAATATTTACGATTATCTTGTAGAGTGATTAGTCAATCAACAACACAGTGATGGATAAACGACAACAAATTTTCGACAGCGCTCTCAAGCTCTTTGTGGAATGCGGCTTCCACGGCACACCGACAAGTAGAATTGCCAAAGAAGCCGGTATTTCTAATGGTACGCTGTTTCATTACTTTGGTACAAAAGAAGACTTGATAAAAGAGCTGTACATTGCTGTCAAGGAAGAGCTGAACAAGCATATACGCTCAAAAATGAAAATGGGCGATACGATAGAAAAAAAACTCAAGACCGTATATGTGCATTCGATTTATTGGGGTTTGCAGAATCCTGAAAAATTTCATTATATTCAGCAAATGCACTTTTCACCTCACATTACGCAGATACAGAAACAGGTCTTGCAGGAGCAGATGCGTGATCATGTTGAATTGATTGAGCAGGCAAAAGAACAGCATATCATTAAAAATTTACCGACGGAAATGGTGTTTACATTAGCAATGAGCAACATTACGGGCATATACAATTACGCACTATCATTGCCCACAAACCACCGAAAATCTGCGATTGAAATTGGCTACACAATGTTTTGGGACATGATAACCGAATAAAATAGAAAGAACTATGAATACAACAGCAATACGCGCCATCATCACGGGCGTAACCGGTATGGTCGGCGAAGGAGTCCTTCACGAATGCTTGCTGCATCCTGCTGTGGAAGCGGTACTGGTTGTTGGCAGGAAACCGTGCGGCGTGGTTCATCCCAAACTCACGGAAATTGTTCACGGTGATTTGTCCGATGTTTCTGCTTTTGCCGAACGCTTGATGGGCTATAATGCTTGCTACTTCTGTGCGGGGGTTTCTTCGCTGGGTCTTAGCGAGGAAGAATACACCCGCATAACGCATACACTCACGCTCAGTTTTGCGAAAACAATCGGCGCACTCAACCCGGAAATGACCTTTTGCTATGTTTCCGGTGCCGGCACAGATAGCACCGAACAAGGTAAAACTATGTGGGCGCGAGTGAAAGGCAGAACAGAGAACGACCTTGCCAAGCTACCCTTCAAGCAGTTTTACGCTTTCCGTCCGGGCTTTATGAATCCTACGCCGGGCTTGAAGAATACGCTGGCTCTGTACAAATATCTTGCGTGGCTTTACCCGCTCGCCCAACTCTTCTTTTCCAACTACGTCTCCACCTTGGGTGAAGTTGGTCAGGCAATGATCAATGTGACCTTACACGGCGCGGAAAAGCACGTTTTGGAAGTGTCGGATATTGTGATATTGGCGAAAAAACAGGAAGCTCCCGTTCACACTACACCGCACTAGCCATCACGATAACAAATCTTTTTTTGCAGCAAAAACACATACTGCTATGAATATCAATTTTACCATCAACGGCACAAAAACTAGTGTGGACGTTGACCCCGCAATGCCATTGCTTTGGGTTGTACGCGATGAATTAGGGCTGAAGGGCACGAAGTACGGCTGCGGGAAAGCCCTCTGCGGGGCGTGTACACTACACGTGGACGGTGAAGCAACGCGCTCTTGCTCTTATCCCGTGAGCGAAGCCGCAGGGAAAAACATTACAACGCTTGAGGGGTTATCACCGAGCGAAGAGAAATTGCACCCCATACAGCAAGCATGGATAGACGAGCAAGTGCCGCAGTGCGGCTACTGTCAGCCGGGATTTATGATGGCGGCGGCAAAACTTATTAAAGACATTCCCAATCCGACCGATGACGACATTACCGCAAATATAAGCAATATCTGCCGATGTGGGACACAGCCACGTATTATCAAGGCTATCAAACGTGCTGCCGAAATTCAACGAACATCTTCCGCTACCCTCTAATCTTCACGTATCATGGCTTCTAAAAAAACTCCTCAAGACCAGCTCAATTCTGAGCAACCTCATCCTGAGCAACCTCAAAAAAAATCACTGACTCGTCGGAGATTTCTACAGGTGGGCGGTATTGTGCTGGGCGGCGCGATGATTGCTATTTATCCGGGGCGTGTTCCCATGCGCCGCGCGGCTGCGCAAACAGTGGAAAATCTGGATTTTCCGGCATCTATTTCTAGTTACCGACCAGACTTTTGGTTTGAAGTTTTGCCCGATAATACAATTGTTCTCAAATCTCCAAAAGTAGAGATGGGGCAAGGTATTTTCACGGGCTATGCTATGCTTGCGGCAGAAGAATTGGAGGTGCCGCTTTCGCAAATCAAAGTGGAGCATGCTGCTACAAGCACCGGTGTTATTGATAGTTTGGGGACAGGCGGCAGCACCAGTACCAGTTCCATGTTTACTCCCATACGTGAAGTGGCAGCTACGATGCGTGAGATGCTCAAAACTGCTGCCGCAAAAGAGTGGGGCGTGGACGTAAGCGCGGTAACGGCAAGCAACGGCTCCATCACCTCCGGCAGTCGGACAATAACGTACGCAGACATCGCCCAAAAGACCAAGCAATGGGATATTCCCAAGACTCCGGCACTTAAGCCAGCATCTGCTTTCAAGTATGTTGGTAAAGATACGAAACGGGTAGATTTGAAGCCGAAAGTTATGGGGAAGCCGCTTTTCGGCATTGACCAAACCATGCCCAGTATGCTCCACGCCGTCATTGTCGAATCACCCTATATTGACGGCACGATAAAAACCATCAAGACACAAGAGGCAGAGAAGATGCAAGGAGTGGAGCGGGTTATACGCGACGGTGAGTTTGTGGCGGTGGTCGCAAAAAGCCGTTACGCGGCAGAAACGGCAGCGCGTGCAATAGAAATAGAATGGAATGTCCCCAAGAAATGGCAACAAACGGATATTGAAAGCATCGTAACCGTCGGTAAAGGCACAGAGGTCGAGGTGCAGAACGAAGGTAGCGCAAAATCTATTATCGAAAAAAATTCTGATGGAGTGTTTAAGCAGGAATATCGGACTCCTCTCGGCGCTCATGCTCAAATGGAACCAAACGGCTCCATTGCTCATGTTGAGAAAGACAAAGCAACTATCGTCATCGGTACACAAGCACCAAGCCTTATACGCGACCAAGTAGCAAAGGCGCTTGGAATAGATACGGAAAAAGTAGAAGTTCGGACTGCCTATTTGGGAGGTGGCTTCGGGCGACGGTATGCCAAAATGAATGCCGCCGATGCCGCGAAAATCTCAAAGATTGTCGGCAAGCCCGTTTCAGTCTTTAATACACGCGAGCAGGAGTTTCAAAACTCAATGTATCGCCCCAATACGCATCACGTCTTGCAGGCAAAGATTACATCAGATGGCAGCATTGAAGCCATCACTCACGACCAAGCTACACCCGATATGATTATTGAGGGAATGGCAGGTGAATTAGGTATGACCGTCTTTGGTGCCGATTTTATTTCGGCAGGACACGGCGCAAGCATTATCTACAACACCACGAATAGAGCAGCAACGCTCTGGCACAATAAACTTCCCTTCACGACTGGCATCTGGCGCGGTGTAGGCATATTCGCCAATACGTTTGCCATTGAAAGTTTTATCAACGAACTAGCACACAAACTCGGCAAAGATCCGATTGCGCTGCGTTTGGAGCTCGTAGCAGGCAACGAAAAAATCAATAAGCGTTACATAAAAACGCTTGAAACACTCGCCGAAAAAAGCGCATGGAAACTCCCCAAAACTCACGGCACAGGTCGCGGAATGGCGCTTGCTAACGACAGAAAAACAATTGCAGCGGCAGCGGTGGAGGTGATAGTAACAGACGGCGTGATTCGTGTTCACAAGGTAACACACGTGCTAGACGTTGGAATTGCGGTCAATCCTGAAGGAATCCGAATGCAAATGGAGGGCTGCGTGATGATGGGCATTAGCGCTTCCTTGTACGAGGGACTTCAGGTCAAGGACGGGCAAATTGGGGCAAGTAATTTCCACGAATATCCGGTGGCGACACTCCGCGATGCACCTGAGATCCAAACGTTTATCTTGGAAGGCGACGATGTGCCATATGGCGTAGGTGAGCCTCCGATTGCGCCGATTGCGCCCGCAATTGCTGCAGCCGTATTCGATGCAACGGGCGTAATGCCGAGGTCGCTGCCGCTCAAAGTCGCGTGATGACTGTGAATACTTTCTAGACGCGGAAAGTAGCAATCGTTTCTTGCAAATGCTCGGCAATGACATGGAGGCTTTTAACACTGGCGGATGTTTCATTGATGACGGTCGAAGAACGCTGTGCAACTTCCACAATTTTGTAAACGCCCTGTCCAATATCGTTCATCGCAAAGGCTTGCTGCTCGCTTGCGGTTGCTATTCCGGCAACCATATCGCTCACATGGCGTGCTTGATGAGTAATGCGGTCCAGAGCATCATGAGTGTTCTGCACAGCACTTTCACCCGCACGAACATCTTCTTGCCCTCTATTCATTGTGGTAATTGCCTCTGTAGTTTGGTGCTGTATAGTGTGTACGGTGGCGGCAATTTCTTTCGTCGCTTTTTGGGTGCGCTCGGCGAGTTTACGGACCTCATCGGCAACAATGGCAAAGCCACGTCCTGCTTCGCCTGCTCGTGCGGCTTCGATAGCAGCATTGAGAGCAAGAAGATTTGTCTGATCGGCAATGTCATTGATAACCTGTACTATACCGCCGATAGCTTCGCTTTGCTCGACAAGAGCACTAATAGTCCGCGCAACCTCCGCAACCATTCCGGCAATACTGCTCATCCGCTCCTGCATCACCCGCACCGCAGAAATGCTTTGTTGTGATTCGGATTCCGTTTTTTGGGCTTCATTTGCAGCTGAGGTTACTCTCCGCATGGTCTCTTCAATAGTCGTCATTGTCTCTTCCACAGCAGCAGCAATTTCGTTGGTGTGTAATGTTTGGTGCTGCACTGACAACGCCATCTGCTGAGTTTCTTCGGCAATTTGCGCCGTTGCCAACACCACATTATCCACGACATCATTCACTTTAATGACAAGCGAGCGAATCATGGCGACAGAAGTAGAAAACCCGCGATAGAGGTCTGCAATTTCATCACCGGTATTGTTTTGAATACTTACCGTCAAATCTCCTTTCCCCAAGCTGTGCATGGTTGCAAGCAAATCTGAAACGCTTTTTTCCATATACTGCCGCTTCTGAATGTTTATCTCCAGAGCCTGAGCATCCTTCTCGCGCAGTTCGTTTTGCTGCTGTTGTATTAGAAGTATTGCCTCTTCCACTTGTTTTTGCACAGAGTTTCGGGCTTCTTCGGCTTGGTACTGCGCTCGTTTGGCTTTATCTTGATAAAATCCCGCCAGCCAAGCCGCTGCGCCAAGAAAAATCGGAGCAGAAAAAATTATCCAGAGCAAGGGGTCGCTTTTGATAATCGTAGCGAGCTGAGACAAACCGTACTGCCAAATGCGTAGAAGGACAGCAACGAGAGGAAAAAATGCGCCAAATAATGCACCAATAACCGTATAAATACGGCGAGATGAAGCGAAAAGATTAGACATCAATAAATAGGGATAGAACGCTTTGTACTCCTATTTCCCTGAGGATCGGAAAGCTATTCGTGGCGTGATAACGAGCCAATCAAAGGTAGTGTCCGGCTAACAAAATAAATCCAAAGCTCTTGCGGAACCTATCTTTGTGGCTTTGTTGCATGTTTTTACGCCAGCAAAGATAACACCAAATTGATTGTAAAGCAATAGTACAAATGCTCAGAAAACTCAGCACTTCACCCGAATATTCAGTTCTATATTTTTTCGAAAAGGGGTGTTTGCTTCAGCCTCCACCAAGTTTGTACGCTTGATTTCAAGCCAATTTTTTGTAGTTTATAGGTGGACGAATTCAACCACGAATTCAGGATATGCATCCATCATCAATTAACGACGCTATGCCCGACCAACACGATCTCTTCAGTGAGCGCTCCACTTCTGGCACGCAAGCGCTACAACCTACAACTTTCCGCGCCCATGCCGAGCATCTTCGCTCCCAGATTCGCCGTGCTGATATAGCCTATTATGTGGAAGCCGCACCCATTATGGATGACCGCGACTACGACCGCATCTTTGAGGAATTAAGCGCTCTCGAGCGTGAGCATCCAGACCTTGTTACGCCGGACAGCCCCACGCAGCGCGTTAGTGGTGAGGCACAGAAGGAGTTTCGTAATGTTCAGCACGCCCAGCCAATGCTCTCTTTGCAAAATAGCTACAACCGCGAGGATGCAAGCGATTTTGACCGCCGCGTGGGTGAACTTTTGGAAGGTAAGCAGCACGAATACTGGTGCGACCTCAAGTACGACGGCGTTGCGATGAGTTTACGCTACGTGGATGGCGTTCTCGCGCTTGGTGTCACGCGCGGCGACGGCGTAACGGGAGACGATATTACGCAAAACATCCGTACACTGCCCAGTGTGCCGCTTCGCGTTAATCCTGTATTTGTAGGCGGAGTGGAGTTAAAAAATTTCGAGGTTCGCGGCGAAGTATTTATGCTCAATGATGATTTTGTAAGGCTCAATGAAGAGCGTGAAGCAAGCGGCGAAAAGCTCTATGCTAATCCACGCAATCTGACCGCTGGAACGCTCAAGCTCCAAGACCCGCGCGAAGTGATGAAGCGCCCACTTCAACTTGCAACGTACTTTCTTGCTTCCGACGACATGGCGCTTCTTTCGCAAGCAGATAATATGCGCCTTCTGAGAGCAATGGGCTTCCCAACGGCACAGCATTCGCGGCTGTGTCCTACTCTTAACGATGTATTTGCTTTCATTGATGAATGGGAAACGCGCCGCGAAACGCTGTCATTCCAGACAGACGGTGCGGTGATTAAAGTCAATAGCCTGCAGCAGCAAACGGAGCTTGGTGCAGTGGGGCGCTTTCCGCGCTGGGCGTTTGCATACAAATACGAGGCGAAAAAAGCGCAAACCCGACTCATATCTATTTTCTTGCAAATTGGTCGTACGGGCGTAGCTACGCCAGTGGCAGAGCTTGAGCCTGTTTTGCTTGCCGGCTCCACCATCAGCCGTGCTACGCTCCACAATGCGGATTATATTGCCGAACTCGACGTTCGCGCCGGAGATACGGTTATCGTGGAAAAAGGTGGCGATGTAATTCCGAAAGTAAGTGGTTTTGTATCTGAACTACGCCCGACGGAGAGTAGCCCGTTTTCGTTCCCACACGAATGCCCCTGCGCTCACAAGCAAGCACTCAAGCGCTATGACGGCGAGGCGGCGTATTATTGTGAGTTTTCGGGTTGCCCGTCGCAAGTGCGCGGGCGGCTTACACACTGGGCTTCGCGCAACGCGATGGATATTGAAGGCTTAGGCGAAAAAATTGTTGATCAGTTTGTGGAAGAAGGTTTTTTGCGGACGATTGCCGACATCTATCGTTTACACGAGCAGCGCGAAAGACTTCTTGAGCTTGACCGCTGGGCGGCAAAACGTGTCGATAACCTTTTCGCGGCTATCGAAGCAAGTAAAGAGCGCCCTTTTGCAAAGGTACTCTTCGGAACGGGGGTGCGCTTTGTGGGCGAGGAGACCGCGAAAATTCTTGCAGAACATTTCGGTTCGATGGAGCGCCTTGTGGAAGCCACGAAGGACGATTTTGTGCAAGTCTTCGGTATTGGAGAGCGCACAGCAACTGCGATTGCAGCATGGTTCCAGAGCGCCGAAAACCGACAATTAGTACACGATCTTGCTGCATTGGGACTAAAAATGCACCATGAAGGACGCGCCATTGCTGACGCGGTAACAGCTGTGCAGGGGAAAACGTTTGTTATCACCGGCACCTTGCCCACGCTGAAGCGCGACGAGGCGAAGGACTTAATACAGCGATATGGCGGGAAAGTAGCGGGTTCGGTGAGTAAAAAGACCGATTTTGTACTTGCGGGAGAAGAGGCGGGAAGCAAGCTGGAAAAGGCGCAGGAGCTGGGAGTGAAAGTCATTACCGAAGCAGATTTGCTTTCCATGATTCAACCGGAAAACGGTGGAGAATAAAGCGAACGAGTGAGACAAAAAACAAAAAGCCCACAAACGTGAATTTGTGGGCTTTAGAGTTGAGCCAACCATCGGATTCGAACCGACGACCTGCTCATTACGAATGAGCTGCTCTACCAGCTGAGCTAGGTTGGCAAGGCATAAAATGCTAGAAAACAGATTACAAACCTACGGGAAAAAGAGACTTTTTCCAAACTTTTTTTGACAAAAAAGAGATGTAGCCCAATTTACGGCGGGCTACATCTCTTCTCCGTATATTTTTCAGTGTGCTTTTAATGTTCTACCGCTACGACTTGTCCGTTCGTGGTTGCACCGCGAAAGCCAAGCGCAGTACCAACTTCATCGAATGCCTCGATAATACGGTCAAGGTGAACTTTCTCGTGCGAAGCCATGTAGCTTGTACGCATCATACTCATATTCGGCGGTACACCGGGTGGCACAAATGCGTTGACAAAGACATCGCGGTCATAGAGTTGTCGCCAGTACATAAGTGCATTTTCGAGTGAGCCGACAATAACCGGCACAATACCCGTTTGTCCTTCCAGTACATGGAAGCCTTTTTCCTTGAGTCCTTTACGGGCATAGTTTGCATTGGCAACAAGTTTATCTATCAATTCCGGTTGCTCTTCCAAGATAGTCAGTGCTTCCAAAGCTGCCGCGCATGAAGCCGGTGTGGGGCTTGCACTGAAGATAAGCGCCGGAGAATTATGCTTGAGATAGTTAATCACCCGCTCAGGACCACCAATGAAACCGCCCAGCGACGCAAATGTTTTGGAAAATGTTCCCATGGTCATGTCAGCTTCAATCCCATAATGGCTTGCAGTGCCGCGCCCACCCTTGCCAATAACGCCCGTAGAGTGTGCATCGTCCACGAGTACCCGTGCGCCATATTTTTTCGCAACGGTGATAAGGTCGGGCAAATTAACGATGGATCCGGTTACAGAAAACACACCGTCGGTAACGATGAGCTTTCCTGCTGTGTCAGGGATTTTCGAGAGAACACGCTCTAAATCTACCATGTCGTTGTGCTTGTAGCGTACAAAGTCCGCCGTTGCTCCTTTAGCAAGTAAGGCGCCGTTGATAATACAAGCGTGGTTTTCTTTATCGGAGATGATATAATCGCCACGCTGCACTAAGCCCGAAATAGCACCGAGTGCGGTTTGATAACCGGTGCTGTACAAGAGAACGGACTCGTAGCCCAAGAACTTCGCAAAGCGGGTTTCCAACTCATTGTGGAGGTCAATCGTTCCTGTGAGGTAGCGTGAGCCGGAGCAACTTGTGCCGTATTTGTCGATTGCCCGTTTTGCTGCCTCGCGCACACGCGGATGCCCGGTCAAGCCCAAATAGTTATTCGAGCCAGCCATAACCACTTTGCGTCCTTCCATCATCACAAGTGGACCTTCGTTTTCCTGAACAGCGCGGAAATATGGGTACATATCAAGCGCCTTGACTTCATCGGCGCGGGTAAATTCTATACATTTTTGAAATAAATCCACAAGAACGCTCCTTGCAAAAAAGCTAGTAATACAGCTACATGAAAGAAAAATCGGTGTTTATGCCACGAGGTAGTTGATATGTCAATTATTTTCGACGGAAGCACAATATACAACTTGTCGGTGAAATGAGGAAATTCCGAAAAGCATTATGCGAAAAAAGTTTATATTTCCATCCTCAAGACCGCATGAAATATGAGCCGTAGGCAAAAGTAGAAATTACCATAATAACCACCCATGCAATAGATAGCAGAAAGAAAATCATCGCAGAAATTATACATTTTGTATCTTTGGCTGAATTGTCCGTTGATTTTGCTTCTTCACTCCACACTCCCAGAGAAAGCGCAGACTATGCTTGAATATGCTGTCGAATTTATCAAAGGGCTGCCGCCATCCGGCGTGCTGGCGTTTGTGTGCTTTATCACTTTCTTGGAGAACGTATTCCCACCCTCGCCAAGCGACACTATTCTAGTGTTTTGCGGCACATTGATTGGTCTTGGCACTGTTGGTTTTGTGCCGATGATGGCTTCAGCAACGCTTGGCAGCGTGTTAGGCTTTTTGGCGATGTACTGGGTAGGCGCACGGTACGGAACGCAGATAATTGAATCCAAGCGCTTTGCCTTCTTGCCCCTGGACGGCATCCACCGCGCAGAAGATTGGTTTCGGCGTTATGGCTTTTGGGTGATTATTGCTAATCGTTTTCTTTCCGGCACCCGTGCCGTGATTTCGATGGTAGCTGGCATTGCGAAGATGCCACTTGGCACAACGACGCTCCTAAGCGCACTGAGCGCTGCGGTATGGAATGGAATTCTGCTCTTTGCCGGAGCGACGCTCGGCAGAAACTGGGTGAAAATGGATGAGTATTTACAGCTTTATGGTAAAGTGCTTTTAGTGATTCTAGCGGTTATTGTTACAGGAATCTTTGCCTATCGTTACTGGAAAAAACGTACTACGAAGTAGTCCTCACACAAAAAGAAACAAAAAGAACATGAATTCAAAGAAGTAGCAAAAAGCAAGAACGCCTTACAAATCATAGTTTGTAAGGCGTTCTTGTTTAGTTGGGTATGCAGTCTTTTGGGGCGTTAGTTGTTGCGTCGGCTTTGGGCGTATTAGCTTTTTGCTTGTTCAACGATTTTGGCAAACGCCTCCGGCTGATTCATCGCAAGGTCGGCGAGCATCTTGCGGTCAAGCGTGATGTTTTTCTCAGCAAGAAGGTGAATCAAGCGCGAGTAGCTGATGCCATTGGCACGAGCTGCTGCATTGATACGAGTAATCCACAAGCTGCGGAATTGACGCTTTTTCGCCCGGCGGTCACGAAAGGCATATTGCCAGCCTTTTTCGATATGGTGTTTGGCAATCGTCCAGACTTTGCTGCGAGCGCCCCAGTAGCCTTTTGCATACTGGAGCATCTTTTTGCGGCGGGCGCGGGATGCTACTTTATTTTTGGAACGTGGCATGGTAAAAAATCCTCAGTAGGATAAAGTGAATACGGTTGTTGACTTTGGGAACGATGAGCCATACGACAAGGGTTTGAAGTCCTCTCTGTGAAGGCGCAACGCCCGTATTATAGTGAACCCTCGGCAGTGCGATGGTCACAAAATCAAGGATTTACTTAGATGTTAAGCAGATACTTGATGTTCGACATATCGCTCTCAGCCACAAGCGTACCTTGACCGATACGGCGACGGCGCTTGGCATTTTTGCCGATGAGAATATGACGGTGGAATGCGCGACGACGGCTAATTTTACCGGTACCGGTAATTTTGAAGCGTTTTTTCGCAGCGCTGTTAGTCTTTATTTTTGGCATGGAAAATACTTGCGCAAAAAGTAAAACGGTCGTGAATTAAAAATTGAAAAATTGATCCGTGAACCGCACAAGCATACCCATTTTTGCGCGTTTCTCGGTGCAATATCTACATTGAGGTAAAAATGTCGAAGACAGGTGCTTGCGGCACTTTACTTTGCTGCGGGAACTTTACGCTCTTTGTCAGGCGAAAGAATAACAGCACACGTATTGCCTTCCATTTTTATTTCTTGGTCAACTTTGGAAACGTCTTCCAGCACGTGTACGAAATTTTTGAGCATTTCAATACCAAGTGCTGAGTGAACAATTTCTCGACCACGAAACATGACACTGGCTTTTACCTTATCGCCATCCAGAAGGAACTGGCGGGCATGGCGGGTCTTGAAGTCGAAATCGTGAGTGTCGGTACCGGCTTTGAAGCGAATTTCCTTCAATTGCTGCTGGTGTTGACTTTTCTTTTGTAGCTTCTCACGCTTTTGCTGCTCGTAGCGGTATTTGCCCAAATCAATGATTTTACACACCGGCGGTTCCGCTTTCGGTGCAATTTCAATGAGGTCAAGTCCACGAGCGATTGCTATATCGAGCGCCTCTCGACCGGACATAATGCCGATAATTTGCCCGTCTTCATCAACAACGCGGACACGCAGTGCATCTACTTCTTCGTTGACACGAACATTAAGGTCGTGCTTTTTATTTATCGGCGGTCGCCGAGTGCTTCTAAACTTACCCAAGTAACGTTTGTTCGATAATGATACAAAATTGGTTTACAACAGTTGGCTTACAAAAATGTTCGCTGAAAGGCGCTTACTTGTGAAGCGTTATTTTTCAGGGTTTTTCTTGTGTCAAGTCGTTTTTTTGGCAAAACTCAAATATCGTGCTTTTTTATGGATTTTCAAAAAAATTCTCTTCCTAAAAGGTGAATCTATCACAATTTGTTTTGAAATGCGTAACTTTGTGCTTTGATAACGCTCACATCATTCACCCAAATCCATCACATAACGCATGACACGCGAACTCAACGACCAAGAACTCCGCCGCCGCGAAGAACTCGACCACCTTATCCAACACGGTGTTAATCCTTATCCCTACACCTTTGATAAGACCCACGATGCGACAACGATTCTCACCAACTTCAAAGATGAAGCGCCGGAAGAATTCAAAACGGTTGCTATTGCGGGTCGGATTATGGCGCTACGCCGGATGGGCAAGGCGAGCTTTTGCCACATTCAAGATGCTTCGGGTCGTATTCAAGCGTACCTGCGCACAGGCGACATACCGAACTACGACGATTTCAAACTCTACGATATTGGCGATATTGTTGGCGTGAAGGGGTATGTATTCCGCACGAAAATGGGTGAAATTAGCGTTCATGCCACCGAGCTAACGCTACTTTGCAAGTCACTTGCCCCGATTCCGATTGCAAAAGAAGTTGAGGACGATGCGGGCAATAAGGTTATGTACGATGCTTTTGCAGACAAGGAACTGCGCTATCGCCAGCGCTACAAAGATCTCGTGGTAAACCCCCAGATACGCGACACCTTTGTCAAGCGCAGCAAAATTATTACCGCCATGCGTCGCTATTTCGATGATCGTGGTTGGCTGGAGGTAGAAACGCCAATTTTGCAACCGCTTTATGGCGGCGCTCTGGCACGTCCCTTCACCACGCACCATAACTCGCTTGACACAACGCTTTACCTCCGCATTGCAGATGAATTATACTTGAAGCGTCTGATTGTAGGCGGTTTTGAAGGAGTGTATGAAATCAGTAAGAACTTTCGTAATGAAGGTATGGACAAAACCCATAACCCTGAATTTACGATGATGGAAATTTACGTCGCCTACAAAGATGTGTTTTGGATGATGGAAATGGTAGAAGGTTTGCTGGAGCATATTGCTCAGGGAGCGCTTGGAAGCACGGATGTAACGGTCGGCGACAAAATAATTTCTCTCAAAGCGCCCTTCCGCCGACTACCTCTTTTGGATGGAATCAAAGAATATACCGGCAAAAATGTACGTGGGCTAGACGCTGCGGCACTTCACGCAGTGGCGAAAGAACTTGGGATAGACGTTGACCCGAAAGCAACTGCGGGGAAAGTAATTGATGAGATTTTCAGCGACAAAGTGCAGCCGCACCTCATTCAGCCGACGTATATCATTGACTATCCGCTCGAAATGTCGCCTCTGGCAAAAAAACACCGTTCCGAAGAAGGTTTGACCGAGCGGTTTGAACTGTTCATCAACGGGCAGGAAGTCGCTAATGCGTATTCGGAGTTGAATGACCCGATTGATCAGCGCAATCGTCTTGAGGAGCAATCTCGCTTCCGCGCCGGCGGCGACGACGAAGCAATGACGCTCGACGAGGATTTCTTGCACGCACTCGAAATCGGTATGCCGCCCACATCAGGCTTGGGCATTGGTATAGACCGCCTTGTGATGCTGCTCACAAATCAAGATTCTATACGCGATGTCCTGTTCTTCCCGCAGATGAAGCGCTTGGAAGCATAACCGAAAAGCTTTGTGATAGTAATCTCAAGCACTTAGTTTACAACCGCGTAGCCCGCTCCACAAGCGCAATATACGACTGATATTCCTCGCCGACTGCTGTTGTCATCCCGATTTGGCAGGTAGGATTGCTGGAATAATAGCCGTCGTAATGGCGCTCACGGGCTTCGCGGGCTTCAAGCAAGGTTGCGTTCGCAGTCAGTTCCGGCGCAATCATACCACGATCGCCAGCAAATGCACAGCAGCCCACGTTTATCGGCGTTACAGCATCGTGAGCGCAGGCTTCGGCAATAGCTTGGAGTTTATCAGTGAACCCCAATTTCATCACCGAGCACACCGGATGCAGAAGCGCAGATTCGGGCAAGCGTGTTAGCAAGCCTCGTTCAAGCAATTTAGGCAAAAGCACGTCGTGGACGTACTCAATGGAATCCAAAATTGTCAGTTGCGTAAAGCGCTCCAAGGCTTGCCCCGAAAGGTCTTTGCCAGCGTTGCGGAACGTATAGGTACAAGAACTTGCATCGGTCAGAATTGGCAACCGTCCGCCGTCTGACCACTTCCAAAACTCATCTACGGTACGCTCCATCATCTCGCGGTATGCCTCCGTGAAACCCTTCGAGGAAAACGGCGTACCGCAGCAATAATTCGTACTTTTTTCGGGTATCCAAAGTGCAACGCCAGCCCGCTCTGCCACGCGCAGCAACATTTCTACTTGATTCATATCATGCGGGTTCTCTCCGCCGCCCATCAGACGGGTCACGCAGGCGGGGAAGTAGATAGCATCAGCATTTTCATTCGACGTGTGGGGCAGACGAATGGGCGTACCAATATTATCATTCCAGCCCGGAAGCCGCGTCTCCAGTATCTTACCCACAACATCACTCACAAAATTCACCACACCCTCAGCACCAATACTTTCAAGCGCTCTGCCGGCTTGCACTCCTAATTTCGCAATGCTTTCCACGGCGTGAAAATGCCGCGAAATAGTCCGGGCATTGTCTTGCGCAAAGCCGGAATGTTGCTCACTGCGCAGTAATTTCACCAAATCACCGGTGTTGATATGGACAGGGCAAATTGTGGCGCACATCCCATCAGTGGCACACGTTTCCAAGCCGTAATAATCATAATCTCGCTCCAGTTGCCATGCGCTAAATGGTGCATCGCTCAAGACTTTGCCGTCTTTTGCGGCATTTTTGACGCGGGTGATTTCGCGCCGCACTACTATTCTTTGGCGTGGAGTGAGCGTCAGTCCTTGCGAGGGGCATTTATTCTCGCACCAACCACATTCAATGCAGCTATCCACTTCTTTTTCGACCACGGGAATCGGCTTCAAGTTCTCGACGTGCGCTTTTGGGTTGTCATTCATAATTACACCCGGATTCAAGATATTGTTCGGGTCAATAAGCACCTTCAAGCGGCGCATAATGGAGTAGGCTTCAGCACCCCACTCCATTTCAACGTAAGGAGCCATATTGCGCCCCGTGCCGTGTTCTGCTTTGAGCGAACCGTCAAAGCGCCCAACGACCAAATACGCAATATCATCCAACAGTCCTTCAAATTGAGCAACGTCGGCAGCGGTGTCAAAAGCCTGCGCAAGCGTGAAATGAAGATTGCCATCCTTCGCATGACCAAAAACCACACCGTCAGGATAGCCGTGCTTAACGAAAAGTTCTTGCAGTGCCGTTACGCCATCGGCGAGAAATTCAATGGGGAAGGCAATATCTTCGTTGATAACCGTCGTTCCGGGGCGGCGTTTGGCACTGACCACAGGAATCACACCCTTGCGCAGCTTCCAGAAAATCGCCTGTTGCTTTGCATCTTCGGTAAACGGCTGTGTCGCTACAAGCGGTAACGAGGTCAGCAGCACCTTGCCCGCTTCGCGCAAGGCTTGGAGAACCTCTTTATCAGCGGCTTGATACTCCACGAGCAAACAAGCTGCAGTCTGTGGGAGCGCGTCAATAATGTCCTTCGGAGCGCCGTACTGGTCGCGCATAGCAGCAAGCGAGGCGTAATCCATGAGTTCAAGTGCCGCCGCGCCGGAATCACGCAGCGCAATAATGGAAGCACACGCATCGGCAACCGTACTAAAAAAGAGCAATGCCGTTGATTTCATCGGCAAATCCGGCACAGTGTAAAAGCCCGCCTCAGCAATAAAACCAAGCGTACCTTCTGAGCCGACCATCAGATGCCGCAAAATCTCAACGGGCGTGGAATAATCAAGAAAAGCGTTGATGCCGTAGCCAACGGTATTTTTAATTTTGTATTTGCGGCGAATCTTTTCCACAAGTGCCGTATTTGCTTCTATTTCTGCTTTGAGCGCCATGAGTCCTTCGGCTATTTCAAGCGAAGTACGCACCAGAATATCATTTGCATTGGGTAGTGAGGAATCAATAACCACGCCGTTTGGAAGCATAAAGGTCAATGATTCAAGCGTGTGATAGGTGTTTTGCGTTACGCCGCAGCACATCCCGCTTGCGTTATTTGCTACAATACCGCCCACCATGCAGGCAGCCAGAGAAGCGGGATCGGGACCAATTTTCTTGCCATATTTACGCAAGTAATCATTTACTTTGGAGCCAACCATTCCCGGACCAACCCGGACCACGGAACCTTCGTGCGAAATTGCGATAGCATCCCACGCACCGCGAGTAATGTCCACAATTACACCACTTGTAACTGCTTGCCCCGAAAGACTTGTGCCCGCAGCGCGGAATGTAAGCGGAATACGGGTGTCGTTGCTCCACGCCATGAGGCGACGCACGTCGTCGAGCGAGTCTGGGCGCACAATTGCTTGCGGCACCAAGCGATAGCAACTTGCATCATGAGCGTAAGCGATACGTTCTATAGGACGTGTCAGAACCTGATCGGGACGCAAAAATGTTTCGAGCGAGGAGGCAATCTCTACAAGTGCAAGTTGCTCGCTGCGGCTCGGTTGAAGTTGAATTGATGAAGTATCGGTATATTCCATTGTGATTCTGTCGTGGCAAAAATGGATAAAACAGGTGCAAGAGACTTGAAATAACGCGCCACAAGATAGGAATTTCGGAACATTAAAACAAGGCAAACAGTCGTTCCGTGTTAAAACGAAAAACTGTACTTGCAAAAAATATTTTTGCTGTATCTGTGATGATTGTACGGAATCACGTAGTTTTGTCCTTGAGATACGGCGCTCATCTCAACGTCTTTTGTACATTTCCCTGAATTTTTTACTTTTTCTGAATTCCGATGAAACTTCCCATTTATCAAATTGACGCTTTTGCAAGTACGGTGTTCCGCGGCAATCCTGCAGCGGTCGTGCCGCTCGAAGCGTGGCTTTCGGATGATATACTGCTTAATATTGCCGCAGAGAATAATCTCGCCGAAACAGCATTTTTTGTGCGCAAAGACGACGGCAGCTATGATATGCGCTGGTTCACGCCGGAAATTGAAGTTCCGCTCTGCGGACACGCAACGCTTGCCAGCGCATTTGTGCTGTACAAGCATTTAGGCTACTCACAAGACGTTGTGCGGTTTCACAGCAAAAGTGGTGAACTTCGAGTGAGCAAAGGTGTACGTGACGGCAAAGACCTTTTCACGCTGGACTTTCCGAAGCGCTTGGTGGAGCAGGTCGAAACGCCGCAAGCAATTATTACTGCGCTCGGCGTTACGCCACAAGCAACATACCGAAGCACTATGAACTATATGGTCGTTTTGGAATCACCGCGTGATGTCCTCAACCTCGCGCCTGATTTTGGCGGCGATAAAGCATTTTTTGCAAAGCATGGTATCATTGCGACGGCTGCCGTACCAAATAGCCTCTCGCCGGAAGAACAGGCAAACGTGCAATGCGATATAGTCGATTTTGTCTCGCGGTATTTTGCTGTTTATGCAGGCATTTTTGAAGATCCGGTTACCGGTTCAGCCCACTGTACGCTTGTACCGTACTGGGCAGAGAAATTGAACAAAACCGTATTGATTGCACAGCAAGTTTCTAAGCGTGGTGGGCAGCTTTTTTGTGAATTGAAAGGCGACCGTGTATTCTTAGGCGGTCACGGCGTCTCATATTTGCAAGGAACAATTGACATTATGGTGTGAGATTCTCCGCGTAAGTAGTGATTGAAAAAGCCCTGCTGTACGAAAAATTTGGCTTATAAATTGAATATATTGTAACTCTTGCGTCGCTGTACTGTTCTTCCCTAAAGCGTCTCGCAAGAAACGCCTTTATATTCATATCTCAGCAAATAGCAGGGCTTTTATCATTTCAATTACAAGGAATTTCGCTATGCGAACCTTTCGTACTCTCCTTTTGTTTTTTCTTGGTGCGTGCGCTTACGGCAGCGCCCAGGCGCAGAATACGCCCACAACCCCCATCGTACCGATTATTCGGTTTATTTCTAATCCTCCCGCGATTGCGATTGTGAATCGTGAATATCGCTACCAATCCCGAGCACTTGGGCGCGATAGCACCGCATCTATTCGATACAGGCTCACAAGCGCTCCACGCGGCATGAAGCTTGATTCTATCAGTGGTATTCTACTCTGGACGACAACAGCTTCTGCAGCGCCCAGCCCGACGTCGGTGCGAGTTTCTATTCGCGCCGCTATGGCGACCAATGCAAATCAGAATGTAACGCAAACATTCAACATTACTATTATCCCCGAAAGTGCTGCTCAATCTACTGTCCGATTTGTGGGAGAAGCCCCACGCACTGCATCGGTCGGTGCTCCGTACACCTATCAAGCATTTGCATTTTACGGCGTTGACCCCGTTTTGGCAACACCGCCGCGTACGCAAACAGGGGCGATTCAATACACCCTCATCGGCGCTCCACAAGGCATGACGATTGACGCGACACGCGGAACGGTGCGCTGGACTCCAAGTGCTTCCGGGACAGTTCAATTCAGTATTCGTGCTACTTCCACAACTGTTCCCACAGCAAGTGCCACACAAAATGTAGAAATCCGCGTAACAGAACCCCGCCCTATCTTTATTACCAATCCTCCAACGGAAGCATTTATAGGACAAGGGTACATCTATAACGCCATTGCTGCATTGCAAGGGGTAACTATTCAAACCGGCTCCCGTCCGAATGAGGCAACAGTTGTGCCCATTACGCAACATGTTCCGATGCTTTATTCACTTGTGGAAGCACCGGGCGGCATGACAGTTGACGCTAATTCCGGCATTGTACGCTGGCAGCCTGTAAACCCTCCCACAACGGCAACCGTTCGCGTTCTGCTACGGGCAAGTGTGGCCGGCGGTTCCACGACGCAAACAGTTACGCAGGATTTTCGCATACGAGTCTCAACACCGAAAATGCTCTTCACTTCGCAGCCGCCTCGTGCTGCCACTGTGGGGCAGAGCTACGTTTACCAGCCAGTCGTGGTCTATGGCAATTTGAACTCGCTTGTGGCTACTGTTACCCGCCCAGATAGTATCCCGAATCCCATCCCCACACTTGCCTCTTCAACTTTTACTTTTAGCCTCATCAATCCTCCACAGGGCATGGCGATTGATGCGACACGCGGAACGGTGCGCTGGGCAGTTACGACCAGTGGACTGCTCACGATAAGTATCCGTGCGGCACTCAAAGATAATCCGACACTCAGCACCACACAGACATATCAGGTCAATGTTGCTCTTGCTCCAATCACCCTGCGCTTTACCACAGAACCGGGTTCGGTCTTTGTGGATGTTGGACGCGAGTTTGTCTATCGCGCCCGCGCTGAGACTTCACGCCCTACAACGGCGACGATTACGTACTCGCTTGGCACAGCGCCTACGGGTGCTCAGATTGATTCTCTCACAGGCGATGTGCGCTGGACTCCGACGATTGCCGGACAATTCGACCTCGAAATTATCGCACGATTGCCAAATGGGACAACCCGCCCTGCGGAAACACGTCAACGTTTTCCAATATATGCTCGTGCTACGCTCTGCGGCGTTTTGCAAGGCACTGCGCGCTATACCGACGGCTCTGTGGTGGCGAGTGGCACGGCACGAGCGCTCGTAACCAACGTCACGGCGGCTTCATTGGGAGGCTCCGCTTTCTACTACACGGCTACCATTCGCAACGGTGTGTATTCAATGCCTGTTGGCGCAGGGTCGTATATCCTGAACTTTTCTGGTTCTGATTTCAACGACGTATGGTTCGCGGGCACAGCCGCAAGTACGGTTGCGACTGCTTCCACGCCTGACCGTGCAGTGCAAATTACTGTGCGCTGCGGTGATACGCTTACGCGCTCAGTCGTTGTCCAACGCCGTCCGGCAGCACGGTTCTTTGCCGTAAGCGGACGTGTAACGCGCCGCACCGATGGTGCTGCTGTGGCGGGAATGGTTGAAGCAATCGGTGATGCCGACCCAGCTTTAGTTAATGGCGGTATCATTCGCCGCACGGCTCGTACCGATGCGCAGGGCAATTATCGCCTTACGCAGCTTGACAATCGATACATCTTCACGATTCGTGCGCTACCTGATGAGCCACGCCCCACAACAGCAACCGTGCGCCCGCCGCAACTGCTTCCAATGTATTACGACAACACGCTTAATCTCGCCGAAGCCCGCCGCTTCACCCTCACGAGTGATTTGACGGGAATCAATTTTGCATTGCAAGAGCGCCCAACGTTCAACAACGTCCTCACAGGTAAAGTACAGAGCACAAGCGGTGCCGCTATTCCGGGACGCATCACTGTTTTTATGACAGCCACTACCGCCAACACTCCTCAATATGCCTCGCTGGAAGTCCGCACAGAGAATGTGGATAGCACAGGCACGTTCACCGTGCGCAATCTTACGCCCGGTGAGTATGTATTGCAAGCCTTCCCAAACAACGAGCGAGACTTTGCTTCCGGTTATTATGTCGCCGGAACAACCGCCACAACACGCTGGCGCGAAGCAGCACGGTTGAACATTGGGGCAACAAGTACGGAGCGCATCACTATTGCACTCGCACCGCGCCGCCCAACGGCAACGGCAGTTGTGGCAACAGTTTCTGGCTCGGTGAGCAGCGAAGCGGGCTTCAATTCGACAAGCGTTTTGGGTGCATCGGTTTATTTGACCGATAAAGAAGGTAATGTTGTTTCCCAAACCGTTACCGATAAGCAAGGGCGCTTTAATGCGGGCATGATAGAACATGGCTTATACACACTCATCGTGGATAAGCCGGGCTACGAAAGCGCCACAGCGAAGGTTCTCGCCGAGCAGCCTGCTGCCATTGAGAAATCAATTATTCTGCAAAAACCTGTGAGCGCTGTGCTGACGAGCATTTCCGGCGGCATGTCTCTCGTGCAGACGCTCGGCGTAGCGCCGAATCCGGCTTCGGATGCGGCATTTATCCAAATTCCGTCCTTCAGCGGTGCAGCACGTTTGTCCGTTGTGAATATGCGCGGTGAAGAGGTATTCGAGACCGATGTAACCGCCGCCAACACAACGCTCCAGCTTGATGCACACAACCTGCCAACGGGCATCTATCTGGTGCGGATTATTGGCGAAAATGTCAAGGCAAGTGTGCGAATGATGATTGCACGATAGATGATTGCACGATAAAGACCTTTGAATTTAAGCTCCGAAACAATTTGAATCATAATGAAAAAGGCTTACCGCCTCTTGCAGTAAGCCTTTTGTTTGTTAGGTTCAGGATAAAGTTCCATGAATTGAAGTCACACTATTTATGCCGCGTGAGTACAAGATACCCCCACGGAGCAAGCGAAAATTCATCATTCCCTTTGAGTTCGTAGGTTTTATTTGTGAAGAGTTCAGTGTATGTGCCTGTGTGGTATTTTGATTGCAGTGTTACAGTAACGGGCTTGCTGCTGAAGTTAATGACGGGCAGGACTTTATCACCATTCTTTTCGCGAGAAAAAGAAATGACCTGTTTCATTTTATCATTGTACACTCTCACCATTACGCCACCGTGCGCACCATTCCAGAGCGCTTGATTACTATGTTTCAAAGCAAAAAGTTGCTTGTAGAGTTCCGCGTTACGATGCGTTTTCCACTGAATCGTATCTTTTTCAAAAAAGGCTAACGACCTATCCAAGCCTGCTTCCTGCCCACTATACACCAGTGGCATTCCGCTCACGACCGAAGCAAAGACCATTGCGGCTTCCAGCCCATCGTCGAAGTTAGAATACTGATTGCCCTCCCATGAGTTTTTGTCGTGATTATCCGTAAAGGTCATTCGATAGCCGTCTTCGGGAAAGGTGCTGACGTGGTGCGCCATATATTCTACCAAGCCGTCAATGCTTTTTCCGCCGGTGGTAGCATCGCGCATTTTGTCCCAGAGACTCCATGCGTAAGTCATATCAAACGATTTTTTGTGGAGGTCGCGCGATTCCCATTCTGCCAGCATAAAGACGGGCTTGATTGCGTCCAGTTCAGCGCGAGCATTATCCCAGAAATCCACAGGAATAAAGCCTGCTACGTCACATCGGAAGCCGTCAATATCGGTTTCTTTCACCCAATGCTTGAGTGCTTCGGTCATATATTTTCGCAAGCCAGGCTGGTCGTAATCAAAATCAATAATGTCTTCCCAGTCATACCACGGCGTTGGCTGGAAATTTCCCTCAATAGATTTGGAATACCATTCGGGATGCTCTTGCACCAAGGGATTATCCCATGCGGAGTGATTGGCTACCCAATCAATAATCACGTGCATTCCCATTGAGTGAATTTTTTTTACCAGTGCCTTAAATTCATCCAACGTACCAAATTCCGGGTTCAAACCATAGTAGTCCTTGACGGAGTAATAGCTTCCCATTGTGCCTTTTCTATTTTTCACACCGATAGGATGAATGGGCATGAGCCAAATAATATCCACGCCCAATTCTTTCAAGCGCGGCAGGTGCGACTCGAACGCCTTGATTGTGCCTTCGGGCGTATATTGCCGAAGGTTTACTTCATAAATGGTCGCGCTTTTGCTCCATTCGGGGTGCTTGATTTCGACGTACCTTTGGGGCTGATACCGCTTGTCGTTATCTGTTGTTTGCATGGCGGCGGTGTTGCTTTCTTTCGTAGTCTTGCTGCACCCTGCCATGAGAAGCAGAGCAAGCATTATTGCTGTTTTGGGGAAGAAAGTACTCATGGCAAGAAAGGGAATTGCGGGTGAAACTGGACGACTGTTGTTCCCCTCAATTTAGCAATGGAGCGCCTCATTTTCTAAAATAGATTTGGCAACCAATGGATTTTGTTTCCGTGACAGCCACATCTTTTCCCGCGAGCAGTGCATCCACAGCGTTGGCAACGTAGCGGTTTCGCGCCTTTTCGGGTTCTGCGCCGTTGTCATCTATTGCGCCGTTGTACTTGATAACCCAAGCGTCATGCTCTTTCCAAATAACAAATGCGTGTGGTGTTTTTTGCGCTGCGAACATTTTCGCTACAGCCTGCTCACCATCAAAAAGATAAGGGAACAGAAATTTTTCCTTCGTGGCTTTTTGAATCATCTTTGGGTAGGTGTCTTCTTCATACACTAACGTATCGGTCGAACTTATGGCAATGAGTGGAATGCCGAGTGCTTTATATTTTTTGTAGAGGTCGTTCAATCGCGGCGGATAAAGTTTTGCAAATGGGCAGTGATTGCAGGTAAAAACGATAATGAAGCCCTTTGCATCGGGAAAGCTAGAGAGGGAAAGCATTTTACCATCGACATTTTGCAACTGGAAGTCACGGATAAGAACTTTACTGTCAGTCTTGACAGTATTTGGGTCGGTAAAGCTCTGTAAAAACAATGCCAGAGGTAGTAAAAAGCACAAAACAATCAGTCGTAGGGATGTCAAATGATGACGGTATTGCGGGGCTTGTCGGAGTAAGAAGTGCCGCGAAGTGGCTGAACTATTGTATGAGAGCATTGTTTTGTCTCCAATAAGGCGTACATAAAATTTCGATAGCTTGTGATGTTTTTGATATTCGTTCGCGCACCGTACATTTCTCAATCATCTGACCATGATGGCGGTTTGCGAAGGGATTTTTTGGAGGATTGGAGGCGTTTGCGTTTGTGATTCTCACGACGGACGGCTCCGGAAATTTTTGTGGCAATGCGCTCCGGCGCACGATAATTCAACGCAGCAGCGCGAAGGCGGAGTTTTTTGAGGCAACGCTTTTTGTTAAGATATTGGCTTCGCTCGACGGTGGAATGTGCCACTAGACCGCTCGGATGGTGGATCAGCCGAACGCCGGTCTCAACTTTATTGACGTTTTGTCCGCCCTTGCCACCGGAGCGAAAGGTTTGAATCTCACATTCTTTCAAGAGTGCATCGTCGGTTTCAGGAAGAATAATCATGGTAAGAAAGCAAAAGTATAGAGGCTATCGTACAGCAGAAAGCTATTGTATAGCAAAACCCTGTTTGGCAAGAAAAGCAGTGGCTTTCGCACGGTGGTCGCCCTGCAATTCGATTTCATTGTCCAGCACGCGCCCACCTGTGCCGCACTGTTTTTTTAGTGTGCCCACGAGCGTGTCCAGCTCATCGGGTGTTGATTGGAAGCCGCGTACAAGCGTCACGCTCTTATTCGCACGTTTTTCGGTGGTGATGCGTAAGCGCTGAGCTTTGCCGTCATATCCCTGCTTTATTGCAGGTTTGTCATCTGTTTGCGCTGCAAAATCATCGGGCAAAAGCGCTTGTAAATCTGCGAGCGAGGTAAGTTTTGCCATGATGTCTTATCATTATGTTGCTTATCGTTGTTTTGCTTCATCGAAAAGTATCATTCTACCTTGTTCACGGCGCACGGTGAGTTCTTCGAGTGGCTCTGTGGCTGGAAGTTTGGCAACAGTACCGTCGGCATGAAACTCTGCGCCGTGGCAATGGCATACAAACTTTTGCGCTGCGTCTTGCCACTCTACCGTACAGCCCGCATGGGTGCAACGTAGATTGAAAGCGCGCACAGCGTCGGCATCATGACGAACAAGTACATTTTTGTCGCCGAAGCGCAGGAACGTGTAGCGCTTGTTTTCCATATCGCTGCCATTGAGGGTAAGCGGTGCGATGGGGACACGCTTTTCCGATGGCGACACGAGATAGCGCCAGACCGCATAGAACGGTGCAAAAAGGTATGCAGCGCCTGTACCAAAGAGCAATTGTTTCAGGAAACGGCGTTTCTCTGTGGGATCATCGATTTGCTGAGAAGGGCGCGAGGTCATGCTTCTGTGAGGTCTATATGGAAATCTTCCATAATCGGATTGGCAATGAGTTTAGAACAGGCTTCTTTGACTTGTGCCATAGCCTCGTCTTTGCTTGCGGCAGCAACGGTTAGTTCGACGTATTTGCCGATATGAACATCGCTAATATGTTGAAATGCCAGCGAATGTAAAGCGTGTTCGACGGTCTTGCCCTGCACGTCAAGAATTTGCTTGCGGAGTTGGATACGGATAGCAGCGCGGTAGTTGGTCATTGGAGTAGAATTTTTACGTGGTTGCGTGGAAATTATTTATACCTCAAACGGGTCAACTTCATCTTCCTCAATGGTATCTTCTTCGATGTCGTTGTAGGTTTTGAAAAAATTGATGCTGCTGCGTACAAGCCCGATAACAATATATGACAGCATGAACGGGAAGAGCCATGCCCCCTTGGAAATAATCGCTATTACAACACCGAGAAGGAAGTAGCTCATCACCCAGGGGCGCTCACGAATAACTTTTGCTGACGGCGTAGGAACAGCATCATACTTAACCGTGCTGACCATAATGCCTGCCACGGCAAGCGTGACGAGCGTAATAGCAAGAGGCTTCCATTCGTTAGGAATCAAATAGCTTTCCGAACCGATGTGATAAAAGAGCGTATAAGAAAGCAGCGTCAGTGCGCCCGCCGGAATGGGCATCCCACGAAAGTAGCGTTTATCAGAACTGCCTGCGGATTGTACATTATAGCGAGCCAAGCGTAGCACACCGGCAAGCGCCGGAAGCGAAGCGATGATTGCACCCAAATCGCCCTGCATCTGGAAATATGCTTTATAGACCATAAACGCCGGTGCAACGCCGAATGAAACAGCATCGCAAAGCGAATCCAGTTCACCGCCGAAGTCACTGGTGGACTTGGTAAGACGAGCAACTGCGCCGTCTAAAACGTCAAATATCCCCGCCAACACAATAAAACCAGCCGCCGCCATGAGATCGCCCGATGCAATGCGCGTAATCGCCATGAAGCCCCCGAAAAGGTTCATCAGCGTAAAGAGGTTCGGAATAATGGAGCGCGTAACGCGTATTTTTCTCATGCAAGCATCCTTCAAACAAATTGCCGTTGGCTGGAGAACTATGTGCGTTCAGTGCCAACGGCAAATTTAATCAAGAATTGCGAATTTGTGCGCGGAAATATCATTTGTTCACGGTGTGCGACCGTTCTTTGCTACATATAGCCTTTCTGCTGTAACCGGAAAAGCTCTGCATAACGCCCTTCGGCTTGCAGCAATTCCTCGTGGGAACCAATTTCTACGGGAGTGCCACCTTCGAGTACCAAGATTCTATCAGCCATACGAACGGTCGAAAAACGGTGCGAAATAAGCACGGCAGTTTTTCCGGCAGTCAGTTCGGTGAAGCGCTCAAAAACTTCATGTTCAGCGCGGGCATCGAGTGCGGCTGTGGGTTCGTCCAGAATAAGCACCTGCGCATCTCGCATATACGCCCTTGCCAAGCCTAATTTCTGCCATTCCCCACCCGACAAATCCACGCCCTTTTGGAAATACCGCCCGACCATCTGGTCGTAGCCTTCGGGCAAGCGCTTAATCACGGTGTCGGCGAGGCTTTGTGCGGCGGCGTTGTCTATGCGCGGTCGGTTCTCACGCTCATCTATGCGCCCCACGGCGATATTGACCACGGCTTGCATCTGGTAGCGAATAAAATCTTGAAAAATGACCCCGATTTCTGAACGCAATTCGTTCACATCGTACTCGCGTAGGTCGCGTCCGTCCAGCAAAATTCGTCCTTCCGTGGGGTCGTAGAGCCGCGCTAGAAGTTTGACGAGCGTTGTTTTTCCTGCACCATTTTCGCCGACAAGTGCCAACTTTTCGCCCGCGTGGAGCGTGAAGGAAACGTTGCGCAGCGCCCACCGCTCGGCGTTCACATACTTAAAGCCGACATTTTCAAAGACAAACCCTTGCCGAATGGGGCGCGGCAAGAGCGCAAGCGGTGCATCGCCTTCGAGCAGATGAGGCGCAATGCGAGGCTCAAGAGCAAAAAAATCGAATAAATCTTGCAGATAGAGTGCGCCTTCGGCAATACTGGCAAAGCGCCCCAATACGCCTTCCAACGTGCCGCGCATACTCCGAAACGAACCCGCAAGAAACGTCATATCGCCCAGAGAGAGCTTGCCAAGCAGCGTTTGGGCAATAATGAAAAGGTACGCTGCATAATAGCCCGCCGTGCCGAGCATTGCCAGAACGCCGCCCCAGAAAGCCCGTCTGACCACAAGCGCACGGTTTTCAGCATAGTAGCTGTCGGCAATCGTTTTGTAGCGGTCGGCGAGATAGCCCGCAAGACCAAAAATTTTGATTTCTTTTGCGGTTTCGTCGCTTGCACCGATATAGCGCAGATAGTCGAGTTCGCGGCGCTTGGGAGTCCACGAGTTCATCAGGGAATAGCTCTTTTGATTAAAGCGCGTCTCGGCAATAAACGCCGGAATAACCGTGAGCAGCAGCAATGCCAAGAGCCACGGCGAAAATACCACTAAGCCGCCCGCCAGCACCAGCATCGAAACAGCATCTTGCGCCTGAGCGAGGCTTTGTGTCATCAGCGAAATGCGCGACGTTGTCTGCCGACGCGCTTTTTCGAGTTTATCATAAAAATTGGAATCCTCGAACATCTCCAAATCCAGTGTGGCAGCGTGGTGCATGAGTTGGACGGACGTGGCATTGGTGAATAAATCGCCTAAAAGGCTATCCAGAAGCGCGATACCGCGATTGAGTATGTCGGAGGCAACGGCAATACCGAACTCCACCGCAACTAATTGCCAGAGATAGACGGTGCTTTGATTCGGCGAGCGCGTTAGCATCACGACTTCATCCACAATCAATTTTGCGACAAAAAGCGCCAGCACCGGCACGGAAGCTCGGAGGATGCGCAAAAGCGAGGTTGCGAGCATCATTGGCGGACTGACCTGCCAAATTAAGCCGAAAAAGCGGGGTAGATTGCGCAGTGCCACAAAGCGCTCGCGGTAACCTTTGGCAGTGGCAGGAGAAGAATCATTCGCAGGGCGCGTAAAAAGGGCGCTCAGGATGCGGTCGAAAAGTGATGTTGGTTTGCTCATACAATTGATGGTGCTTGTTTTCCATGCTTGGTGTGGCGACATCCAAGCAAGAAGATATAAAAATGGCGAATTGCAACTTGCGAAATCGTTGCTTGAAATCAAGGAACAAATTGCGTAGATTACCTGAGAAAATTGTACAAATCTACCCGCATTACTTTTCCAATATCGCCCCGAACCGTTATGGATGCAGAGATTCTCGCCCGCGTGCAATTCGCTTTTACTATCAGTTTTCACTACATTTACCCGCCTCTCAGCATTGGACTGGGCGTGGTCTTGGTGGCAATGGAAGGCTTGTATTTGCGAACAGGCAATAAAATATACGAACAGATGACGCGCTTTTGGATAAAAATTTTCGCGCTCATTTTCGGTATTGGTGTAGCGACGGGGATTGTGATGGAATTCGAGTTCGGCACGAACTGGGCGACGTATTCGCGCTATGTGGGGGATATTTTCGGCTCGGCATTGGCGGCGGAAGGTATTTTTGCTTTTGCGCTGGAATCAGGTTTTTTGGGGGTTTTGCTCTTTGGTTGGAATCGCGTCAGCCCGAAAGTACATTTTTTTTCAACCGTCATGGTTGCGCTTGGCTCAATGTTTTCGGCAATTTGGATTGTCGTTGCGAATTCATGGCAGCAAACTCCGGCGGGGTTTCATATCGTAGGCGAGGGCTTGAAAGCACGAGCGGAAATAACGGACTTTTGGGCAATGGTCTTTAACCCGTCGTCGGTGGATAGGCTTTCGCACGTGATTGTGGGGGCATTTTTAGCAGGTTCGTTTCTGGTGCTGAGTGTTCATGCGTACTACATTTTGAAGCGTCGGCACGTGGAATTATCGCAAAAAGCGTTCAAAATTGCGCTCGTCATTGCGACAATTTCAGGCTTGATGCAGCTTTTCACGGGGCACCGTTCGGCAGACGGCGTGGCGGTGAATCAGCCTGCGAAACTGGCAGCGTTCGAGGGACATTACGATAGTTCGGCAGTTGCCGATATGTACATCGTGGGGTACGTGAGCGAAAGTACGGAAAAAGTAAGCGGCTTGTACATTCCAAAGGGATTGACTTTTCTTCTGCATCAAGATTTCACCACACCTGTCAAAGGACTGAATGCTTTTCCCAAACGTAACCGTCCGTCGCAAGTGAACGCTGTTTTTCAGTTTTATCACCTCATGGTGGCGAGCGGAATGTTTATGATTGGCTTGACGCTTCTTTCGGTATTCCTCTGGTGGCGTGGGAAACTCTTCGCGTATTCATGGCTTATGCTGACGTATTCTTTTGCCGTCATTGTGCCGCAGTTGGCGAATCAATTTGGGTGGTTTTCGGCGGAAATGGGACGGCAGCCGTGGGTGGTCTATGGGCTGCTGCGCACAAGTGATGCTCTTTCCAAGTCCGTGAAGGCGGAGCAGATTCTCTTCTCGCTGATACTTTTTACGTTGGTCTATGCGCTGCTCTTTGTTCTTTTTATGTATTTGCTGACAAAGAAAATACAGCACGGACCGGACGGCGACGGGGAACACGTGGAAACAATACCGGACTATTCCAAGCGAAATAGCCCGGTGATTGATTGATATTTACTGCTCAGGTCGGCACTCACCGCGAGATAATCACGCGCTTAATGGCAGTCTCATTCTTATCGGTCGAGAGCGCTAGTAGATACACGCCCACATTCCGCCCCGTGAAGTCCAACGGCAATTCATGTTCGCCCGCAGGTAGCATGGGTGTTGGCTCCAAGATAGCAAGGCGGTCGCCGTTCAAATTATGGACGGTAATCGTGATGCTGCGGGCTTCGGCAAGCGTAAAGCGCACGGTAGCTTTTACGTCGGCAGGATTCGGGAAAATACTTGCAATTTTCAGCACACCATCGCAGGAGCGCCACGAATCGAAATAGCCCCGAATTGCCTTCCGTTCTTCTTCGGTGGGAATTTCGCATTTAGTTGCGTACTTCTTTGCGGCGGCAACTTCGCGCTCCAGCCCTGTGCGGTAGCGCTCCGGCAGAAGGGCGATAAATTCCGGTGTGGGGTCGTACCAAAGCAAGTATTCATCACCTTCGGCAAGTGCTTTTGTGCAAGGAATACGAATGCCGATGAGTTTGCTGATGTCGGATTTTTCTTGCTCAAATTGCATCTCTTCTTGTTTTAACCGTTCTCCATTCTGACGGAGTTCTTCGTAGAATTTCTTTGAAAGTTTTGCTCTCTCAACACTATCGGTTGCCGTCTTCATTGCATCGTATGTTTGAGAATGTACCCGAGGGATGATTTTATTGAGTGAGTCAAGCACAAGTGCCGTATCCATCTTCATTGCTTGCGCTCTTTGATAAAATTCTTTGGCTTTTTGCTGCACTTCTCGCATTTGTACTAAAAATGGCAAATCCGACATATCCACAAAATACCGATAATTATGTCCATCGGTAACAAGACGTGGAAGCGAGAATTGACGGGCAGCTGCGCGTAATTCTGCGTAATTAACTACTTTCGCGGGTTGCTTCCTGGAAACGATGCTGGCAATACCAGATTTATTAGAATTTATTATGCTATCCATTACTAAATCTTGCAAACCCCGTCTCCCTGCTTCAAATTGAGCAATCTCCCAATTAGCTGCGGAAGGGTATTTACCTTGTTTGCGGAGGGTATGCATATACTCGGCAAAAACGCTGTCATCCATAAGTTTAGGTGTAATATCGGAATGAATACTTGTTCGCAAACGATACAAATTTTCGCGCGATTTGTTCCAACCTAGCATGGTAACGACACCCTTTGCATCTTGCTCTACGCCAATTTTCTTTAATTCGTCTGAAGTTAAAGCCAGCATTTGTGCGTTTGTGACAACCTTTTTGCCAAGACGTTCCGGTAAACGAAAATGAACCGGCACACTAACCCAACATGGTACTGCCATCCCATCACGCTTTGCGGGTGTCCACTGAGCAGCAAAAACTGCTTTAAGAGCAGCAGAATCAAACTTCATCCCATCAGAATACTCTACAAACGAGCGCGGCGAAACGCTTCTGTCGGGCATGAGAAGTGCACGCACAGTTACTTTGCCCTCCAATCCCAGTTTCTCTGCTTCTTGAGGGTAAACAATATGTGTCATTAACTCTTTCATATCTACTTGTGGAACCTCATCCACTGGCACAAAATCATACGGCGCAGGAAGGCTATCCTTGAGCGTTTGAGTGTTTATGGTCGTGAGTGCTTCGGGTTTGGATACTTGTGTTTTGACGGCATACTTCGGTTCTGTGTGAGGTTTTAGAGCAAGTTTTTTTTGTGAAACGCTTTTTGGCGCGGCAGCTTGTGGTGTGGGGCGAAGTGTTTGTGGTGCAGAAGCACCATTATATGAGCTTTGCGGCGTTGCTTGCCAGAAAAACGCCATGGCAAGAATTGTACTTGTGAGCAATGCGGAAATCATAATCCAACCTTTGAGGGGAAGTGTGAGAAAAATACGCCCGATGCTCCGCGACCAAACGCCATTTCCGCGAGTGTGAGCAGTCTCACGGTCGGGGCGTTCGGATAATTTCTCTCGAAGGATGTTGCTCACTTCATCTTTGTGGAGAGGCGGTGTTTCGCGGCGGGCGCGGTCAAAGTATTCGTCTAATTTGGTCATTGGTTGCTTGTTCGTTAGTCGTTGGTCGTTAACCTCGTGATACTTCATCAGTCATCATTTTCTTCAGTGCTTCGCGTCCTCGCGTAACGCGCGATTTCACGCCGGAGAGCGTTCCGCCTTGCACGGCGAGAATTTCTTCCAGCGAAAGTCCTGCTATTTCAAAGAGAGTGACGGCTTCGCGCTGCGCTTCGGGTAGTCGGGACAGAGCTTTGTGCAAAAGGGCAACATCGGCAGAAACGTCCGGCGGCAGCGCTTCCGAAGGTTTTTCGTGTGCTGCTTTTTCATCAAAAAAGCCCCAGAATTTGCTGCGCCGCTTGCGCTGATAGAACGTATTGCGGGCAATCGAAAAGAGCCACGACACTGACGCTTGCTCGCTTTTGAGGTCGTCCAGACGTTCAAAGGCAATGAGGAGGACATCGCCAACAATATCACGCGCTTCCTCACGGTTGCGCGTGAGCGCATGAACAAAGCGCCCAACTGCCTCAATATGCGGCTCCACAAGCGCACAGAATCGTGCTTGGCGTTCAGCGTCGTCGGTATGATTGGGCTGCTCAAGCATTGGTCTGTACCTTGTCTGTGCGGATGTGCGTGGAAGCGTTTCGGTCATGCGCTTGCGGACGTTGTCGGTCGTGAGGCAAAATTGGAACTACAAAAGGAAGATGCACAAGGTCGGGAAAAGTTGCAAAGATTATGCAAAAAAAATCCACCCGCAAAAAAGCCTGATTGTATCAAGCATTGCGGGCGGATTTTGGAGCAGTAGCAAAGACAATTTTACTTTTTGAAGCTACGCTTGCGTCTTTTCAAATTCCCCTTTTTGCGATAAAGAGGGGTGTCCAAGCGATAGCGAGGACGGGGTGTTCCTTCTTTTTCGTGAGATGCTACTCCGTCAGTCTGCACTCAAGCGTAACTTCACAAAATAAGATTGAGAAGAAAAAATTTGCGAAAAAGAGTTTATACCAATGCCCCGTCCAGCATAGCTGTAATGCGCTCTTCATCAAGCTCCGTGCCGATAAAAACGATTTCACTTTGAATATACTCTGGCGAAGTCCATTGCCCGAAAGGGCTGAATGAAAGCTGTTTTCCGGCTTGATTCCAGAGAAAAGCATCATTACTGCCTTCCAGAGCAACCCAGCCTTTTGAGCGCAGAAGATTCGGTGAGAAGCCACGTTGTAGTGCTTTGATGAGTTTTTGCTCGTCGAAGCGGCGTTTGTTTTTATAGACAAAGGCAGAAATGCCGTATTCTTCAGCCTCCGAGCCATGTTCATTGGCGAGTTCATAAATCCACGTCGGAGACTGCTCTGCAACGGCAATGTTGAACAAGCCTGTATTTATCACCTCTTCGAGCGGTACGTCACCATGTTCGGCGAAAATGAGCTTTGCACGTGGATTGGTCAGCGCCAAAAATTCTTCGAGGTTGTCGAGAGTTGCACCATCCACAAGGTCAATTTTATTTATCACAATTACATCTGCACCTTCGATTTGCTCCGCCAAAAGCTGCCCAAAGCCGCGCTGATTCTGGTCGTCGGGCAAAAGCCCATCACGCTTGTAGAGATCGAAAAATTGTGCTGCATCCACAACCGTAATCACGGCATCCACCTTCACGCGCCCTAGTAAATTCGGGAGTTCTGGCTTTAATGCAAGCATTTCCGGTTGGATATAAAACGCCTGCGCAATCGGAAGCGGCTCGCCGATGCCCGTAGATTCTATCACGATGCCGTCCACCTCGCGTGTGCGCAAGATGTCGTCCACTGCTTCAATCAAATCACCACGCAGCGTACAGCAAATACACCCGTTGGAAAGTTCTATCATCTGCTCGGTGGTGTGCGTTACCATACCCGCATCAATGTTCACTTCGCCAAATTCATTGACAATGACGGCAAGTTTTTTACCTGCGCTATTTTTGAGTACTTGGTTCAGCATGGTTGTTTTGCCACTTCCCAAGAATCCGCATAAAACCGTGATGGGAATGGCTGTTTGAGATGTATTCATGGTGAGGTTTGGAGATGTATTGTTGGCGAAAAAAAACGAGGTGTAGTACAACGCAACGTTGGGCTACACCCACAAATAATCAAGGCGCTTACCGAATCACAACCGGGAAATTGATGTCTATGTCGCTTTCGGGACTACGATTGGTTCCCGTTTTCTTCACATCGTCGTAGTGTGCTAAAACCACATTCAATGTTCCGCGTGCTGTGCCGCCGCTTGTGGTAACGACATTAAACGCCAAGCCGAGCGGAAGGTTATTACCGTCTTTATCTGTAACGGTGAACGTAACGCGGCTTTGCGCATCACCTGTTATCGTGTAGAAAAACTGATGCTCATTGGCTTTTTCCTGATACTCTTTCGTCAAATCCACAGTCGGACTTTTTGCGTCATTGACTGCCGTGATTGCACCGGTGTAGGTGCGCCCTGCTGCCAGAACAAGCGTATCTATGCGGCTTGCCGTGCCTTGTACGTCTGTCGTGCTACGCCAAACTGCCGTTGTGCTGCCTTGCGGACTGGTGAGCGTTAGCGTTACCACATTCGGAAGCACTTCCTCTGCGGTGTCGGTGGGGTTGTTGACAGGTCGGCAGGCATTTGTCATGCCGAGAGTTGCCGTAATAACAAGTACCAATGCGGCTTTGGTAATAGCGGTCGCTTTGGTGGTCAAAAGTAAGTTGTTCATAGAAAAAATGTATTGGTGAAAAGAAAAGGGGACAGTTTTCAGAAAAATTACCGCCCGTCGCCAAACGGCACGGAAACGCGCAAAACCACGTTCCTGCCTGCATCGTCGGTGAAATACCGATACCTGCTCAAATAGTCTCGAAACGCCGTATTCATCACATTTCGTACCGCCACATTCCACAAAAACTTTGCGCCAAGCCATTCCAAAGTGCTTCCTGCGCTCACATCGAACAGAACATATCCTTCCGGTGGAACGGTGTAATCACTATTGGCAGGAAAACGGTCTTGCCGCCGAACCAGCATTGATGATGCTTCCAGAAAAATATCCTTCATTCCCAAGAACTCCTCCCGCTCATATCGCAGAAAAACACGTAACCTATCGGCAGGCATAAAAATAAGAGGTTCTTGGTCTGCCAGATTGTCTCCACGCACAAGCGAAAATGTTCCGCCCACACGAAGATTCTCTGAGGTATTGCTCGCTAAAGCCGCATCAATACTGCCATCCACGCCATGCAAGAACGCAAGCGTTTGAGTGTAGAAAAACGTCGGGAACGTCCCGCGAATCGTAACGGTCGGGTTTTGAGCATCAGGGCGGAGGTAGATAAAATTTTCGATGATATTTGCAAAACCACTCAATTCTATGCGAACCGCGTCGGTCTTGTAGGCAAGCGTCACATCCGCATTGTAACTGCGTTCTGATGTAAGTTTGGCATTGCCGATTTCATATTGCGCCGTTCCGTGATGTACACCCAGCGAAAACTGCTCGTTTACAAGCGGTGAACGCCATGTTGCACCGAGGTTGAGAGCGAGGGAGAGGGGACAGTTATCGGTCATTTGTCGTTGGTCATTGGTTATTGGTAGAAATTGGGGAAACCAGACCACACCTGCTGCTGCCGAAAGCCCTGTAAACGCTTGCATTGTATCGGGTATGTCGCGACTAGATGAACCGCGCACGGCTATTTGTTTCGCATCGTAACGAAGCCCCAGATTGGCGATAATTTCTCGTGTTGTGAGTGTTTGTATCGCATACACGCCGCCGGATTGCGCTTCAAAACTGGGGATAAGAAATGTTCTGCCGGATTGCACATTCCATTGTGCCATGCCGCTTGCGCCAATTACACCCGTCAACATTGCTTTCTGCGAGGTCTCTCCTAACAAGATTTCAAGGGGTTTCTGGCGAAATTTGGTGTCGAGTGAATACGTCGTCAGCTGGAGTGTCATTGCAGGGCGGTCTAAGGAAGCGAGAAGCAATCCCGAATCCCCGCGAATACGGGCGTTGTGGCTGTCGAACTCTGCACGGTTGTTTTGCTGCCAACCGTATTGCATCTCAAATTGCCCAAAACTCGCATCGTACTTGACTTTCAGCGACCACAAATCATGCGAAATTTGCTGCTTTGGGTTGGCGATGGAATACGTCCAATCGTAGGCAATAAGCGGCTTCCCAGCTTCGATTGCGCGGAGCAAATCATTCAGATTGCCAATATGTGCACCGCGAAAAATACCAAGTTCGGTGGTAAAAAGCGAGTAATACGCTTCAATGCTGAGTTTCTCGTTTGTGTAGCCAAAGGCAACCGAGCCGTTCAGTTCTTGAAATCCTGTATTCCCAATCACATAATTCGGCGTACGGGAATCGCCTGCTTTTCTTGCACTGCCCTGAACACGCCACCCGAAGCCGTTCCCAATGTCATTTAGCAAGGTGTTTTTCTCACCAAGTTCTATACTGCCACCTTCTAATGCAAGTGCGACTGCGCCTTGCGAGTTATTACTAAAAAGTGCCGCAAGCGCTTCACCGCCGAACCATGCGCCCTGTGGCACGTGTCGAGGCTCGACGCGAATCACGCCGCCCATAGCTCCCGCGCCGTATTCTACACCTGCCGCACCACGCACAACCTGAATTTGCTGCGCCGCAAAGGGGTCAATTTCGGGTGCGTGTTCTGCGCCCCACTGCTGCCCTTCTTGCTGCACTCCGGCATTGACAATGACGATGCGCTGGCTGTGCAAGCCCCGTATGACAGGCTTTGCAATGGACGCGCCTGTTTGCAAAAGGGTAATGCCTGCGATATTCTGGAGTGATTCACCGAGCGTCTGCCCGCGAGAACGCTCCAATTCTTGCATCGTAATAGTAGTCGTGTTTTGTGTCGGTAGATTATCAGAAACGATGCGGTCAGCAACAACGCGAGCGGTGGCAAAGCGTACTGCAGTTTGCTTCAGGCGCAAAACTATTCGCATGGTGTCAGTAGTAGAAACGGTAATCCGCTCCTCTATTGGCGCAAATCCCAGCAGTGAAACTCGAAGCGTGTGCTCACCACGCCCCACAAGTGGTAGCACAAACGAACCGTCAGCGCGGGAGAGCGCACCACGTTTGGTTTCGAGAAGCAGTATTCGTACACCGGGAAGTGGCTTATTCGTAACGCTTGCAAGGACAGTGCCGATGAGCGTTTGCCCACGCAGAGCAACAGTTAAGCCGCATTGTGCCAATATTACACACATCCACAGCACAACGCTATGTCGTGAAAAGGTCATATTCTCTGGGATCGAGTCAAATGGGAACTATGCAAAACGCACAGAGGCGTTAGTTTGCACAAAAAATGAAGCGAGTATTTCTCGCGCCACAATGGAGGACTAGAAGGATGAAAAATTACGCGAGGCGAGGAGGAGCACGGTCGGAAAGAGAAGTAACAAAGCGGCGCACAGGTAAAAATGGCGCGGACAGAACAAGCAAAACAAGCATCGGCACAAGTGCAAAAACAAATGCGACAAGCACAATTTCCGCTATGCTCTGCGACACCACATGGCATAACGGGCAATCGTCATTCTCCGTCGTCTGGTTGGATGGCGAAGAATTATGATCGAAACCTGCAAAGGAATAGGTTTCTGGGGCAGCCTTGCTCCCGAGCGCGTTGTGGTGGTGAAATGCTTCGTGAGTGTGCCATGCCGCAGCCATACGCACTGTGCAAAAGAGCACAGCAAGCGCGAGTGCAAAAGAGCGCATAGCAATAGAATCTGTATGACGAAGCGTGGTGAGCATGAGACAAAACTACAACGAAAATTTCGCTTTTGCAAATGATTTGCAATTATTGTTTGCCCAAATGCGCATGTGATTCTAACGCACAAGACTTTTGGTAACGCTGGCGCTCCCGACTTCAAACTGGCTTACCAAATTTTGTAAATCGTCGGTTAAGCCCAGTAGGTGCTCGGTCGAGCGGGCAATTTCACCCAGACTTACGGTTGTTTCTTCTGCCGATGCAGAAATCTGCTCAATACTTTTGGCAACAGATTCCACCGAAGATGACTGTTCTTCCATGACCGATGCCGAATTTTTGACCATCACAGCCACTTCCTGAGCGCTGTCCACAATTTTTTCAAGCGCTTCGCCTGCTTGCTGCGCCAATGTTAGCCCCTGCCGCACTTCAGCATCGCCGCGCTGCATCCCCTTCACAGCACGCTCAGTATCATTTTGAATGAGCTTAATTGTTTGACTGATTTGTTTGGTAGCTTGGGCAGTGCGCTCGGCGAGTTTACGGACTTCATCGGCAACGACCGCAAAGCCTCGCCCCTGCTCGCCTGCACGGGCAGCTTCGATGGCGGCATTGAGCGCCAGAAGATTAGTTTGGTCGGCAATTTCTTCGATAACTTGCACGATTTCACCGATTTCTGCACTCGAATTACCAAGCGTTTCCACTACTTTTGCAGCATCGCTGACGACTACGGCAATTTCTTCGATTTTACTGACTGCTGACCGAACGACTTCCGCACCGCGAACCGCATTGTCGCCCGTTTGCCGTGTCAGCATATCCACACGCATCGCGTGTTGAGCATTTTCACGTACTGAACGCGCCGTTTCTTCTACGGTGGAGGCGATTTGTACAATTTGTGCGGATTGCTCTTCGCTGGTGGCAGCCATTTGGCTTGAAGCAGAACTGATGTGCGTCGCAATAGTATTGGTGCGCTCTACATTGTGAATAACCTGCTGCACCAACTTTTCTACGGACGCTATACTACGGTTGAATCCCTTAAAAATCTGTCCAATATCGTCCGTGCGTTCTTCTTCAACTCGTGCCGTCAAATCACCAAACGCGAAACGCTGCATGGACTCCAGAATAAGCAGGGCGCTTTGCTCTAAATATTCTTTTTGCTCTTTAGCAAGGCGCAGTGTTTCTGCTTCACGCTCTTGAGCCTCTTCCTGCTGCTCACGTATGCGCACAATAGCGTCTATCACCTTTTGCTCCGATGTTGCTTTTTCCTCTTCAAGAAGCCTTTGACTATACCGATTACCATTATCGAACATGACGACAAGCGCCAAACAGCCGAAAACGACAGCAAAAATCACTACGCCGGAGATAAGGGAATCCCATTCGACTGAAAATTCCGTTGCTCTCAACCAACCCGAATGCCATGCAACAACGAAGAGAACAATGCTCGAGGCTAGCAAAACAAAATAGAAGGCTGCGGCTTTCCGTCCGGCTGTGAGCAGCGCGATAATCGGTGGCAATGTAAACAGTGGCGTAATAGGGGCTGTTACACCGCCTTCCAACACAGCAAAACTAATAAATGCAGCGCTCATGGAGAAAGCAAAGGCATGACCTGCAACGCTTAAAGAAGCCGTTAATTTCAAGATAAACGGAGCGGCAAGACTGGCAACAATAAGCAGACTAATAATAATGCCAATTAAAAGTTAAAACTGGATTGCCCAGATAATCGTGATAGAAGA
>JACVZY010000072.1 GCA_014654705.1 Ignavibacteria bacterium
TTTCTTCTATCACGATTATCTGGGCAATCCAGTTTTAACTTTTAATTGGCATTAGGTATGGTTGGTTCAGCTAATATTACAATCGGCAACAAAAGGTTGAAAAACTACGGTGTTTCCGTGCCTATTATTGAAGCTCTGAAGCCAAATATTTGGGTTGCGGGAGCACTTACTCCAACATCTCGTTCCACTCCTTCACCTTTCCACTTCGACTCCGGCATTTCCCTCAGCATCAATCTCGCGGATATTGCGCCGGAGAGCCGCCTTTTGTGGATGTTCAAGGATGAAGTCTCGCTGACGGCGTATGTGCCGCTTGTTTCCTACATTCCCGGGCGGAACTGGATAGTGGGCTACGACGGTGTGCGTCTGGGCGTAAGCACGACGATACCGCGATAAATAACAAGTGTTTCAGCGCTCAACAAGGAAAACACATCATGCAACCGACACACTTTACACGCCTCCAACTTGAATTGCTCAAGATTTATGCTCACGAGCCTTCCGATGAGGAGTTACGGGATATTCAGCAAATGCTGGCACGATATTACGCCGACAAAGCACACGCCGCAATGGATGATTTCCTCGCAACGTCGGGTGTGCCGCCGGAGGAAACGTACAAGGCGTGGCAGCAAGCACATTTGCGTACGCCGTACACCAATACTGATACCGCATTATGAATATCGTCATAGATACGAACGTGCTGTTAAGCAGTATCGGTCGTGCTGCGCCGTATCGCTGGCTATGGGATGCCGTTATGGAAGGGCGCTGTTCCATGCTGGTCTGCACGGCAATCTTGCTTGAGTATGAGGAAATAATCGGACGGCAAACGAATAAGGTTGTTGCCGAAAATATCCTTCAAGCCATCACGAAATTGCCGAACACGCGCCGCGTTATCGTATTTTTTCGTTGGAATTGTATCACTGCTGACCCCGATGACAACAAATTTGTTGATTGCGCACTTGCCGGGAACGCAGATTGCATCGTCACGAACGACGCGCATTTTAACGTTCTTGCCGAACGTGATTTCCCGAAACTCCGCGTGCTTTCGCCGGAAGAATTGCAGCCGATTGTGGTAGGTTTGACGTAAGCACGGGCGATTCCACAGCAAACAACAAGTGTTTCAGCACTCAACAAGGAGAACACATCATGCAACCGACACTCTTTACACGCCTTCACCTTGAATTGCTCAACGTTTAACATATTCAGTCAATGATGATGAATCGTATCGCTATCCAATACTTTCCAACACCCTTCGGTGAGCTTATTCTTGGCGCGTTCGACGGCAAACTCTGCCTGTGCGATTGGCGATACCGAAAAATGCGCGAGGCAGTGGACAAACGTATTCAAAAAGGCTTGGGCGCAAACTACGCGGAAGACGATAATGCTGTGTTGTCGGAAACGCGCACTCAGTTGGAGGAATACTTTGACGGTACGCGGCGTGAATTTACCGTACCATTGCTCTTTGTCGGAACAGATTTTCAACAAAGCGTTTGGCAAGCGCTCTTGCGTATCGAATACGGAAGTACCGCCACCTATCTTCAACTTTCGGAAATGCTTGGTAATAGAGATGCTATAAGGGCTGTGGCTTCTGCTAATGGTGCGAATGCGATTTCGATTATTGTGCCATGTCATCGCATTATCGGCTCCGATGGCGCACTCGTGGGCTATGCCGGCGGCTTGCCTACAAAGCAGAAACTTCTCACGTTGGAAAATCCGCTTTTTGCAAAAAAAATATCAGCACAAGTCGCACTGGAATTGTAATGTCAGTGCGGCTTGTGCTGTATTGGTCAATCCTATTGGTACTGTGTACTTAGGAACGGGTCAAAAATAAGTAGTCAAACTTTTCTTGGTGTCCCTTACGCTTGCGGCTTGGCGGGGCGTTGCATCACCGTACCGCATTTTTTGCAGGTGCAATGCTCAGCGTTGCCATAGAACCTATCGAAGATAGGTGGTAACTGCTCTACGATATTGCTCACATAGTGATATTCTTCGTAGAGTTTATTGCCACAGTTCTCGCAAAACCACAGAAAACCGTCCAGCTCTTTCGTTGCGCGTTTGCGTTCCATCACAAGCCCGACGGTATTGGCTTTGCGCTGCGGTGAGTGCGGCGTACGCGGTGGAAGCAAGAATATATCGCCCTCGCGAATCGGCATATCCACTATCTTCTCGCCGTCGTGCAAACGCAAGACCATATCACCTTCGAGTTGGTAGAAAAATTCCTCTCCTTCGTTGTAATGGAAATCCTTGCGTGCATTGGGTCCACCGACGACCATGACGATAAAATCGTCGGTTTCGTCATAGACAACAGCATTGCCCACAGGCGGCTTCAGCAGATGACGATGTTCGTCTATCCACGTGCGAAAATTGAACGGTTTGGTCAGCATAGTTGTACGGGAAAAGGTAAATTATGAATACTGCTAATGTTGAGAATTTTCCGGAGTTTGCAGTAGAATGTGGTGAAAGTAGAGCTACACTGCAAGAAGCAGTGGGGTTTGCAGCCAGTTACATTGTACCCATTCTTCCCAAGCCCAAAACTGACGTGAGCGTATACTGCAAAACCCCACCGTGCTTGTAGTATTTCACTTCGATTTTGTTGTCAGAGTGCGGGAATTTCATGATGTCAAGAGTCAGTCAGAGGATTTTGCTCAATGAGTTCAAGCCTTTTGACAATCGTTTTTTTAGGTAGTATGGTTCCAGGTGAAAGTACGGCATTTGCCCCAATCTTTGTGTTATCACCAATTAAAGAGCCAAATTTTTCCGTATTCGTCTTTATCTCAGCATCGTTATACTTTACCGTAATTATCTTATCATTTCTTTCATTGAAGTGGTTTGCTGCAATAGAGCCTGCTTCAAAATTTACATTATTTCCAATAATACTATCGCCAACAAAATTAAAATGTGCCAGAGAACTGTCGTTACAAATAATACTTGTTTTTATCTCACAGCCCGGTCCGATAGAAACCTGTTTACCTAAATAAACCCCACTTCTGAGATAGGCATATGCACCCACAAAACAATTTTCGTTAACAATGATAGGTGCTTTCAACACCGCTCCCGTTTCAATGGTTGCGCTATTGTGAATGGCAATACCATCACAAAGAGAGAAATGACTATCTAATTGAGTCAGTTTATCAAAAAGTATCTCGCTAAGATGAGCTGTAATTTCCCAAGGCAAAAGATTTTTGGAATCGATAAACATTTGGGGAAAGCGTTCTATAAAATTTCCTAGAATAATCATTGTTCGTATAATTCGATGGGAAGGTTATCAGGATCGGCAATAAAAGTAAATTGTTTGCCGGTAATTTCATCTATACGAATTGGTTCGGCTATAACTCCTTGATTATGAAGCATCATAATAACATTCGGTAAATTTTCTACTTCAAATGCCAAGTGCCGAAGTCCTGTGGCTTCGGGTCTTGAAGGACGCTGTGGAGGAGAAGGGAATGAGAATAATTCTATCACGTAATTTCCATGAAGGGCAAGATCTAATTTGTAGGATTGTCGCTCTGCTCGCCAAGTTTCCTCTAGAATTTGCAACCCTAAAATCGTTGTATAAAACATCTTGGATTTTTCGTAATCAGAACAAATGATAGCTATATGATGAATGCGCTTGAGCATAAACTGGTCAGGATGATTTAATTTAAGAATCAAAGCCGCACCACAAGCAGCAGTGCGGCTGCCTATCAATTACATTTTAAGCATTCTTCCGCGCCAAAAACTGACGCAATACATACTGCAAAATCCCACCGTGCTTGTAGTATTCCACTTCGATTTTGTTGTTAAGTGCAAGAATCACCAAATGTAGGGTTGGTATTGTATTCAGTTCTTATGGAACATGACTGTGCTTGGAACGCTATATTGCAAGTGCCAGACTTACGGCTTTTTCTGCATGAATTTTTGTTGTCTGGAATAAATCTACCTGTATATCACTTGGCTTGATTAACAATTCTATTTCGGTACAACCTGAGATAATTGCTTCTGCCCCTTTGAGAACTAATTTTTCAATTATATCCAAATATCTCTGCTTGGATTTTTCAGTAATAATACCCCTCACAAGCTCTTCATAAATTATTCGGTGAACATCAGTTCTATCATCTTCATCTGGAATTATTGTCTCAATGCCGAATTTGCTTTTGTACCGTGATTTAAGAAAATCTTCCTCCATTGAAAATTTTGTCGCCAACAAACCGAGTTTTGTGTATGATTTCTGCTGAATTTCTTCCGCCACTGCATCGACAATGTGTAAGAAAGGAATTGTGATATTCTTCTCTATATCGGCGGCAACTTTGTGCATGGTGTTAGTACACAAGACGACAACGTCTGCACCTGCAAGCTCTAGTTTTTTTGCTGCTGAAACCATATGCTGTGCCAATATATCCCATTGCCCCTTGTGTTGTAGTTCAGCTATTTGTGCAAAATCAACAGAATACATCAAGCATTGGCAAGAATGAACACCACCCAATAAGGCTTGAGTTTTTCTATTAATGATTTGGTAGTATAAATCTGAGCTTTCCCAAGACATTCCACCAATTAACCCTATGGTTTTCATAGTATTTTATAAGTTTTTGAGTCAGTTTTTTTATTAGTAGCAAACACAGAGAATAAAAGCTCTCCACCCCGCAAACAAGGTGGAGAGCCGCAAGCAAAGGTTATTTACCCATTTTTCCTTGCCAAAAACTGACGCAACACATACTGCAAAATTCCGCCGTGCTTGTAGTATTCCACTTCGATTTTGTTGTCAATGCGGGAATCTACTTGGAACTCGAAACTCGTGCCGTCTTCGCGTGTCGCCTTGATGGTCAAGGTTTCAAGCGGCACTAAGCCTTTGGTGATGCCCTGAATATCAAACGTCTCGCGTCCTGTTAGCCCCAACGATGCTGCCGTTTGTCCGGGTTTGTACTGCATCGGCAGAACGCCCATGCCCACCAAATTCGAGCGGTGAATACGCTCGTAGCTTTCGGCAATCACCGCCCGCACACCCAGCAAAAACGTACCTTTTGCCGCCCAGTCACGTGAGGAGCCGCTTCCGTACTCTTTGCCCGCCAGAATTATAACGGGAATTTTTGCGGCTTTGTACTTCACCGAAGCTTCATAAACCGTTGTCGGCTCGTTTTCAGGCAGATACGTCGTGAAGCCGCCTTCTTTTTCCGCCAGTGCGTTTTTGATGCGGACATTCGCAAATGTGCCGCGAATCATTACTTCATCGTGCCCGCGTCGTGCGCCGAAAGAGTTAAAATCTTCTTTTTTCACGCCGCGTCCAATGAGGTATTTCCCAGCCGGAGTACCTTCTTTGAAGCCACCTGCGGGCGAAATGTGGTCAGTCGTAATCATATCGCCAAGCGCAAGCAGTACCCGTGCACCCGTGATGTCTTTCGGGTCGGTCGGTTTTTCGGGCAAGTCTTTGAAGAAGGGTGATTCTTTGATGTACGTGGAGCTTTCTTGCCAATCGAAGACTTTGCCCGTCGGTGCAACGAGGTCTTGCCACTCTTTGCCACCCGCAAACGCGCTTCCGTACTGGGTTTTGAAGTCCTCAGTTTTGAGCGCATTGCTAACGGCGGTGTGGATTTCGTCGTTTGAGGGCCAAATGTCTTTGAGGAAAACGGGCTTGCCGTCTTTGCCCGTGCCAAGCGGTTCGGTCTCCATGTCAATATCTATGCGCCCTGCAAGCGCAAATGCCACAACGAGCATTGGCGACATGAGGAAGTTCATTTTGACTTGATTATGCACCCGCGCCTCGAAATTCCGATTGCCGGAGAGAGCCGATGCTACTGCCAAATCGCCTTTGTCAATCGTCGCCGCAATCGGCGCATTGAGTGGTCCCGAATTGCCGATACACGTCGTGCAGCCGTAACCCGTAACATGGAAGCGGAGTTTTTCCAAATCGCCCAACACATTTGCACGTTTCAGATATTCCGTTACGACTTTCGAGCCGGGAGCGAGACTGGTTTTCACCCATGGCTTCACTTCCAATCCCAACGCAACAGCCTTTTGTGCCACCAAACCCGCACCAATCATTACGTCGGGGTTGGAGGTGTTGGTACAGCTTGTGATAGCCGCAATGACGACCGAACCGTCCTCAAGCGTGAAATTTTCGCCTTCTACTTGGAGCGAGCGCACGTGTCCGTTCAATTCACCAACTTTGCGGTCTTTCGGCTCAACGTATTTGCGCGAGAAAGTTTTGTCCATCGTCGAAGCGACGGTGTTTTTCAAATTGCGCATGAGCACTTTGTCCTGCGGGCGCTTCGGACCGGCAACCGTCGGCTCGACCGTACTCATGTCAAGTTCCAACACGTGCGTGTAAACGATTGCGTCTTCGTTTTCGCGCCAGAGCAGATTTGCTTTAGCGTAGGTTTCCACAAGTTGTACTTGTTCTGCTGGGCGACCGGATTTGGTGAGGTATTCGAGTGTTCGCGTATCAATTGGGAAGTACGTAACGGTACAGCCAAATTCCGGCGACATATTGCTAATCGTTGCGCGGTCAGTAACGGAGAGGTTGTCCAGCCCCGGACCAAAAACTTCCACGAACTTGTTCACCACGCCGTAATCTCTAAGAAGGCGCGTGATGGTGAGAACAAGGTCGGTGGCAGTCGTGCCAAGTGGCATTTTGCCTGTTAAGCGCAGACCAATCACTTCTGGAATAAGGAAGAATGACGGCTGCCCAAGCAATGCGGCTTCTGCTTCGATGCCCCCTACACCCCAACCAATCACGCCAATACCGTTCACCATCGGCGTATGCGAATCCGTGCCGACAAGCGTGTCGGGGAAAGCGTAGCCGTCGCGGGCAATCACGCCGTGCGCGAGGTATTCCAAGTTTACTTGGTGGCAAATGCCCATGCCTGGCGGTACAACGGAGAAGTTGCGGAAGCCTTTTTGCGCCCATTTCAGGAACTGATAGCGCTCCATATTGCGCTCGTACTCGACTTCTACGTTTTGATTGAGTGCTTCCGGCGTACCGTAGTAATCCACCATGACCGAGTGGTCAATAACCAAATCCACGGGAATAAGCGGATTCACGTCATCGGGATTACCGCCTTTGCGGGCGTATTCAGCGCGAATAGAGGCAATATCCACCACCGCTGGAACGCCCGTAAAATCTTGCATCAGCACCCGTGCGGGCATATACGGAATTTCTTCTTCGGGTGGTTTGGGCTGCCAGTTCAGAATGGTTTCGATGTGAGCGGTGGTCGTGGCGAGGTCATCGAAATTGCGGATAGCGTTTTCGAGGAGAATACGAATCGAAAACGGCAGCTTCGAGACTTTGCCGCCATATTTCGCATCCAATGCCTTCAAATCGAAGTATTGGTGTGACTTGTCGCCAACCTTGAGGGTAGCGGCGATACGATAGGGGGATTGCGCTTGGCTCATAAGGGAAGAGTTTGGATAGTTGAAAAAATGGTGTGTTGTCAGCTATACTTATGTTTCTGTGATTTCTAATAGCGCTGGGTGCCCTGCAAGGCGTAGGTTATCATCAATCTCGCGGAAAGACTCCACAAGCCTCATGGCTATGAGTGTCGCGTAGGGCTTAAGATCGCCGTGATTGGCGCGCTTTAAGGCGTAAAAGTAGCGATTACGGCTTTTGGCATCGCGTCCACGCAATGTAAGGCTGAACGGTATACCGAAAGCACGAAGTGTCATAGCAAGTAGTAAACGCGACATTCTGCCATTAAAATCGGGAAATGGGTGAATCCGAACGAAATTGTAAGAAATTTCTGCTGCAACCATTATAAAATCACTCCATTTTCCTGCTAATACCTCTCCTACACGCATGTTTGATTCTGTAATAAATTTAGCCATTGCAGCAGGTACAAGCTCCATCGAGGGTAGTTTAACATCTACACCGACAATTTGAATGTCATGGATGCGATATTCACCTGCTTCTACCTCGGCATCTTCAGGTAGTAAGCCCTGTGCAAGAATCCTATGAATCGCTTGTATACGGGTGCTAGTGAATAAACCATCCGGACTAAGGATTGTGGGGCGTTTCATAACAGCACTAATACCTTCCAAGAAGACAAGAAGAATATCCAAGTTCTTTTCTATCTCATCATCTGTCATATTTGGGTCTGATTTAGCGATTGCTTTTGACCACTCACGCTGATAAATTGTAATAAATGCCGTTGAAACGTTCGTCATATGAACGATAGCTTCGCGGTGTTGGAGAACCTCTCGTTCAGTTCGGGATTTACTACCAAAAACAATGCTGGGAATCAAGGTCTTATCTTTGAATTTTTCTATTGCAATCTTCATGTCTTGAAGTTTTTGAGGTAGTACTGCCATAGAATAATCGTCTGGGAAACTTGGAAAGTTTTGTCTTATAATCTCGCGTGTTTCTCCTAATGTTTTTGTTCCTGCCTTTTCAATAATATTACTTTCAAATATAAGTCGTGAGTCTGCTAGCCTGATGAAAGAGCTTAACTCGTTACCGTAGATTATCCGTTCAGCATCTTTGCGCGGGATGATAATTCTGACCGCCCGAAAATACCGTAATGCCTCATCACGATATTCCTCATAACGCTTGTACCATGCTTGTTGTGCCATTATTTTTCAGAGTTGTGAATGGAAGCCCCCGAATATACAAAAGAATCCCCAAAAAAAGCCCATTTTCTGACGGATTTTCCGCATACTTCCACGCTTCAAGAGCGATATGCCGAGATGTTGTTGTTACTTGCGCCCCCTGCTGCGCAACATTCACATTTTTTAACACTTCCCCATAGCGACACAATCGCCGAAATGTGCTATTTTGGGCGTTGAAAAGCATAATTTTATTCCAAAAATTCTTTCCCTTGTCCTGCGTATCGAAAAAAATCTACCTTGTGGCTCGTAAAAAAGTCGTAACTTGCAAGTCTCTTTTTGTCAACTTTTTAGGAGAAGACCCTGTGAATTGGGTAGCATCGCAAACCGCAGACGACAAACTGCTTCAGCAGGAATTATGCGCTCTGGGCAAAATGCCGGAGCACATTGCCATCATCATGGACGGCAACGGACGCTGGGCGGAAGAGCGCTCACTGACGCGCACACAAGGACACCGCGAAGGAATCAACTCCGTGCGGGATATTGTCGAATCGGCATCGCTGCTGGGCGTAAAATACCTGACGCTCTATGCTTTTTCGATGGAAAATTGGCGCAGACCTCGCATGGAAGTAACCGTGCTGATGGATTTGCTTCTGCACTATCTTCGCTCGGAATTGGACGAATTGCACAAAAACAACGTCCGCCTGCAAGCAATTGGTAAAATCAATGCGCTCCCCAAAAACGTCCAAAAGCAGCTTTTCGAGTGTATGGAGACGATGAAAAACAATACCGGACTTACACTCACGCTTGCGCTGTCGTATAGCGCCCGTTGGGACATCGTGCGAGCAGTGCAAATGGCTTCACTGGACGTGCGGCGCGGCAAGCTTTCACCTGAGGACATCACCGAAGAGCGCTTTGCGACATATCTACAGACACACGCCACGCCGGACCCCGATTTGCTTATCCGCACTAGCGGCGAAATGCGTCTCAGCAATTTTTTACTCTGGGAATTGGCATACTCGGAACTCTATGTTACCGATAAAAACTGGCCCGATTTCCGCCGAAATGATCTCTACGAAGCAGTTGCCAATTACCTAGGACGCGAACGCCGATTTGGAAAAACTTCACAACAAATCATTGACGAAAAAAGCGATGCGCCGGAGGCGAGTTCACTCAAACGAATGCTGAATGCTTTTCGTTCCTAAGATTTCCGCTTCGTTCATAAACGAACTGCCTTTTGTTATCTGTTATCCACAAATATCCACTTTGACCATTCCAGTATGTTTCGTCTTTCATTTGCTTTTCTCTCTCAGCGTGATGCCCAGCGCAAAGTTGTGCAACTTCTTGTTTCTATAGCTCTTCTGGCTCTTTTTTCCTCCGTTGACGTCTTTGCTCAGCTTCCTTCTCAACAGCGTCAGCAAAAGCCCGTTCCGATCAAAATTTTAGGCTTGCGCGTGGAGTCGCCGACTCCTGTGGACACGGCTTCGGTGCTGTTCTATGCAGGCTTGGAAGTGGGTGATTTTATTGATGCTCGCGGTGGACGGATTCAGGATGCTATCAAAAGCCTTTGGAAGCGTCGTCAATACTCGGATGTGGATATTGTGGTTGACCGCGTTACCTTTGATGGAACAGGGGTCTATCTAAACGTAAAAGTGAAAGAAGCAACGCACATCAGCACAATAAAAATCAACGGAAATTCGGCAATCAGTAGCAAAGATATTCTGAAAGCATTCGACAAAAAAGACGGCGATGTATTCACCCCCTATGACCTCGAACTCGGACGCAAAGCAGTCAAACAGCTGTACGATAAAGAGAGCAAGCCCTTTGCAAAAGTCGAAGTGCGAAAAGAAGAAACCGATACGCTCAATGTCTATCGCATCGTACTGGATATCAAAGAAAGTGTTACCTTTTATGTCAACTCCATCGTCTTTCCGGGCGCAAAAAACTTCACCGATGCTGAAATAGCAGGTGCGTTTGAAGATACAAAAACGAAGCAGTGGTGGGAAATCTGGAAGAATAACAAGTTTGAGCAGAAAAAATACGAAAAAGACAAAAACGAAAAGCTCATGACATTCTACCGCAAGAATGGCTTCATTGATGCACAGGTGCTCGGCGATTCACTTGCGTTCAACGATTCGCTTGAAAGCGTGGACATCCGCATCAAAGTGGATGAAGGGCAGAAAGTCTATATTCGCAATATCTCCTTTGAAGGAAATCTTGTTTTTCCTTCTATCTACCTCGAATATCGTTTGCAGATGCAAAAAGGCGACCTTTACAATGCCGATAAATTCGACAAAAACTTGCAGGGCAACGAGGAACAAAACGACGTGGCTTCGCTTTACATGAATAACGGCTACTTGACAGCCCGTGTAGAAAAAGAAGAAAAGCGCGTTGCACCGGATTCGGTGGATATTGTCGTGAAAGTCTTTGAGCGCAATCAGTTCACCATTCGCCGCGTGGAAATTGAAGGCAATACAAAAACGAAGGATAAAGTTATTCGGCGTGAGTTGTTTGTGCGTCCGGGCGACTTCTTCAACCGCGCTGCTATTATCCGTTCTGTGCGCTTTTTGGGGCAGTTGAACTTCTTCAACCAAGAAAAACTCCGCCCCGATGTGAAACTTGCCGATAACTCACAAGTAGATATTACCTTCAAGGTGGAAGAGCGCTCCAACGACACATTTAATGCGTCGTTTGGGTATGCCGGAGCGTTTGGTTTTACCGGCTCTGTCGGTATTACATTGAACAATTTCTCCGTAGCCGAGCCGCTTCAAGGCGGTGGCGGGCAAATTTTCAATTTGAACTATGAGCGTGGCGGCGGCTTTGGTAATCAAGGGGCGGGCTTTAATAACTCCTTTGCCGGCGGTGCGCTTAGTACCTTCACCCTAGGACTTACCGAGCCATGGCTTTTTGATGAACCGACCACACTTGGTTTTAACATCTTTGATACGCAAAACTTTTTCTTTAGTAATCAACGAACCGGGGTTTCTGTCAATATCGGTCGTCGTTTGCGCTGGCCCGACGATTTCTTCCGTGCTGACTGGGTATTGCAGGGCTTGAACAATCAGATTCTGCAGGGCGGGCAGCTAAGCGCTCAAAGCACACAGTTTTTTGCTCGGGGCTTGGAGTTTGCTCTGAGTCAAACAATTTCCCGCATCAGTATTGATAACGGTATGTTCCCGACCGAAGGTTCGCGTTTCGTCTTTGCAACAAAGGTATCGGGCGGTTCGATAGGTCTTGGGCAGATGGATTATTTCAAAAATCAGCTCACGTTGGAAAGCTATACACCACTGTTGCAGATTGCCGAGCAGAATCGCCTGACGCTCCGTCTGAATGCAGACATGGGCTATGTAACGGGCTTAAACCCTGCCACCGAGCTTATCCCACCGCTTGAGTTATACTACATGGGTGGTACTGTTTTGGGTGGATTTGCCATCACACCTTTGCGCGGTTACCCTGACCGCCAGATTGGTCCACGTCTTCCCCAAGAGGGCAATCCACAAGGTACGACACCGCAAGGCGGCCGGGCAATGATGCTGCTCAATGCCGAACTGCGCTTTGCCGTCACGCTCAATCCCGTACCGATTTACGCAATGGCATTTGTGGAAGCAGGCAACGTGTGGGACAGAATCACCAGCGTCAATCCTTTCGATTTGAAGCGCTCTGCAGGTGTGGGTGTGCGCTTTTTGATTAACCCGATTGGTCTTTTGGGCTTTGACTATGCCTACGGCTTCGACCCCATCTTAGGTTTAGACGGTACGCGCGTGGGTGACAGCAACGGGACATCGCCCGGCTGGCGCTTCCACTTCCAATTTGGACGATAAGAGCCGTGCCGTTAAACTTTTTCGCACGAAGTCGTTATCAAAATGTGAAATGTGCGGAAAGAATTTGGCAAAGCGCTTTTGGTGTTGTAAATTAGAAGTCTTTGCAATTTGCAAGTATTATTCGCATACAATTTCTTGTTCACTGTTTAACTCTTTAACTTTATTATGAAATATCTTGTAAGCGCAGCATTATTGGCTGCGGTGGCATTTGTTACCCCAAGCTACGCACAAAAAACATCCGGCGCGGCTGGTACATTCAAAATCGGTGTCGTAGATTCCCAGAAAATTGTTGCGCAGCTTCCTGAAGCAAAAGAAGCGCAAGATAAACTCCAAGAGTCCGGCAAAAAATACCGTGACACACTGGAAACCATCCAAAAAGACTATCTCCAAGCGCTTGAAGGCTACGACAAGCAAAAAGCTATGATGGCTGCTGATGCGAAAACCAAAGAAGAAGAGCGCTTAAAAGCTATTCAAGAGCGTTTTATGCGTTACCGCGAAGAAAAACTTGGTAATCAAGGTGAACTTGCGGCTCTTCAAGAAGAACTCCTTGCTCCTATTCGCAAGCGCGTTCAAGCAGCTATCAAAGACGTTGCTAAAACAGAAAAACTCTCCGCTGTTATGGAAACACCGGCGTTTGTCTATTTCGATGAAGAACTCGACATTACCTTCCGCGTACTCGACAAACTCAAGCGCAATAAGTAATCTGACTGCAAACCTCGTGTTTGCACTTTATGACGACTCATTATTTGTAGAACGGTTTCAAGTATTTATCGAAACACTTTGCTACACAGTTGAAAGCCAAAGCCGATGCAATCAGTATTGCCGTGCTTTGGCTTTTTCTGTCGTTGGTGCATTTGTTGTTTCACTTTTTCGCTGTGATTTTATGATGAACATTCTCTGGAAGATGCGTTATCATCAGACTGTTGTCTGTGTGCTTGGTTTACTCTATGGTTCTGTGCTGTTTGCGCAAGTGCCGAAGGTGGCATTTGTGAACTCGAATACTATCCGTGAGCGGTTTCCCGAATATCAAACCGCCAAACAGCGTATAGAATCGCTTGTGGCAGATTGGAAAAAGCAAGCAGACGACCAGCTTCTTCAGATTCAAGCATTGGAGATAGAGATTCAGAAAAAACGCCTCATCTGGAGCGAATCCGAACTACGAGATCGCGAGCAACTGCTCCAAAAGCGTCGTGCCGACCGCGAAGAATTTATTCGCAAGACCTTCAATTCTGGAGGCTCATTCGACGCGGAGGCAGCAAATATAATGCGTCCAGTGGAAGCAAAAATTGCAGCAGCCATTCAAGAAGTGGCTATCACGGAAAACTACGATTACGTCTGGGACAAAAGCACACAGCCCATTCTCTATGCCAACCCGCGCTACGACATCACGGCAAAAGCAATGGACAAACTCGGCTTGTTTACCGACGACATTAAGGCAAAATTGAACGAGGCAATTGACAAAATCGAACGGGAAATCAGCAAAGCACGGCAAGAGCTTTCGCCGTCCAATATCCGCCGCCGCATTAGCAAAATGGCTGATGATGCTAAAAAAGCAGCTGAGGACATCGTAAAAGAAGGGGAAAAAGAATTCAAAGACGCTACCAAAGACTTAAAACTTGGGCAGCCGCAAGATTCTACGAAAAAGCCTCTGCCCGCAACCCCTGTGCAGGACTCCACGAAAAAAGACCCTCCGAAGAAATGATGTTTCCCTTGAGCAGTGCTTTTTGGGGGCGGTGCTCAGGGATGAAATGATAAAACAAAACGGCTCACGTTCTTGCGTAGAACGTGAGCCGTTTTCGTTTGGCTAAAAGTTGTTGTGGTAGATTTATACAGCCTGTGCAGCGGGCGTAAGAGACTGCTCCATATAGCTTTCCATCGGTGGGCAAGCGCAAATCAGGTTGCGGTCGCCGTAGGTGCTATTGATGCGCCCAACGGAGGGCCAGAACTTACGCTCACGCACCCATGCAAGCGGGTAAGCGGCTTCTTGACGGGTGTAGTTGTGCGACCACTGGTCAGCTGAGATAACGTGCGCCGTGTGTGGAGCATTTTTCAGCACGTTGTCGTCTTTATCGGCTTTCCCGCTTGCCACTGCTTCGATTTCACGGCGAATGGCGAGCATCGCTTCACAGAAACGGTCAAGTTCTTCCAGCGACTCGCTTTCGGTCGGTTCCACCATAATTGTTCCTGCCACTGGGAACGAAACCGTTGGCGCGTGAAAACCATAGTCCATAAGGCGCTTTGCAACGTCTTCCACTTCGATTCCGGCAGTACGCTTAAATTCGCGGAAATCAAAAATGAGTTCGTGTGCTGCACGTCCGTTTTCGCCGGAATACAACACGGGATAATATGCTTCCAAGCGAGCTTTGATATAGTTCGCGTTCAGAATTGCTACTTCGGTTGCTCTTGTCAGCCCCGCGCCGCCCATCATGCGGATATAAGCGTAGGAGATGAGCAAAATGGACGCACTGCCCCACGGAGCCGCAGAGACAGCTGATATTGCGCGTTCGTCGCCAATACTGACAACGGAATGCCCCGGCAAAAACGGCGCTAGATGCGACGCAACGCAAATGGGTCCCATGCCAGGACCGCCGCCGCCATGCGGGATGCAGAAGGTCTTGTGCAAATTCAAGTGGCATACGTCCGCGCCGATCATAGCGGGGCTGGTTAAGCCCACCTGAGCGTTCATGTTCGCACCATCCATATAGACTTGTCCGCCGTAACCATGCACAAGGTCGCATATTTCCTTGATGGTAGATTCAAATACGCCATGCGTGGAAGGATACGTAACCATGAACGCCGCAAGATGATTCTTGTGCTGCTCTGCTTTAGCGCGGAGGTCGTTCATGTCTATATTGCCACGTTCGTCCACGCCGACTACCACCACTTTCATACCCGCCATAACTGCGCTTGCAGGATTGGTGCCGTGCGCGGAGGATGGAATGAGAGCAACTTCGCGGTATGCCTCTCCGCGAGAGCGGTGGTATGCACGGATGACCATAAGACCAGCATACTCGCCTTGCGCTCCGGCATTGGGCTGGAGCGAAACAGCAGAGAAGCCAGTGATTTCTGCTAACGCATTTTCGAGTTCCTTGAAAATACGCTGATAGCCTTGTGTTTGGTCAATAGGTGCAAAGGGGTGCAGTCCGCCAAATTCCGCCCACGTAACGGGTATCATCTCAGTCGTCGCGTTCAATTTCATTGTACAAGAGCCAAGCGCTATCATGGAGTGTGCAAGCGACAAATCTTTATTCTCAAGGTGCTTCAAGTAGCGCAGCATCTCGTGTTCGGAATGATAACGATTAAACACCGGATGCGTGAGATAAGAGGACTCGCGGCGAAGCGCTTGCGGAATGTGTGTCAAGTCCGGCAACTGCGCCAGTTCATCAAAGCCAATGCGCGAAAGCTCCCGCCCCGTCGCACGAGCAAAGCAGACCAGAATGATTTGAATATCATTCAGCGTCGTGGTCTCGTCCAGCGAAATCCCAACAAACTGCTTGCCCGCTTCATCGTCGGAATAGCGAAAGTTAAGATTGTGCGTCAGCGCATATTTACGGATGTTTTCTTTTGTGCTGGGATATTCCAGCGGAATAGTCAGTGTGTCAAACCAGTGTTCATTGGTAGGCGTAAAACCGAGTTTAGTGAGGCTTTTTGCCAAAAGCGTTGTCAGGCTATGAATCCGTGTGGCAATAGATTTAATGCCTTTTGCGCCGTGATATACCGCATACATGGCTGCGATATTGGAAAGAAGCGCCTGCGCAGTGCAGATATTACTCGTGGCTTTGTCGCGTTTGATGTGCTGTTCGCGCGTCTGAAGCGCCATGCGATATGCCACGCCGCCCTGTGCGTCAATCGAAACACCGATAATACGCCCGGGCAGAAGCCGCTTGTATTCTTCCTTGGTGGCAAAGTATGCTGCGTGCGGACCGCCATAGCCCATCGGAACACCAAAGCGCTGCGCCGAACCGACTGCTATATCGGCACCAAACTCGCCCGGCGGTGTCAGCAAGGCAAGGCTCATCAGGTCTGCCGCCACACAGACCATTGCGTGGTGCGTGTGCGCTGCCGAGCAGAACGCGCTGTAATCGTACACTTCGCCATTCGTGGTGGGGTATTGAAGAATTGCACCAAAAATTTCGGGATGCTTCTCCCAATCAAATGTGGCATGATTCCCGACAAGAAGCGTTATTCCTAGCGGCTCGGAACGTGTTTTGAGTACATCAATCGTTTGCGGAAAACATTCTTGAGAGACGAAGAGTGTTTCTGCGCCTTTCTGCACTGATTCTTTCGAGCGGGCAGCGTACATGAGGTGCATAGCTTCGGCGGCGGCTGTACCTTCGTCCAGAAGCGAGGCGTTTGCAAGTTCGAGTTTGGTCAGGTCAATGACCATCGTTTGAAAATTCAGCAGAGACTCCAATCGCCCTTGAGCGATTTCGGCTTGATAGGGCGTGTACTGCGTGTACCAACCCGGATTTTCCAAGAGATTGCGTAAAATCACCGGTGGCGTGATACAATCATAGTATCCCATTCCGATATAGGATTTAACAATTTTATTCTCACTCGCAATCCCCTTCAAATCTGCCAAAAACTCATGCTCGGTTTGCGCCGGAGCAAGACGTAGCGGCTGCTGGAGACGAATGCTCTTGGGAACAGTCTCACTGATGAGCGTTTCCAAGGAGTCCACGCCGATAGCTGCCAGCATGGCTTGTTGCTCGTCCTCGTTGGGACCGATGTGGCGACGCGAAAAATCGTCGAAGTTGCTGAGAACAGGGTTATGCGTGAGTTTGCCGTTAGCGGAGAGCGGGTTAATGAGGGGCGTTGGGGCTTGTGTCGGGCGTAATGCAGAGTTCATCGGAATTGTGGGGTTTTTGTGAGACAAGAATTATGTCGAGTGGACTACTACCGTGAGCAATACAAAAATATCACTTTTTTTGCATTCACGTTGTTTTAACACACAGACGAAGGAAAAAGTTCGTGAGACTGCGACAAATTACTGTGTTTTATGTTCAATCTTACGCCTGTACCTCTTCCGGCGGCTTTTCGAGCAGCACCAAGCCCTTGGTTTGTTCCAGATGATAGTTCATTTCCCAATCGCTACGGAAAAGCACGACTTTACGCCCTTGCTCGTCGAGCGCGTAGGTGAGCGTTGAGGAAGCAGGCAGGATGTCGCCCCCAATCCACCGTGTACGCGTAAAGGGCAGACGCTCTAATGTAATGACCTCATTGTACTCCGATTCCATGCGGGATTGGAAGACCTGTAATTGCAGCTCGCCCACCGCCGCGATGAGTGGAATCGGGCTGCCGTGCATATCGCCGAAAATCTGTACCACACCTTCCTCGCCAAGCTGCTCCACGCCCTTGCGGAAGGACTTCGAGAACGAGCCGTTTTTCGGGATAACCTTTGCGTAAATTTCCGGTGCAAAGCGTGGAAATTGAGGAATGGAAAAATCCGTACCCGTCGAAAGAACATCGCCAACACGGAATACACCCGGATTCGACAAGCCAATCACATCGCCCGGAAATGCCTCGTCAATAATTTCGCGGTCTTGCCCGAAGATTTGGAAGGGATAATTGAGTTTTACTTCTTTTCCGGAACGGAAATGCTTCGCTGTCATGCCACGCTCGAATTTGCCGGAAACAATACGGAAAAACGCAATACGGTCGCGGTGCGATTTATTCATGTTCGCTTGCATCTTGTACATGAAGCCGGAGAAAAAGTCACTTTCGGGGCTAATAACACCTGTGGATGCCTTCATTCCTTGCGGCACGGGCGCGAGGTCAATGAGCGATTGTAAGAAATTTTCTACGCCGAAATTCGTAATAGCGCTCCCGAAGAATACAGGCGTAATGCGCTCTGCAAGGAAATCTTCTTGCGAAAACTGCGGTAGCACAACTTCGACCATTTCTAAGTCCTCAATAAGCTTTGCGTGTGCTTTTTCGCCTAGGGAGGCTCGAATATGCTCGTCGTGAATGTCGGCAAGACGCATGGGAGCTTTGAACATACCGCCAACGGTCCGTTCGAAAAAATGAAAGAGTTTGTCCTGCCGTTCATACACACCGCGAAAATCTTGCCCGTCGCCCACTGGCCACGTCATCGGTACGGCAGTAATGTTGAGCACTTTTTCGACGTTATCCAAAAGTTCAAAAGGGTCAAGCGCGGGGCGATCCATTTTATTGATGAACGTGATAATCGGGATTCCCCTATCGCGGCACACTTTGAAGAGCTTCACGGTCTGCTCCTGTACGCCCTTGCCGGCATCCAGAAGCATGATTGCGCTGTCCACCGCCATCAGCGTCCGATACGTGTCCTCGCTAAAGTCTTGGTGACCGGGCGTGTCCAAAATGTTCAAAATATAATCGTCATATTCCACCCGTGCAGCGCTGGACGAGACCGAAATACCACGCTGTTGCTCAATCGCCATCCAGTCGGACACGGTAGCTTTGTGCTTGCCCACCATCACGTTTCCGGCGGAACGAATTGCACCGGAGTACAGCAAAAGTTTTTCGGTGAGCGTGGTCTTGCCTGCGTCGGGGTGCGAGATGATAGCAAGGGTGCGGCGGCGCGTGATTTCACGCTGAAAATCGTTGGTCATGGAAAAATGATAAAGATGATAAAGGAACAAGGGGTAGAATGTTTTCCCATCGTGTCCCCAAAAATCCGCGTAATCTGTGAAATCCTCTTCAATCCGTGTCAAAATATCTTCATTTATCCGGCAGCAAAATTCTCACATCGCATCGGCAATGGCAGGTTCTATGGGCATTTCCAGTGCTTCCTCAGCAGCGAGTTTTGCCGTGAGCCAGTCATTGAAGAACATCATCATGCTTGCCATAAGTGGCACTGCCATCAGCAAGCCCGCGATACCCCAAAAATGCCCAAAGCCCAGCAAGGAAGCTATCATCACGAGCGGGTGTAAGCCTACGCGCTGCCCGACGATGCGCGGTTGAAGAACGTAGTTATCTACGAGGTGCAAGACTAAAATTGTGGAGGTAATAACACCAAACGCAAACACAATCGAATCACCCGAACCCACCACCACGACAGTTATCAAGCCGATGATAATGCTGGAAAACATTCCGATATAGGGAATCGGATTCAGCAGCCCGCAGACTGTGCCGATAACGCCCGCGTAAGGGATGCCGAAGGCAAAAAACACAACACTCGACACCGTGCCAATCATCACCGCAGCGATAGCTTGCCCGCCGATATATGCCTTGACGATAGCATTGATGCGGCGTAAATCGAAAAGAAGTTTTGCATTATTGCCGCTCAATACCTTCACGATAAATGCTTTCAGCTTGTCGAAATCCTTCACGAAGTAGAACATCAAAATCGGTGTCAGAATCACGTTCACCACTTGCGTAGCCACATCCGAAAGACTACTCAAAAACGAAAGCAACGTCCGCAAGATGAGGTTGAATGAGCCTTCCAAGCGCGGGACGAGTTCGCGCTGGATAAGTTCGCGGGTTTGCGGCGAATTTAAGCCATAGCTGGAAAGCAAGCGAAAGAACTGGCGGCTTTCGAGGTAATTTGTCGCGCGGGTAATCAGTGTGGACATTTCGCGGATAATATCATTCAGTTGCGCCAGAATCACCGGAAAAACCAAAACCACTATCGCAGCCACAAGGCTGATAAAACCGACAACGAGCAAACCTGCCGTCAGCCAACGCGGAAACTTTTTGCTTTGCAAGAAAACGACAATCGGCTCGAAGAGATAAGCGAAGGCAAAAGCGACAAAAAATGGCGCAAAAAGGCTGCCTACCTCGCGGAAAAGCCATGCCGCAAAGGTCAGACACAGAAGGGTCATCATTCGCCAGACGTGGACGGAATCGTTACGAAAGGGATAGAGCAGGAACACCGATGATGCAAACAGCACAAACGGACTTGCCGCAAGCTGTGTCATCACAAGAAATGAGCCATATGCCACGAAAAATGCCGCCGCAATGACGAACACCAGAAACGGGGACGAAGGAAAATTTTTGAGAAGATTCATGCTGCAAGAATCTTGGAAGAGGTGAGAGGGTTTGGATCGAGAGCGAACCAATGAAAAACGGCGTTGAGGCTACAAAGCTGTCAACGCCGCATTATATCATGCTTATACGAGATATCGTCTCAGGTTAAGCAACGGCTTCTTTTGCGCAAAATTCGTCGAACATTCCTTTGAGGGCTTCCGCAATCGTCTCCGGCATTCTGCCTTCGATGTGATGGCGGTGAATAACGGCAACGGGTTGACCGTCTTGGAAGAGTGCCATAGAAGGCGAAGAAGGCGGAATTCCTTGCAAATATTTCGAGCGAAGATGCTGCACAGCTTCGGTGTCTTGTCCGGCAAAGACTGTTACAATGCGGTCTGGAAGCACTTCGTTTTTGAGAGCAAGTGCAGCGGCAGGACGAGCGCCACCGGCAGCACATCCGCAAACAGAGTTGACAACGACAAAGGTTGTTCCCTGCTGCGTTAGAGCGCTGTCAACAGCCTCCGGCGTAAGCATTTCCTGAAAACCAACGCGGGTAAGTTCTTCGCGCATTGGTTTTACAAGCAGCGGGTCGTATGGCATACCAAATCCTTTGATGGTGAAAAAAGTACAACTGTGGTCGTACCAATGGATACGACCAAGTACAAAATTAGCAAGAATCCGCATAATTTGCACGGGTTTTCGCAGAAATCGGGTAAATACTTGGTTCCACCGAGTGTCTGAAGGATAAAAATTTTTCGCCTTTCTCCGGTGTCAAGTGTTCAAATCTCCGGTGTCAAGTGTTCAAACTGTTGAAATGCAGAATCTTACCAAACCCAATACTCCATTGCTCTGGGTAAAAGAATAGTGTCTGTTTGCTGCGCACGGCTCACCATCAGTGTACCGTGAATACCATCCCATGCTACAAAGCGCTTCTTTTCTGGCGCTTCGCCGATGTTCTCTATCAAATGCAGAACAGTATCCCGCTTAATAACATCGCTTGCCGAAGAAACGTTGACACCTCTGGCTTGCAGTGTGTCCAGTGCAGCAAAAAAGAGCGGGTCTTTGTAAAGCAGCGATTGTGCCAGAACGCGCATTCGGACAGGTACATGAGGTTTTTCCTGTGCTTGGCGCTTGGCTAAAAGTTCGCTAATACGTGATGCAATGATCATCGAAGCCGCACCGGTGGTGCAAAGCGTTAGAGAATCTTGCTCCGCGAGACAATACTCTTGCACATAGTGCTCCAAACTTATATCGGGCTTTGGTCTCTCGTCCCCGAAACTCCACGCACGGCGGTCTTGCAACACAACCACACAATGCCCGTGCATCGGAACAACAGCCGCAACAACCTGTTCTCTTGGCAGAAGGCGTACCTGCGGTGATGGCGTGTGCACATCCAGAATCATCATCAGTAACACTCCGGCAGCACTCACCACCACGCCGCGAAAGGCAAAGACGCGCCACGATGCTGACCAAGCACAATAGAGCATAGCGGCGGAGAGACTGAGCGCCAGCCCAAGGGCATATCGCCCTTCCACCGCAGCGAAGTGTGGCTGCGCGGCATAATGATTGAGCGCGTTCATTCCAAGCAAGCACGTGTGCGCCGTCTGCGCGAAAAGTTCTGCTCCGTAAGCCCAGAAGCCTGAGAAAACGACGCTTGCCAGTGTGTAGAGCATTGCTATTGAGCTAAGTGGCACGATGGCAAGGTTTGCAAGGGGAGAAATAAGTGAGACCACGCCAAAATACCACGCTACAATCGGCGCTACTGCCAACGATGCCGCAAACGTAATGCCGAGCGCCGAGGCAAGCACCGAGCGGATGGGAAAGTCTCGGCGTCTGCTAACGGCTCGAACGCCCATAACCCGCAGAAAACCTTCTTCAAAGACAGGCAGTGCAAATGAAATTCCAAACATTGCAGCCGCCGACATTTGAAAGCCTGGAGAATAGAGGAGTTTAGGCTGCCACGCAAGCAACAGCAAAGCGCTTATGGCAACAGTATTCAGCAGACTCGCACGGCGCTCCACGGCAAAAGCGAGTAAAAACAACGCTGCCATCACCGCCGAGCGCATAGCGGACGGCGCAGCGCCCGTGAGCAGCACAAAAGCGGCAATGCCCATAACCGACAACACCCAGCGCACAGCCACACGGCGCACAAACGCAAGCGGCACAAGCATTATCGCCATGATGAGGCTAATGTGCAGTCCACTAACCGCAAGCACGTGGACTGTTCCCGCACGTGCGTACTCTCTCTTGGTTTCAAGGGCGAGATGATCGGTATTACCCGTCAGAAGTGCCAGCGCAAAGGGTGCGGTTGCTGCGGGAAAAAGTGTATTGATGCGTCTTTCCAGCGCCGCCCGCGCTATGTCGGTCAAGCGTTGTAGGGTCAAATGTTCTTGCACCACAGCAACGTTTCGTACCTCTGCCCGTGCAAGAAACGAAGCGCCAAGTGATGCCGCATAATTCTCTTCGTCAAAGTCCGTTGGTAACAATGCACGACGCGGCAAGGAAGCACTCACCACCGCATAAATACTCATCCCGGAGCGAATACTATCGCGGTGCAGATACACTCTGTCTGCAATATTTTTTTGTGCTGCGCTTCGGTTTGTGTCGTTGTATTTGCCTGTAAACACTGTTAGAAGCGTGGTTGTTTCATGTAGGCGTGGAAATGCTTTGGTGTCTATCTCGCCGTACACAAGAACACGAGTGAGGATAGAATCATGGCGGAGAACACGCAAAATCTCGCCCCGCACGACAGCAGGCATGGCGGGTGTGATTATTTGCGCATTCTGCACCACGCGCGAACTTTGCGCTTCCCAGCAAATCATCCAGCCTATTGCCACAGCAGCGCACCAGTACACACTGGAAGCAGCAATGCGGAGATACACCGTAAGGTCGCTGTTTGGTCGTCTTTTACGATGAATGATGGCAGCAATGATAATTCCTGTGAGCGAGCACAGCAACGCCGCACTACCAACAACAGCAGTCGGTACAAAAGAAATCGGCACAAAAGAAAACATTGAAAACAGTGCTATACCAAGACTGCAGCCGGCAAGTACTTTGACAGCAGGAAAGTGATGAAGCGAGTATTGACGGGGTTTTGGGGGCATCTGACGAAAAGTATTTATGCTGAATTCACGCACTGTGAAAGATTTTGGGACGAGCTACGTCAATAAATGAAACTCTTTTTAGTGTTTTGCGTTGGAAGAAGGGTAAAATCTTTTGTAAATTACCATCCTTGACACTATTCGGAGCGGATACAATGAAACGGAACAATTCATTCGATGAAGCCCCGCACGATACCATGCCTTACACAAGGAATATCGCCATGAGCAGTTTCTCAAACAACAACTGGGACAAATATAATACCGGTAAAGACAATCGCGGTCGTAAAAACCAGCAAGATTGGCAAGAAGACTTTGCCGATATGCGCGATAAATGGCGTAAACGCAGACGTGACCGCTTTGAACGCGACCTAGACAGAGGCAAGGAATACCGTACTCGTGCCGGTGAAATTGTCGGCGAAATTATTGATACCGTCATGGATGCCGTTGATTCGGCGCTCGACACCGCCAAAACAAGCCGTGCTCGTTTTGAGCAGCAACGTGCCAATGCACCGACGGCGCTAGACCGTTACCGCGAAGAAACCTACAAGCGTCTTGTCAAAAAACTCCAGCAAGCCGAGCGCAAGCTCGAAAGCGGCAAGCGAAGCGTTGTGTTTAGTGTGATTATGTCCGGGTGTTTTAGCGTTGCGATGGTGTTCGGTGATGCCGACTTTGGTGTTCCGGCGCTTGTTTTTGCCGGTTTTGCCGCTATGTCCGCTTACGGTGTCCGCGAGAATCGCCAGAAATTTTATCGTTTGCAGGCAGAGCATCAAGAATTTCTTGCTCTCGCGCCCGCATCTACGCCGATGTCGCCTTCTGCTCCGGCAAACTTTGTGCTGATGGAAAAAGCAGTTTTGCGCTACGCATTTGAGCATCAAGGCAAGGTCTATCCTGAGCTATTGGTGATTGAATCCGACTTCTCGCTTTCCGAAGTAGAGCAGTTCCTGAAGCACGCCGTCGAAAAGCGCATTGCGGCGGTGGAGATTGATGCCAACGGTCGCGCTTTCTACTACTTCAGCAGCCTTGATAATTCCGACCCTTATTCGGCTTTGAATCAGACGATGCCCAAGTAATTATTGGCAGTGTGAAGTTTGGGGTGTTGAGTTCAAAAGCCTGCAACGCTAGCAATGAAGAGCCTTGGATTACAATTTATTCAAAATTAATCGTTTACCCCTTGGGCTTATTTACCACCACTTTTTTCAGTTATGGCTACACATCCGGCGTTCAATACTATTTCTGATGCCATTAGCGACCTCAAACAAGGCAAAATTATTATTGTTTTAGACGATGAAGACCGTGAAAATGAAGGCGACCTCATTTGTGCTTCGGAACTCTGTACACCAGAGATGATTAACTTCATGGCAACCGAAGGACGTGGGTTGGTGTGCGTATCCATTACTCCCGAAAGGGCACACGCACTTGAACTTGACGCGATGGTGCGCTCTAATACGGCATTGCACGGCACAAAATTCACTGTATCGGTAGATTATCTGCACAATACCAGTTCCGGCATTTCCACGTTTGACCGTGCTGCAACGGTGCGTTCGCTTGCCGACCCTGCTACTAAGCCGTCTGATTTGGGCAGACCCGGACATATCTTTCCGCTTATCGCCGCCGAGGAAGGCGTACTGCGCCGCGCAGGACATACCGAAGCAACCGTAGATTTAATGAGACTTGCAGGACTTGAACCGTGCGGGGTGTTGTGCGAGATTCTGGACGAAGACGGCACGATGAAGCGCAGGGACGCGCTGATTGAGTTCGCAAAAAAACACTCCATGAAGATTATTACCGTCAAAGACCTAATTGCATATCGTTTACAGACGGACAGATTGGTAACAAAGGTTGCCGAAGCCGAGATGCCAACGGAGTTCGGCGAATTCAAAATCATCGGGTATCAAAATGTAGTGGATGGCAAAGAGCACATTGCACTGGTCAAAGGTTCGTGGACTGCTGATGAGTCGGTATTGGTGCGCGTTCACTCGGAATGTCTGACGGGCGACGTATTCCACTCCATGCGCTGCGACTGCGGTTTGCAGTTGGATGCAGCAATGAAGCGCATCAGCGAAGACGGCAAAGGTGTCTTGCTTTATATGCGCCAGGAAGGGCGCGGTATCGGGCTTTTGAACAAGATTCGCGCTTACGCCCTGCAAGAGCAAGGCATGGACACCGTGCAAGCAAACGAAGCACTCGGCTTTCAGCCGGATGCCCGTGATTACGGCATCGGCGCACAGATACTTGCCGACTTAGGCGTACACAAAATGCGTCTGCTAACGAATAACCCTACCAAGCGAGTCGGGTTGGAAAGCTACGGCTTAGAAGTGGTGGAGCGCGTCCCGATTGAGGTGGCGCACAACGACCGTAACATTGACTATATGCGCACGAAAAAAACGAAAATGGGGCACTTGCTTCAGCACTTGTAATCTCATTGTAACACCTTGCAAAAATTCATCTTGGCACTACCATAAAGTTTTCGTAACTTTGTAACTCGCTTTTGAACCAAAGCCATTCCCCGTAAAGCGCGGTGATGGCTTTGTTTTTTTTATTGTTTTTTGGTTTTTGCCTCTTTTTGTTTTACCTCATTTTTATATCTTTTTACCTCATTTTTATATCTTTTTACCTCACTTTGACCATATTTCAACCATGAGTACACAACCGATTTACCTCAGCAAGGAGCGATTGAATCAACTCGAAGCCGAACTAAACGAAATGACCACAAAAGGTCGTGCCGAAATTGCCCGTAAAATTGGCGAGGCTCGCTCCCACGGCGACTTGAAGGAAAATGGTGATTATGATGCCGCAAAAGAAGAGCAGGGCTTGTTGGAATTGCGCATCAACAAAATTCAGGCGACGCTTGCGCGTGCTCGGACAGTCGAGCCGGGAGATTATCCGGCAGACAAAGTCTATATTCTTGCCAAAGTAAAACTCAAAAACAAGAAGAACAATGCCATACTCGAATACACCCTTGTAAGCGAGGAAGAGGCTGACTTTGAAAAAAATAAACTTGCTGTGAACTCACCCGTAGGACGTGCACTAATGGGCAAGTCCGTTGGCGAAATTGCCTCGGTGAAAGTACCGGCGGGATTGACAGAATACGAGATATTAGAGATTTCTCGCTAACACTGATTAGCCTCCAGCAACAAAAACAAGCGGCGACAGAGCAAGAATTGATGCGCTCTGCCGCCGTTTTTTCGTTCTTGTCCGAACTATGAAAAAATTGTAGATTTGTTTAATCCTTGGCGTACCACCTATTCAAGGCAACAGCAATGAACTTCCAAAAACTCACGCTCAAAGCACAAGAAGCGCTCCAACGCGCCCAAGAAATAGCCTCTGCGAACAACCACCAGTCCATCGAACCCGCCCACGCTCTGCTGGCGCTTTTGGAGGATTCGGGGGGAATTATTCCACCCATGCTGCTGAAACTCGGCGCAAATGTGGACTACCTCAAATCCAAGACGCAGCAAGACCTCGACGCACTTCCTAAAGTCGGTGGAACAGTAGTGGGAAGTCAGTTTCTGAGCCGTGACTTGGGAAGCGTGATGGAGCTTGCACTCAAAGAAGCACAAAAACTAGGTGACGAATACGTCAGCACCGAACATCTGCTTATGGCGATTGCGGAGCAGAAATCCTCTGCATCCCAGCTTTTGCGTGACCAAGGGGTGACGAAAGATGCTGTTGTGAAAATTCTCAAGGATTTTCGCGGTTCGCAGCGCGTTACCGACCAAAATCCCGAAGATAAATACCAAGCGCTCAAACGCTACGGGCGCTCCATCAATGACGAGGCACGAAAAGGCAAAATTGACCCCATTATCGGGCGTGAGGAAGAGATTCGGCGCGTTCTTCAAGTGCTTTCGCGCCGCACGAAAAACAATCCTGTTCTCATCGGTGAGCCGGGCGTAGGCAAGACTGCCATCGCTGAAGGCATTGCGCAGCGCATCGTCACCGGCGACGTGCCGGAGACGCTCAAGACCAAAACGATTATCGCGCTGGATATGGGCGCACTTGTGGCTGGCACGAGTTTTCGCGGGCAGTTTGAAGAGCGCTTGAAAGCGGTCGTGCGCGAAGTGAGCGAATCCGACGGTGAAATTATTCTTTTCATTGACGAGCTGCATACGCTTGTGGGCGCGGGTGCGACCAACCAAGGTAGTATGGACGCAGCAAATATTCTCAAGCCTGCACTGGCGCGCGGTGAACTTCGTTGCATCGGTGCAACAACACTGGACGAATATCAAAAATACATCGAAAAAGATGCCGCTTTGGAGCGCCGCTTCCAAAAAGTGCTGATTGAAGAGCCAAATGTGGAAGATACTATCACGATTTTGCGCGGTATCAAAGAGCGCTACGAAGTGCATCATGGCGTGCGTATCACCGACGGAGCGCTTATAGCGGCGGCGCAGCTTTCGCATCGCTATATTGCCGACCGCTTCTTGCCGGACAAGGCGATTGACCTCATAGACGAGTCGGCATCCAAACTGCGCATTGAGATTGATTCTATGCCCGAAGAATTGGATTCTATCGAACGTAAAATTCGCCAGTTGGAAATTGAACGCGAGGCGCTACTGCGGGAACTTGGCGAGGCGTAATAGCGCGGTACCCGAAACACGAACTCTATTTTTATGTGCATATCCATTTGCCGAGAGACTACTCACTTTTCTACGTTTGTTTTGAATCCGTACCACGTTTATCCACGTTCTGTCCATATCATCTTCAGAACACAACCCTAGCAATTATGAGCCTACAAATAGAACAACCCCATATCTTCCCCTCCAATATCCTTGCAGGCGTCACCGAGCGTAATACGCACCTTTTCCCCGAAACAGGTTTGTCGTTGCTCAAAGGGCACATTTTGAACGAGGAAGAAGTGGCAGAGCATCGTCTTCGTCTGGCAGAGGCTATTGGCGTGGAGGGCAAAGCATTAAAGTTTCAAAAGCAAGTCCACGCTACCACCGTGCGTACACTCACACATGAGAACCATGAGCGCCACACCAACGAGCCTTTTGAGGAGTCCGACGGGATGGTAACGCAAACTCATGGTTTTATCTTGTGCGTAGGCATAGCCGATTGTGCGGCTGTTTTGCTCTACGATCCGGAGAATCAGGTTATCGCGGCACTTCATTCGGGGTGGAAAGGAACGCACGGAAATATTGTGCAAGGCGGTATCAATGATATGAGCAAGAAATTCGGGACGAAAGCCTCGTCGCTTTTGGCGTATATCTCGCCTTGTGCTTCGGGGGAACGCTACGTAGTGCGCGAGGACGTAGCGCAGTTTTTTACCGCTCCGGCGCTTCAGCGCTTGAATGACGACGAATATCTCTTCGACAACCGCCTTCGTATCACCGAGCAGTTACTTGCCGCCGGCGTAAAACCGCAGCATATCGAAGTAGCGGCAGGCTGCACCATCAGCGACGAGCGCTATCACTCGCACCGCCGCGACGGTGAGCGAGCCGGAAGAATGGTGGCGTTTATTGGGATGAAATAGCAGATTGTCGGTGTTCATTTCTACGAATCCTCAGTTTCTATGGATGCTCAGGCTTCACTACGATATGGTTGTAACGCAAGCTCCAAAATCCAATTTTGTTTTCTGCCCATTTCACGCTAAATTAGCAGACTTCTCGCGTAATAATTTGATAGACCAAGAATTACGTTTTTTGCAAGAAGGTTGGGTAGATATAATCACCGCCGATTGATTGCCCACGATTCAATGTTCTTTGTTTGATTTTAGTAGAAAGTACGAATGTATGTCGCAGAATAATCGCTCGGAACCACAACGCTCGGAGAGCGCACGCAAAGCGGATTCCGCTACGGTAATTACTACGCCGGTTGTGAAGGGAACGCGGCGCATAGCGCGTGAAAAAGTGATGCAGCTTCTCTCAGCGCAGGAGGTATCCGAAGTGCATTGGCGCGAGAATTTCCTCCATGTTTTTCCCTACGAATACCGCATAGACGAAGCGGAAACACCAAACCGCCTACTTTCCGAACAAGAAGTAGAGCGCCTCGAAGCTGATTTCATCATTGATTGGGACGACGAGATGAAACAGTTTGCACTTGAACTTCTTGACAAAACTGAGATTCACGCTGAATACGCTCTTGAGCTTATCGAAAAATTTTCGCAAAATTGGGAAGTCGGTCGTTTGGCGCATATTGACCGTGTGGTGCTGAAGATTGCTATTGCCGAACTCATAAGTTTTGAGGAAATCCCCGCCAAAGTTACCATCAACGAAGCCATCGAAATCGTCAAAAAATACTCCACCGATAAAAGTAGCCAGTTTGTGAATGGCGTACTGGACTCTGCCTTTGCCGAACTCACCGCAAAAGGGCAAGCAACAAAGACCGGACGCGGGCTGCTGGACGTAAACCTCAGCAAGCATCGTGAATAAAGCCGATCGCCAAGAAGTGCGTACCACCGTCATTATCCCCGCCGCCGGCTCCGGTACACGCTTTGGCGCTAGCCGCCCGAAGCAATTTGTTCCTCTTCTGGGTGTGCCGATTCTCGTTCGCACCCTTCAGGCATTTGAAGAGACCGATGCCGTACAAAATATCGTTATTGCTGCATCGCCTGACTTTCATGCTCCTATCGCCGAACTCACAGCAGAGTATCATCTCACAAAAATTGCTGCGATAGTTGAAGGTGGAAAAGAGCGCCAAGACTCCATCTTTAATGCCCTCCAAACAAGTATTAGTGCCGTTTCCGATGTACTTCTTGTGCATGATGCGGTGCGCCCTTTTGTTACGCCCGATTTCATCCAAACGATCATCAACTCAGCATGGGAGCACGGCGCGGCAATTCCGGGGCTGACACCGAAAGAAACGATAAAAGAATGTACCGAAGCGGGATTGGTGGCGGCAACGCACGAGCGCTCACGCCTCAGGGCAATCCAAACGCCGCAAGGTTTCCGGCGCGAAATCTTGGTAGCTGCCTATCGCAAGGCGCAGGAGCATGGGTTTCTCGGCACAGATGATGCAAGCGTGGTCGAATTTGCGGGTTTCCCGGTTCATGTCATTGCGGGAGAAGAGAAAAATATCAAGATTACCACACCGCTTGATTTTGCGTGGGCGGAGTTTCTGTTGCGATAGAAATTTGCGGAGTTTACACTTTCAGCCACGACATATCACGCATGGAGCCTGCTGTTTCGGGCGTTTTGAGGCAAGTTTCACTAATAATTGCTCCAGTGTTTGCACGTTTGCAGCGCGAATTTGCTCTTTGATTTCCGTCATTGTTTGATTCAACAAGAGTGTTTTATTGTCCAGAATCTGCACCGCATCGCAGACGGCTTCGACAGGCTCCAGTGTCATGGTCATTGCAACCATCGCCAAAATTGTAGGAAAATAAACGCCCAGCGCTGCGTTATGAAAATGGTCGGACGGATACTTTCAAAGCAGAAATATCGCCAATGTTTGCGGAAGGAGTGTTACGAGCGTAGCGAGCAAACGATGGCTGCGCAGTAAGCATAAAACCTGATATTTGATATATGTTATCCAAGCCATTACGGTCTTTCTTTGAAGCGATTGTTTATTGGTTGTTGCCGTTCGATTGCATTGATCTTTGATAAACCGCTCTGCCACTAATTGCCGCCTTCTGGTGCGAGCGAGCGCAAATAGATTTGCCATCCTACGCCAAGCCCTACACTACCGGATTTTTGAATGATTTGTTCGCCCAGTATTCCCCAAGCAAGATTATAGCTGATAATTGGCTCTATACTGGTATTGGGGTTGAAAAACCATGCTAATCCGGCTCCAATTGTACCGGAATAGGACGCTACGGGCGATGATATTGTTCCTACATTTCCTGTACTAAAGAGCTGTAACGGCGACGGTTGAAATCCTAAGCCTACGGTAGCAAATGGATAAATTTTTGCACCAATCTCCGGGAAGAAATAGCGGACAAATGGAGAGACAGCGATTGAAAGATACGAACTCGAACCTGAGCTTCTGGAAGAAAAAGAGCTGGAGTATGAGATGGAAATGGAATTCGTATAAAAACTTGGGATGATCTGGCATCCCAAAACGATATTATCAGAAACAAAATATCCGAGACTGGGTCCAATTGAGACTCTAAAATTTGATGAAAAAATAGTATAGGGTGTGATGAGGCTGGAAAGAGGCGATGAAGAATAAAAAGCGTTGTAGTCGGAATAACTGTAGCTTAAAGACGCAAAACCTCCGACCATGAACTGTCCTTGCTTGGGCTGTGCTTCTACTCTGACGCTCAGAAGCAGCACACAAAACAAAAATGTAACAATGCAATGCAATAAATTCTTCATTGGAATTCCGAAAATAAATGAAAAAAATAGGTATTGACCTCTTTCCTGCCGAAACCAAACGTGGGGTGTTCTTGCATACAACATCGGGACATTCAAACGAGCATTAAAGTGGATTTTAGACCCACGCACCAAAGAAGCCTTCTCAAAATACTACTTTTCTCTATTTCCGCAAGTGGCGGAATGGGCGGTTGTTTCGCACCATGAATAGCTACGTCAGCATCGAAATAACTACATCGCTTCCTTCACCCCCGTCGCAGCACGGGCGGAACAGCCCATCGCTCCAATAATTCAAACACTCCCTGCACCGCAAGCGCCAGCAGCGCCGCCGGAATCGCACCTTCGAGTATTTGTGCGGTATCGGCGAGGCGTATGCCCGTCATAATGGGTTGCCCATGTCCCCCTGCACCAATGAGCGCTCCCAGCGTTGCCGTGCCGACGTTCAGCACTGCCGCCGTTTTTATGCCGGAAAGAATAACGGGCAGTGCAAGCGGCAATTCAATACGCCAGAGCCGAATGCTAGGGGGCAAGCCCAGCACTTCCGCCGATTCACGGAGGGCTGTGGGAATCGTCTCCAAGCCCGTGACCGTGCCACGCAGAACAGGCAAAATACTGTATAAAAAAAGTGCTGCCACAGCCGGTATTGCACCTATGCCCAGAAGCGGTATCATCAGCACAAGCAGCGCCAGCGAAGGAATTGTCTGCATCACGCCCGCCGCACCCAGCACCACAAAGCCCACACGCGGCAGACGCTGTGCTGCCACGCCAAGTGGAATTGCCACGAGAATTGCCGAGAGAAGCGAAACGGCAACAAGCGACAAATGCTCCCACGTTCTACGCAGAATGCGCTGCGTGAGGTTTTCCGCATCGGACTGAGTGTTTGCACTTTGCCCAAATGTTGCCGTGAGAAAGCGAGACGCAATAAGGCTTTCGGGCGTTTTGTCTCGTTTTGCCTGAGCATTCATCGCCGTCATGGTCTCCTGAGCAATGCGGTTTTCCAGCGAAAGCAAGATGTTGTGCACCTCCGGCGGTATATCAAGGCGGTAAAGAATGACAGCACGGTAGTCGGGAAAATAGTGGCGGTCGTCGCGGAGAATATGCAACGTATCCAGCGCAATTTCGGCATCGGTGGAATAAAGTTCGGTGAGGTCAATCGTTCCCGAGGCAAGCGCCCTGTACGCTAAATCATGCTCCAGTCCGCGCACGTCCTTCTGGGGCAGCCCGTATGCTGCCTGCAAACCCAGCCAGCCGTCGTGCCTGTCCATAAATTCATTGCTGAATGCGAAGCGCAGTGCGGGATGGCGGACAAGGTCGGAGATGTTCTGCAAGCCCAGTTCCTGTGCGGTTCTTCGCGTAACGCCCAGCGCGTAGGTGTTGGCAAAACCGAAGGTACGGGAAATGCCGATGCCGCGCTTTTGTAACTCGTTTCTGAGGTCGTTATCGTTGCGAATAGTCATTCCGGCGAGGATTTCGGCGATGATGGTTCCGGTATATTCCGGGTACGCATCAATATCGCCTTTTTGGAGCGCATTCCAGAGAATCCGTGTGCCGCCAAGCTGCGCTATGTGCCGTGCCGGAGCACTCGTGCGCAAGCGCTGCGTAAGGATTTCGCCCAAAATCACCGATTCAGTAAACGTCTTGGAGCCGATAGCGTATTCACGTGCAAAAATGCCTACGGGCACAGCAATGCAAAATAAAGCAAGGAAGTAGGCGGTTTGCAGCAGAATAATTGTGAGCACCCTACGCATCACGATACAAGGCGATTGATGCAATCCACGTAGTGATGCGCCCTGTGTTCAGCGAACAGGTCGGCAGTAAGCATGAGTGCGGATTGAATGAAAAGACCGATAGCCACAGCATACCAAGCGCTATTGCGCGAGACGATAAAGGTCGTGGCAATAGCCGCAAGCAGTAGCGCTATTTCTATCCATTTGTACAACGTGAAATTCTTATTCACCACATCCATACGCTTCATTTCATCGGCTTTGTATGCCGCCGGAGCGGACTGCACCTGCGCAGAAAATGTTTCGATTTGCTTGTCGCTTCTCATGTACACGCTTCCGCCCACGATAATTTGAATGAGCGCCACCGCCACAAGTGGATAGGACATCGCCTTGAAGGTCGCGGCAAAGCTGCTTTCGCTCATCCAGAGCCATACCGAAACAATAATTGCCAACACGCCCACGCCCACAAAAATGAGGCTCTCGTACTTTTCCGCAAGAAAATAGCGTACAATTTCCTGCTGCATTTGTTGAATATCGCTCATGTCGGTTTCCGGAGGGTGAGAAAAACGGTACTGTGAGAAAAAACACCAAACGTGAAGGGTATCTGTACCGCTCACGCTTGGCGCACAATCTAGCATATTTTTCGATGGAAACCGAAATTTTTGGGGTAATCTATTGTGTGCCGATGACGAGGTTCTGGCTTGTCGTAGTGTCGTAAGGCGAATTATCGTGCCGGAACAGGATAGGCATTCATAATATCACGGACATTATCGCCCAACGCGAAAGCAAGCTCGGACTTGTTCTGAATCGGCTCTTCCGACCAGCCGTGCCAAATCACTTTACCACTTGCTCGGTCAATGACATCAATGACCAAAACACCTTCCTTCTGCGTCACCGCGCGGGTTCTGGAACCAACGACGACAGGAGTTTGCGTTACGTAATAGCGTGGTCGCCAAAAGCCGCCGACTGCCAGTGTGGGGCGTGAGCGATAGACAGGCTGCGAGACCAGTTTTGTATCAGTATCCATGTCAATAGAATATTTTACGAGCAAGTCCGGCTGCTTCTCGTCAATCGCATAGCCCCGTCGCTGCATCTCCTGCTCCAATGACCGTTCGATATTTGTTTCCAAAATCTCAGCACTGTGGCGGCTTTGTTTGGGCAAGCGGTGCGGCTCCTCGACGAGTGCGAACGTGCGATAGGCGCGAAACGCCGTATTGGGTGCGGCATCGGAGTAAACGCGAGTGCCGGAACATCCGCTTACGCCGTAGGCAAATGCGGTGGAAACACAGAACAGCATCATGGTAAAAGCAAGTGGACGCACGATGCGAAGCGATGGGTGAATGAGCGTTTTCATGACAATTCTCCAAAAAATGTAGGCTGATCAATGAGTTATTGGCAAAAAGTAATGACCGATTCGGTTGGTCTCTTTCTATCAATAACCATTCTTGTCCTCACTCGTTACAGTGCAAATGGTCACATTTTGCTATGCCAAAAGGTCATAGAAAAAATTGGCTGTGTCGGTGAAAATTACATAATAATGCCAATTAAAAGTTAAAAATCAGAGCAATCAAAGCGGCAGCCAGTCTGC
>JACVZY010000073.1 GCA_014654705.1 Ignavibacteria bacterium
GAATTGCGAACAAGCATTTGATTTTCGGCATCTTTTTTCAGGAGTTTGATTTCGGCATCTTTTTTATCGGCGGCGTATTTTGCCTCGCGAGCGGCGGATTTTTTGGCGAGTTCGTCGTTTGAAATCGAATTCCACAGAAGAATAAACGCTTTGTAGGCTCCGAACGCCTGCCCTATATCGCCAGCAGCTTCGTGCGCGGCGGCAAGAGCCTGGAGCGCGTCGCGTTTGTCGGGTCGAGCACCGAGGCTGTCCGCCAGAGCGATTGCCCGCCGTGCGTGGGACACTCCCTCGCGCGGTTTGCCTTCGGCGACGGCAAGTTCTGCAAAGAGGCGGTATATATAAGCAATATCGCCTTTATTGTTCAGCTCCTCAGCCAACGCAATCGCGCGCTCCAGCATCGTGCGGGCTTCGGCGTAGTTCCTCACGCTCGTCAACGCTTCGCCCAGATTGAGGATATTGATTTCCATGTCTGCCTTGTTCTTTAACCGCTCGTTGATAGCGTACGCGCGGCGCAAATAGGCAATGGCGGTGTCCCACTGGCGTATTTGCATATACTTGTTGGCGATATTGTTCAAGTTTTTGGCTTGCCCAGACAGATCCCCCGCGGCTTCGGATAACGCAAGTGCTTGCCGCTGATACTCCAACGCTTTCACGTAGTTCCCGCTTTCGCCATACACCGACCCGATAGAGTTTAGTGTGCGGGCGATAGTTCTTTCATTGCCTTTATTGCCGAGCGCTTCAAAAAGAGACAAAGCGCCAAAGAGCAAATCGAACGCGGCATTGAGGTTGCCCTGCCTGTATTGTGTAAACCCCAAGTACCTCAGCGCGTCGGCGCGTTCGCTCGTGTGTCCGCCGCGCTCGGCTATAGTGAGCGCCGCTTCCGCCGCTCGGGTCGCTTCGGGGTATGAGCCTTGTTGTTCATGCGAATCTGCAATCAAATTCATGGCTGCGGCTTGCCCGCGGGTGTCTAGTAGGCGTTCGGCAAGTGCGTACGCTTTCTCGGCGGTTTTGCGCTGTAGGAGGGGATCGCCTTCTTGCAACTCGGCAATGCGGAGAAGCAGCGAAACTTTTGCGGTGTCTTCGCGGGCGGTTTTGAGGGTGGTTTTTAAGGAATCCAACACGGACGTTTGGGCGTAAAGAGCGGGCGCATACAGGCAAGCTGAGACACATAAAATGAGAATAAAACGCATCATATAGTTCGTAGGAAAAATGGTGCAGTCAAGGAAAAAAGATCTGTATTGCTTCTGCGTACAAAAACATACATAGAAGTTGTTTAACATTTTAGGGAAGTAAGGATTCTGCGGATGAACAGGACGATAAACCCGATAACATTCATCGCCGTCCAGTTCTTGAGCTTGGTTTTATAGCGAACAAGTAAGCCCTTGAAGCCATCTAACCACGCAAAGGTATGTTCAATAACCGTTCATTGCTTGTAGAGTTTATCGTCAAAGTATTCGTCGCGTTCTTGAGCAATGCCATTGCGCGGGTTCATCGGGATGTTGGCTTCGATACCGAACCCTGCCAAGACCGACCGAACAACGGAAGTATCAAAAGCGGCATCAGCATTGAGGAAAATGCCTTGAACATCAATGGCAAAGCTTCGAAAGTACAAATGTTGAGTTATCTCCGTCAACTCTGCTTTTGCCAAACCATTATTAGCGGTAGTTTTTCTGTCATTTGTTTGGTGATTGATGTAATGCTATCCTATTTCCTTCTGTATCTTCAAATTCTGCAACAAAGCCTAATCCGTTATCTGTCTTTGGATATAAAATGTGTCCGCCGTTTTCTATTGCAAGTTTTAACGTATTATCAATGTTCAATGTCTTAAAATATATAACTACGCCGTTTTTTGTTGGTTTGTAAATTTCTCCTTTGGCTAATGCACCTGAAATTCCTGTTTGCCCGTCCGTAAATGGAAATAAAGCCATTTCATTATGGTCAATTACTTCTTTTTCAAAGTCAAATTGAAAAACAGATTTGTAAAATTTTGTTGCTCTATCAATGTCTGTAACAGGTATCTCAAAATATACAACCGGATTAAAACTTGTATTCATTTGCTCGCTATTTTGTTTGTTTTCATCTTTCACTTTGTCATTTGTCTTATAGTTACAACACGTTAAACTAAGAATAAGTAGTCCACTGAAAAGTGAAGTTGTCAATTTGTAGGTAGTGGTAAAATTGGGTTGATACTTTCTCTCATAGCACAGACATTTCTGTCTGTGTCCTTGAGCCGCAAAGCGTCTTAATGTTGGCACAGACAGAAATGTCTGTGCTACGGACGGATAATTCTTCATCAACTTTTTTCTAACACAATCGGCAAGGATATTTGCTGTCCCTGCCAAAAGCAGGCTTCGGATAACAGGAGGAGCATCAATACCTAGTCTGGAAAGTTTTTTTTCGGAGGGGTGAGTTTTTGCGTGCATTTATGCTCTCGTTTCGGGTGAATTTTTAGTTGAGATATGGAAAATATATATGCTGCTTCCGGTCAAGATTGTATGATTTCTTTCTATGGTTTAGTTGCTGCTCAGTTTGTTTTGAGTGATAGCTGCAAGAATATCACGCATTATTTCCAGATGAGCCGTGGACTCTTTCGTAGCGGAGTGAAGGTCTTTCACCTTCTCCACAATAAAAGCGGCATGGTGGTTAAGGTATTCTAAATATTCCCGAGGCGAAGCGAGTAGCAGTACAGCTATCATACCGTGCAAGGCAGCCGTAATCTGCAACTCATTGCTTTGATATGCCTTGTCGGCAAGGCAGCGGAGTTCTGTTAGAAGTTCTTCTTTATTCATATTACACGCACTGTTTTGAAAGTGTTGGGGGGAGTATCGCGTTTATGGTTGATACAATAACCACTGACCACTGAAGCTACGCTTCTGCCACACATCTCTTTTAGGCAGAAGAAAAGGAACTGTTATAAGAAGCGTAGCTTCAGAGGAAAAAATTGGCAAAACTTCAAGCACAAAGCCTCAAGGACGCAGCCTCTCTCCGGGCAGTATGCGCCGATGATGAGAAACTTCTTCCAAGTACCGAGACAGGGAACCCACCGTCGAACGATATGTTATTTTGCTTGTTGTGAACTGCCGGACGGATTCTGCTAGTTCTTTGGTTATAGCTTTGAGTTCGTGTGCATCTTCCATGCCCTCGTTCATTGCCTTCACCGATGTTTCGGTTATCTGCCGTATGGTGTCAATATTACGGGTAATTTCGTTCACTGCCGTAGATTGTTCTTCTTCCGCAGTGGCTATCTGCTGAATAATTGCGGCAACTTTCTGCGTACGAGCCATAATAGTGAAGAGTGCTTCTTGTGCTTGTCCGGCAGTCCTTCTGCCTGTTTCTACTTCCTCTTGTCCCAGATGAATGCCTTTCATTGCGCCGGAAGCCTGATTTTGGATTGTCCGCACGGCGGCGGCGATTTCTTTCGTGGCTGTTTGGGTTCGTTCGGCAAGTTTGCGGACTTCATCGGCAACAACGGCAAAGCCGCGACCATGTTCGCCCGCACGAGCAGCTTCGATGGCGGCGTTCAGCGCGAGAAGATTTGTTTGGTCTGCTATTTCATCAATAATTTCCGCTACCTGCCCAATACCTAAGCTACTCTCGTCAAGTTGATGCATTGTCTCTGCCGCATTGTTGATAACCCTCCCAATACTCTCAACGGCTTTCAAAGCACTTTCCACCACGACACCGCCTGTACGTGCTTCACGCTCGGCTTGTGCGGCTTCCTCTGCCACATGCACAGTCTGCTCACTATTATTGGCAAGTGTTACGGCAATCTCCTCCATTGCTACTACTACCGTTGCCGTAATTTCTGATTTCTGTTGCAGTTGGTCGTTCATGGCTTGAATGCTTTGCACAATCGTCTCGGCTTGTCCTGAGGTTTCTTCTACTCTCGTTCTGACGTGATCCACCAGTTCCCGCATCTTGCTGACGGCAGTACTGAAGCCGTCATAGAGGTAGCTTATCGTATCGTTGTTGTCCGAGTGGATGCTGACGGTCAGATCGCCATCGGAGAAACGCTTCATTTCTGCAAGGATTGCCTCAACACTGGTTTCGAGGTACTCTTGCGCTTCTTTGCTTCTTTGAAGGATTGCCGCATCTTTGCGATTGGCTGCTTCCTGTTCTGTACGCAAGGATGCAAGTGCCTCTTCCACTTTGCGCTCGACGGAGGCTTTTTCGGCAGCGAGATGCTCTTGCGCATTTCTTCTGGCACTATCGGACAACACAACAATCACCATGATAATTATCTCCGAACAGAGGGCAACATTCCCTGAAAATAGGATGTTATATGTGGCAATATAATCAACCCCTGTTTGAAACGAAACTCCAAAGAAATGTTGCTCAAATGTTAATCCAATCGTGTAAAGTGCTATGAAAATGGAGTATCCTATGGTTGCTTTCCTCCCAATTAACATCAAGGCAAGAATCCCCGGTACGGGCAACGCCGGAATGCAAAATGATTCTGCCCCTCCGGTAATACTGATAATACCTAACAGTACAATCGTTGTTGTAATTACAGATGTATGAGCGGCAATGCGAACGGCTCCTTTCTGTTGTACTAACCATATTGTAATGAAAATACCCACAGTATAAAATGCCGTTGCCAATGTGTACAGTGAAAACATCCCAAACACCGTCATAAAAAAAACGCTATTGATTAAAGTAATTGGAACCATGACCATCTCAATAGTCATCAGGAAGACTGCCTTTTGGTATGCGTTGCTTTGGCGGTCAATGCTTGTGTGGATGAAGCGGTCTATGAATTGTGGCGGTGCTGCCTGTGTAGATTTGGGGGAACTAGAAGTTGTTTTCATAGCTGTTGTGGTGGTTAGTAGTTAATAAAGTATTTGTGTGAATTCGCACGTATCGGTCATGATTGGTTGTTGTGGAGATTAGTTGCTTGAAATTGAGCGTGATAATTTTTGCATGATATGAAACCTATTTTCTCAAGTATATTTCCTCTAAAGAAACTGTTTATAAATCTTGTATGTATTTCCTCGCTGTTTTTTGTCGGTCCCCCTTCAAGCTATGATTCGTGAATGTTGCCATGATACATTGATTCAAGGCAGGATAAATCTTTGTATTGCGATCAGCAGTTCTTTGTGGAGGTTCATCTTATCCACCCAAGCGACAATACCATGCTGCTTGGCATGTGCATGGAGCGTAGGGGAAACTTCCGCACTGACCATCAGAATAGGAATATGCTGATGACGAGCGGAGAGTTTGAGCGTCGCAGTAAAAGCTATGCCGTCCATCACTCCAGCACCCAAATTGTAATCGCTCAGAATAATGCGAGGTAACTGACTATCGGGCATCTCAAAAAGTGCCGACAAACAAAGATGCGGGTTTTGGAATGCCTGAACATACCAGCCTTCAGATTCCAATAAACATAGCATATTTGCACGTATCGTGGCATTGTCTTCGAGCAGAACAATATCAATGTCGTCATGGGAGGACGCAAGAAAAGGGCTATTCATAACGTGTGTTGGTAAGAGAGGTTAAAGAAAACATCCCATCGGGGAAGGTATCTATGAACATACACCCCAAATGATTATTGTTTACCTACTATCTGTTTGTTGGTGGATGTGCGTGTTGTGTACAGTTGTTGTTGTGCTATCATTGTTGATATTGTCGGTCATTGTGTTTTCCGATTCCATTGTAACAAATATATCCGAGGTCAAGGGGAACCCTACCCACACAGTAGTGCCAATACCCGGAGAGCTTGTAATTGAAAAAGTACCTTTGTAGAGCTTCGCCACACTTTTGACAAAAGCCAGCCCAAGACCTGTCCCTTGCTGCTCATAGTATTCACGATCAAACTGGACAAAGACAGTAAACTGCTCTCGAAGAATCGCCACCTGCGCTGCGTTAAGCCCCCGCCCTTGGTTGCTTATGGAGAGAATGTATTTACTCCGTGTTTTGTCAAGCCCTGCCGTAATCCATACCATCGTACCGGGCATGGAATATGTAAAAGCATTCCGGCACAGTTCAGCGACGAGTTTCTCAAAGTAAGGGAAGAAGAGGGTGAGCCAGACGCTCTCATCCGCAACACAAACGTAGTCGCTTGTGCGTTGAAATTTTTCCGCACACATTTGTACGGTTTTTTCTACCAAAGCAGCCGCATTGAAGGGCGCAGAATATTGTATTGGTTTGTCGCGATGTACATTCTCGATTTCGTTTTGAATACTGGCATACATACTGAAATTTGAGGAAATATGAACGAGGCGGTCGGTAGCAGAAAGAACAAGGTTGTAGAGTTCTGCCATGTCCTCACGCTGCATTACATAAAAATCACGCTGGAGAATATCCATAGCCACCGTGATTTGGCTGATGGGAGTAAAAATTTCGTGCGGAATGGTGCGGGTGAGGTAATAATTGATATTGTCCAGATACCAGCGCATCCACCGCCGTTTTTCTTTACAGCGCTGTATGCGGATGCGAACAGCTTCCAAGAGTTTTTCTGCCTCAAATGGTTTGGTAACGTAGTCGTCGGCACCCTGATTCATGGCAAAACGAATCTCCTCCGTCCGACTTTTTGCACTAAGCATAATCACCGGAATATGGGCAAGTTCGGGATGGCTCCTGACGGCATTGAGGACTCCAAATCCATCCACAGTAGGCATAACAATATCGGTCAGAATAATGTCCGGTCGCTCATACTCAAGTGCTGCTTTTGCTTCATCACCGTCGGCAACAGCCGTTACGGAGTAACCTTCTCCCGTAAAAAGTGTATCAAGCAGTTCGAGTATTATAGCGTTATCTTCAACGATAAGTATGTGTTGCGTGATATTCATAATAATGCTATTTCCAAAAAGTGCTACTTCTTTTCTGCCGACGGTGGTCTTTTGACGGACTACCAACAGTGCATAAATACTTATTCGCCACACAAAAGGAAAGTATCTCTCGCGTAAAGGAGAAGGATTTCGGGATAAAGCAGTTATATTTATGAATAAATCGTAAAAGATTTTTGGGTAAAAGGTATAGTTCGGAGCAGATATATCCCGCACTTGTTGATTTGTTGGCAACTTTCACTTCCATTCCCGGCAAGCATCCTTTGGCATAAGTCCGCCAATACTTGCTCTAAACAATGTTGTTATGAAAGTATTTATCATTGAAGATGAAGCCCCATCCATCAACTGGCTCACCGAGCGGCTGCATAAGGTCGAACCGAATGTTGCGATTATCGGTGTCGCCCACAGTATTAAAGAAGCGGTAACATGGCTGGAAACTACTACAACAGAGCCGGATCTTATCTTTATGGATATTCAGCTCACCGATGGTCTGTCGTTCGAGATTTTTCGGCAGAGTTTTGTGCGCACACCGATTATTTTCACGACCGCGTTTGATTCCTACGTCCTTGAAGCATTCAAACTCCACAGCATTGATTATTTGCTTAAACCCGTGAATACCAATGAACTTCGCCGCAGTTTGACGAAATATCACGAATACTATGCAGTCACACACACACCGCCCGTAGCATCAGCGGTGGCATCTGCCGACTCTCTGCCGGAGGCGGAAAATATCCACAACTTTATTCAGAAGGTCTTGCATCACACGCAAAAGGAACCGCCGAAACGGTTACTGGTACAACGCGGCAGTAAATTTATTTCCCTGCAAGCCGATGATATTGCGTATTGTTATGCCGAACAGCGTTTAGCATACATTGTTACTCACGATAACAAACGGTATCTGAAAGGTGATTCTCTGGATGAACTTCAGGCAATGCTGCCAACGGAAACATTTTTTCGTATCAATCGGCAATACCTCGCACATATCCGTTCGATTGCGGAGGTACAAGCTTTAGAACACGGTAAGCTGAACGTACAGATTTCTTTGGCTTCAGAGCCGTCGCGTGTGGTGCTGAATTTGACGGTGAGCCGCGACAGAGCAGGTCAATTCAAAGAATGGTTTGGTGCGTGATCGGTTGTACTACCGTGGCATAGCACTCAATTGCAAACTTTTCGAGTTTTCAAACAAGCTCTAAACAACGCTGACATAATCGTATATTTTTATTAACGTTTCCAAGATTGTAGAATGCTCAAATATTTTGTACGCCTCCGCATATCGGTCAAGATTACACTTGCTTTCGTTTGTATTTTAGCAACAATGCTGCTTGTCGGGATATATTCCATCCAAAAGAGTATTCAGAACAAGGCGAGCATTGATAATATTTATGAGGATAATCTGGTGCCGATAAACCTGCTTTCTGACCTTGCAGAAAATTCTCTCTTAATTCGACTGTATATTCGAGACTTATTGTTGGAAAAAATTGTTTTGGGCAATACGCAGAACTATGTTGCGACGATTCAAGATCTGTTAGCCAAAGATAATATTCTTATTGATAAATATAAGTCGCATATTTCCAGTCTCGAAGAACAGAGATTGTACGAAAAAATGATAGTAGAATTGCAGGAATTAGGCATTGTGCGGGCTGAATTTCTGCAAACGGTCGTTGTCAACAAAGAAGCCGCAATGACTATCCTGCGCAACAGATTGAGAGAGAAAAACGAGCAATTTGAAGCAACGATAAATGCCCTCATTCTGGAAAATCGCCGTCAGGCAGAAGACTCTAAAACCGCAATAGAATCCAATATCAACCTTTCAACATCGATAATCATGGGCGGTTCGGTGATAGCCATTTTGACGGCATTGCTTTTTAGCAGCCTTCTGATGCGCACTGTGAATCAACCCCTTGTACACTTAACTGTAGCAGCCGAAGAGAAAAATTTCCAGAGCGACAATATTACACAACTTGCCGCGCAGTCCGAAGAAATCGGTCATTTGGCGCGATCACTGCAAATGATGTCTGCATCGGTTGCACAGGGATTACGCCTCAAGCAAGCAATGGAGAGTCTCTTGAGCGAAAAGAACTTTGAGCAAAGTCTGGAAACGCTTACCGACAAGGCGCAAGAGGTTATGCAAACACGCTTTGCTGCTTTTGCAATGTTCGATAATTCGGGGAATATCACTACATTTTTGAATCGCGGTTTTTCGCAAGAAGAAATCAGCCGCATTGGTCGTACACCCATGGGGAAGGGACTTCTGGGCTATGCTCATCAAACACAAGCACCCGTGCGTACGGCAGATATTTCCAAACATCAGCATTCAAATGGTTTTCCGTCCGGACATCCGCCGATGAAGACACTGCTTGCCGTACCAATTATTGATGGAACGGCATCGCTTGGGAATTTGTATGTGTCCGAAAAGCACGACGGAACTCCATTTACCGAACGCGATGAAGAGTCTTTACAGACCTTATCAAACCTTGCCGCGAAGATAATCTCCGCCCGAAAAAGTGAAGAGTTGATTCGCGATCAAAGCGAATATCTTGCACGAAGTGTGAAAGATATTTTGACCACCATTGAACAATTTGCCAATGGTGATTTGACCATTCATCTGCAAGCCGAGCGTAATGATGATATTTCCTTGCTTTGTAGCGGACTGAATCGTGCAGTGGAGAATTTTCGGAATTTGGTTGTGCAAGCGCAAGCATCCGTTAAACACAGCAAGCTAGCGGCTTCTGAGATCAACACGGCAACAAGTGAGATGGCAGCAACAACGGAAGAAGAAGCAGCGCAGACTGCACAAATGGCTACATCTATGGAGGAAATGGCACGTACGATTGCCGACAATGCACACCTTACCTCACGGACAGCAACAATCACGCAATCAAGCGGTCATAATGCCGAAGAAGGTGGCAGAATCGTTGTACAAACCCTGCAAAAAATGTCGGCAATTTCTGAAATGGTGAACATAACATCAGGAACAGTTCAGCGTTTGGGCGATGCAAGCTCAGAAATCGGAGAGATTATTTCAGTCATTGACGAAATTGCCGATCAAACCAACCTCCTTGCACTGAACGCTGCCATAGAAGCTGCACGAGCAGGTGAGTCGGGTAAAGGTTTTGCGGTCGTCGCCGATGAAGTCCGCAAACTCGCTGAGCGCACGACACAAGCCACGAAAAAAATTGCCCAAACCATCACACAAATTCAACGTGAGACCAATACTGCCGTTGCGCAGATGCAACAAGGCAAAGCCGAGATGCAAAGCGGTATTGCGCTTGCTGGTGAAGCACAAAAGGCACTTCGTAATATTGTTGAAGCCGGAAAAGAAGTGGCGACAATGGTGATGCAAGTCGCTATTGCATGTGAGCAGCAAGCCTCAACTTCAAACCAACTTGCACAAAGTGTAGATTCGATGTCTTCTGTGGTACAGGAATCTGCTGCTGGAATTGCTCAAATAGCGCGTACAGCAGAGCATTTAGACGATATGACCAAAGAAATGCACAAACTGTTGCAAATGTTTTTTGTGGGTGAGGAGCAAGAATTGGCAATTTTTTCAGAGAAAAAAAGGCTTCGGTAAAGTTTAATTACGAGAAAAGATTATTGATGAATACTTCCCTCGCTTTTGTGGGCTGCCCCCGATGTAGCCGTTTCTTTCGACAAGCAATGCGGCACGTCTTGGTGGCAGTAATCATGATGCTGTCTTGCGAAATTACCGCAGCACGGGGAAACTATACACAGATACAATCGGCAGCGCAGGCAGACTCCTTACAACGGCTTTTAGCAGGAGTGCTGCCCGATACTCTTCGTGTGGAGATATTGAATCATCTTTCGCGGTACCATTGGCGAATACGGTCGAATTTGGACTCTGCATTTTTATACGCCGACAGCGCAAAACGTCTTGCTTCGAGCGTTGGATTTCTGCGAGGACAGGCTCAGGCTCTTATAAATATTGGCATAATTCATAATTTCTGGGGAAAGGATTCGGCGGCGGTGCAATATTATAGTGCCGCGTTGCCGTTCTACGAGCGATTACAGGACACAGCGGGCATAGTGAAGGTCTATAATGCCTTGGGCGATAACTTTGGTTCGTTACAGCGTCAGTACGCCAAGGGCATGAAATATCTGCTTATGGCAATTAAACTTTGCGAGGAGTCGCACGATACAATCGCGATTCATGCACCTCTTTCCAATATAGCCTACTTATATATTATGCACGGCGACTACCCTAAAGCATTGGAGTATTTTGAGAAATCTCTCCGCTTCAATATCCAATTACGGGACAGTTTGGGCATCGCAATTTGCCTCGCAAATATAGGAAAGATGTATTGCGCTCTCCACCGCGAAGATATTGCGGTACCATACTATGAACAAGCATTGCCTATTTTTGAACATATCGGTAACCAGCATCAGATTGCGTTGGTGTGTTTAGCATTGGGAAATATCCGCCTAACTCTGGGAGAACCTCAACAAGCAAGGATATATTTCAACCGAGCGGATCATTTAAGTGCAAAGCGGCAGGATAATGTGTACCTCACTATCGCTTTGTGCTTAGCTTTTGCAAAGCTACACCTCTACAACAAGCATTTTGGCAATGCATTGGATTATGCACGTCGCGCACATACCATTACACTGAAGTTACATAACACGCTGCTGGACCAGCAGGAAGCATTAGAGATTATGTCGCGGTGTTATGATTCATTAGGTCAGAGTGCAAAAGCCTTCCAATACTATCGTGCGGCTATGAATGTTCGTGATTCGATTCAGAATGAAATCTATATTCGACAGGCAAACGATATACGAGAACAGTACGAGTTTGAGAAAAAAAACAAAGAAATTGCGCTATTAAGTGTGGAAGCCGAACTCCGCACAACGGAATTGCAACGAAAGCGGACGGAATGGTGGCTTTTAGTGGTGAGTTTGCTGTTTTCTGTTGCGATTGCGACACGTGCGGTACAGCTCTATCGCGAGAAGAAAAAAGTTGCCGAAGATTTAACGACAAAAAATATATTTTTAGAGTACAAAACTCAGATTCAGGAAGTGGAATCGCAGCTTGCGCCACATTTTTTGTTTAACAGCCTTTCGGCGCTTGGGGGATTGATTGCGAGAAATGCGAAGGAAGAGGCAACGGAATTTCTCGAAAATTTGGCACTGACGTACCGATATGTTCTCACACACAAGCAGCAAAATTTGGTAACGCTGGAGGCAGAATTAGATTTTGTGCAGGCATATATGTATCTTTTTACGACACGGTTCAACGAGGGGTTACAAGTTCATATTGACATTGACCGTGCATTTATTCATCATTATCTTCCGCCGATGACGCTGCAACTATTGGTGGAAAACGCGATTAAGCACAATATCGCAAGCACGTGGCAACCATTACGTCTGGTCATTCAAACGGAAAGGCAAAACGGCGCAATGAATTTGGTAGTACGCAACAATCTACAAGCCCGCACACCAAGTATGGGCTATAAGGCAATGATGAGTATGAGCAGAGAGTTTCGGCGAACTATGCAACACGAAGAATCAACGAACGTAGGCTTACACAATCTCGCTACACGCTACCGCATCCACGCACAGCGCCTACCGACCATTGAACAAACGGAGACAGAGTTTATCGTTACCGTACCGCTATTGGCAGAAGAAGAAATTGTCATGTGAGCGTGATGTTCTGCTTCGTCGGTGCGCAAACTGCGGGTGCGGCTGCTCCGCTCGTTGTGGGCGCTATTTTCCAAGTCGGTGGAATTGGCATTATGCCAATAGGCGCACAAAAAACATTTTCATCCACCAGTACCGATATTTATCGCATTCCCGTTTTACCATGGATTGCTATTAGTTTAGGTGGAATGTTTTAATTTTTTTGCCGACTTCTTTGTTTGTAGTACAGTCCGCAAAAGTGCTAAGACTTCTTCTTGTTCTTCCTGGCTCGCGCGATTTAGTTCTTGCAAAAGTTTTTGTGCTGTACTCATAACAGTTGATAATTTCTTTGAATCCGTAAACGTTACATTGTAACGATTATTTTTTTTGCCCGCTATTCCCTCCGCTATTGCATCTCGTGTGCGCTTCACCTGAACCTTCACGGCGCTCACAGATTGCCCTGTTTCTCGTGCGACTTGCTCTAATGTTAAGCTTGTATCATTTTTACTTTTGCGCCCGGCTTGTGGTAAAACATCAGGATTTAAGAAACGCTCTTCAAAATCAGGATACAACGTTTTATACAAACGAATTTTTTGCTCATTGCTTAGTTGCCGCCGAATTAAATTATCCTTCACCAAGAATCCACGCTCTTCTTCATAGGAAAGGTCTTCCAAAACATACTGTACGGGAACGGTTTCATAACCAAGGGTTTTTGCTACCCGAAGACGATTATGCCCAGCCAATAACGTTCCATCTTCTTTTGCAATGAGCGGCACAATAATACCCCGCTCTTCAATATCTTTTTTTAGCTGCTCAAAATACTCAGCAGTCTCCTCAATAAAATATTTTTTATTAAGCGCGTTATCTTTAAGCGAATATACGGAAACACGTTCAATGTCTGAAGTTTTTATACCCTTCAAACGGTCTGCACTTTTGGAAGCGATTGAACTAACGCTTTTCAGGAAAGAGCCTGTTTTAGCCATTGTGTGTACTCTCCTTTTCGTTCTCAATTTTTTCTCTTTTTAGTATTTCATCAACAAGTGCAGAATAATCCCAAGCCCCTTGTTTGTTTGGCGCATATTGAAAAATATCTTTATCACTGGCAGTTGCTTCTTTCAATGTAACCGTATCGCGTATGCGAGTGTGAAAAACGACATTAGGAAATTTCTCCTCAAGATACATTACGCAATCCTTTGCAATGGCAACCTTCGGTTTGAAAAGTGTGATAATAACTCCGGTAATACGCAGACGCGAGTTTACACGCTTGGATATTATTTGGTCAATTCGGTTTATGATTGAATCTAAGCCCTGCAATGAAAGTGGCTCGGCAATAACAGGAATATACACCTCGGTTGCTACCGCTAGAGCATTAGTAACACGAGTATCCATTGCAGGAGGGCAATCAATGAATATATAATCATATTGGTCTTTAATTTCTTCCAATGCGTGTTTCAACCGAAATTCACGCATATCCCAATTCGCGGCGGCGGCTTGTGCTTCGACTGTATTCAAAGACTCCGCACCCGGCACTAAAGAAACACCATTGGTACATTTAATCATGACATCTTTGATGGATTTTGTTTCGCAAAGCACTTCATACAGGCTTTTCTTGCCGTCTTTGGGAAAACCAAAACAAGTTGTCAAATTTGCTTGACCATCAGCATCAATAAGCAATACTCGTTTTCCCCTCCTTGCAAGACCAGCCCCGATATTTAAGACTGATGTAGTCTTGGCTACACCACCTTTATTGTTTACAACGGCAATAATTTTTGCCTCTTTTGTTGCTGCTTTTGTAGGCATACTGTATCAGAAATAGTGAAAATATATAGTAGTTGAGTTCTAACGTATCGTTGTATGGAGTCTCCCCACAGCATAGACAAACTCTTGTTCATCATGTATTGCAGGGCAAAATTACATCTTTTTTCATCGTCATTTGTGCAAATTTTGTGCAGGAAGTTCGTAGTAAGAGTATTATACTCCACTTCCTGCACAAATGTCTTCGTAGTGCAATACTCGTCGTTCCTCAGCTTCATCATACAACCGTGCTTCGTTCTTCGCTCGTTCCATAAATTGTGCTGTGTACCTCACGCCATCCACACCGTATTCGCTTACAAATTCCGCCAGCGTCTTGCGTTTTAGTTCTTTGCCGTCGTTGTCAAACGTATAATGCCCGCTAAAGCGCGTGCCGTTCTCAGTTTTCACGCGTTCCCGCACATACCGCACGTGGAACAGTGCGTCCGTAAGTTCGCCTGCCCTCTGCTGCGTCAAACGGAACATGAACCCCGTGTAGGCGTTCGCACGGTCGGCAATTTCTTTCTTGGTGCGAATGGCGTTCGGGATGTGCCGTTGTGTACCGTCTGCGTTCGTGAGGGCGCAGCCGATTTCTGCCGTGCTCGTTATCAAACGGCGTATTTCTTCTTCCCGCCGCAGTTTTTCGCGGTCGTGTTTGCTGAGGATGCTGTCGGTCAGACCTGCGAGGCTAATCGCCTCGCGCTGCTTTATTGCCAAACGCTCGGTGAACGAAGCCCACTTACGCGGGTCTTTGTTCGTGCGGACAAGATGGAGTGCTTCCGTATGGTCAAAGCCCAGGGTGCGGGCTTCGGAGTAATAGCGCACAAGAGTTTCGGTGCGTTGTTCGCGGAGAAGGGCAGCAAAATTCGTGAGAATGGCTGTGGTCTCCGGGTGTTGTTTCATAAAGGGAAGCAAACTTTCGGGACAAATGGTTGGTAACGTGTCCTTGAGTGCTTTGGAACGAGAAAGGGTGTTTAGTGCCGCAAGGAAGTAGGCGGTCTTGTGTTCGAGCAAGTTCAAAACCGTTTCTTCGTTGTGGAGTGTCTCCCGCTTTTCTTCCTCGCGGACTTCTTTAACAATCTCAGGAGAAAGAAGTCCGCCGGGCTTCGATATGGGTTCATCCACGATGCGCACAAAGCCATATCCTTCCAGCGCTTTGGCAACATCGTCCGGTGTTTTCATCGTCAGTCGGAGGGTGTGAATACGGTACATAATCGCACATTCATCGGTTGACCAGCGATTGTTGTTGGTGTTAAAGTGCAGCATCGTGTCCTGAAGGCGTGATGTGCTTTTGCGTCCCACGCCGCAGTCGGCGGTGTGATTGCGTCCGTGGGCAGCATTGAACGCCTCGGCAACCATCTCGGCGGATAAAAGCGTTTGCAGAAAATGATGCTGTTCGTTGAAGAGTGGTACTTGATTATTGGTTGCGTGCTTGCGTGGTATTTGCTTGCTTGTTCCTTGGGTTTTGGAAGAGAAGAGCATGACATCAATGGCATCCGCCTTGCGAAAACGGTTTGCCACCTGAATAATCGTGTCCTCGTTTTTTTCATCGAGCATGAGGATTTGTACTCGTCCCGTGTTGAGGATATTCACGCCACAATCCAGAACACTGGTCGTCAGAATCACGCGGCGTGTGAAGCGGCTTTGTTCGGTTGCCGAGCGGTATTCGGGCGAGGTGTCCATCGTGTCGCGGGTAACAATATCCACGTCGTTGTCGGCAATGCCAGACTTCAGGAGCAGTATTTTGGTGCGCTTGAGCAGTTTTTTGCTGTTGACGTTGAGGAGAATCGTGGTTGAAGGATGTTCATTGAGCGTGGTGAGAATCGTGTCAATCACGGTTTCCTCACGTTTGTCGTAGGCGCATTGCTGAAAGCGGAGCGGTCGTTTTTGTTGCACGTCCACATCGCAGTAGGTAAAATTGAGCGGCGCTTCATGGAAGAGAAGTTCGGGTGTCGCACTGAGGCACAGTGTTCGGTGTGCTTGTTTGATAAGGCGGAGCATGGTGCGCATAGCAGGGGTGCGATAATCGTAATCGCAAACGAGCTTGTGCATTTCGTCCACCACGAGAAGTGTCGTCGGTTCGCTAATCACATCCAGAAGCCGCGCTGCAGAATCATAAACGCTGACGATAACGCAGGTGTCTAAGGGCGCATCGGCATACAGACGGTGAAGGTCGCTTTCGTTACCGGTGATGACGATGGGCTTCAAGTCGCTGTATTCATTCTTGATTTGTTCTGCCATCGCCACGGTCGGCACGGCAAGGACGGTGACACCACCTGTTTTTCGGTGATGTTCAGGTGCAATGTGGCGTAAGACGGTATAGGTTTTCCCGCATCCGGTTGGAGCGCGAAGAACGAGGCGGGAAGCGGATTCCAAAAGGTTCGTGAGAGCTTTGAGCGCGGGCTTCTCGTCGGAGAGTTTGCAGTGAACAGAAAGCTGCCACGCAGGAATAGCATATCCGTTATCAGCATCGCCGGATTTGGAGAGCGTGATGCAACGGAGCGGAGCAGGGGAGAGGAGCGCGTTTTTCAGTTCGGTATCAAAGCCGTATGTGCAGACGTAATCAGCAAGGTCATTGAGTGCGGGCTTGGGAGCGTCCTTTGTTTCTTGGCGCTGTAAGCGGGGGAGTGTACAAATGCAATGGTGAATAGAAGCGCCATGCTGAGAAAGAGCGTTATGCTGAACAATCCCCCGTTCCCCCTTTGACAAGGGGGCGAAGACAGTGCTGTTACTCAGCGAAGTGCTCAGTTTTTGTGCGGCATTGATACCCGCAAAGTCGGTATCAAAAACCACATTCACACTATTACCATTTTCCTGCAAGCGCTTCACAATGCTTGGCAACAAGCGGTGCTGCACACCGCCCAGCGTAAAAGCGTTATAGCCTTTTGCCAAGAGTATCAAACAATCCTTTATTCCCTCGACGATGTACGCAGATTCATTCGGTCTGAGTTCGTTCAGTCCCAGCGCAAACTTGACTTCGGCGGTATAGTCGTTCAGCTTCAGGTGAAAGTTTTTGGAGCGGTGGGGAAAAGGCGAGTGTGTTTCTGCGCTAAAGTAGCAATAGCCGTAGTAATTCCCATCCGCGCTTGGCACAACGAGTGTGAATCGTGCTTCGTGTGTCCCGCCGTAGAATGTGCCTTTGGCAGACACGCCTTCATCGGTGTAGGAGCGCAAAGCGCGTATGCCGAAACGCTCCAAAAGTTCGCGTGTGATAAATCCGCCGGAAATCCGTGCAAGTGTTTCCAGTTCAACGGAAGTAAAGTTGGCGAGTTCAAGTGCGGTAACACGGTAGCGCTTGGTTGCTTGGTTATTTGTTACTTGTCGTTTGGTTCTTGATTCTGTAACCGTTCTTCTTTCGGCTTTATATGTATGACCACTTTCGCTTTCATCCTTCAGTTCTATTGCATAGAGCTGTGCGGCATAACGGATTTGAGCTTCAAAGGTGGTATAACCGAACCCGTGCAAAAGGGCAGTAAACGTACCGCCGTCACCGGATGCGAAGTCTTTGAAACAGACTTCACCTTTAGGATTGCGATAAATAGAGAAGTTTTTCTTGCGGGCATCTGTGCGGAACGGGGAAACGGTGCGTTCACCAACGGTAAAGCCGAAGTCATGGAAGATGCGGGAACCGCCGTCGGCGGTGAGGATGCTGCGGTAGGCAGCAGTGAACGAGAGAGAAGCGCCAGTCATGGAGAAGGAAGTAGGGCGCGTACAAAGAGGACAAAGCGAGGGACACACAATAGATTGAGTTTTTACTCAATCTATGTTCATATTTCGCACATTAAATTCAATCCGTTAAGTGCTTTTTTATGAACATTTTATGCAGCATTCTCTCACAGAAAGCATGAGAGTCGTTTGCTGTAATATAACATTTATGCTATATTTGTGTCATCCGCCGTTCCACGACGCGTGTGAAAAATTTCTTTCTGCTCGAGTCCGATCAAAAACTTTGCAGAAAGCTGACTTAGAAGATTCCTGAAAAAGCCACGTTTCGTCGCGTGGCTTTTTCGTTTTCTTATTTTCTGTTGGCAAGATAGCATTTTTTTTTCGGCAAACAAACATGGAATTTTCCCCATTCCTTTTTTACCTATGCGTACAGATGCTTTATATTTGAACCTCTTTGAGACCGCTCCGTCGTTGGCATTACGATTATCGGGCTGTGGTACGGAACGTGCAAACGAGTACACGTGTGCCTCGTCAGAACTCAAGAAAGCATTTCGTGTGGATGTCGTTCTCACACCGCCGTCAGCAGATTTACCACTGGTGTTGGCAGAAGTCCAGTTTCAACGGGAGCCGGACATTTATCACCGTTTGGTAGCATCGGGCGCGATAGCTCGGATTCAATCGCCGGAGTACCCGGATGTGCGGATGGTTATTCTTTTTGCTTCCCGTGCTGTAGATACAGGAGCCGGAGCATGGCAGCCGCTTGTGGAGGCAGGGACGCTGCGCGTGGTGTATTTGGATGAAGCGACGGCAGAGTTAATGAATGCGGAATTTACACCGGAGGAACAATCGGCATTGCTCTTAGCACGATTGACCGTTAGTCCCAGCGACCGTACGGGTGATGATGTTATTGTCCATCATCTTGGCATAGCTATTCATGCAATGCAAATGCGGAGTTTGCAAACGTTTTTCCGTGATTTATTTGTAAATTTGTACGTCAGTAAATACAAAACCCTCAGTATCAAGGAGATACGCGCCATGATAGACACACGAGAAATCTTTGACGATATAGGTGAGAGCCTCGCAGTACAAGAGTATGCACAAGAAGTAGCAGAAAAAGCGGTAACAAATGCCGTAGCTCAAGCAAAATTGGAAAGCGCACTTGCCATGCTGGCAGCAGGCATACCGATAGAGAAGGTTGCCTCTATTTTGCATCTGTCCGTCGAACAGATCATAGCAGCACGATCGTAAGGTTGTGTGTGCCGACTGCTTTTGTGCTCGGTTCGCTCTGGTGTTATTGCATTGTGCAATCACAGCAATACACCTTTTCTGCTGATTATTTTCTTGTGTGCCCTTCTTTCGGCGTTTGTTTTTTTTCGGCAATACGGTATATTAGTACGCCTTTTGGCTCGTAGCCTTGTGCATTCGTGTTCGTGCCCTTGTTCATGTCATGTCCATCGTTCGAGTCCTGCTGTTGTGTGATTGTCGTTTCCTCCGGCACTCACTTCCCTTTTCTTATCCCGTGTCCAAAACATTCCCCCCATCACTATTTGTATCCGTGAGGGTTGTTTTATACCCTTCCTTTTTTCTTCCCACCCCTTTTTTTTGTTGTTCTATGGCATCCATCAATTATTGTCGTTCGTGCGGAGTTGACATCAGTTCTCACCGTTCTGATTCCTTGTATTGTGGAGAAAAATGCTCCAAACGCTATCGTCGTCTTGTACAAAAAGGACTGGCACGTCCGGCACGTGTGCAGCAATTTCAGCACGGTTTACATGACCGCCACCGCCCGGCGCATCATCGTAGTCCGGACAAGGTCGGACAAGTCCGGACTATGAAGCGTAGCAAAGGCGATAAACTCTCCGATGCTCTGATTCAGACCAGTGTCAAAACCGCTGGGAATATCATCCAAACCACTGCCGTTGGGTTGCTGAACAAGCACCTCGGTATCACTCCCGTACAACCAATACCAACTCATCAGGGGCAGCATCAAGGGCAACGATTGTTATCGGATGGAGCATCGGCATCGTCGTCTCCAGACAAACAGGTTTTCTCCCCTACAAGAGTTCCTCTCGTCATTCGGAGTGGTGAAGAACTTGCGGCGCGTCCGGCATTTAACCGATTGAACTTGCCGGAGGAGTGGTCACAGTTTTTGGGCGATATTCCCCTCCCACCGTTTACGATGTTGGTCTGGGGGATGAATGGCAGTGGTAAATCGTCATGGAGTATGCGCTTTTTACGGGTGATTGATGAGTATGCGTATCGTACACCAGCCTCGGTGTATTGTTCGGCAGAAGAAGATGTGGACGGGGTAACGGTGCAGCATCGTCAGCAGCTTACGGGTCTTACGACAAGCCGCTTTATTAACCGCTTGCCAGTAAATTCCAAGGAGTGGAAGCAGGTGTTATGGGATAGCTACCAGAAAGAGGACAACCCACAGTGGTATTATCGGAACGTTCTGGTTCTGGACTCGATGAGCGTGTTGGAGATCACTCCGCAGTATTTTGGAGATGAGTATGATCGTCGTCGTCAGCGTGGTTTGCCAGAGGAAAAACTCTTTGTATGGGATTATTTGGCACATCATTCAGGGCGTATCTATATCGCTCATGCGACAAAAGACGGTCGGGAATATATTGGCGCATCGGATTGGGCGCATGATGTTGATATCGTGATAGAGTGTGTCAAAAGTTCCGGTCGTGGGCAAGCGATCATCCGCAAAAACCGCTTTATCGCTGCGGATGGTCGTGGAAGTATAGGCTCAACGATGAACATTTGGTAAGAATGGCAGGGAAAAGGGAGTCAAAAGGCGGTATTGTGGTCATTAATATTCCTCGTATCGCCATGATGCGCTTGATTTTGTCCATATTCACCTCAAAATGACGATATTGTCCAAAAAGCACCATTATTGTAAAAAAATGCTTCAAAAATCGTAATTTGTCCACTAATGTCAAAAAACGTCATTAAAGTTCTTAATTATCGGTAAAAAGTGAGCGTCGGTATGGATAAAAGGATACACAGTCGTGAGCTTCGGTGGATATTGAAGCGAACGGGATACAAACAAGTGGAATTTGCGGAGCACATAGACCGTTCTCGGCAATTTGTGAGTGCGTTGTGCTGCAATGGAGAAGCAATACCGCTCCGATATGTGGAACAATTGATACAACTAGTCGGCGGTGAACAATATCTTCTTGCCCAAGCGGAGTATCGGACAGCGGAGCGGAAGCGGAACAAAACGATGGTTGAAGGCTGGTTATCCTACGCTGCGCGGACAGAGAGTCTGCCACCAAACGCTGAGAACAAACTTCATATCGACACTTATATGTTGGACACGATTGAGCAATATCGTGCGAAGCAGTTTGGCGAGATTGGTGCTCAGCAGCAGCAAGCGGCAACAGCCTTTCTGGCAAAACACGGACGGGGGTAAGAACAATGGAACATTCACAGCACCATCAGTATATCGCTTACTACCGAGTTTCGACCGCAAAACAAGGCGCGTCGGGCTTAGGCTTGGAAGCACAGCGCCATGCGGTTCATCACTTTGTACGCGGCGGCGTAATTTGTGGGGAATATACCGAAGTGGAGAGCGGCAAAAACAACACCCGTGTTGCCTTGGACAAAGCAATAACTCATGCAAAAGAGAGGGGAGCACGATTAGTGATTGCCAAACTTGACCGTCTGAGCCGTAATGTCGCGTTTATCTTTGCGCTCAGGGATTCGGGGGTGGATTTTGTGTGCGCGGATATGCCGGACGCGAACACGCTGACGATTGGGATATTTGCAGCGATGGCACAACATGAGCGGGAGCTTATTTCCCAACGGACAAAGGCGGCATTGCAGGCAAAGAAGCAGCAAGGCTATGTTCTGGGCACACCCCGCAATCTGACGCAGGAAGCCCGTGTGCAGGGAGCACGACAAGTTGCAGCATTAGCCCGCGCAAGTGAGCACAATAAGCGGATATGTGCGGTAATCCAGAACCTTCACGCACAAGCAATGCCGATAGCGCGGATAGCGGATTTTCTAAACAAGAGTGGTTTTCGTACCATTCGAGGGAAGCAGTTTCATGGCTCAACGGTGCGTTACTTGCTGCAATTACATCATTCATCACGTGTACAGGCACAAAAAAGCCATGAATGAACTGTACTGTGCAGCTCTTAAACCAGTAGTTGTAGGGCTATTTTCCATGAGTTTTGGATAATTTTCCTAAAAAAGGCAGATTTGTCAAGTGGCATACCACATTAACAACGTGAATGCCCTCATAAAAAACGTGTATGCCAAAAAATAAACGTGAATGCCCTCACTAAAAACATGAATGCCCTCATTTATGAAGCAAAATCAAACAGAAATACCGCATATTGATCCACTTCGCTATAGCGCATTGAAGGATTTTTGTACAATCATTGGCATTGAAGTGAGGGACGTGGCTCCTCATATGGGTTATACAAAGGAATCGTTGTACAATGCGCGTTACCACCGGCGCACGGGAGCAGGCTCGTATATTGAGTTTTCCCGTTTAGATGGCATTATCGCTTATGTTGGCGAGGAAGATTATAGAATCGCCTTGGCAGAGCTGCGCATGACAAAGGAGGAACGAGAAAATCCACGCAATACGCAACGCATCACATGGGATGAGGGTAAAAAGGTATTGAAACTTTGTGGAGTGACTATAGCGGAGTTTGCGTATGCCATTCTTCTGACCCCATCGCACCTGATGGGTTGGTACCGCAGGCGGCTGATACCGCTTCGGGATATACGGGCATTGAAAAATTTGGTTGGGGCAAAGAACTTCGAGACGGCATTGAGGATGGTGAGGACATAGAGTGTTGTTGGTTAGGCTTGCAGGCTGCACCAGAGAATTCATCGGAAGTTGTGCTACAAAAAAGCCATAAACGACCGTTTGTGACTTTTGCGCCTGCTTCACCATCAATTTCTTTTAGTTTTTCCCAACCTTGTTTGTATCTGTCTGGATGTTCCATTTTTGTTTTTTCGTTATTTTTCTGTCCGTAGCAAAATTGCCCGAAAAGAAAGAGTAAAATTATGTTTAATGTCGTTATTTTCATTTATGCACAGTGTTTGTTTACAATGACCGCTAACTACAAATTTTGTGTGGCTCTTGCATTGGATCGTATTAGCCTTATTTCCCAATGTTTTACAATGCATTTAGCTCATCCTTTTTGATGTGACCTCCTCACTAAAAAACATGATGTCGCCGCTAAAAAAAAACATATACCCGCTAGAAACAAGGCATTACGGGCATCGCCGCCCAGAAGTGAATCGTAGTACAACGGCACAGTTACCATACTGATAATCTGCGGCACGACAATAAACATATTGAAAATACCCATGTACACGCCGACGCGCTCCGCCGGAACAGCATCGGCAAGCATGACGTAGGGCATAGCCATAATTGAAGCCCACGCAACGCCAACCGCACACATACAGCCCATTACCACATAGACATTCGTTGTGAAAAGCATCCCGATAAAACCCAAACCGCCAATACATAGGCAGACTGCGTGCGCACCACGATTGGTAAGGAATTTTGCTAGGGGTGGCAAAGCCATCGATGCAACGAAACATAAGGCACTAAAGACCGCCAAGCCAAGGTTTCCCCATTTTACACCTTCATCAAAGCCGGGGCTGTGTGCGTCCATAGCGCCGAAGCAGTGCCGTGCAATAGATAGTGCCAGATATTGCCACATGAGCGGCAGCCCGTACCACGTGAAAAATTTCACCCACCAAAGTTCGCGCATCACAAGCGGCATTTCTCGAAAAGCATGAAGTAATTCGCGTAAAACTCCTTGAATACCTGCTCCAAAGCCACCTTGATGCTTTCTGTGAAATTCTTCGATGTCCTCCGGTGGATATTCGTCGGTAGTGAAGATTGTCCAGCCTACGGTGAAGAGTATTGCTGCTGCACCGACTAAAAAGGAATAGCGCACAAAAGCAGGAATGGTTTCACTGTGTGATTGTACCATCGAGATTCCCAACAACGGAAAAACAAATGGCATCAAATTTGCCAAAGTTTGCCCGAAACCGACAAAAAAACTCTGTACCGCAAAGCCTGTCGGCAGCTGCTCTTCAGGGAGTTTATCGGCGATAAAGGCGCGGAACGGTTCCATCGTTACGTTTGCAGCACCATCCAAAAGCCACATCAACGAGGCTGCTATCCAGAGTGCCGACGAATACGGCATTAACACAAGCGCGAGGCTGGTGAAAATTGCTCCTACCAAAAAATATGGTCGCCGCCGCCCTAACTTCACAGTCCATGTTCTGTCGCTCATTGCACCGATAATTGGTTGCAGAATCAAGCCCGTGAGCGGTCCGGCAAGCCAGAGAATCGGAATTTTTGCTTCATCCGCCCCCAAATACCGATAAATCGGACTCATGTTCGCTTGCTGCAAACCAAAGGCATATTGTACACCCAGAAAACCGAAACTCATGTTCCAGATTTGCCAAAAGGTTAAGCGAGATTTCATAAAAAAGTTCAATGAGTAGTGTTCGATGAGATTTCGGTGAGTTTTTACTAAGAATTGGTGTGCAAAGTCGTTACGCTATAATCTTTCTCAACCCAAACATTGGCGAGGTTTGCAAGCGGAGCGACAATTCCGTGTTCGATTGCTAAGACTTCCTCAACAAAACTGCTGAGTTCATGCTCGCTACGGGCGCGTTGTAGTCGGTTTTCGCGGGTGTCGAGGTATGTACGTTTCATAAAGACGGTATAATCCGCCCGTTCCAAACCCAGAGCGTATGTTCCTTCGATAATCAAGATATTTGCTGCACGCCAGTCCAAGATTTCTTCACCAATATAGTTCTTTTGGTAATGCGCAAGTGGTTTGGTAAGCTGTGTTGTGCCCGCTTTGAACAAATCCAGATGTTCCTGCAAAAGCATCATATTCACTTCACCTATGCCGACATTACTGAGGCTTTCCAAGCGTCGTGCATGATTTGATGAGGGCGGCAGATAAAAATAATCGTCCAAATGCAGCACCGAAACGCTTGAGCCATTTTTCTCAAACTGCATTTGCAGCGTAGTCGCGGTAACAGATTTTCCGCTTCCTGATTCACCACCAATCACAATCACCTTGCGCGGATGTGCTGTGTATGGCTGGTAGTCGGTGTGCAGTTTACAGAAATGCTCATACAATCGTGCTGCTGTGGCGTAGTATTCGGGGCGAATGGTAATAATGTCTCCAACCATAGATGTGAAACCTTTTCTACAAAATCATTTGTACAGAATGAGATGTTACAAAGCGAATGTACTCAGTGTGCTATTTATTTCTTCTTGTTTGCCGATGGCATATTCAGCCAAAATCATTCCTGAAGCAGTAAAGCACAGTTGCGGTGTGCCTGCTGCAATACGAGTTTGGGGGTTCACATACTCGAAAAAAGTGTATGGCGTTGATTCTTCACTGAGTGCGGCGGTCATGGTGGAATAAAGCATTTGTGAGGTCTCTCTAAAGCCTTGCTTCGCAAGTGCAAGAGACATCCAGCCCATAAAAATAAACCAACAGCCACCATTATGAAAGTGATGGGGTTCATTTTTGAAGCGATAGGTACAGTTCCCTTGAAGCAAATGCCAATCAGGGCTTTCGGGTGTAATGACAGGTGCAAATACAGGCAGAAGCCAGCTTCCTTGAGCCTTTGCCAGTACATGAAGGAAATTGTTTGTTGCCGTATTTTCTTCGTTAGTACCGATTCCAAGCAAGAGTGCAAGAGCATTTGCCGCCATATCCCAGCGTGTGTCGTAGCCATTGGGACTGAGCGAACACCACCAATACTCACCTTGCTCTGTGCCGGAGGATGAAAAATTGAATGGCGAAGGCTGCTCCAACATACGTTTGTATGCAGTTGGGTGATACCTTTCGCCGAGAAGTGAGGTTTTACGGTAGTTAAGGCGTATAAGCTCTGTAAGACGTGCTGCGCCTTGTTGCCATTCCTCTTGCCGCCAGATAGTGTATGCTGCGCGTAATGCCCATAAGCGTAGGAGCTGGTCGTAGAGAGTGCAGCCTTGCACAATGTATTCATCTGCCCAATTTCCACTGAGCGGGATGTACAAAAGCCCTCGTTCATTAAATTCCCATGTGCGAAGTGCTGCAAATGCTCGCTCCGCGACAGGCTCAAAGAGTGATTTCAATTCAGCATCATTGCGCACGTTCACCAAAATACTCGCGCCGATAATCCACCACGTGGTTGCATCTACACGCCCTGCAAGACCGCCATAGCTCACGATGCGCTCGCCACTATCGTTCATGCCGATATTCGACGGAATCTGTCCCGCGCCGCCTTGAGCCTTTGCGAGATTGATAAGCGATGCTCGGAATGCAGCGATAATCCTGTCATCACCAACAAGCAGTCCTGCAAGACCCGTCATCACAGCATCACGAGAAAAAACACGCTGGTAATTGTCCACATTCTGTGCGCTCGCAAGAATCCCGTGCGGTGTACAGGCTTTGTGAATGACACGCAGTGCCTCTTGTAACCAAATTTTATCTGTCTTCATCGTACTAATTTTTCCTTGATTTCAGAAAACTATAAATTCTTAGTACCAATCACAAACGACAATATCGGCGTTAATAGAGGAGGTTTGCCTACCAACGCCGACATTTATCGCTTCCCCTATACACAGAGAACAAGGATAGTTGTGGTTCTGTGTTATCGTTGTGCTATCATTTTTTCTCAACTTCGTTATATATGGCAAAATGGAAGTCAAGAAAGAGTACCTCCGCACTTATTTTTGTTGCTTGAGAATAAGCCGATGTAAAAAGATTTGAATATACCGGACAATGTAACCATCTTATTAGAAGAAATACTGTAAGGAAACCGTTGCCGAGCGTCCTAAAATAGGACGTGCGTAGAATGTTTGTGCATTCACGCTGGTTAAGCCTGAGCGCGGGTCGCCTTCGGTTAAGCCGATGGTATTGAGGATATTCGCTACGTTAATATCCATACGAAGTTTCGAGGTGATGTTCCAATACGCATTCGCATTGATTTCCGCAAATGCCGGAAGAACTTGGCGATTGTCGGGATTGGTAAATCGTTGTCCGAAATACATGATGGTTGCACTGATTCCGGCTGTTTTGCCGAAGCTGTACGACGGAGTAAAGACGAAATAGAACTGCGGTAAACGCTGAATAAATTTGTTGTTAAAGTCAAACACCGTGCCGGATTGGTCGCGGTATGTCCAGCCGATATAACGAGCGTCTTGGAATGTGCCGGAGAGCGTGAGCGAAAGGTCGCCAACGGAGTAATTTGTTTCGAGTTCTAAGCCCGCAGCTTGTGTGTTGTAGGTTTGCTGAATCGAAGTAACGCCGCCGCGTCCGTCGCTTACGAAGTCGGTAAACTTCAAATTGCCAAAGTAGCTAAAGAAGCCGGTTGCGAAAAGAACGAAGTTATCGGAGCGAAGTTTGTAACCGAGTTCGTATTGATTGATGCTTTCAACAGCAGTGCCTGTGGGCATACCGTCTTTAGTGGAGGTTGTTGCGCCGAAAGCATAGTCACGGTCTTGCGGAGCGCGATTGCCACGACTTGCACGAATGAATGCAGCGTTATTCCCGTTCAACGTATAATTTGCACCAAGTGACCACGAAAGCGCGGTGTAGCTATAATCAAACGGAATGTTTTTCTTATTGCCATAAGCCACGTTCTTTTCTGCTTCGCTGATTTTGCCGTCGCCATCCACATCGTAATTACGAGGTGTAACGTCTTCTGTAAAGCCAATCGTACGACCAATATCATAGCGAATACCACCTTCGATACTCAGTGCTGCAAATGGCTTAAATTCTACGTTTAAGTATGGTGCGTTAATTGTATTGTCAGCAGTGTAATTGCGGTAGAGCGAGCCGTACTGGATAAAGCCGTTCGATGTCAGCGATGTATTAGTAAGGGTATTGGTAAGGTTCAGAGCCCGAGGATAGATGCCGCGCGTCGGGTCGGAAGCAATATCCACAAGCATCGTATGCCACCACCAATTAGCACTGACGCGGTTTTGGTTGAAGTAGTAGCCTGCGACAACATCAAACATATCGAAACTTTTCGAGATTTCTACTTTGTTGGCAAATTGCTGAAGCGGGATATTCACCGCCCACCAGCCGTATTCGCCTACCAAACCATTGCCATTCAGATTACTCATATCCAGCGTCGCACCTGCGCCATTGCCACGTGCGTAGCTGTACGCATAGCCGCCTTGCGTTAAACCCTTTTGACGCGCATAATCAGCCGCTGTCCACATTTGACCACCTGAGCCGAAAATAGCATTGAACTGACCTTGGATGTCGGAACTGCGGAATACATCTTTTACCATCCAACCATCGCCAAGGTCGAACTCGGCTTCCGCGCCCCATGCAAAGACTTTCGGCGACATTCCTTTGGTCAAATCCTCCTGCACCGTACCGCCGTAAGGCGTAGAGACATTAAGATTCATAAAATCAGGGCTTTGGAGTGTGCCATAATTAGGATTAAAATTAGAAATACCTTGCGCGGGGTCGCCCGTGAGCGGAATCGGCAAATAACCAATGGTGCGGTCATTGAGATATTTCGCATAGACGCGGATGTAGCCTTTGTCAAATGTCTTGGTGAGATTGAGCTTGATTTGCCCGCCGTTATTCGCGTTATAGCCCGGAGAGCGGATACCGTCATCGGTACGATAATGACCGCCAATGTGGAATGACCAGCCTTCGGCAATAGGACCGCCTAAATCAAAGTCTGTGCGGAAGTGGCGGAATGTCAAACCCGCAGTTTGTCTGACGCTACCGACAAAATCTGTCCCCCCACCGTTTTTGCTGATGAAGTTAATCACACCACCGGGGGCGTTGCTTGTTAGAATTGATGCAGAGCCTCCGCGAATAGCTTCAACGCGCTCCACGGATTGGTCATAGCGAAACCAAATATCGGTATTGCCGAACATTAAATCGCCATATTCAAACACCGGCAAACCGTCCTCTTGAAGTTGTACATATCGCAGACCGCCGGAACTTGGCAAACCACGCGCGAAGACATTTCCGTTACCTTCGCCACCGGAAGATTCTGTATAAAAGCCCGGAATAGTGCGGACAATATCCGTCGCGCTGCGTGGTCCGAGTGCTTGGATTGCCATTGGTTGAATGGTTGTAATAGCAACGCTTGATTCCAGCTTGCTTTTCGTATTGCGTGTACCTGTAACCAATACCAAATCAAAATTTAACACGTCTTCTTTCAGTACAAAGTCTCGATTGGTGTTGTCAGATAAGGTGAGTTGGAGCGTTTGTGCGGTATAGCTGAACGAAGAAATATGAATTTCTACTGCACCTACAGGGATGTTTTTTATGGTAAACTTACCATCAGCATCGGTAAAAGTGCCAATAACTTTGTTCGTGGCTTTGATTTTGACGTGAACATTTGCTGAACGAATCGGGGCTTTGCTTTCATCGGTAACAGTGCCGGAAAAATTGACCGTTTGGCTTTGCATGAGAGCCATTGTATTTGCATTTGCCGACGCAGATAGCGGCTCATTTTGACTACCTGCGGCTTCGGCGTTTTTTGAGCGCTCAGCCGTAGAGCGTGGTTGAATCACATAGTTGGCATCGTCAATTTTTTTTATACGCAAATCCAACGGAGCAAGAGCGCTGTTAAGGCGTGATTCCATCTCTTCTTTTGTTGTACCGGAGAGTAGATGCTCCGCCGCGTCGTTGCTGATTTCCACTGATTTTACGATGCCAGCATTATAGTTGAACATTGCGCGGTGCTTTTCAGATAAATTGTTCAAGACCGCACGGAGCGCAGTTGTACGGGCTTTGGTCGTAGAGGGTGCATCACTGACGGATACTTTGGGAGCATTTTGTGCTAAAAGCTGTGCCGATGCCGTGCTAATAGAAAGGCTTCCTGCGAAAATGCCGACAGCCGTAAAAACAGGCAAGAGGATATTCTTCTTCATAATAATCATTACGAATAGGGGTAAAGAAAATAGCAATTTTGGGGAATAAAAAGCGACGAAACACACAATCATCTTCAACGGTACATATCGCTTTAACACGAGTATTTACGGTCGGTCTGTACAAACGAACACACAATTCACACTTTATATCATATCGGAAAGGAGAGAATATTTGTTTTCTATATGAACCTCATTGGGAATAAAAAATAGAGAATAAATCTTTATGCTGCATTACCTTGATAAGAATAAACTATTACCGCGCAATTCCGCTCGAATATTGAAGGTTTCCTGCAAAATTTCCTTTAATAATGGCATATTATCAGCAGGAATACCGCCGGAGAAGGTCTTGGAAGCCAGTGTAGAATCCTCAAAAACCAGCGTGAAGTTGTAAGAATCTCGAAGAATTGCGGACACTTCACTCATCGGCAACGCATCGAAAAAAACTTTACCGTCTTTCCACGATGTATAAGATTTTGTTTTTACTTCTCGGCGATTGAGCAATCCCTCCGTGTTAATTTCTATGCGCTCTCCGGGCTGCAAAACGGCAAGTTCGCGCTTGCCGTCCGGCGAAAGAATACGAACTCTGCCTTCTTGCAGGACAACTGCCGTTTGCTCACGCCGAGTATTGACGTTAAATTGTGTACCTAATACCTCAATCAATGCCGTTTCGGTGCGGACGCGAAATTTAACTTTTTCACCATCACGAGCAGTGGGCTGTACATGGAAAAACGCCTCGCCCTGCAAAGAAACTTCACGCACAGCTCCATTTTTCAGGGTTTCTGCGCTGTACGCAAGTTCCGAGCGTTCACCTACGACCACAACTGAGCCGTCCGGAAGAGTTAGTGTGCTGCGTCCGCCGCCGCCACTTGTGGAAACAAATACATTCGAGGGATTGAATGAGTTTATTGTCCATAACACGCCAAGACTAATTCCAACCAACACCGCCGCCGCTATTCCTGCCCACGCATACCACGTTAATTGAGGGTTTTGAAGGGGCAAGGGCAGAATCTGCGCCTTGTGCGCGTTCTGCCGATCTTGCGTGGTGAGATTTTTGTGTACATCAATTTTTTGTAATGAGGTATGAGCAAGGGTAGAATCAGCCGTTTGAGGCGTTACATCCGAGGCAGATGATTTATGTATCTGTGCTTGAATACGCTGCCAAACAAGTTCTTGTGCACCTTCCGGGATAATGGGCATTTGAGGCTCTAAAACTCGAAACAGCAATCGTGCATCATTCATCAGAGCTAACCGCTCTTGTTGCTCATCTGCCGGGCCTTCACGCTGCCAAGCATCCCACGCTGCCGAACGTTCTGCATTTGGTTCCAGCACAAACGAGCGAAAATTATCGTCGAGTGCGAGTTCTGTCACAGATACATATTTCTTTGTGATTTCCATATTGAGATAAATCGAAGTGTTGTGTGTCGTCTAATGATAAAGAGACAGACCGAAAGAAAATCTTTACATTTTTGGTAAAAATATTTTTCGGGTTGTTCATTTTTTTTGAACAAGCGAGGAATGAAGGGACTTCAAGGCACGATGGAGTACGATATACACTGTTTCAATTTTTACTTCCATCAGCTTTGATATTTGCTCGTGAGAAAGTTGTTCGTAAAAATGAAGGTAAATGACCTCGCGTTGTCGTTTTGGAAGGGAATTGACGTGCCGAAGTATGAAAGATCGGCGCTCGTCGGCAGTATCGTTCTCAATCCATAATTCTTCGACCGAAGGAGAGCATTGAAAAAAAAAGCCTTCTGCCGCCACATCAGAATGATCTCCCTGATTACTGTCTGTTAAGTCTTCATCGGCAATATATTTCCGCTCATGTTGTATAGTGCGTGCAAGGGTGCGCCTGAGAGAAGTCAGTAAATATGCCTTGACTGAACTCACTTCACCAAGAGTTGCATAGTGTTGGTAGATGTACACAAAAAGATTTTGTACCGCATCCAAAACGGCATCATTATGAGAAGTGAGGTAATAACCATAGCGGAAAAGCGTCTTGAAATAGCGATTGTAGAGCATCTTGAAGGCTTCCGGATCGCAGTTCGTACGAAAGCGTTGCCAATACGCCTCGTCGGAATCAAGATTTACAGGCGAGTGCGACGGAAGCGTTGGAGCTTCTGTAACAAAAGGAATAGGGTTGAGCAAGAGTGTTGCTGATAGGAAGTGAAACAAAATTAAATCCTCACATCACACATATACTAAATTGTAAAGTACAAAAAATTTTGTCGAAATATCATTTTTGCTTCTGTAAACTTGATATTCACCTCACTACCTTCCTTCGACCGATATTCTGACAATATAATTGAAGATTGAGTTGTTCATTTTTTTGAACAAGCGAGGAATGAAGGGACTTCAAGGCACGATGGAGTACGATATACACTGTTTCAATTTTTACTTCCACCATGCTTATAGTATCCCACTTCGATTTTGTTGTCAATACGGGGAATTGAATGTGAATTTAATTATCATCGGTTAAGACTTTTCAAGACATATTCAAAGATATTCCATGAGCGTCTGTGTCCATATCCTTGACCAAATGCGCTTGAAGTCAGTGCCACTACCAAATTTTGGCTTGGAACAACAATAACTAGATTACCGCCATTTCCCGACGCGTACAGGTACTCATATTGCTTGTTGTTTACCTCTTTTTTGCCTTTAAACCAGAAGTATCCGTACCCGCTAGCGAAAGGATCTACCTTAGAAATGTCAAATTGAGATTGAGCAATTTCCCGTATCCATGCGGGACTCACGATTTGCTTTCCTTGCCATGTACCTTTATTTAAGACAAGTTGTCCTATTTTAGCAAAATCTATTGCAGAAAGATATAAGTTTCCCATCGGCGTGGTTCTACCGTTAGGGGCAGAGTACCAGTAATATTCCTTAATGCCCAATGGTGCAAAAAGATTCTCCCGTGCAAAATCTACTAACTTTTTCCCTGATGTTTCTTCAATGATTGCCCCAATCAGCATAGGGCAAACATCGTTGTACACGTATTTTTGTCCTGGCGTAAAGATGATTGGTAAGCCCATCGCAATATTCACCCAGTTATCGCATGTAAGCCATTTATCCGTATTCCCCGGTGCAGAATTATCATCATCGTCAGTATGTAAGCCGGAAGACATAGCAAGCAAGTGTTTAATTTTTATAGTTCTATGTTCATCGTGGGCGGGGGGAATAAACTTCGGTGCGGGGAAATAGTCGTAAACATTTTGCTCAATATTTTTCACAAGTCCTTTAGCAATAGCGATGCCCAAGAGCAAGGCAGTAATACCTTTGCCGGCAGAACGAATATCCTCAATAGATTCACGCCAAAACGTATTAAAATATTCTTCGACAATAATTTTACCGTCTTTTAGAACCACTAATCCTCGAAAATCATTTGGCGGATTTGTGCGTATCAGGTGGATCAATTTTTTGATGGTATCTTGACTCATGCCTTCCGAAGATAATTCTGCCTTTGGTAATGATGGAATCGGTGGGTTTAATGTTCCTATGGAATCACTTTGACCATTGCAGGGCAAATATGCAAGAAAACTGAGAATGAGGATACAAATACGGTTGTTCATATTTTCTGGAAGTAAGCATTGTTCGAGACAATCAATGAGGTGTACCCCATTGGTTGGACCGCTAAACTGTGATTTATAGATAATATTTTCACTGCTTCAGCAGTAGTCCCATCCGTTCTTTTTCAAAGACTGTTCGGGGAGTTTTGTAGTTCAACGCCTGATGGGGCTTTCGGTTGTTGTGCAAATCAAAGTACCATGTCAATGCCTCTCGAACCTCCGGTACAGTTTCCAATACCCGCAGGTATAAGCATTCGTACTTGACACTGCGCCAAAGACGTTCACAAAACACATTGTCTAATGCCCGTCCACGTCCGTCCATACTGATACGAACATTGTGCGACAAAAGAATACTCGTGAACTGTGGACTGGTAAACTGTGCGCAGCCACGTATCCGTGGCGGTCGGTGTTGAAGATTTCCGGCATTCCATACCGCTCCAATGCTTCCAAGAGTGCTTCACGGCTTTTTACACCTACAAGCGCACCCCAACCACCAATATATCATCCACCTGAAGCATTCCGCCTCGGTGCGCATCTATCGCCTCGCCAAGCAAGCGCGGTTGTTCATCAAGCGACTTTACGGATATCTCTTGTAATAGCGGTCGCAAGCGCTTTGGCATAAATCGGCGCTGCATCTGGTCAAACTGGTCTTTGTAGCCGTCGGTTGTCAGGTAGAGCATTGTTGCGCCTTCCGGCACATCCGACAAATCCAGTTTGTGCCGCGTGAAGGTCGGATGGCGCTCTTCTTGTCCGCCCAATTCTTCTGCCGTGCCTTTCCACTCTTGTAACGTTCCGTCAACGACAGCATAAAGCGGGTTCATAGCGCCTGCGAACTCAATGCGGCGTTTTTGCACGTCAATCATGCAAAGGCAAATATCCATACCGTCATTGTTGGCGGTCTCGCGTTGCTTGAGGAGTGTTTGCAAGTCGTAGTGCAGTTCACGGAGAATCTCGTCGGGGTGCGGCTCCGCGAGGCGAGAGGTGATGTCATTCAAGAGGGAATTGCCAATCAAACTCATAAACGCACCTGGTACGCCGTGTCCCGTGCAGTCCACCGCCGCCACAAATACTTTGCCGCCCACCTCTTTGCACCAATAAAAATCCCCCGACACGACATCTTTCGGGCGGAAGAAAATGAAGTGTTCTGGCAAGAGTCTGTTCAGCGTTTCGGTGGAAGGGAGCATCGCGTCTTGAATGCGCTTTGCATAGCGGATGCTGTCGTTGACGTTGGTTAAGAGGCGTTGTGTTT
>JACVZY010000074.1 GCA_014654705.1 Ignavibacteria bacterium
CCTTGTTAATCCCCCGTTCCCCCTTTGTCAAGGGGGCGAATGCGACAAAAGATATGGGTAATGGATAGTTGATAAAGGGGGAACGGGGGATTTACAGTTTGAAACGATACCTCATTCGCCAACTTGATAAAAGGGGAACGGGGGGATTTACAGTTTGAAACGATACCTCATTCGCACCCTTGATATAGGGGGAACGGGGGATTATCTAACGCCGACAAGCATTTTCGATACGCTCACAAACAGCCTCAAAACAATGCAATACCTCATTGTTTGTAAAGCGAATTATCTGCAACCCATATACCTGTAAGAATGCTGTTCGTTGAGCATCATATTCTTGTGCATCGTCTGTGTAATGAGAATCACCATCCACTTCGAGCACTATTTGTCTCTCTGAGCAGTAAAAATTAACAATATAGTTTCCTAGAGGCTTTTGACGCAACCAGCGTACGTGATGCGCACGCAAAAACTCAAACCATAATTTTTTTTCTGAGGCAGTCATGGTGTTGCGCATTTCTCTCGCCCGCTCTTTGAGAATCGGATTATATGGGATGTATGGAGTTTGTGTACTCATTTGTTTACTATCAAAGTGTAAATCCCCCGTTCCCCTTTTGTCAACTATCCATTACCCATAAGTCTGAAAGGCTCATGAATACTTGCTTCCAGAAGCCCCCGTGACAAAGGGGGCGGCGAGCGCAGCGAGCGGGGGATTTGCCGTAAGCCGCTTCAAACCTTGTTAATCCCCCGTTCCCCCTTTGTCAAGGGGGCGAATGCGACAAAAGATATGGGTAATGCATAGCCTTATCAAGGGGGCAAATGAGTCAAGCGGCTTTGCCAGTTTTTTAACGAAAGAACATAACCCAAACTAAAAAAGAATGTTGGAAAAGTAGTGAAAAAAATTCTAGCAATGATGTTTTCAAAACCTGCTATCATGCTTTTTTACTATTTGATAATTTTTTCTACTCAATAGTAAATTTGCTTTTGTCAAAAAAAGTCCGTAAGTTAGCCGCGCCAAGTTTCAAGCAGAGGCTGGCTTTTTATGAACATTTTTTCATTTTTATTAGGAGAGTTGTTTTGCATTATTTTTCCCACTCTGTTGTCGGCAGTCGTACTCGAATTTCCACCTCGTTGACCTGCATTGTAGCATCGCTGCTTTTCGTGGTAACACTACCCCTTCAATCACAAACGCGTCTCACCGCACCACTCAAAATCAATTTGAAGCCTAAAACGGTAACGTTTGTTGGTGGAAGAGGTACTGGAGGAGACTGCTTAGGAGCCGATATGTGCAAAGGCATGATGCTCCGCGAAAATGAAAGCCTCAATAAATATATGAAAGCAGACCGTGCACTTGCTGTTGACGGACGCTTCACCATGCAAGACGGAAAATTATATTTCATTCTGACCAATGTTATCTCCGCAAGCAACATGAGCCTTGCGGACATCAAATCATTCCCTGTTGATTTCGACACCGAACTTCCCCGCGAGATTGCGAACGGTCTGGGCTTTTCCAATGTACGTGTGTTCAAAAGCCGCTATGCTGCCACAGCACAAGGTATGTTTGAAGTACAAGCGAAATTCTCCACAGGTTTGAATGCTTCAGTTGTGCCCGCACCACGCGGCGAGCGCCATGCGTCGGTATCGTTTGAAGTTTTCCGCCAGATGAACGTCAGTGTTGTTGTGCTGGACGCAAACGGCAAAAAAGTAGCGACGCTTTTGGAAAACACGACCATTGAAGGTAGCGAAACAGCACAAATGCTGTCATGGAACGGTAAAAATGATGCCGGAAAAAATGTAGCTTCGGGCGAATACCGCGTAGAAGTACGTTGCGTCCTTACCGACAGCGGTGCATCCTTTGCTGAGTCTGTGCCGGTTATTCTTGCGCCGGTAGCGATTGCGCACTAAACACTCACGCTTTCCTTTTGCACCTCGCACTACCCACGATTTCAAGAAAAAACAAAAGCGCCACCGAGTACCATTTGTACTCGGTGGCGCTTTTTTTTTGTGCTGTATGCGAGCTGTCCGATTGACGCTTTGACGTTACGAATCGTTCAAAAACAAGTGAGTAAATCTTCCTCGGTGGCACAGACATTCTTGTCTGTGTAGTCCCCTTAGCGTTGCGCTCAGAACACCGCTTCAAACTTCACAGACAAGAATGTCTGTGCCACCGAAGCCAAAACAGTTTGTCGCTTTATTTTTTTGTACAAGACCAACCAAGGAAACAAAAGAAGACGGGCAGCCCGCTCAAGAAACGGACAGCCCGTGAGAAATTGATGTGTGCCGTGTTAGTATTTCATCGTCTTCCGTGCAGCATCCGCGACTTTGTCCGCCGAGAGCAGGATGTCCTGCTCCAGCACTTTTGCAAAGCCAACCGGAATATCTTTCGAGGCAACGCGCCCGACGGGAGCATCCAAATAGCTGAACAATTCTTCTTGAATCGTAGCGGCAATCTCGCCGCCGAAGCCGCCGTTGCGGTAGTGTTCGTGTGCCACGAGTGCGCGATTGGTGCGCTTGACGGATTCAAAGACGGTGGTTTTGTCCCACGGTGCAAGCGAACGCAAGTCTATCACCTCAGCATTGATGCCTTCTGTCGCCAATTTCTCTGCGGCTTGGAGCGAGAGATGGATAGCATTGCCGTAGGAAATAATTGTCAGGTCTGAACCCGGGCGACGAATTTTTGCTTTGCCGAAGGGAATCATATAATCATCGGGCGGCACCGACGATGAGGTAGGACGGTAGTTGTAGAGGAATTTCGGTTCGATGTACACGGTCAGACCTTTCGAGCGCAGTGCATGGCGCATCAGCCCCACAGCATCGTCAGCAAAAGCAGGACACACCACGCGCGCACCCGGAAGATGAGCAAAGAGCGCATCGAGATTCTGCGAGTGATACAAACCGCCTTGAATATAGCCGCCGCTCGCCAGACGAATCACCATGTTGGGTGAGTATTGCCCTTTGGTGCGCCAGTATTCGTGCGTACATTCCACGTAGGCTTCCATTGCGGGCCAGAAGTAATCAGCAAACTCCGCACCTTCCACGACCACACGGATGTCCTCGCGGTAGCGGCAGAAACCGTTCGCCGTGCCGACGATGAAGTCCTCCGCAATCGGCGCATTGAATACGCGTTCATTGCCAAATTCTGTCATCAGTCCTTTGGGAACGTTGAAAATACCTTGCTTTTCTTTCGATGCCACGTCTTGCCCCCAAAGGAACGTGTTCGGATTACGACGGAATTCCGTGCGCAGCCCGTGATTGATGCCTTCGCGGAAGGTGATTTGCGGTGCGGTGGGGTCGCTGACAAACGTATCGTCGTGGTCATAGCCCACAAGCGGCTCCGGCAGAATAAACTGCTCATTTTCGGCGGGGTCTGGGATAGGGAGCGGCTCCACGCGGTCGGCGGCAGCAAAGATTTCTTCTTTGTTTTTTGCTTCCATTTCCACGAGCTGCTCTTCGGTCATGTAGCCCTTTTCGAGAATTGTTGCGCGAACGCGAGCAACGGGATCGCGCGTCCACATCTCGGCGATTTCTTCTTTGGTGCGATAGAGTTCGTGATTGTCCGAATTAGAGTGCGAAAGCAAGCGGTCACACTCGGCATGAACCATCGCTGCACCTTCGCCGGAGAGAACGAAATCACGTGCTTCTTCGAGTGCGCGGTAGGAAGCGAAGGGGTCGCGTCCGTCGCAGTTGATGATTTTGAAATTGGAGAATCCACGGAAGTTGTCGGAAACGCGCAGATTCGCAGTTTGTTCGCGCAGTGGAACCGAAATACCGAAGCCGTTATTTTGGATGACAAAAATCACGGGCAGCTTCTCACGGCTCGCACCATTGACGGCTTCGTAGAAATAGCCTTCCGAGCAGGCAGAATCGCCACCAGAGTAAATTACAAACTCATCACCTTTGTATTTCTTGATAGCCCGCGCCGTGCCTGCTGCTATTTGGGAGTGATTGCCCGTGAGCGCAGAGCGGTTCTGAATACCGAGTGGGATTTTCGCAAAGTGATTGGACATATTACGCCCGCCGCTCGACACATCGGCAGCTTTGCTGAGTCCGTTCATAATAATTTCGTCGGGCGTGATGCCGGCAGCCATACAGGAAAGAAAGTCGCGGTAGTACGGGTAAAAATAATCTTTTCCTTGACGGAAAATTTTTCCAATCGCAATCTGAATACCTTCATGTCCGGCGCACGGCGCATGATATGACCAGCCTTTTGCGAGTTTGAGATAATTCGCGGCTTTTTCGTCCAACTTGCGCCCCAAGTGCATGAGCTTGTACCACTCAATGACGGTCTCTTTATCGAAACCGGTGGTGTCGAAGGTATATCCTTTGGGATACTTTGTTGCAGCAGCGCTTGACGTTCCACTCTTTGCAGAAGACCCATGTGCGCCATTTTTGGCAGACGCATGACCATTTGCGCCGCCATTGGCATTACTACTTGTATTCGGTGCCGATTTATTCGATGTTGCCGCCACCGGAGCGGATTTCTTCGATGCCATAACAATCTCCTACACAAAAAAAACGTAAAGAAAATAGTATTTGTCTGTTGTTTGGTTGTGAACTGACGTTCCTGAACATAACGCTATTTTATAGCGGGTTGACGCTTCGACGGGCGTAAATTACAAAATATTCATTGAAATAATCAAATCTAATCCGCGTGTTTTTAGCAAAGCGATGAACATCATTTTGCATAAAAAAAGCGGCGTGTAGTCCTTTTAATATGACCACACGCCGCTATAATTTTTTATCGTGTTTGGGTGCTTAGTGTTTCACCACCACACGCGTTATCCAGCGCTTGCCGCGTTCGGTCGAAAGCTCAACACAATACACACCGGAGGCGAGTTTGCTGACATCGAATGTGCGCTCGTTACCACGAACTTCTTTCACGACAGCACCTTTCACATCGAGAAGGCGTACTTTGACAGGCTCATCCGAAAGTTCGGACAATCCTTCAATCTGCACAGTCTCGCTGGATGGGTTCGGGAAAATACGCACATTACCAAACATCATTTGGGCAGCAGCTTCATTAGCAAGCAACAAGTCTGAAAGTTGCTCTGTTGCTGATGGAGTATTCACATTGCCGATGGTATTAGCGGCACCGGAATTGCTTGTAACGACACCGCCGCTTTTCGGAGCGACCGTTGTTGTAAAGCCAGTCATAGGTGGCTGCGCTTGCGTAGTAACGCCACCGCAAGGAGCGCAGATTTTGCCCGGGGTGATGTTAATACCTGCGGTCGCACCGTTCGGATTTGTCAGAGAGCAGGGCGAAGGAATTCGGCAATCAAAGCCTGCCGGCGGTTCTTGGACAAAACCAACAACAACCGAGTCATTATTCCCGACAATTCGTACCGGTTGCCCTTCCACCGTGAGAGTAGGCGTAGAACCAAAGTTTCTACCGTACACCACGACTTGTATGCCCACAGGTGTAGGAATGTTGGTCACCATGGTAATAAATGGCTGAGGTACGTTGTCAATGCGAATTGGAACCGATACCGTCTGACCGTTAGGGTTCGTGAGGCGAACCGTACCGGTACGCGGTGTGTTCAACGATGCAGGGATTTCTATGCCTACTTGCATCGGCGAGAGATAACGGGTCAGTGGTATTTGTACTCCATCCAAGGTAACGACCGTTGTCGGCAGCAAGCCCGTTCCATTCAGAGTTACCGTGAAGGGGCGAGCAGTTGCGGAGGTAACGATGGCTTGCGGTGTTGTAACGCGCAAATCCCGTATGGTCGGCGAATCAGCACCATTTGGCGCATTGCCGTTGGTGATACCGCCACGTTGGTCGAAGAGGAACTGCGGCAGAATCACACCGTGCGATTGACCGTCAGGATTTGTAATCGTAACCGTAGCGGTCGAACCTGTCGGAATACTGAACGTATTCGGCACAAGTGCCAGTACAAGCGAATCACCGGACGCAGCCAAGATGCCGAGTGGCTGCCCAAAGAGCGTTACACCTGCACCGGGCTGGAAGTTCCGCCCGCGAAGCGTAAGCTGCCAGTTACCCGGAACGGGTGACGATTCAACGGTGCTGATAGATGGCGGCGGTCGGCGCTCGATAATCACCGGCACCGATGCGCTTTGGCGGTCGGTATTGGTGATGCGCAGGTTCGTCGTGCGAGGCTCGGCAGTCAGTGTGCCCGGAATCTCAATCGCTGCCTGCTGCGGCGATAGGATACGCGCCGTTACCGGAACGCCACCTACTGTAAACTGCGAAGTCGGGAAGAAACCACTACCAGTAACGGTGGTCGTAAAGGGGCGACCTGTCGCTGTCGTCACGATTGCCGGAGTAAGCGAGATTTGTGGTGGTGGTCCCGGTACGATTGCCAGCGTTACCGAAGCAAACTGTCCATCGGGATTGGTAAAGGTAATGCTACGAACACCCGGATAGCGCAGAGTTGCAGGAAGGGTGATATTAGCTTGTGTAGGAACAATAGCCGTTGCTTGTACAGGGGTCGGCGGTGTGCTACCGTCGAAGACCGTAATTTTACCTTGCGGGCTAAGATTAAAGCCGGGAAGAGTAAGCGGAATATCTTCGCCGGACGACATAATCGGATTCGGCGTTACACGGATAAGCACTGGTGGCTGACCACGCAGATATTGCGTGCCAAGTCCACCAAAACTTGTCGGTACAGAAACGGTATTGGGTTGATTTGTAATGACCTGAATTTGATCATTCACCGGAACACCGCCTACGACTGCTTGAATCTGACCATCACTATTGACAGTGAAACTTTGCACCGGAACGCCACCAATCAATACCTGAGTAGCACCCGTGAAGTTTGTGCCGGTCAGCGTTACGGGCGTACCGAAGGTAAACTGGGAAGGCGAAACACCCGTTACAACCGTTGTTTGCGGTGGTAATGCTTGGTAGCTAAAGCCATATGCCTGTACAGCGCCAAGCGGCGAGATCACTTCAATCGTGCTTCCGTCGGTGCTGTCAAGTATCGCCTCCATATAGTTATCGCTCAGTACTCTAAAGGACTGGGCAGGAAATCTGCCAAAACGAACATGGGTTGTACCCGTGAAGCCCGACCCACTGAGCAAGACTCTCGTACCACGCGGTCCGCCGGATGGTGTGAAACTCGATATCGTGAGAACTCTTGGCTGCGTCCCTACCGTCGGGAAATTCAGCCCGAGATTCTGTCCGTTCAAGCCCGTGATAGCTCCCGGATTACCGCTTGTGAGCGTTGCCGGCAGGAAGGAGATTTGAATATTATTCAACGGACCCGTAGGAACAGGATTAGCAACCCCGATAAAGGTTACAGTTACTTGTGTCGGTGATACTTTCGTTACAACGGGTGTGAGTCCCGGGGGAACACCCGTAATAGTGTAATTAACACCGTCGGTCATGACGGTACCGTCTGGAATACCGCCATTAAAGGTGTCGCCGGTAATACTAATCGGCAGTGTGCCGGTTACCGTACCATTCGCATTACCTGCAAGGCTAACACCGCTCGCGTAAATAGCTGTGCCGGTGATATAATTGATAGATAGTAGTTGACCATTCAGTCCCGTTACCGCAGCAGCATTACCGCCTTGAACACTTGCATTCAGGAAGGTAATTTGAACGTTGCCGACATTGTTCGCTGCCGTATGCGCAGCAGCTGCGCCGCTAAAGGAAATACGGGCTTCGGTTGGGGAAATTTTCGTCAGTACGATAGAAAGCCCTGACGGTACGTTCGCAACGGTATAGTGCGTAGCCGTTGTCAAGGTAGCATTCGTCGCAATCCCCACTGACCAAATATCGTTTGTGAGCGTAATGGTCTGCGTATCGGGAACAGTACCATTGTTCGTGCCGGCTTCATTAAATATCAAACCGGAGTAGGCAGCTGTCGGCGGCGGCGAATTAACATAGTTGATTGACAAACTTTGCCCGTTCAGCCCCGTGATGGCACCCGCCACACCGCCTTGCAGCGCTGCGTTCAGGAACGTCGGCTGTACGTTTGCTACACTGTTTACAGCAGCGTGTGCGGCGGCATTACCTGTGAAGCTAATGGTAGCAATGTTGGCAGAGGTTTTTGTTATCACCATCGTTAAGCCCGCCGGTACGTTCACTACCGTAAAGTGCGTTACGGGAGTCAAGGCAGTGCCCACCGGAATACCTGCCGCCCATGTCTCTCCCGTCAGCGTTACCGTGCGCGTCTGGGTGATAGAACCGTCGTTCGCAGCCGCTTCGGCAAAGGTCAAACCGGAATACACCGCCGAACCCGTCGCTGGAACATCAATGAAGTTCACCGAAAGATTTTGACCGTTTAAGCCCGCCACAGCAGCAGCCGAACCACCCGTCACAGCAGCATTCAAGAATGTAAATTGGGCATTGTTCACGCTATTAGCAAAAAGATGCGGTGCAGCATTGCCCGTGAGCAGTATCGTTATCTGTGTTGGTGAGGTTTTGAGCAAGACCGGAACTAAGCCTGCGGGGATATTTGCCGTGTTATAGTGCACCCCGGCAAGAAGTGTACCACCGATAGCAACGCCTGCCGTCCATGTCTCGCCTGTGAGCGTAATGGTCCGCGAGTTCGCAATAGAGCCGTCATTCGCCACAGACTCATCAAATGTAATACCCGAATATGCTGCCGATGACGGGTCGTTAAAATTCACCGCCAAATTTTGTCCGTTCAAGCCCGTTGTGCCAGCAGCATCAAGACTGTTGACTGCAGCGTTCGTGAACGTAAATTGCATATTGGCAATACTATTTGCCGCAGCATGACTGGTAGCCGTACCCGTAAGCGAGATAGTAACAACCGTCGTTGATGTTTTTGTCAAGACAGCCGTCATGCCGGGTGGCACATTTGCTGCCGTATAGTGTACACCGTCCGTCAAAGGAGTACCCACGGTAACTGCCGTTACCCACGTATCACCAGCAAGTGTGATAGTACGTGTGGTGCTTACAGTACCGTTATTGAGCGCCACCTCCGGGAAGGTTGTGCCGGAATACGTTGCCGAACCCGCTGAGGGGTTATTGAAATTCACATCAAGATTTTGTCCGTTCAAGCCCGCAAGGTTTCCACTGGCTACCGCGCCCGGATTGAAGGTGATTTGAACGTTATTGACACTGTTTGCCGCAAGGTGATTCGTAGCATTTCCTGTAAAGCTGATAGTAGCAACGTTAGCAGAGGTTTTTGTGATGACCATTGTCAAGCCCGGAGGCACGTTTGCGACTGTAAAGTCAACGCCTGCCGTCAGTGGAGAACCGATAGCAACAGCCGTGCGCCATTGCTCACCAGCAAGAGTAATGGTGTTGGTCATCGTAACCGAACCGTTGTTTGCTCCGGCTTCGGTAAATACCGTGCCGCCGTAGGTGCCACCGGCACCCGGATTAACATAGTTAATCGCTAAATTCTGCCCGTTCAAGCCCGTCACACCGACAACCGAGCCGCTTTGAAAGGCTGCGTTCAAGAATGTAAACTGAACGTTTGCCACGTCATCGGCAGTGGTGTGCAGCGTCGCCGGACCGGTGAAAGAAATCGTCCCTACTCCGGCGGAAGTCTTTGTTACTACCGCCGTTAAGCCTGCCGGTACGTTTGCAACCGTATAATGTACGCCGTTGGTAAGCGTTGCGCCCGTGGCAATAGCATTTGCCCATTGCTCTCCGGTTAACGTAATTGTTCGTGTTTGTGTGATGGTGCCATCATTGGCGCTTGATTCAGGGAACGTTGTACCGCTATACACCGCCGAACCTGCACCGCCGTAGTTGATGGTGAGGTTTTGCCCGTTCAAGCCCGTTACGCCTGCCACAGCGTTGCTTTGAAGCGCTGCGTTCAGGAAGGTAAACTGAACGTTGGCGACATCATCAATAGGAAGATTAGAAGTAGCATTACCCGTAAAGCTGATGGTGGCAACGTTACCGGATGTTTTGGTCAGCACTGCCGTCAAGCCCGCCGGAACGTTTGCGACGGTGTAGTGAACTCCTGCGGTGAACGTTGCGCCCGTTGCCACACCGAGCGCCCACAACTCGTTTGTGAGAGTGATGGTGCGCGTCGTAGCAATAGAACCGTCGTTCGCAGCCGCTTCGGCAAAGGTTGTACCGGAATAAGCCGCAGTACCGGGATCGTTGAAGTTAATAGAATGATTCACCGCATTCAGACCACCCGCAATACTACCGCTCTCAATAGCAGCACCGACAAATGTGAACTGGACGTTCGCAACGCTGTTTGCTGCGGCGTGCGCAGTAGCAGTACCTGTGAAGCTGATAGTAGCAACGTTCGCAGAAGTTTTCGTCAGCACCGCCGTCAAGCCTGCCGGTACGTTTGCGACTGTATAGTGAACACCATTGGTGAAAGTAGCGCCTGTTACCACAGCAGACACCCACTGCTCTCCGGTAAGGGTAATCGTTCGTGTTTGCGACACAGCGCCATTGTTAGCAGCATCCTCCGGGAAGGTTGTGCCTGAGTAGGCAGCAGTACCGGGATTGAGGAAATTGACACTCAGAACATTACCATTCAAGCCCGTAACGCCTGCTGCAGGCAGACCTGTTTGAATAGCAGCATCCAGAAAATCAATCTGAAAAGTTGTATTCTGCGCGGCAGTGTGCGGTGCGCCCGTGCCGGTAAGCGCAGCAGTAGCAGTCGTGGCTCCTGTTTTGGTAACGACCAGCGTCAGTCCCGCAGGAATCGGACCACCGGTGACGTTGTAGTGCACACCGGCTGTCATGGTAGCACCGGTTGCGATGGCTTCGTTCCACACGGTATTGGTCACCGTGATAGTACGCACTGTCGGCACAACACCATTGTTGGCAGCCTGTTCATCGAAAGTAAGACCGGAGTATGCGCCAACGGCAGGGTCGCGGAAATCGACAATCCAGTCCAGTGGATTGCCGGTCGTTGGATCGTTGTTCAAATTCTCTACGCCCACAGAATTGTTACCAAGCAATGCTGCATTCTGCCATGTAATGCGCATATTAGCCACATCGTTGATATTCAAGTGATTTGTAGCCGTTCCGGTGAGAGTTACTGTTGCAATTTTGTTGGAAGTTTTCACAATGCTCACCGTCATACCAGGCGGTACGTTCGTAACGGTATAATGCGTACCGACGGTAAAATTTGCACCATTAGCAACGCTAGGTGTCCATTCTTCAAAGTCATCGGTAGTAGGATTGGCAGGACCAAGTTGGATTGTCAATGCCGTTGTCGAGGTACCATTATTGGCAATCGCTTCCACAAACGTCCGTGAGGCAGCAAAGGCAGAAGACGCATAGAAGAAACGTGCGAGGCGATTACGATTCGGTGTGGGATTGTTAAACGCTGTGAACTGACCGCCGACGACAAGTTTTCTGTCCGCTTGCACCATAACTTTGATAACACCGCCGGTAAATCCTGAACCGGGATTAAAGCGAAAGTCATTTCCGCCGGCAGGCAGAATACGGACAATGTTATTTCGTGACGTGCCATTATAGGTAGAAAAGCCACCGCCAACAATAATGTTTTGTGTGGTTGGCTCCATGGCGATTGTATTGACGGTATTATTAAAACCCGTTCCCGGATTAAACGTTCCGTCCAATGCTCCAGTCGCCGATAAACGAGCAATACGGTTGCGTCCTGTACCGTTAAAACTGGTGAAGTCACCACCAATCATGATTCTGTTCATTGCATCTAAGGCAATCGTAAAAATCATATTATTCGAGCCGGTACCGATAGCAAACGTTCCGTCATTGGTTCCTGTACTGGTCAGACGAACAATACCCGAACGGGCAGTACCATTAAAAAGCGTAAAATTACCACCTATCAAAATTCTATTGGAGCCATCAATCACCACTGCCTGTGCGCCAAGCGACGTACCCGTCAGACCTGTACCTAAGTTTGTGTTAAATGTAGCATCTAAAGCACCTGTGCTTGTGAAACGAATAACCCGACTGGTAGGAGTAGTAAAGTCTCCCACAGCCACGACGTTATCAGAAGCATCCACTGCAATTGCATTCACCGCACCACCAAGCGCGTTATTTTGCACAAAAGTACCGTCAAGCGTACCGTCAGCATTTAAGCGGGCTACACGGCGGCTATTTGCCACGTTGAAAGCGCCACCAATCATGAGTTTGCCGCCGGAAGCCAGAGCCACCGAATTGACAACGTTGGTGAATCCAACCGGTAGAGAACTAAATGTGCCGTCGAGCGTACCGTCTGCGTTCAAACGCACGACACGATTCGCCGGCGCGCCACGATAATTCTCAAAGTCGCCGACAACAATAAGCTGACCACTACCAAGTTGTAAAATATCGCGAACCTCGCCGTCAAAACCAAGATTTACACCGGTTTCAAAGGTAAAAGTTGGCGGATTCTCCAGCACCTGCGCCGTGGACGGCATCACTGCTCCCAAAAATGAGAACAGCAGCACAAGCTGGACAAGGAGGGCGTTTCGGCGTACCGCAATCGGTAACGCAATCGGTAACGAGCGCCCACGACTGCGCGGCATATGGACTATGCCGGACAGGAATGCGAAAAGAGAGGTGGGTTGAGTCATAGTAAACACTGAAAAATATATGGAAAGAATGAAGTATGTCGTATGAACGTCAAGCGAATAGCGAAAGCAACAGTGGAACGCGGTGAGAAGCAACAAACGTGCCACTGATATCAGCAGCACTCAACTATAAAAGCATTGTATGGTGTATAAGCGTTTACGGCTATATGAAGCATTACATTACAGCCTTGTACTATACTGATACAAAGATAACCAATAGAAGAGCAGTAAAATAGTGCGGGGGGGGCAACGATTTTTGAGGTGAGTGTCACTTTTTCATTTCACAACACGGGAACATCATACACATTTTGTGTAGAAATCATTGTGCAGAACTCATCAATAAAACATTCTGTGTCCACTGCGCAAGGTCGGCACGAGCCTTGAGTCCGGTTTTCTGGTAGATAGTCGTAAACATATTGCGCACACTGCCTTCGGTCAACCCCAGAGCAGATGCTATCTCTGTGTTATGAAGGTGCGCAAGACGTAAAACATTCATTTCTCCGTTGGTAAAGTTATGTCTGGCGATTTCGTGGGCGGCAGTCATGAGCTTTTCTTGAAGCAAAGGACTTATCCAATTTCCCTTGGCTACATCCCAATCTAATGCCTCACGGATAACATAAGGATTATCTTCCTTGAGCATACAGCCATTTGCACCGGATTCCAATGCCTGCTTTGCCAGCATAGGGCGAGCAGACATAGCAAATATGCGCAGTTCGGGGAAGTCCTCGCGAAGCGCCTGAATAATCTCCAGCCCGGTCATATCCCCAAGCATCATATCTTGCAAGAGCACATCCGGCTTGTGCTGGCGCACTGCCGCTATTGTTGCCCGTCCGCTTGTGGTAATGGCTACCACTTCTATATCCGGTGCAATCTGCTGAAACCAGATTTTGAGCATCATTGCCAGCATTGTATGGTCATCGGAAATAATGAGACGCTGCATAAACGACACCTTGATAGGGTAATAATCTGAAAGAAGTTATGGGAGAAAAAATCCTTATCCGAAAGGAAAGCCCTTAACACTATGCCAAACTTAACGGAAGAAACTGTCATACCCAAATTTTTCTGAGAGAAAACCACGTTAGGCAAGAATCACTCGTAAGAAAAAACGCCCTGCCGGAGAATATATCCGGCAAGGCGTTTTTGTATGCTGCATACCTTGTGATGCTTTTCGAGAAGAATTTCTTCTACCCCATTACTTCACTTCTTTGTGAACCGTGTGGCGGCGCAAGAAAGGATTGTATTTCTTGATTTCCATGCGGTCGGGGGAATTCGTCTTGTTCTTTTCAGTTGTGTACCGTGAAGCGGGCTTGCCCTCTTTTTTTGCTTCTGTGCATTCAAGCGTTATAATAACGCGGGCAGTTTTCTTTGCCATAGTCGTAGTTGGGAATTATGCTGTGAGATAGTTGATGATTTGCGTCGTGTTTTGAGAAAGACTTCAAATATAGCAGGAAGTTACGAATTTTCAAAACTTTTTCTTTGCTCCATTCACTTTCACCGATTCTCTAAAACGCCAGTAGTGCTTTTAATCGAGCAGTAACAGACTCCACCGACGGCACAACGGCATCCGTCAATATCGGATTATACGGCACCGGGCAGTCCGGCGTGGACAAGCGCTCCACCGGCGCGTCCAAATGCCGGAAGCACTCCTGCGCCACAAATGCCGCTATCTCGCCGCCAAAGCCAGCCGTGTGCGTGTCCTCGTGCAGCACCAGACACCGCCCCGTCTTGCGTACCGATGCCGCTACTGCGTCTTTATCCCATGGGCTGATGGTCCGCAAGTCCAGCACTTCCACGTCGCCGCCCGCTTGCTGTGCTGCTTCCAGAGCACGATAGACCATCTCGCCCCACGTAACAATCGTTGCTCGCGAACCACTCGCTACTTGCGCTGCCACGCCAAAGGGTATGCGATAGTCCGACGATGCCGGATATGCCGCCCGCCCTTGCGCGGTGTCCAGAAGCGCTCTATGCTCAAGGAAAAACGTCGGGTCGTTCCCACGCAATGCCTCGCGCAGCAGACCCGCCGCGTCCCGTGCATTCGACGGCATCGCAATTCGCCAGCCCACTGCGTGCGCAAAGACCGCCTCGCCGCTCACGCTGTGCCATGGGTCGCCCGTGCGCTTCCCGCACCCAACAGGAATACGCACCACCATCGGCGCAGCAAAGTCCCCGTTGGTGCGCCAGCGAATCGTTCCGCAGTCGTTCAGTTGCTCGGTCGCGGGGTCGGCATATTTGCGGAACTGAATCTCCGGCACCGGCACTAAGCCCGCAAGCGCCATTCCTACTGCACGCCCAATGATTCCTTCCTCGGAGAGCGACGTATCGAATACGCGCTGAACGCCGTGCTTGCGCTGCAAGTCCACCGTTGCGCCGTGAACGCCGCCCTTTACGCCTACGTCCTCACCAAAGACCGCCACACGAGGATTCAGGCGCAATTCATCATCCAGCACCCTCTTGACTGCTTCCAGAAGATTTACTCGCGGTTCGGGAGTGCTCTCCTTCGCATCAGTGTTTGCTTGCACTGTCTGCGATACGCCCTCTGCCATCATTCCGCCGCGCAGGGGCGCTTTCCCGTCGAAAAAGACATAGCGAGTCGCGTCTGCCGGATTCGGCTCCGCGTCAGCAAGCGCAAGCGCCAGTTCTGCACGCACATCTCGCTCTACCTCTTGCTCCAATGCTTCCAGTTCTGATTTTGAACAGTATTTTTTCTTCAGCAAAAATTCACGCAGTGCGGGCAGTGGATCGCGTGATTCCTCGTACTTCCGCTCTTCCGCGCTTTTGTATGCTTGGTTGTCTGCCCCTGAATGTCCGCAGAGGCGCGGCACTGTGAGGCGCAGAAGCACAGGCTTTATGCGCTTTCGTGCACTCGTTATTGCCTCTTCCACTAATTGTGCGGTTTCCGCAGGATTCGTACCGCTTCCGTCTAGAACGCTGAGATTAGCGAAACTCTTCAGGTTCGCCGCAATATTCCGCCCGGGCGTTTGATACACCGACGGCACGGAAATCCCATAGCCATTGTCCTCCACGCAAAAGACCATCGGCAAATTCTGCGTCGTGGCTATCACGAGCGCCGCCCAGAAGCCGCTCGTCGCCGTTGCGCCTTCGCCCGAAAATGCGACTGCGATTGCGCCTTCCCACGCTTTTTCCTTCATCACCTCTGCACGGTACACCGCCGCCTGCGCCCAGCCCACTGCGGGCGTGAACTGCGCTCCCACGTCGCCGCTTGCGGGCAGCACCGCTATTCCGTGCTTGCCCTTGGGCAAATGATGCACCACGCCAATATCCCGACCGCCGCTTCGCCCTGTGGCTCTACCCAAAGGTCCGGCAAACCCCTCGCGTACGGTCATCCCCGCGCCCAACACAAACGGACGCGAGCGGTAATACACCGTCGCCCCGTCGTGCGGATGTGTGAGTGCCTCCGCCATCTGTGCTTGTGGGAGTTCATGACCCCGTGCGGAAAATTGGTACGTTACCTTGCCCGCCGGAGCGAGTTCGGTTTCTTCGATGATGTCCATGAGACGAGAAGTCATCGCGGTGCGGGCAATATTGAGCCATTGCGTTTTGGTCATAACGGAATTGTTCTTGGTTTGAGATGAAAGAAAAGGAGCGGTTTTCGTAGCACAGACATTCCTGTCTGTGTCCCAAATACGCGAAGCGTATAATCTTCAAATACCGTGCTGTGAACACAGACAGGAATGCCTGTGCTACAAAGAAAGAAATTATACTGCGTACTATGGGTTGTTTCGGGCTTTTATCGAATAAGAAATATACACCGCAAAAATACGCTCTAAGCGAAGAATAACAGCACAAAAAAAAACGCCGCCCCTCCCGAAGGAAGAGCGGCGCTTTTGAAATACCGTCTAATCAAATCTGCTTCCCGAAAGAAGCCGACTCGGATTAGTTTTTGATAATCTTCTCAACCGAACGGCGTGCGCCATCGGTGATTTCGACCATATACGCGCCCGAAGGCAAGCTGTTGATGTTGAGTGAGCGGCTGAAGAATCCAGCTGCTGCATTTTGCTCAACGACCATTACACGCTGACCAAGGGAGTTCGTAACCGTGATAACCACTTTCGCAGCACGCTCAAGGTTAGCTTCTACGCTAACTGCTTCAACGACTGGGTTTGGATATACGCGGATACCTGCAAGAGGTTCGTTAGAAACGCTTGTACCTGCAAGTACATATGCTTGTGAAGCCACGCCACCATTCGGGTTCGTAACTGTAAGCGTGTACGTAGCAGGAAGATTGATTGTGCTTGGAATGGTTGCTACAATTTGATTTGCAGTAATCGCTCCAACAATAGCAAGCTGTACGCTACCCAAACGAACAACTGCACCCTGAGCAAAGTTGATACCAGCAATGGTGATGTTCGTTTGAACACCTGCGGTAACAAGACCACTACGCGGGGTAACAGAGTTAATAGCAGGCAATGTTGCAGGATCAACCGAAGGAGCGATCGTGAACATTGTGCTATTGGACGAAACACCACTTGGATTAACAACCTGAAGTGCAAACGTGCCAGGAATGTTCAAGTTACCCGGAACATTTACAACAAGTTGGTTACCGCTTGTGCTAACAACCGTCAACGCCTGACCACCCAAGAACACGCGCGGTGTACCAGCGAAGCCGTTACCATTGATGGTAATGCTGAATGCTGAAACAGAAGCGACTGTTGTTGTCGGTGTTACGCCTGTTACACTCACTGTACCAGGAGCACCAACTGTTACCGGCAAGCGATAACCGATGGACTGACCGTCAGGGTTGGTGATGGTGAGTACGCCAAGATCCGGGGTCACCAAGAGTGCTGCCGGGATAGTGAACGTAAGCAAGGAATCACCTGTAAGCTGAACGCCTGTGAGTTGTTGACCATTGAAGCTAACAGTTGCGCCCGGAATCAAGTTACGACCATTGACCGTAATGATTGTGTTTGGTGAACCCGGAGGCAAGATGTTTGGCGAAACGTTGGTAATTACCGGACGTGGGAGGCTGTTGATAACGAACGGCAACGAAGCGGACTGACCGTTAAGGTTCAGAACATTCAAGTTACCACTGACAGCACCAACCGGAACTTCTACAAGAGCGGTAAGCGTACCGTCGCTGTTACGGATAACACCCATAACACGAAGGCTTGTGCTACCAAGCGAGAAGAGCGATTGAGCCGAGAAGTTGTTACCATTAACACTGATGGTGAACGCACGAAGGTTGCCCGAGGTCGAAGCCGGAGCAAGGCTCGTGAGAACCAATGCTGGCGGTGTCGAAACAGTAACGGTCGTCGAAACCGGCAAGCGGTCAAGGCTGGTTACGGTGAAGACAACGCTACCGATATTACGAACAACGTTACCCGGAACCGTTACAACAAGACGAGTTGTTGAGTTCGCTGACGGAGTAATCGTGGAAGTAATACCTGAGCCAACAGCAACAACGCGCGGTGTGAGAACACCAAACGCTGTACCGGTAATTGTAACTTCTACATCACCAAGACCAGCAGGAATTGGGCTAGGAGTTACAGTTCTGATAACTGGCAGCTGAAGCGGAGCACCCAAGAAGGTGAAGCCTGAACGGGTCGAAGAACCGCCGGTTTGTGTTACGACAACGTCGCCGGAAGCAGCAGTTGACGGAACAATAACACGAAGGGTATCAATACCGGAGGTGCCACCTGGAACGAGTGTTACGTTAGCAGCAGGAACCAAAACGCCACCCAAGCGAACAGTTGCACCCGGAGCAAAGCGGTTACCAGTGATGGTAAGCGTAGCGCCCGATGATTGTGCCGGCGGGGTGAAGTTCAGAATAGCCGGAATTGGCTGCGACGATACGAGGATCGGCGTGTTGTTCAGGTTATTCGTAGCAATTTGTGTAATGGTTACACCGGAGCGGAAGTAACCGGTAAAGTTCGGATCGCTAGCAGCAGCACCTGCACCGGACGAAATCGTTCCCGATGTCGTTGTGAAGGCGTTGGTAACTGCCAAGCTACGATTGAAGCCAGCAGCTTCTTGACCAGCCAACCAGAGCGGAGTAACTGTTACTGAGAAACCAGGTGTTACGTTGGTGTTCTGTGTAACGTTCCACTGTTGGTTCACAATCGGCTGACGCAATACTGCGCTGCCCGTTGCGAACGGAGCTGCTTGCGATACTGCCGTCAAAGCGCGAACGCTGAAGATAGCAGGGCTGCCGTTGTTGTTGATGTTAATCGGAGCAAACACGGTCGCCGACGGACCAACCGGGAAGGTTACGTTACCGACGTTGCCCAAGCCTGCCGTACCAACACCGTTGGTAACGAAGTACTGGGTAGTACCGGAGTTGCTCAATGTACCAGCTACAACAATGTTGAAAGCACCAAGGGTAAGTTTGTTGGCGTTACCAACAAAGTTGAAGATACCAGCATTGCCAATCGTGAGATTGGAGCTAAGGGTAAGCGGACCACCCGGAGCAGCTGCGCCGCCACCCATGGTAAGATTACCTTGGAAGCCTGCTGCAGTAAAGCCTGCACCCGGCAACAAACCACCGTTAAAGCCTGCACCAAGATTGACGCTTGATGTAGCAGCCGTACCGTTGATAGCAGCACCGGAAGCAAACGTGTAAGAGTTTGTACCTTGGTTCAGCATATTCAAGGTCGAGGTCGCTTGAATGTTCAAGCTGGAGTTCGCAAGCGGAAGGTCAAGTGCACTGGTGGTACCGAGTGTTACGGTTACACCATTGATAGCACCATTGCCAAGGAAGCGAAGAAGACCGGTGAACGCCGGAACGGTTGCAACCGCAGCATTGCGGATACCGCCGATTGTCGGGCTGTTTGCATTCAATTCGTTACCAACGGTACGCGTAGCGGCACCGATAGCAAGAACTGATTGCGTAGCACCGGCACCGTTTGTGCCTTGAACATAACCACGGCTAACAGGAGCAGTTGTAGCTGCTGCTGTGAAGCCATACAATGCCGTCATGGTTGTGCTCGCAGGGATGATAATACCACCACCCGCATTAGTGAAGTCCAAATCACCGCGAACCGTAAAGTTTGCCGGTGTCGTCAAGGCGCTGGAAGAACCGCTCAGTGTGAGTTGGTCGCCACCATTAACCTGAAGAAGTGATGCAGGAGGATTGCCAATAGCAGGAGTTGCGCTCAAAACGCCAAACTCATTTGATACACCGGAGGTGCTACCAAGCAAGTTCACCGGAAGAACTCTGTTATTGAAGGTCGGACCAAGAACAACGGTAGCCGGATTGGTTACCACAGCAGCCGCAGTCGGGTTCGCAAGCAATAAGCCTGTTGTGCCCGTGCGACGGAAGCTGTTTGCTGTGTTTTGGTTCATGGTCAATGTACGCTCAACAAGGACAACAAAGTCGCCGCCCATTTCCAACGCACCGGTTGTACCGATGGTCAGGTTGCCAAAGTTCAAGTTGGTTGTACCCGTCGAGGTGATGAGTACGCCGTTGAACGGTGAAGCAAGCAACACGCGACCTTGATTGATAAGCGATGGAGTCGGTGTGCCGACAGCAACGTTAGTCTCAAAGTTCGGGTGCAGGATAAGCGTTGAGGTTGCGCCTGCAGCAGCAACCAAGCCACCAGCAATCGCAGTAGCGCTTGTGTTACCAACGCCGTTGGTTACAGTACGCAAATCAAGCGTAGCGTTAGCACCAATGGTGTAGAGTGCGCCGGCAGTGTTCAAGGCAAGCAAACGACCAGTGGTAGCCGAACCATCACCCAAGCGGATAATGCCGGTTTGCGACATTGGAGCTTGATATGCAATCGAACCAAGGAAGTTAGAAGCAAAGTTTGCACCCGGAATGATACCAGCGTTCGGTGAAACGGCAACATCTGCCGGACCGAAACGAACCGTAGCATCCGTAACCGTTGCACGAATAGCACCGATACCGCTCAATGCGTCTGCATGATGGCTAGCAATCGTCAAACGTTGAGCAGCATTGGAAAGAACAAGTTCTGCCGTTGTAGAAGCAGTACCTGTGCCACCAACGATAAGTGTACCACCATTGACAAACGAAACCGAAGCATTGGTAGCTGTTACCGAAGCGTTCGGGGTGATAATTGTACCGTTAATACCGTTTTGTACCCATACGGAGTTCACTGGAAGAGTAGTAGCGGTAAAGAGTGCGTTACCATTGGTTGATTTGTGGAACGGAACGATACCAGCAAGTGAGCCTGTACCGAAGATCCAACGTGAGTTGCGACCGTTCGCGTTACCACCAGTTTCGCCTTTAGGATAGATAGCGCCACCACCAGGAAGCACTTGCTCTACCGGCAAGGTGTTGTTGATGGTCAGCGTAGCTTCCGTACCTGTTACCGTACCACCTGTGGAAGCAGCGAGATAAAGCGTAGCACCCGATACGGACAAGAAGCCGTTCGACGTGCCAGCAGCACCAAGCGTCAAACCACCATAGAGGTGATAACCAGTGGTGTTTGCCAATGGAGATTCCAAGGAAACACGACCATTGTACGGGGTAGCAAACAAGGTACCCGGTACGATGTTATTGTTACCAGCAAATGGGAATACACCAGCCAAGAAACGAACATTTGCATTTCCGTCTGCACCTTGGATTTTCGCGGTGCTGCCTACGGTCAAATCACCATAGAGTGATTGCTCAGAGGTGTTCTGAACGATAAGATTGATACCGCTCGCGATGTTAATCGGCGAGAAGACACCCAAATAACCGTTACGTGCACCCGGAGCATTACGGCTTGCGAAGTCATTTGCCAAACGCAAGTCTGCGTTCAATGCGAATGCACCCGATGTACCGGTGCCTGTCGTTGCTACGATAAGGCGACCAATAAACGGACTAGCAAGCTGCGTAGCAGGAATGATGTTTGCAAGAGCATTCGGACCGAGAATAATCGAACCGAGGTTGGTTGTGCTGGTAATCGAACCGTTACCCGGCAATACGACCGCCACTGGCGAGGTATTGTTGATTTGGATGCTCGACACACCGGCAGGAATAAAGAGCGGACGGTTGAACGGCGGAACAGCAACGGTTGGGTCTGAATTGATGTTCAAAATACCGTTAGCTGTGTTCGGAGCACCAATCGTAAGGTTACCAACGACGAATGCTGTGTTGTTTGTTACAATTTCCAAACGACCATTGAACGGAACAGCAAGGTTAGCTGCCGTTACGTGCATGGAGTTGGTGAAGGCAGCAGCACCGGAGTTACCATTGAAGATAACGCGAGCGTTGTTGGTTGCACCTTGGATAGTACCTGTGCCTTGAAGTGCACGACCAGTGTTGTTCAAGGTGTACGTACCAGTCGTACCGAGGCTGAGGGTAATACCGTCAGCAACCGTAAGAGCAGTCGTACCACTCGGACCACCAAGGTCGAGAATACCGTAGTTCAGGGTTTTCAGACCAGGAGTTAAAGCGCTACCGGCTGATGGAGCCATCATAATCAAGTCGCTTGTGAGCGTGAAATTACCAGTCGGAGGCAAAAGCAAACGACCGCTAAAGCCAGAAGCATCACCAAAGCGCTCACCGCTAAGAACACCGGCGTTGAAGCCCGTTCCAAGTGTAACCGTACCACCAGTTGCGCTTGCTGCGTTACCACCGGAGATGATAAAATTATTACCATTAGCAAAGCCGGAGAAGCTACCAACGGATGACTGGATAAAGCTACCGGTCGTTGTGCCCAAAAGCGAGTTTGCACCAGTCATGTTCAAGACAAGACGTGGATAGCCATTTGAGAAGGCTGCCGGAGTCAATGCCGCACTAGCGGAGCTTACATACAGCGGGCTTACAAGGTTCAAACGAGCCGTCGGACCAAGGGTAAGCGTACCGGTTGTAAGGTTGAATCGGCTTGTTGCACCGTTCGGTGAAGCACCGATGGTCAAGCGTCCGTTGAATGGCGAAGCAAAAACATCACCACGCATATTGGAACGAGAAGGAATCGATCCCGCAGCGGTCGGTCCTGCGGCAGTGCCGAAGAAGTTATTTGCCACAGTATAGATAGCACCACCTTGACGTGGGTTTTCGCCCGAAGCAAGACCTTCCATAAGAACAATCTCACCCGTCGGGTTCGCATCAAGAGATGCCGTACCGTTGGTTTGATTCTCAAAGAGCGGTTGACCGAGAGAGAACGTGAGCGGGTTGTATGCCACAATCGGGTTAACCGTTGCGTTCGATACCGTCAATACAGAACCGTTATCTACCGTCAATTTGCCACCAAGAGCCATAAAGCCAGAGGAAACAAATGCAGCAGCCGGGTTGACGTTGGAAACACCGTCACGTACACCACCAAGGGTGAAGAAACCTTGCATCGTCATTGCGCTGACCGTACCGATTGTACCGAAATACGGGTTTGCAAAGCGAGCAGCAGGCAAGATGCTACCGTTAGCATTAGCACCAAGAAGGACGGTGTTACCTGTACCAGCTTGGATGGTTCCAAGACCAGTAATGGTATTTGCACCTTGGTTCAAGAGTGTCAATGTTTTGCCGGTTGGCGTTTGGTCGTTACGAGCGCCTGCTGTTGTGAGCGGGAATTCCGTATCTGCAATGTTGCGGATAGAAGCACCCGTTACTACGAGGTCAGCACCAAGAACGATTTGGCTGTTTACGCCAATAGTAGCGTCTGTGCCCAAGACGGTGAAACTGTCAAACTCCAGCGAACCGTTGAACGGCGCAGCGAGGAAGGTTGCGTTTGTCGTACGAGCATAAACGTTGTTATTATTACCGTGACCAGCACCAATGATAAGGCGCGACGTGATATTCGTACCTTGGATGGTGTTTGCCGGAGCAACGCCCGGGCGGTTAGCAGCAGCACCATAGACGGAAGCACGAGCAACACCGTTCAAGCGCAAAGATGAGTTTGCGTTGATAAGGAGGCTGGCAGTACCGCTTGTGGTGTAGAGCGTGTTTGCGACAGGGTTGTCATAACGTTGGAAACCTGCAGCTTGATTAAAGTTCAGGTATGAAACCGTACCGGGAACACCAAGCACAAGATCACCTTGGATGGAGAGGTTACCGGAGCTGGAAACGTCGAAGTTACCTTGGAACGGGTTAGCAAAACGGACAGCCGGGATGGTTGCACCGTTAAAACCAGGTCCAAGCTCAACGATAGAGCCGTGCGCCGTGCGAACAGCAGCAAGAGCCGTACCACCGACAGGACCGAAGGTATGGCGGGTAGGAGCGCCTGCCGAAGTAGGAGCAACACCTTGAATAAAGCCTGTACCACTGACGGTATTAGAACCGGAGTTATACAACTGCAATGCGCGACCGGCAGCAATCGTATAGTTACCATTCAATTCCAAAGCAGCACCAGCACCGAGACGCAAATCACGGTCGAAGGTGATGGAACCGTCAAGGATAAGTTTACCATTGAAGCTCGAAATGGTCGCTTCGGTTGTATTGTTGAAAGGCAACGGCAAGAACGGCACAACGCCGGTCAGACCGGTTGCCACACCTGCTGTCGCAGCGTCAGCCGGGGGTGCATTACCACCGTTGAAACCAGGACCGAGGCGAAGAACCGAAGAAGCAGAAACACCTTGGAAATACGAATTGTACGCAATACCGGGAAGCTGAGAGCCAGCAGCACCGCTAATCGGCAGACCTAAAACGGCACCCGGAATGTTACGATTAAGCGTAAGCGTAGAACCGGGCTGAATGGTTACAACCGAACCTTGGTTTGCGAAGGTGAACGGACCAGAGGACGTACCCATGGTCAAGTTACCGACCAAGTTAAACGGAGCATTGACGGTGATACCACCATCGAACGGATTGGAGAAAATATCGCCGGGGATAACACCGTTGTTCGCGTTCGGAAGGAACTGAACGATAGTGTTAATACCCTGACCAGAGATGCGAGCACCGCCGGTTGCAGCGAGGCTATTCGCACCTACTTGGGTAATGGCGAAAGCACCGTTACCGATAAGGCTAAGATTACCACCAATGGTGAGTGTACCGGTTGAGGTGAACGCATTTACGTTACCCGTTACGTTCCACTGAAGCGGACCTTGTGTGACAAGAGCGCCGGAGAGGAAGCGAAGACGTGCAGGAACTGTTCCAGCATTGAAGCCTGGACCAAGCACAACAGTACTACCAGCCGTTGACATAAGGAATGCAGCAGCATTACCTTGTAACGCGTTGGCTATTGTACCGTTCAGTGTCAAGGTCGTACCGGGAGCCGGTCCAACAAGAACACCGGCAGCATTCAGGTTAAGAATACCTTGTTGTGCAGCCGTACCATTGGCAGTACCAATAGTCATGCTAGAATTGATGATAAACGAACCGAGTGCTTGCAACTGTCCGAAGAACGGATTAGCAAAACGAGCACCGGGAAGGATACCAGCGTTAAAGCCGTTGCTGAGAATAACAATGCCACCGACTTGGCTCTGGATAGTACCAGTACCAATAAGGCTATTCGGAGTTGTTTGGCTGAGTGTCAAAGTGACACCGGCAGTAACAGTCAATTGTCCGCCAAGACTAAGCGGAGCATGAGCAGCAGCACGAGTATAGGTATCGTTCAGAAGGAAATTACCTTGTGTTTGAACTTCACCCACAAACGGATTGATAAACGCACCTGCCAAGCCGGTCGGGAAGATACCGTTATTGAAACCGTTTTCAATAACCAAAGTACTGTTTACCGTACCAGCACCAAGAACAGTACCACCCTCAACAACCTGCACGTTTGGAGCACCAACACCCTTACGGAGCGTAAGAGTAGCACCTGCAAGGACGTTAATGGAGCTACCAGCAGTACCGTCAATAACGCTATCAATAATAACGTTCAAGCCAGGACCGATGGTCAGTACCACAGCGGTATTGAGGTTAAGAGCGCCGATAGTGAGTGTACCGGTACCGTTCAGTGTTACGCCGAAAGCAGTTTGCAAATCAAACTGTTTCACACGGAACGCAGGAGTAGCGTTGTTAATTGTAACGGCAGCCGTCGGACGCAATGTTGCGACGGACTGGTCGTTATTTTTACCGGGCCAGTAGTTAGGAATGCCCCATTGAAGTGGATCTTGCCAATCAACAGGTCCCGCACCACCAACGTATGTTTGTGCGCTCATGTTACCGACGAGCGTCAGCACACCGAGCAAACAAGCAAACAGTATGGAAGATATTCGTTTCATAGAAACTTTTAGTTTAATTAGATGAATGGTTTTGAAAAACCATAAAAAAGACGAATTAACCAAGCGGAGTTTAGTGGTGTTATCGCTGTTTCTTCGTGCTTGTCACATTTTTTCAAATGTGTAACCATTTGGGGGAATGGTTGTTTTTCGAGAAACGGGACGACATTTTGCCTCTAAACGGTGGACACCAATAATGCAGGACAACTCGGGGGGTCGTTGGGATGTTGTGTTGCTATGCTCGTATATCCTGCGCGGATGTTATCTAGCTGGAACCTCGTGCGCTATCATTGTTCTCTACTCAGTTGTTGCTAAAAGCAAAGACGAGCCAAGAGCAGGAGCGCAATACACGGGGCTACATACAACCTCCCAGAAATTTGTGGATAAAATGTGTCAACATGGAATTAGATGCTTGCTGTTATGGGGTTCCAAAGTAAGGGTAAAAATAGTAGTATAGCCACGCAAAATACAAAAAGCCTAGCACATACAAAAAAGGTTTTTTGTATGCTGATTGGAGAAGTGTGTGCCTGTCAGATGTTCAGACGTGGAACGTTGCCTAGGACGGCGACACTTAACCACACGGAGCAATATTGTTTAGTTTTTGTGAAGTACAACTACAACCGATGATTGTGATAGAAATACTGTGAACAAATATGATAAAATTTTACGAATTGCGGTAGTGCCTGAAGGTAAGTTTTTTGGGTGACCGAAAGTCACGGTATTGCAGGGCTTTGACATCGAAAACAATACAAAAATAGTTATTGCTGAAATGATTGCTTATTTCGGTCAAAAGCAGAGTCATGGGGGGACAACGCTGGAGCGGAGCATTTTGGGGCACTATGCTTCGCCGTAGCGATGAGACGTAGGTGCATCGATGCGATGGAGCGCTGCATTGATGCGTGTTGTTATGCTTGGATATGCTTGCGTGAACCAAATATGTCGAAAAATGTGTTGCAATGTTGCACAGATAATCTGTGCAGGTGCTTAATCAAGTGTTGTTGTCATTAGGGTAAGTACAATATACAACCTTGCGAGGTTTTTCCACCGTTACCGGAAGTAACTTTCTTCCATGACCAAAAGTCATAGGCAGGGCGGTAAAATTCTGTGCAGTATGAAGATAATGCGTGCAGAACTCATAAATGGAGAGTGTAGAACCAGCAAAAAAAGCAAAATTATACCCGCACCCTGCTCTATTTTTGCTGAGAACTGCTCGAACAACAAGTCGTCCATCTTCTCCGCAGCACAGACATTTTTGTCTGTACCCTTATTTTTGTCTGTACTCTTACGCACCTTCTTCGGGGCGTCGCAAGGATGGACGACCACATCACTGTTTTTGTCAAACCGATGCGCTATTGCACATTAAGAACACAGACAGAAATGTCTGTGCTACGAAAGAAGTTTATCGCATTTTTTTAATACGCCACAGCAAAGAGTACGCGCTGCCGGGAAGGCTTGCCGGAATAAATACATGTGCCTTCTTCTAATGCAGAGTCCAAAGGAATACAGCGAATCGTAGCTTTGGTTTCTTCTTTGATTTTGAGTTCGGTTTCGGTTGTGCCGTCCCAGTGCGCCAGCGCAAAGCCGCCTTTCTGCTCCATCATGCTTTTGAACTCGGCATAATCGTCCACAGGGCGCATGTTAGCGGTACGGAAGGCAAGTGCTTTATTGTAGAGGTTGGCTTGAATTTCCTCCAGAAGCGCAGCAACAGTGTTTTCGATGCCATCTATCTGCGCGACCGTCTTTGCGCCTTCTTCGCCACGCTCTTTGTCGCGACGCGAGACCTCGATGGTGCCATTTTGTAAATCGCGCTCGCCTAGCGCAAGACGCACCGGCACACCGCGCAATTCCCAATCGGCAAACTTGAAACCGGGTGTTAAACTATCGCGCGTGTCATATTTGACGGCGATGCCCTTTGCCTGAAGCGCTTTTTGAATCTCGGCTACTTTGGCAGAGATAGCAGTAAGCTGCTCTTCATTTTTGTAAATCGGCACAATGACTGCTTGTATCGGAGCCAGACGCGGCGGCACGACCAAGCCGTTATCGTCGGAGTGCGCCATAATGAGCGCACCCATCAGTCGTGTGCTCACACCCCACGAGGTTCCCCAGACGTATTCGAGCTGATTGTTTTTGTTGGAGAACTGCACATCGAATGCTTTGGCAAAATTCTGCCCCAAAAAGTGCGAGGTTCCCGCTTGAAGAGCCTTCCCGTCTTGCATCATTGCCTCGATACAGAAGGTTTCTTCCGCTCCGGCGAATCGCTCATTTGCGGTCTTGACGCCTTTGATGACAGGCACTGCCATCACATTTTCTGCGAACTCGGCATACACATCCAGCATTTGGCGCGTTTCGGCGAGTGCTTCTTCGGCACTTGCGTGTGCGGTGTGCCCTTCTTGCCAGAGGAATTCCGTAGTGCGCAGAAAGAGTCGCGTCCGCATCTCCCAGCGCACGACGTTTGCCCATTGGTTGACCAAAAGCGGCAAGTCACGGTAGGACTGAATCCAGTTTTTGTAGGTGTTCCAGATAACCGCTTCGGAGGTAGGGCGCACGATGAGTTCTTCTTCCAGTTTTGATTCCGGATCCACCATAAGCGCACCCTTTTTGTTCGGGTCGTTTTTCAGGCGGTAGTGCGTTACCACAGCACATTCTTTGGCAAAGCCCTCAGCATGACCTTCTTCTTTTTCGAGAAAACTTTTCGGGACAAAGAGCGGGAAATAGGCGTTGGTGTGTCCGGTCTCTTTGAAGCGTTTGTCCAGCGCTTGTTGCATTTTTTCCCAAATGGAATAACCGTAGGGTTTGATGACCATACAGCCGCGCACGGCGGAATTTTCCGCAAGGTCGGCGCGTTTCACAAGGTCGTTGTACCACTCGGAGTAGTTCTCACTGCGTTTTGGAAGGGCGTTTTTGCTGCTCATGTAGTATTCGGGGAAGTAAGATGTTAAATTTTTGGTTCTCTTTGGACTTCTTCAAAAATAACGTTACCACTTCTTCAATCATAGCACAGAACTTTGTTCTTGACCGTAGCACAGACATTCTTGTCTGTGAGGCTTCAAGTGACACAGACAAGAATGTCTGTGCTACCGAAGCCGGAAGGTTTTGATACGTTATTTTTGGGCAATCCTTTTTGCTGAAGTATGCGTCGCAAATATACTACTTCTCGAAACGTTTACGCATATTTTCTGCAATGGTCTTAGCGGTATCGGCGGCAGAAGCGGCTATGTCGCTCACTTTTTCGACGAGTGGGTCGCTGGACTGGGTTAAATCTTCTTTGTATTTGCGGGCTGCTGATTTGATATTATCCACAACGCTTTCTTGCTTCGCATCTTCGGGCGTGGCGTAATGCGGTGCATCGTAAGCACGAGTAGCAGATTCGCCGTCCTGCGCGAAGCCACCACTCAGGATGCGCCCATATTCACCTGCGTCCACCCATTTTTTTAGCTCGACCAATCGCAGCACGGGGAAAGGATGCGTCTCGCCCAGAAGATTCAGGATTTTATGCACACTGTCCATCATCGTGCCGCCAGACTCGTACTCATACGCCTGCGCAAAAAATTCGTTGATGTTCATTTCCGACACGTGCCGTCCGCCTGCGAGTTTCATCTCCAGCGTATAACATACCTCCGGGTCTTGAACGACGAGCAGCCCCGCACGGTCGCACGAGAGTTCGCTCTTACGATACCACTCCATCAGCGCCATACGAATAGCCATCACGGCTGCTCCGCCAAGCGGGATATTGGAGAGTATCGGCATGGTGAAATTGGTCAGCATAACCAATAGCGTGGAATACAGCAGATGTCCCGATAGGCAATGTCCGATTTCGTGGGCTATCACCGCCAAAAGTTCATCGTCGGTGAGCGTGTCCAGAAGCGAGGAATTAAGCATGATGAACGGCTTTTCCATGCCGACGGCGCGTGCGTTGACAAAAGGGCTGGCAGAAATGTACAGTTCCGGCGGATTCTTCACATCCAATACCCCGCACGCCTCGCGGAAAAGTTTGTACACCTTCGCAAATTGCCGCTCCGAGACGCGCACCGCCGAGGAAAGCGCCACCAGCCGAAGTGAACGCTCGGTGGTATTGCCGACCATTTTTTGCAGGAGCATATCCAAGCCCGGAATGGACTGCAAGGTAGAAAGTGCAGCACGGTCTGCGGGATGCTCCCACGCACGAGGGCTGATATTGGGGAAAATAACTTTTGTACGAGCCATAGTGAGAGAAAAAATGAGAAAATGAAGAAGATGATGCAATTCCGAGCACAGTGACGAAATCAAACATTGTGAATGAGAATTTTCGCACGCAACTTGGAGTACGAGTGAAAGTTCGCATAACTACTGACTTCATCCTGCTGAACGAACTTCCGTTCGGGCTCCAAAAGAGCGTTTTTGCGGAAGACTTAGCTCATAAAACTCGACATTGCCCATGCAAAGCTGCCAAAGAGCATGAGCGTGATAGCAAGCGCCGTTACACCGATGCCGATACCCTGCCCCCGCGACATACCCACGTGCTTTGCGACGACTATTCCGGCGATAACGTATTCCCAAATAGTAAAGGGATTGATGCGCCCCAAGAATTGCAGCAAATACGGGCTGTCGGTGGCGTTGATAAAAAGAGTCGGCGAGGGTGATGCGCTGATAGAATTGGCAGCAAACTGCATCAGCCCCGTCAGAACATATCCCAGTGCGGCAATGGAAGCGGTGTAGTTCACAAGCGCCACAATAACAAGCGCCGGAGGCGGTTCGCTATTGAAGAGACGCTGCAGTATCCAAAAGAGAAATCCGTACAAGAACACGGATATGAGCGTAAAAATCAGGCTCACGCCAAGTGTCTTCGGTAAAGAAAATTCTTGCTGCTCTTTGAACTTGTCCATTTGCTCTTCAATCTGCCCGTCAGCCATACCCTGTTTTTTCGCCATTTTCTCGAATCCTTGCGCCTGCATGGTGAACATCTGCCCACGAATGCCGTCGTTGACCGAATAAAGATACTGCACAAAGGTGAAAGCAAACGTTATCAAAAGCGCTGCCATGACAATCACTTGTGCCGGACGAGTAACGTGCCTCAAAGCAAGTTCTCTCGGTGCGGTGATGATGTCGAGAAAGCCCGAAAGCCACGCCAAGCGGCTCTCTTCCGCTTCAGAAGTTGGAATTTGTTGCTCTTCGCTCATGGTAGTGTAGCAATGTAAGGTTGTGAAAAAATGGTATGATTTATGCTATAAATACGAACGTCGTGGGATGCAAAGAAAAGAAACGTGAGGACGACACAGTTGTTGATTTTTTTCACGCAGACGCTCTTGGAAGCGTTCCAAGAGGCGTTACGATATAGGCTTTGAACGCACAAAAATACAAAATGTTTCCGCGCAGACAAGACTTTACTGGAATTTAGGTGATTGAAAAAAATCCTGTGTCTGAAAGGGAAAATTATGTAGTTTTACGCCTTATCAGGCTTATATCAACAGCTATTCCGTCAGCAAGTGTGTAGTACATCGTGTGTACTTTCTTCCCATATTCTATCTTCCTCTCACTTTCTCTTTCACATTCTACGGGGTTTTGACAATGAAACGAACAGAAACGATTGCCTTTCGTATTTTCGTTCCTATTACCGCAACAATCCTAGTTGTAATTGCCTTAGTTGTGGTAGCACTGCGCTTTGGCATTAAGAACCGCGTGGAGACTGATGCGGCGCAGCAAACACAAAATGTCATTCAGCTTGTCAGTTCTGACCTCGGTATTACCGAATCTCTTATGCAAGAGCGCGTCCATGCGGCGATGAGAATGCTGATGGAAGAAGGAAAAAAAATGGGTGCTCCGACACTTGGCATTCCAACACAAGTTGGTCAAGAAACAGTGCCAACACTGAGCTTTGGTGCAGCAGTGCAGAACAATAATTTCTTTCTCGTTGATTATGTCAAATCCTACATGGGCGGTACAGCTACGCTCTTTGTGCGGCGCGGCGACGAATTTGTACGTGTCAGCACTAACGTTCTGAAGCCCGATGGCTCGCGGGCTATCGGCACAAAACTCGACCCCAAAGGCAAGGCGATTGCCTCTATTCGGGAAAACAAAGGATTTTACGGCGTGGTGGATATCCTCGGCAAAAAATATATCACCGGCTATGAACCGATGCGGGATTCAGCAGGCGCAACCATAGGAGTATGGTATGTGGGTTTTGCGGTTACCAGCCTTGAGCTACTGGCGGAAATTGTGGCACAGCAGCGCTTTATGAGCGACGGCGTGGTGATGCTTGTTGATAATCATCAAAATCGCAATACCGTCAGCTTCCACTCTTCGGGCGCAAGCCCCGAAATGCTAAAAGAGATTTTAGCAGCTGATAGCATGAATACTGCTGCCGGAAAGATTGTGAATGATGAATTTGTGATTACCAAAGAACCAATTGAGGCGTGGAGCTATACCCTCGTAACCGCGTACCGCACACAAGAAGTAACAAGCCAAGTCTTCCGCATTATGTGGATAGCAACTGGAGTAGGCTTTTTTGTGGTTGTACTGCTCATTGCCATTATTAGCCTCATTCTTCGCAATGCCGTCATTGCCCCAGTACAAGATCTTGCCGCCGCCGCACAAAAACTTGCCAGTGGCGATATTAACACCTTCGTCGAGGTCAAACGGCAGGATGAAATCGGGACACTCGCAAGTGCCTTCAACGTCATGGTAGCGGGCATACGCGAAGGAATTGAGAAACTTCGTGCCGAAAAAGCCAGCGTTCAGCGCAAAGTAGATGAAGCCGTGAAAGATTCTGAAGCACAGCGCGAATACCTTGCCGACAGCGTAGAGAATATGCTCGGCGTGGTGCAACGTTTTGCCGTAGGAGACCTTACTGTACGCCTTCAGGTAACAAATAATGATGATATTGGGAGGCTCTATCGCGGTTTCAACGATGCTATGGATAAAATCAGGATGCTGCTTGTGCGCGTCGTGGAAGCAGTGAATACGACGGCATCATCAAGCACACAAATTCTTGCCAATGCAAGCACGATGTCGCAAGGCATTAGCAAGCAATCCGACGAAACGACACAAATAGCGGGTGCGATGGAAGAAATGACCAAAACGATTATGGACGCAACGCAGCAAGCCTCCGCCGTTTCTAACGAGGCAAGAGCAGCCAGCCAAGATGCGGTCAATGGCGGTGAGATTGTGCGCGAAACTATTGTCGGGATGGCAGCGATTGCTACATCGGTTATGAAATCCGCCCGCACTATTGAAGAACTCGGCAAATCCAGTGAGCAAATCGGCAATGTTATTGCGGTCATTGACGAAATTGCCGACCAAACCAACCTTCTGGCGCTCAACGCTGCTATTGAAGCTGCCCGTGCAGGCGAGTCGGGAAAAGGCTTTGCGGTCGTTGCCGACGAGGTGCGCAAACTCGCCGAGCGGACACAAAAAGCGACCAAAGAAATTGCAACCACTATAGAACGCATCCAGACCGATACCCGTGAAGCGGTCAGCGCCATGCACCAAGGCAGACAAGAGGTCGAGCGCGGCACACAAGCGGCGCAGCGGGCGCAGCAAGCACTGGAGCGCATCATAGAACGTTCGTCGTCGGTCTCGACCATCATTACGCATATTGCAGCAGCCAGCGAAGAGCAGGCTTCCACAAGCAGTGAAATCTCGCGTAATGTTGACAATATCAGCCGCGTCGCCGATGAATCTGCTCAAATGACTAAAGAAATCGAACATGCAATTCAAGACCTCAAGCGTTTAACGGCAGAATTGCAAAAGCTCGTCGGGCAGTTCCATGTTGCCCTTCCCGCAGGCTCGCCCTCCACGCCTGCCGGCGTACTATCGGCTCCACAGTCGCCTTCACTCAGTCAAGCTCCTTACCGCGATGCACAATATCAGCATATTGAGCCGCCGACTATGACCAATGCACCCGCCGCTCAGGCAAATCTGAGCGAGAACCCAGTTGAACGCTTATTACTCTAAACACCCATTGCAAATCTTCTCCCGGAAGCATAGCAGACAAGAAGCACACACGAACAGGTGTAAACATGCCGCTAAGCCTCAACACTATACCACACTCCAATACAATCGGCAGAGATTCATCCATGTATGTTATTCTTCTGAAGTACATCAAGCCTCTTGAGGAAGTAGATACGCTATTAGCCGCACATATTGAGTTCCTTGATACCCAGTATAAAAAAGGAATATTCATTGCATCGGGCGCACGAATACCAAGAACAGGAGGTGTCATATTGGCTGCAGGACTTGACATAGCAGCGCTCAATGATATTTTGAAACAAGATCCGTTCTCTATGGCGAAGGTAGCCGAGTATGAAATCATAGAATTTTCTCCAAGCAGGATGGCAGAGGGATTCAAGCAATTTGCCGTCCCGAAAAATCCATCTATATGATACGCATTTTGTCAACATTGCTTAACTTGCTGTTCCCGCACCAATTATGCCAATTAAAAGTTAAAACTGGATTGCCCAGATAATCGTGATAGAAGAAAT
>JACVZY010000075.1 GCA_014654705.1 Ignavibacteria bacterium
CAGACTGGCTGCCGCTTTGATTGCTCTGATTTTTAACTTTTAATTGGCATTAAAACTACGTTCTCATAGTACACGACAAAAACTCTGTACATCGCTTCAATACTCAGTTTTGCAAACAAGGGATTGTAACTCCTTGTGATGAGGCTTGGTCAGTATTTTGGCAAAAAATTGTCGTGTACTTTGCTAGGTTCTATAATTTCTGTATCATTCAATACAAGGATAAAACTATGAGACAACTATCACAAAACGCGGTCTTTGCCGCGCTCAGCTTATTGCTCGTTGCGTCGACGGCGCTGGCAGCGCAGAAGGCGAAAAACCCTGAGCCAAGTTTTTGGACACTCACATATCTTAAAGCAAAACCCAATCAAGGTGCGCGTCTGACACATTTTCTCGAAAAAAACTGGTTAGAGTTAGACCGGATTGCTGTGGAGAAAAAGTTAATTAAACAGTATCGGCTTGTCCGCAACGCGAAAACCGACGAGCAGTACTGGGACGTGGTTGTTGCTGTTGAGTACAACAATGAACTTCTGTATGACGGCATCCACGAGGAGTTTGAAACGATCCGCAGCCGCCATAAAACTGCGCTCATTGACGGTTTGAATTTCAAAGAGCTTGGCGACATCGTTAAATCGGCAACAAGCGCAGCCTTCGACGAAAATGAGGCAATCAAGCAAGCCCCTGATTATGCATACAGCGTTCAGCAGTGGCGCTCGGAGCGCGAGGCTACGTTAAAAAGTGAAAATGGCTGGCTATCGTTGGCTGGTCTATTTTGGCTCAAACAAGGCGCGAATACTGTTGGTGCGGACAAGAAAAACGCGGTGATTCTACCATCGGCAAATGGCGCAGTCGCCGCCCGCATTGGAACAATACAATTTGACGGCAAAACAACGAAGTTTTTGCTTGAAAACGGCGTAAAAGCACGAGCAGACGGCAAGGTAATTGAAGGTGAAATCGCAATAAACAATGATGATGGGCAGCCCCCGACCATTGTTGAAATCGGCGGCATCAAATTTCATGTCGTCAAACGCGGTGCGCGGTACGGTGTACGCGTCAAAGACCCGAACAGCACTACCCGTCGCGATTTTACTGGGCTAAAATGGTTTCCGGTTAACAGCGAATTTACCATTAAGGCACGTTTTGAGACATACCCCGAGCCGAAAGAAGTGTTCGTCCCGAACATCTTGGGCGACACCAGCAGACAGAAAAGCCCCGGTCTGCTGGTCTTTCAACTTGGGGGCAAAGAGTATCGGCTTGAACCCGTCGGCGAAGGAAAGCGGTTGTTTATTGTCTTCCGCGATTTGACCTCTCGCACCGACACCTACCAAGTCGGGCGTTTTCTGTACGCCGACGTGCCTGAGAACGGTAGCACAGTTATCCTAGATTTTAACCGTGCCGAAAATCCGCCGTGTGCCTTCACCGAATTTGCCACTTGCCCTCTGCCGTCCGCACAAAACCAGCTTCAAGTTGCAATCCCAGCGGGCGAAAAACGGTACCATTAAAATGAAATCACGAAAATGAAATCACGAGTTTTCGGCTTCCCACAAATGACTGCTTTTGTCATCGCTGCTATGATTGGCACGGGCGTATTCACGTCGCTTGGTCTTCAGGTCAAGGCAATTCCGTCTGTTCCGGCTGTCATATTGTTGTGGATTGTGGGCGGCGTTGCATCGCTCACAGGCGCACTGGCATACGCGGAATTGGGCGCAGCACACCCGCGCTCGGGCGGCGAATATCATTTGCTGGGTACGATTTACACGCCCACACTTGGCTTCATTGCTGGTGTAGCAACTCTGGTAGCGGGTTTGGCTGCACCGATTGCGCTTTCTGCGGTTGCTTTTGGGAAGTACGCACAAAATCTCATTGCCCTGCCGGAACCAGTGTTTACGGTCGGCGTGATTCTTCTTGCCACGATTGTCCACAGCGTGAATGTGCGCGTGGGTGCTACGTTACACAGCGCCGTGACGTATTTCAATGTTGCGCTCATTCTGGTTTTTATTGTTGCTGCGTTTCTTGCACCAACGCCCGCACCGTCGCTTATTCCGACGGCATACGATTTCTCGCTCATTCTTACCCCCGCCTACGCCGTATCCTTTGTGTTTGTATCGTATGCGTATTTGGGCTGGAACACGTCAGTGTATGTGATTGACGAAATCAAGGACGTACAAAAAAATCTTCCCCGCTCGGTCATTACTGGTGTCATCGTCGTAACTGCATTGTACGTGGTCTTGAATTATTCCTTTCTGAAAGTAGCTTCTATTCAGGCATTGTCGGGCAAACTGGACGTGGGCTATATCGCCGCACAAGGTATGTTCGCCGAGCGCGGAGCACTGGTGATGAGTGCGCTCATTGCTCTCGTGCTCTTAGCAAGTGTGAGTTCCTACGCCGTGCTGGGACCGCGCGTCTGGAATGTGATGGGCGAAGATTACACGCTTTTGCGTTTTGCTGCGGTGAAAAACAAACACGGCGTGGCGGTACGCGCCTTCTGGCTGCAAGCTGTGATTGCGATTACGATTGTGCTGACCTCCAGCTTTGAAGCCATTTTGATTTACACGGGCTTTTTGCTGAATGTGTTCAATATGCTGGCGGTAGTCGGCGTGATTATTTTGCGCCGCAAACACCCCGAACTCCCGCGTCCCTACAAGGTGTGGGGCTATCCTGTAACGCCACTTATCTTTGCCGCTATCAGTTTTTGGATGGCGGCATCGGTCGTTATGGAGCGTCCGAAAGAATCGCTGGCAGTGCTTGCGACCTTTGGTTTGGGCTTTGTGCTGAGTTCAAGAAGAGGTTTGCAAGCGAAGCCGACAAGCGAAGATTCACCAGAAAAACAACCCTGACAATACAATCTATCTTTTTTTTCAACTTTTTTCTACCGATATGCGTTTTTTTTTACTCCTCAGTTTTTTGATTATCGCCTTTGCACCCAACATTCATGCTGCCTTGCCACCTGTGGGTACTGAGCAGGACGAGCTACTGCGCGTCGTAGAGTTTTTAAGCGGCTCTTTCTCCAGCAAAGAACAGTCTGAGAAAGACTCTGCATTTTTTGAAGTGCATTTGACCATGACACCAATTTGGCAAGAACGAACGGGCGAGCATTGGCTCTACGTAGAACAAGCGATGGCAACCGCGCTCGACAAACCCTATCGGCAACGTATTTATCGCGTTGTATGGAAAGAGAATACCCCTGTAAGCCTCGTCTATACGCTGCCCGATAACCCTCTCAAATACGCCGGTGCTTCTAAAAATTCCACCCTGCTTGCTGGTCTGAAGCCTGAAAACCTCACCGAGCGTGATGGCTGCGCCATTGTCCTCAAAAAACTTCCCGACGGCTCGTATCAAGGCGCTACGCAAGGGACAGGCTGCAAAAGCGATCTTCGCGGTGCTTCCTACGCCACATCGGAGGTCTTTCTGACATCGAACAGCCTCACAAGCTGGGACAGAGGATTTAATGCTGAGGGCAAGCAGGTGTGGGGTGCTGTGAAAGGTGCTTACATTTTCAAAAAAAATGTGCTTTCGGCAGGCAAGAAATAATCACAATCACAGATACTACACTGAGACTTTACAAACCATTATGGACATTCTCCGCTTTATTACTGCCGGCAGCGTGGATGACGGCAAAAGTACGCTCATCGGGCGCTTGCTTTACGATAGCAAATCTATTTTGCAAGACCAATTGGAAGCAATCGAATCGCAAAGCCGCTCCAAAGCTGACGGCGAACTTGACCTCGCACTCCTGACCGACGGACTTCGTGCAGAACGCGAACAGGGCATCACGATTGACGTGGCGTACAAGTATTTTTCTACGCCGCGCCGAAAGTTCATCATTGCCGATGCGCCGGGACACATCCAGTACACACGCAATATGGTCACAGGCGCGTCCAATTCCGACCTTGCCATTATCCTTGTGGATGCCCGTAACGGCATCATTGAGCAAACGCGGCGGCACAGCATCATTGCTTCCTTCCTCGCACTTCCGCACGTCGTTGTGGCAGTCAATAAAATGGATTTGGTCAGTTTTTCGGAGGAGCGCTTTAACGAGATTGTTACGGAATACCGCGTCATTGCTGAAACCCTTGGCTTGAAGGACGTACATTATATTCCCATCAGTGCGCTTGGCGGCGACAACATCGTAGAGCGCTCACCAAATCTCGCGTGGTACAAAGGTGCACCGCTTTTGGAGTTTCTGGAAAACGTGGAGGTGCAAAATGATACCGACCTCACTCACCCGCGCTTTCAAGTGCAGTACGTCATTCGCCCGCAAACGGAGGATTTGCACGATTATCGCGGCTATGCTGGCATGATTTCGAGCGGCTCGTATCGCAAAGGTGATGCAGTGACGGTGCTACCCTCCGGCATACAAAGCCGCATTAAAGCCATTGAAGTTGCGGGCACGGACGCAGTGCCACACGAAGTTGAGGAAGCACACGCACCGCATAATATCATCTTGCACCTTGAGGACGACGTGGACGTGAGCCGAGGCGATACGATTGTGAGTAGCAATAATACGCCTTCGGTTACGAACACACCTTTCAGTGAGGACTCGCCTACTGTGCAGCAAGAAATCGAAACTCTACTTTGCTGGATGGACGCAAAACCGCTCACGGTGGGTAGTAAATATCTTTTGCAACACAAAAGCCGTACTGTTCGCGCCGTTGTGCGCTCTATTGATTACAAACTGGATGTGAACACGCTCGAACGCACAGAAAATGTTGCTTCGCTGGGATTGAACGATATTGCGAAAGTATCGCTCAAGACGGCTTCCCCGCTCGTGTTCGACCGCTACGCAGACTTGCGTTCAAGTGGCGGTGCAATTTTAGTGGATGAGACTAGCTACGGCACGGTCGGGGCGTGTATGCTGCAATGATTTTCCATCAATTCCGCGAGAAAAATTAAAGTATGAGCAAGACTGATTTGAAACGTATAACCATTCGACAGATGCAGTCGTGGGATGAACTCATTGATTATCCAAAACGCCCGCCATTGATTGAATATGGTTACGTTACTTCTGGCAATGCTACAATAATACCGTGTTCGAGAGAAGAATTGGCAAAAATTTTAGATGATGAGACAATGCGCTTGCGATTTATCGCAACGCCGGAGTATCACCATTGCATCATACCCGGCACGGATAATTTTTCGTTTGCCATTGTCCGCAATAAAACTATTCGCGTTCTTCGCAAAGCCATGGAGCGCTCAATAAGAACGACAGTAATAGTAGCTCTCATTCTTTTTATCTCATTCGCGTCCAAAAACTTTGCTGCATTGCCATCGCGTTTCTGGCGATATTTTTTCGTTGCTTTTGGTATCGTTCCTTTAGCAACACAACTTTTTGATTTTTTCAAATTACGGAATCGCGGTCAGCAACCGTGCAAGGAAGAAACTGAACAGATAAAGTTTTTGTACTGGCTTGGCAATAGTGGTATTTCGCGTTGGCATCTGCTCTTTCTGCCTGTTCTTCTGAGCCTTGCATTTGCATTGCAAACAATATTCGGCTCGGAAATAGTAATTTCGCACTACGGACTGGTTAAAACCGCAACCAAAAACGGAGAGGTTTGGCGTTTATTATCAGCGATATTCTTGCATGGTGGATTTTTTCATATTGTGGGAAATGTCGTATCCCTGCTGGGCTTGAGCATTATTGTACTCAAGTTCACTTCACTTCGATACCTTATAGCCTGCTTTGCTATATCTGGTATTGTGGGCAATCTCCTCAGCCTCGTTCTCTACCCCAATGTAACATCTATCGGTGCATCGGGTGGCATTATGGGGCTTCTCGGCTGGACACTTGCCCTTGCATTCCAGCTTCGTAGAATTATTCCCCATGAATTTTTGAAATCGCTGTTATTGGGCGTATTTTTTGTAGGAATTTTAGGAGCAATATGTTTCGATTTTATTGATAATGCCGGGCATTTTGGCGGCTTGGCGGCAGGTTTTTTCTTGGGTTACATACAAATACGAAATTCAAACCTTACCGCACAGCAAATCTAAAGAATACAATACATCACTTTGACAACCATTTTTTCAAACAGATGAATACTGCATCACATCTCACTTCTTCCACCCTCACTCACCTCGAATGTAGCATGACGGGCGAACGCTACGATGCCGACCAAGTGTGGAATCTTAGTCCGACAGCGCAGCGTCCGCTTCTTGCCCGCTACGACCTCGCCAAAGCTGCACAAACACTCACGCGAGAGAGTCTCAAAGAGCGCCGAAAAGACCTCTGGCGCTACGAGGAAGTTCTGCCTGTGCGCGAACGCAAAAATATTGTCTGCCTTTCCGAAGGCGGTACGCCACTTGTCCATGCCGAACGGCTTGGGAAGCAGATTGGGTGCGCAGCAACGTTTATCAAAGATGAATCGCCGAACCCAACGGGCAGCTTCAAAGCGCGTGGTCAAGCAGTCGCCGTCAGCCGTGCACTGGAATTGGGCGTAAAAACACTCGCCATTCCCAGTGCTGGCAATGCCGGAGGTGCAATGAGCGCATACGCCGCCGCAGCCGGACTGCCCGCGCACGTGTTTATGCCTGCGGACGTGCCACTTGCATTCCGCGCCGAGTGCAATGCTTTCGGTGCACATCTGACGCTTGTGAACGGCCTTATCAATGACTGTGGTGCAAAAGTCCGCGAGGGTGTAGCAGCACACGGTTGGTTCGACGTGAGCACACTCAAAGAGCCGTACAGACTGGAAGGTAAAAAAACGATGGGCTACGAACTCGGCGAGCAGATGAATTGGGAATTGCCCGACGTGATAATCTATCCCGCAGGCGGCGGAACGGGACTCATTGGGCTGTGGAAAGCATTTGCCGAAATGGAAGAATTGGGTTTGCTTCCGAAAGGCAGCAAACGCCCACGTATGGTCACCGTCCAAAGCACAGGCTGTGCGCCGATTGTGAAGGCGTTCCATGACGGCAACGAACACGCTCCGCTTTGGGAAGGCGCAAAAACGATTGCCGACGGGCTGCGCGTACCCGTGGCGGTAGGAGATTTCCTGATGATTCGCGCTATGAAAGAAAGCGGTGGCACTGCGCTCGCCATACGCGACGAAGACATGATGGAATACTCCAACATGATTGCCCGTACAAGCGGCATCTTTCCTGCTCCCGAAGGTGGTGCTTGCTTGGCGGCACAGGTGGAACTACTCAAACAAGGCTGGATAAAGCCCGACGAAACGGTTGTACTCTTCAATACCGGTACGGGATTGAAGTACGCGCATTTGTGGGGATAGACCGGCACGTTACCGCACGAGCCATGATTTCGCGGCTTCTTCTTCTTCAAAAAACAGCACCTGAAGCAGTTCTTTGGCACGTTTTTCCTCAAATGCTGCTTCTGAACTGCTGCGCGTCAGTGAAGACGGGGGCGCGAGAAATGCCATTTTGACGATACCCGCTTTGGCATACCGCGGGACAATATTGGCATCATGCCATGCCTGAAGATCCGGCGTGAGGACGTGTCGGTTTTGAAGAACATTCACAAAAATTCCGCGCGTGTACATTTTCTCCGAAAGTTCTGCGAAAATGAGCAGCGCTTCTTTGAACTCTTCATTCGTCATCCGCTCAGTTTGTGGTGTCCAGTGAATTTCGAGAATTTTTTTCTCTACATCATGAAAAACGCCGCAATACAGATTCTCAAATACGTGTGTCAACTTGCTTTTGAGTGCAAGACCTCGCTCCGATGAACCTAGAACGCCACTTCGTGATTCATTGTAGGACGCAAGTAATGACGAGGATTTAGTGTGCGATGAAATCTCCTCCGGCAATCCTCGCTGCGAGGAAGTAGTTCGCACGCGCGGCGATGAGGAAGAGCGCGTAGATGCAACGGCTGATGATGATTGAATAGTAAAATTGCTGACCAGACGCTGCAAGTGTGCGACGATATTACTGAGCTGCTCGGTATTGCGGGCAATTTCGTTAATACCCGATGCTGTTTCTTCGACCGATGCGCTCATCTGCTCGACATTGCGCGTAATGAAACTCCCCGTTGAAGCCTGCTCTTCATTGGCTCGAACTACCTCTCGGACAAGTCCAGCTACATTTCCGGCGCTCATCACCATTTCCTCAAGCGCACTTCCGGTAGTCTTCGCAAGCTGCAACCCTGATTCTGCCTCACTTGTGCCACGCTCAATGCCTTTGACGGCACGTTCGGTTTCTCGTTGGATATGGCGAATAGTACCGCCTATTTGCTTCGTCGCTTGAGCAGTGCGCTCGGCAAGTTTACGCACTTCATCGGCAACGACGGCAAATCCGCGTCCCTGCTCACCGGCGCGGGCGGCTTCGATGGCAGCATTGAGCGCCAGAAGATTCGTTTGGTCGGCAATTTCCTCGATGACCATCACAATCTCACCCACTTCCGCGCTTGCATTGCCTAGCCCTCGCACGACGCTCGCCGCCTCGCTTACCACACGGGCGATTTCTTGCATTTTTGCGACCGTATTTCCTGTTACTTCAGCACCACTCTCGGCTGCTTTTCCGTTTGCTTCAGCCATACGCTCCACATTAGACGTTTTTTCTACACCGGAGGAAATACCTGAGACAATGTTTATCACCGATTCCGCCAGCGCTGTTGTTTGGCGGGCTTGTTCCTCAGCCGTCGTAGTAATCTGATGCGAAGCAGTCGTCACAAGCTGCGCAATTTCGCCCGTGCGCTGCACGGTTTCTTGCACCTGCGAGACAAGAAAGCGGATTTTGCTGACGGCAGCATTCACATTTTCGGCAAGTGTGTTCATCATCTGATTCTGACTTTGCAGAACGATGTGCACCGTCAGATCACCTTCGGCAAAACGGTGTATGCTTGCTATTATCATTTCGGCATCGTGCTGTAAGGTTTTGCTTTCTTGTGCGAAATGCTCTTCAGCTTGCTTTGCGCGCTGCTGTTCGGCTTCCAAGAGCGTTTGTAGGTGATGAAGCGCTTGTGCATCCTCCTTGCGGCGCTCTTGCTCTTCTTGGAATTGCACTTGTAGTTGAGCGTACAATTTTTTATAGAGAAAGGCAGCAATACTTGTTAGAAAAGCTATCACGACACTCGCCCCGATAGCAAGCAATAGCGCTCCGCGAATACTACCCCATACGGAGTATATGGCTATCACTCCGATAACGGCAAGAAGGGTGAGCAAAGCAGCGACTCGCGGAAGAAGTTGCACCGCACCTACTTCAGAAGGTGTAGGGCTGAATGGTACTGGTGAGGCGGAATACGTCTGTACGATGGGCATGAAAGCAACTTTCTGAAAAAAATATCCTAAAAAAGCCCTTCACGGCAAGGAACTTGCCGATGAAACTGTGGTGATAGCGTGAGACCCAAGTTTACAAAAAAATCAACCATTTACCCAATATCGTTCTTTCTTTTTTTTCAGTTCCCGTTGCCAATCGCTTCCAGCCTGCCTTGCCTGCCTTTGGCTTGGCTTTAATCTACGGCTTCCATAAATTCGACTATAAAGGTTGCGCCCTTTCCATGTTCACTTTCACACCAGACCTGTCCGCCCATTGCTTCCACCAGACGCTTGACAATAGAAAGCCCAAGCCCAGTCGAGCTTTCTTGCCCTGTGGGTTTTGCCGAAAGCCGCGCAAATTTGGAGAAGAGTTTTAGTTTATCCTGCTCGGTCAGCCCAGGTCCTTCGTCCTGAATCTCAATACGCACTTTTGCTTCTCCACTTTCGCTCAGATGACGCACCATACGCACAACGACCTTTGACCATTTTGGCGAGAATTTTATGGCGTTCGAGATGAGATTATCAAATACCTGATGAAGGGCGAATTCATCGGCAAGTATGGCAGCATCTATTGATTCATGAGAAAGCATGATAGCTTTTTCTGCGGCTCGGGCTTGATAATTTTCAATTTTTTTATCAAATACTTCCTAGGGAATGCGGCGTATGTGGACTTCATAGCCGCCACTCTCTATTTTGTTGACATCAAGAAGATTGGTCACAATATCAAGCATCTGGTCAACACTCACAATGATATTCTGAATAAATTTTGCCGCTCTTTCTTCTTGAATGTAATATCGAAGTAAAATCTCCGCACTGGAACGAATTCCGGCAAGAGGATTTTTCAAATCGTGGGCAGCTATACCCAAAAACTCATTCTTTTCTTGATTCAATTTTATCAACGATTTAGTGCGATCCTCTACACGCCTCTCCAAACCTTCATTTACATCGAGCAGATATTTTTCAGCCTCTTTACGCTGAGTAATATCGACACATGACCCCATATACCCAGCAAATTCACCATTCGGAAGATACCGCGGTGTACCAATTGACAGTAACCACCGATATTCTCCAGAGTGATGCAATATGCGATACTCTATACTCAATTGCTGCCGAGCTTCAAATGCTTCGGTATATACCTGCATACATTTCCCTATGTCATCCGGATGAATGATATCCGCCCAGCCGTATCCAGTATCCTGTTCTATTGTTCTGCCTGTGAAGTCAAGCCATGTTTTATTGAAATAGGTAATCAATTTTTCCGTATCAGACATCCAGACCAGTACCGGAGCAGTGTCGGCAAGCGTGCGAAAGCGAAGTTCACTTTCGGCTATGCGTATAGCTGCCTCTTTTTGATCGGTACAAATATGACGGACTGACATAAAACCGTAGAGGTCATTTTCCGTATTGACAAGAGGGAAAACTGTTGTGTCCACCCAATAATAACTTCCATCTTTGGCTTTATTCCGAATATCCCCACGCCATACTTTACGATTAGTAATCGTGTGCCAAAAATCTTCCCAAAATTCTTGTGTATGATAGCCCGAGTTAACTATACTCTCATTCCTGCCTATTATCTCTTTTTCGGTATATCCCGATACCTGACAAAAAAGCTCATTAGCAGAAATAATCGTTCCGTCCAGACTCGTCATGGTCGTGAGCGTACTGGTATTTATCGCTGTGATATAGTTTTTAAGTTCTTTGAATAACTGCTGATTGACTTTTTCCTGCCAGCGATATTCTTCTCTGCCCCGTGCTTCTCGAATTTCTCTGAGAATTGCGTGAGGAAGTTTGAGTAATCGGTCTTTGATGAGATAATCATGCGCCCCTGATTTGATGCAATGCACAGCATCTTCTTCACTAATCGAGCCGGAAACGACGATGAAGGGAATGTCTATACCTAATTCCTGTACAATATGCAAGGCTTCAAAAACCGAAAATTGGGGGAGCGTATAATCACACAAAATCGCATCCCATTCAGACGTAGCCAGCGCTGCGCGAAATCCTGCTTCCGTATCCACGCGGAGCGCTCGGGGTGTAAATTCGTTCTTCAAAGCATGAAGGCAAAGCTCGAAATCATCTTCGGAGTCTTCAACAAGTAAAATGTTGAGAGAATACGTAGTTTTTGGTGTAGGTAAAGTAGCAATCATAAACACAACAAGAAAAAAGAGACTGAAAAAGCACAAACTGTAACCGTAAGCATTATAGAGGATTCCCGAAAGAGTATCTTCCTACTTGTAAAAAACACCTACGATGCTATGAATGGTCAAGGTATGGTCACGATAGCACGCGTTTCGATGCCGATACGTAAGTCGCCTGCTTTTCAAGGAATCAAGCATGAGAGGTGAGTACGAGATCTTTTTTACAATTTTCCCACGAGCAAGGGTTGTGGCTCGACAACCTAAGAAGTCAATGAGCAGATAAATTAAATTATTGGTACTGTGTAAATTATGACAAATATAGAACCGCCCTAATATAACAAATTGTGTCATACCGCGCTAGTGACACATGTAACGGAAAACCCGTTACAATCAATGTTGCAACATTTAATTTTCAACCACAAAAAACCCACAAATCGAACATAGAAAATCACTTACAATCACAAAATGCAAAGAGAAATCGAAAAATATATTTTTATTTTTTTCACTTTTTTTTCACTTTTTTGGCAATATTACCCACAAAGGAGAGACATTGTATTCTTTGCAGATGCCTCAAGAGTAGATTCTGGCACTCTTTCTTACTTGAAGCATCCGCAGAGAATAAGTATCGTCAAAGACAATCACAGAGTATGGCAATCACAGCGTATTATGACTGGGCTGATTGACAAGCAGCCAGTAGAAACCTACGGTCGAAACAATATCTGCAAAACTGTCGAACGTGACGGGTTTGACGATATAGCTATTTGCGCCAAGCGCATAAGCTTCTTGTATGTCCGGCTCTTCTTTGGAGGAGGTCAGCACCACGACCGGAATTTTTGATGTGCGCTTATCGGATTTAATTATTTTCAATACTTCCAGACCACTTAGCTTGGGCATTTTTAAGTCGAGCAGTACCAATTTGGGCTGCTCTACTCCGTTGCGCCCAGCGAATCGTCCTTCGCCAAACAGAAATTCGAGGGCTTCTTCTCCGTCTTCTACGTGCGTCAATGCACTTGCGAGGTTCTTTTTGCGCAGTGCACTAATGGCTAATTCGGCATCGTCGAGATTGTCTTCGACGAGCAGTATTTCTACGGGATTCATGGTGATTCTTTCCTACTATGAGGTTGAAAAATGAGAGGTTAACAATGAGCTAAGTTCTTGACCAAAAGTAATCTGGTATGAGAAACTCTGGTATGAGAAACAAAGCAGTATGCAGCCTTGCTCAAAAGAAAATACCAAAAAATTATTGTTCACGAACTTAGGGGGTATTCTGTGCACTAAGGTTCAAGAGCGAGAACGAGAACGTCGCACCTTTATTCACATCAGCTTCTGCCCAGACTTGCCCACCGTGCTTTGTAATAATGCGTTTCACAATAGCCAGACCGATGCCTGTGCCTTCAAAATCACGCTCTTTATGCAGCCGTTGAAAAACGCTAAAGAGTTTGTCGGCATAGCGCATATCGAAGCCTACGCCGTGGTCGCGGACGGCATAGACAGGAACTCCGTTCTGCACGGAGGAAGTAATAGAAATAGTTTTTGACGCGGAATGACGTGAATACTTTACGGCATTGGAAAGCAGATTTACCCACACCTGCCAGAGAAGAGAGGCATCGCCGACAGCATTGGGAAGCGCGGAAATTTCTATCGAATAGTCGGCTAATTCATTGTGCGTATTAAGGTCTTCCAGTACAGAGCGAACAAGTTCCATCATATTCACATCAGATATTTGCAAGGCTTTTCGCCCTAAACGCGAGAGTGCGAGAAGCTCATCTATCAATATACCCATTTTTTGCGCACCATTCATAATTCTTCCTAAAATGCGCAGCCCTTCTTCATCGAATTGGTTCTCATATCGCTCACGCAGCATTTCAGCAAACCCATTGACGCTGCGGAGTGGCGCGCGGAGGTCGTGCGAAACAGAGTAGGAAAATGCCTCTAATTCCTTATTTGTTTCTTGGTATTGTTGATTGATAAAAACCAATTCTTGATTGGCAAGAAGAAGTTGGGCAGTGCGCTCTTCTATGAGGCGCTCTAAATCAGCATTTGCCGATGCCAGCGCAGCATTGAGTTCGATGACCTTTGCCTCGGCAGCTTTACGGTCGCTAATGTCGTAGTAAAGAATCACCAAACCATCATTGAGCTTAGAGCAAACATTCGTGAACCAATTATTAAAGCCATCACCAACATACTCAACGTCAATAATTGCACTATTGCCAGTTTCCAGCACTTCACAATATCGTGAAAATTGTCCGGTTTGAAGAACTCCCGGAAATAACTGTGCCATCGTGGATGACTGTACTTCATCTATGGAGCGCCCAAATCCTTTCCGTGCTGCTTCATTCAGTAGAACATACCGAAAGTCCACTATTTTTTGTGTGTCATCACGCACAGCTTCCACAACCAAAATACCGTAGAGCGCTGTATCAAGGACGCTTTTGAGAACTGTTTCCGACTTCGCTCGCCCTTGTTCAGCATGAACTCTATCGGTAATATCGTATAAGAACGAAAGAATGAACTTTATTGCTCCATTTTCATCCCTGCGAAAAACGATGGCACGATCAGTAAAATAGCACCAAGAGCCATTTTTGTGAAGTAATCTGTATTCACTTTCGTATGTGGTATGGTCTTCGCCATTTTGTATGATTTCCCCAAAACGATTCCGAAGATACTCAGCATCGTCCGGGTGAATCAGAGACCAAAGCAAATCCGCTCCCCGCTCTTGAAGCTCAAGAGCAGAATAGCCGGTGAGACGCTCAAAGTAACTATTGGTATATTCAAATGTTCCTTTTTGCACGTCGAAAAGATAGACAAAGCTGGGAACCGTTTCCAGAATAGTACTGGTAAACTTTTGTTGTGACAGAAGTTCCTGTTCACTTCGAATACGATACCGAAGGAACATGACCATCGTTACGGTAAAGCCAACAAGAAGGAGCACAACCGCAAATAAACTCGTAAAGACAGCGGTAGAATTATTACGAATGTGCTGCGTAATAGCATCGGAGGTAATGGCTTCCTCTTGATACTCAATTCGACTGCACAAAGCCCTAAGACTATCCATCACATACACCCCCTTCTTGCTTGCAATCGCCAACTGTGCTTCGGTAAATCCTCGCTCCCGCCGAATATTCACAACCTCGGTAATTAATACCAGCCTTCTTTTGACTAGATTTTCGAGTGTAGTATATTCATTCATTTGGTCGGGTAATTGCTGATGCAGCTTGTGAAGTAACGAATCAATGCGGAACGATGCCGCTTTATAGGGTTCCAAATACGCCTCATCTCCAGTCAGAACAAACCCTCGCAGACTGCTCTCGGCATCTTTCACAACCGAGAAGACTTTCTCTAAAACTGCCATCGTATGGCGTTTATTCGCTATTTGCCATACATTACTCTCAAGCCGCTCAATAGACCAAAAGAGATATACACCAAGCACGACCACCATCATTCCTGTGAGAACAAGCCCAGCAATTATTGCGCGATAGTAATGCATAAAGCGGAATGAATATCAAGTGAGGAAATAGCCGACACCTTCTCCTAACCTACACAAATGAAAGACACTTACCAAATGCCGTTCATTCATAGCCCGCTACCCGCCAATTTCCGACATTGAATCAAAAGCAGCACTCGTATGCGTATGCCGCTCCGCCTCAATTCCATCACGAAAGCGATGCTGCACACAATCCGCTATTGCCGTAGAAACCTCTTCATTGCTTGCACCGGAGCGCAAGAGCGCCTTTAGGTCAAGCACACCATTGTCGTACAGGCACGTTTTCAATGTTCCCTTCGCTGTGATACGGATGCGGTTGCAAGCACCGCAAAAGGTTCGCGAAAAGCCAGCAATAATGCCAATTTGCCCCGCATAGTCCGGCACACGGTAGAGTTCTGCCGTGGCGTGGTTGCTACGCCCGACGCGCTCAAGGTTTGGGTATGCGGCTTGAATGGAGGCAAGTATTTTTTTGTAGTCCCACACTATCGTCGGAAGTTCGTGCGTACCGCCATTGAAGGGCATTTCTTCAATAAAACGCATCGTGAAATTTTGAGTGCGTGTTTTTTCGCACATTGCAATAACATCATCGGTATTGTTGCCTTCCATTACGACCGCATTAACACTGAGAGGAATACCGCTTTCAATGAGCATTTCAAATGAATTCTGAACAGCCGCAAATTCATTGCGGCGGGTAAGTTCAAAAAAGCGACCTGCATCGAAAGAGTCCATACTCAAATTCACCGACGCAATTCCCATACGCTTTAGTTCCGGCACATATTGAGCAGTCAGAACGCCATTGGTCGTAATGTGCACCTCCTCAATGCCCTTTGTTTCGCTAATCCGCCACAGCAAATCCATAATGCCCTGACGCACAAACGGCTCACCGCCCGTAAGGCGTACCTTGCGAACACCGAGCGCCGCCGACACCTCCACAAGCCGCATCATTTCTTCATTCGTCAGAAGTTCTTTTGTTGGCAAAAACCGCATATTTTCCGGCATACAGTACACACACCGAAGATTGCACCTGTCGGTAACGGCAAGCCGCAGATAGGTGATCGGACGACCGTAATTATCTGTCAGAGGTGTATTTGCTGAGGCAGTTGAGTGCTTATTCGATGACGCGGGTGACGGCAGAACCGGAAGTTGCATATTTTTTCGTTGGTGCGTGAGAGAAACAGTGCTAATATAGCGAGAAAACAACCTGTTTTGCAGAATTTTTTTGGAACCGCGCTACCGCAATGAATCATTCGGAACATCCAAACACCGCTCAAACGCTGTCATCCGACGAAGTGGCACGATATAGCCGTCACTTGCTTTTGCCCGAAATTGGCTTGCGGGGACAGCTAGCGCTCAAATCCTCGCGTGTACTCGTCATAGGCGCTGGAGGCTTGGGCTGCCCTGCCGCATTGTACCTTGCTGCGGCGGGAATAGGCACGCTTGGAATAGCAGACGCTGACGTGGTAGAAATTTCCAATTTGCAGCGCCAAATTCTCCACACCTCTCAGCGCATCGGTCAACAAAAAACGGACTCTGCGCAAGAGGCTCTTCAAGCGCTTAATCCCGCCATCACCGTTGAAGCGCATACAACCACGCTCTCCCGCGACAACGCACTTGAGATTCTCAGCAATTACGATGTTATTCTGGACGGCACGGACAATTTCGCCACACGCTATCTCGTGAACGATGCCGCCGGACTTTTGGGCAAGCCGCTTGTCTATGGCAGCGTCTTTCGCTTCACGGGGCAAGTGAGCGTCTTCGATGCCAGGCGTGGTGGCTGCTATCGGTGTTTGTACCCCACGCCGCCACCGCCCGAACTTGTGCCGAATTGCGCCGAAGGCGGTGTGCTGGGAGTATTGCCGGGAATTATCGGAACGCTTCAGGCGGCAGAGGCGCTCAAAATCATTCTTGGCATTGGCGAAACGCTTCACCGGCGTTTGCTGCTCGTGGATGCGCTTACGATGCAGTTTTCACGTCTCAACATCCCCCACAATCCGCATTGTGCATTGTGCGGAAAAGAACCCACCATCACGGAATTGCAGGATTACGAAGCGTTTTGCTCACCCATGCAAAAGTCTGTTCTCGAGGTGACGGCACACGAAATTTCGGCTCACGAAATCACGGCACAAGAACTATTGCGCCGTAGAGAAGAATTTATCATCATTGATGTTCGCGAAGCGCACGAACGATTTATTTCGAGCATTGAAGGAAGCGAACACATACCGCTTGGTGAGCTTGCGGCAAGCATGGACACCATTGCAGCATTCACCCGTCCTGTCGTTTTTCATTGCCAATCCGGCAAACGCAGTGCTGATGCGCTGCGCTTGGCAATGGAACACGGAATTTCCGCGCAGCATCTACGCGGTGGAATTACAGCGTGGATGCAGCACGTGGACTAAGACGAGATTTTTTTCTTGCTTGAAACCGTTCCGCTTCTGTATGTTTGTAACATGATTCGCCCATTCAACATACCATCAGCGAACATCACGCTTTATCCCGATACCCAACACACGTGTCGGCGGGTAAGCGCATTACTCCTTGTCATTGTCCTTTCGCTCTTTGCCCGTACTGTTGCCTACAACTACGATTTCTCCCAAAGCCTTAAAGACAATGCCCGTAACTACAACCCTTTCCACAAACCCGTCAAAAGCCAGCCCATCAAGGCAAAAACGCCACGCGCAATGTCGAGTATCACTTTGCCGATGGCACAAAGCCAATCCGATATTCGCTCTACTACCCCACTCGTAAAAACGTTTCCCACACTGACGGGCGCGTTTATTTCTCTCTTCCCGCAAGCACCCTCCTTTGTCCGCGAAAAATCCACATTTTTTATCCTCTCCCTCGCTGCCCCGCCCAATCTCTGCGTTCTCAACTCCACCTTTCGTATTTAGCCTACACTGCTTACCCCCCAGTAAGCAAACCTCTACAAATCGTAACGTGCAAGCACAAGCCGTTGTGCGAAGTGAGCATAGCAACCGGAATGCAGAATTTATTCCGCAGATGCTGTTCTCGTGCTAGTTCTGAGGCGAAATGAATTTCGCGCTCCGGTTCTTCGTAAGCGCTGCATACCACAGACGCAGAGATGTTTCTGAGACTTGATTTCAGTCTGTCTCGGGCATTATCTTTTTGCACTTTGCTCTTTTGCGCTTTACTCTTTTGCGCTTTGCTCTGCACTTTCTCTCCGTGTACGAATGAATTTTTGAACAATTTTCACCCTTAATCTTCTCAACACCATGATTCGTCTTGCTTTCAAAAACCCGTATTTGGTTGTGGTCGTTGCTATTTTGGTTGCCGTGATGAGCGTTGTCGCCACTATGCGGCTGCCCATTGATATTTTGCCACAATTCAAAATCCCCGCCGTTCAGGTACTCACAATTTACAACGGAATGCAAGCAAGTGTGCTGGACCGCAATATTACAAGCCGCCTTGAGCGATGGACAGGTCAGGCGGACGGCATCACGCAACAGCAATCCAAAAGCATGAACGGTGCGAGTATCGTCAAAAACTTTTTCACCTCCGAAACACCGCCTGCTGCTGCTCTTACTCAAGTGTCGGCGCTGGCATTTTCGGCAATGCGAAACCTGCCGCCGGGTACTCTGCCGCCGCTTATCACGCAGTTTGACCCCACTGCCTCCGTGCCGCTTGCACTCTTAGCGGTGAGCAGCGATTCCCTCTCAGAAAAAGAAATTTACGACCTCGCCAATTTTGAAATCCGCACCCTTCTTGGCGCAGTCGAAGGCATCACCGTCCCGACGGTTTTCGGCGGACAAATTCGGCGCGTTTTTGTGTACGTTGACCCCGATAAACTCCAAGCCCGCAAACTCTCGCAACTGGACATCGTGGAAGCGCTCTCGAACAGCAACGTGATGATTCCGACCGGAAATGCTCAAATCGGCGGCGTGAACTACAATGTGAACGCCAATGCACTCGTTCAAAACGTCAAAGACTTCGACAACGTTATCATCAAATTCGATGACAACGGTGCCCCGATTTATGTGCGTGATATTGGACGAACACTGGATGCAAACGCAGTGCAGACCAACATTGTCCACGTCAACGGCAAGTCCCAAGTATATATTCCCATCTACAAACGTCCCGGTGCAAATACCATTCGTGCAATTGACAACGTGCAAGCTAGTTTGAAGCGCATCAGCGAGCGATTGCAGGGCGCAGCGCGAATGGATGTGATTATGGATCAGTCTGCCTTTGTCCGCAGCGCTATCGAAGGGCTGTCGCGCGAGGCAATTATCGGGCTGGTATTGGTGTGCGTGATGCTTCTGATTTTTTTGGGCGGTTTGCGTCCGGCTTTTATCGTCGCCCTTAGCCTACCGCTCTCAGCAATGTTCGCTTTTATCGGACTGCTGATAGCAGGTGAGTCCATCAATACCATGACACTCGGCGGTTTGGCGCTCGCCATCGGCTTGCTGGTTGATAACTCCATCGTCGTGCTGGAAAACATTGACAAACATCTCAAGCTGCACAAAACACCGATGCAAGCCGCATTTGACGGAGCATCGGAGGTGGCGCTGCCGGTAACCGTTACGACACTTGTACTCATCATCGTTTTTCTGCCAATTTTATTCCTGACCGGCGTTGCAAAGTTTCTTTTCCCGCCCTTGGCAATCGCCGTTTCGCTTTCGATGATTGGTTCAATTGTGTTTTCTCTTACCCTCATTCCTGTAGCAGCCGCTCAATTCCTCAAGCCGCACGAAGGCGAAGCGAGCGCAGTCGGGCGGTTCTTGGAGCGTCTTGAGAATCGGTATCAAGCGCTGCTCATAACGGTACTGCGCTTTCGGTGGTATGTCTTGGGCGCTGCTGTTGGTCTTTTTGCGCTTGCCCTCGTCCTCGCCACGCAGTTGGGTACGGAACTTTTTCCTGCCTCCGATGCCGGACAATTCACGGTTTATGTTCGTATGGAACCCGGCTATACGGTAGAACGGAGCGAGCGTATTGTCAGCAAAGTCGAGGAAGCCGTCCGCCGTGAACTGGGAAATGATGCCGGAACAATTGTCTCCAATATCGGTATTCTCTACGGTCTGCCTGCTGCGTACACGCCTAACTCCGGCACGTTTGACGCTTTTGTGAATGTGCAGCTCCAACACGAACGAAAGGAAAGTACCTTTGAATACGTCCGGAGGCTGAGAACGAGCCTTCCCAAAGAGTTTGGCGGGGTCGAATTTGCCTTCGATGCCGGTGGCATTATCACTGCGGCTCTCAATCTGGGTGCCATCGCCCCGATTGATGTGCAAATAACGGGCAAAAACGCGGATAAATTGCACGCAATAGCACGGCAAGCCCGCGACATCGTTCGCGGAGTAGATGGCGCTGTTGACGTGCGCGTGCAGCAACGAAAGAATCAACCCGAACTTTTTGTGGAAGTTGACCGAGAAAAGGCGGCAGAACTTGGATTGACGCAAGACGAGGTGATAAAAAATTTGCTCACCGCCGTTAGCTCCAGCGTCAATTTCAACCGCAATATCTGGACAGACGAGCGCACGGGTAACTTCTACTACGTGGGGGTAATGTATCCCGAAGGCAAGGTTGATGCTCAGAATGCAATTGAGAATATTGCGATTAACAACAAAAAAAGAACCGTGAGCACCTTACTGAAAAACATTGCTACCGTGCGCGTCAGCGCCAGCCCGCCGGAAATCAATCATGCCGATTTGCAACAAGTGGTGAACATATACGCAAGCACTGAAGGGCGCGATGTGGGTTCGGTTTCGGCAGAAATTGAAACGAAGCTGGAGGAATTACAACGCAGTCTCCCTGCGGGCTACGCCCTGCGTGTAAGCGGCGAATACCAATCACTCAAGGAGGCATTTGGCGGCTTGTCGTTTGGTCTGGTGCTCGCCGTTATCATGGTGTATTTAGTGATTGTTCCCCTTTTGCGCTCCTTCAAGCTGCCGCTCATCATTTTGCTGACTGTTCCGCTTGGTCTGACGGGCGTAGTCTTTGCTCTTTTTGTAACAAATACGACGCTGAACATCCAATCATTTTTGGGTGTGATTATGATGGTCGGCATTACGGTCGCTTATACCAATTTGCTTGTGGATAGAATCAACACCTTGCGCACCGAAGAACGCTTGCCCCTCACCGACGCAATCACCATCGGCGCATCCTCGCGCTTGCGTCCGGTGCTGATGACGGCGATAACGGCAGTAATGTCGCTTTTGCCGATGGCGCTGGGGCTGGAACGCGGCGGAGAAGCCAACGTACCGCTTGGACGCGCCATTATTGGCGGAACGCTTGCCGCAGCGTTTTTGACCATGTTCGTTGCGCCCTGTTTGTTTTTTGTCTTTGCATCGAAGGAAGAACAAGCCAATGATGCACACCCACACAACCACGCCCCAATGCTTTCATCGGGCGATATTTCTCACACCCCTTATTCCTCGGAGACAGACGCATGATACTCAGAACCTCACATCTCATTTTCTGCTTGGTGCTGCTCTTTTGTATTGAAAGCTGCGCACCGCACAAAAATGAGTCCGCAAGTACGCAACGCCAAAGCAAAATAACGGTCATGGTCGCCAAACCTGAACGGCGCACACTCGCCGGAAATGTTGAATTGCCGGGAACAGTTACCCCCAACCAAGAAGTGAGGCTCTACGCAATGGTCAGCGGCTCGGTATCTTCTCTTTCGGTCGATATTGGAAGTTTTGTACACGTCGGTCAGGTGGTGGCAAGCATACAAAACCCAGAAATCACTCAACGCCAGCAGAAAGCGGAAGCGGATTTTCTGGCTGCAAAGACAAATTACGAACGGATGTCCTCCATTGCAAAACAAACGCCGGACTTGGTAACGCCCCGCGACGTGGAGCGTGCTCAAGCTGAGTTTTCGGGCGCAAAAGCAATTCTCAAGGGAATGGACGAAACCGTAGAACTCATGCAGGTACGAGCGCCTTTTTCGGGCGTGGTAACGCGCCGTTACCTGAATAAAGGAGCAATCGTGCAGAGCGGGACATCCAGCGGAGCGGCTCCGATTGTTGACATCATGGATTTGTCCGTGATGCGTATTGCTGTGGACGTGCCGGAGACGGACGTTCCGCTTGTTCGTGAAGGTACGCCCGCCGATATTGTGCTTTTTGAGCTACCCGACACCAAAATTCGCTCGTCGGTGAGTCGTATTTCCTACGCTCTAAAAGCCGAATCGAAAACGATGCGCATTGAGTTGGATGTTCGCAATCCCAACCGCGCTATTCGTCCGGGAATGTCCGCGTCGGTGATGATGGAATTTTCGGCACATCCAAACGCACTTATCATACCGAACGAAGCTATTACCATCAACAAAGGAGAACCCTGTATTTATCGGGTTGTAAAGAACATCGTTGAGCGTGTTCCGGTGCGGTTGGGCTTTCGAGAAACAAAATTCAGCGAGGTACTGCCGGGTGGTAAACTCACGGCTGAAGATTTTATTATTATTCGCGGTAAAGAACTTGTTACGGAGGGCGACAATGTTGCGACGACTCAACAATAAAACGAGTATGCACATACTCATCGGATACGGAATAATCATTGCCACTATATTTATCGCCGAGGCAGAAACCGCACGGGCACAGAACGTTCAAGCACAGAGCGCTCAAGCACAAAGCATTCAAGCACAAAGCGCTCAAGCACAAATTCCCCAGCGGTCAGTAATGCTGCTGCCACGAGGGATTCCATCGTCCATTGCCACAACCACTGCGAATATTTTTGGGACCCCCTTGCGCATGACTTTCAAAGACGTTTTGGAACGTGCCGGCGCAGATAATTTGCTCATCAAAGAGTCCGAGTCGCGGTTTGCTCTCGCCCGTGCAAACGAAACTCGCGTCAATGCTTGGTTTCTTCCGTCGTTGTATGCCGGAGCGGGTGTGTACGGTGCTTCGGGAACGGTCATGAACGCACGGGGTGAGTTTTTTCAGAACGTAACGCCCAATAACGCATCGCTTGTTGGCGGTGTCCTTGGCGAATGGAGTATTGCGACTGCCGTCTATGCCACCAAAGCAGCCGAATACCGTTCGCTCTCCGCACAGGAAGATATCGCCACACAGCGCATTCGTACGCTCACAAGTGTCATCGGGGCGTATTTCGACCTTGCAGCCGCACAAGAACGTATTCGGCTCTTAGGAGAGACCTTTGCGCTGAATGAACGATTACTTGTGCAGTTGGAACTGCAACAAGGCGCAGGCTTGAGTTACAAATCGGACGTGCTACTTGTTAAAAGTTCCCTCAGTCGCTTGAAAGTTCTTTCGCAGCAAGCCGCAACGGAGGTCTATCGCCGCTCGGCGGAACTCTCGGCAGCGCTCAATCTCCCTTCGCCGCGCTTGATAGCAGCTAGTGATTCCGTTTTTGTTCCGATTATGCTCAATGATTCGCTGTCGCTGGACACGCTAACGCGCGAAGCACTTGCGGCACGCCCTGAAATTCGCAGCGTTGAATACGAACTTTCCGCTCTCCGCGAAGAAACAACTGCCCTGACGACCGGGCGGCTTCTGCCAACCCTTACACTCAATCTTTCCACAACGCTTTTGGGCGGCGCACCACTGCCGCAATATGGCAGAGCGGCTTCCACGCTGGGCATTTCATGGTCGGCACCAATTTCCGACCTCCTTGGGCGTGGTCAGGCGCAACAGCTCGAAAGCACTTTGAATGTTCGTAAAGCTCAAACAGAGGTGCTTTCTAATCAGATTGGGCGTGAAATAGCCTCGTTTGTCGGCGCACTCGCTATGCTGCGCCCTGCGCTCACCTTCGCCCGCGAGGGTCTTGCAGCATCACAAGAGGCGTTGGAGCAAAGCATTGGTCGGCAAAAACTCGGCACATCAAAGCCGTTTGAAGTCTTGCAGGCATACGACTACGTGACGCGAGCGCAAAACGATTATGTACAGATAGTCAACGAATACAACAAAGCAGAATACGGCTTGTTTTTAGCGCGAGGGCGAATGATACGGTGAGTTTTGCAACCGAAGAAAGGTTTTAAGCCATAAAGCCGTATATTGCGTCCCAAATATTCAACGACTATGCTTACAATCACTGTTCATTTTATCAATCACCTTAAGGGACCGACCAATGACAAACCGAACAAGGAACAATCGTACAAGGAGCAATCGTACAAGGAACACGTCGAACCTCTACCGGCTCGCTTTCGTCTGCCTCACAGCATCCCTATTTATTGCCGGAACGTCTTCGATTTTGTACTCGTGGGGCGTGTGGGGACACCAGCATATCAGCCATGCGGCAGTCTTTGCGTTGCCGCCGGAGATGCGCACTTTTTTCTACAATCACATTGATTACATCACCGAAGAATCAAGTGTCCCCGACGTGCGCAAATACGCAATGAGTGACCGCGAGGAATTTGCACGGCATTTTATTGATGTGGAAGCATTTGGCGACAAGCCATTTGAAACGCTTCCCAAAACGTGGAAAGAAGCCAAAGCAAAGTACGGCAGCGACACACTTCAGCGCAAAGGTATTCTCCCGTGGTACTTACAGGAAATGCAAATCAAACTTACCACTGCCTTCAAAGACCGAAAAAAAGATGCAATTCTCTTTCTCGCATCGGACATGGCGCATTACATCGCCGATGCCCATATGCCGCTCCACACCTCGCTTAATCACGATGGACAGCTTACCGACCAGCGTGGTATTCACGCATTTTGGGAGTCGCGGTTGCCGGAACTTTTTGGCAGCACCTATAACTTTAACGTTGGGCAGGCTCGCTACATAGAGGATATTACAGCGGAATCGTGGCGTATTATTCGGGAAAGCAATGCCACCGCCGACACGCTTCTTTCGGTAGAGCGGACACTGAAAGCAAAACTGACGAAGGAGCAAATCTGGCAATTGGACAGCAACAAAAATATGAAGAAAAACACCTTCGGGCAGCCGATGCACACCCTCGAATATGCAAAAGGCTACCACACGGCTTTGAACGGAATGGTCGAACGCCAGATGCGTGCTGCAATCAGCGTCACGGCAAGTTTTTGGTACACAGCGTGGGTAAATGCAGGCAAACCGAACATCACGGACTTGGATTCGGAAGCAACCATAAAGCGTAGTAAACCACATCTGGAAGAAGAGATTGAGCTGTGGAAACAAGGTAAACTCTTTGATTTTAAGTCCTTCAATGAATTCTAGTGCTTTGTTTGGAGAGATTTTTACCCTTGAAGGAGTGCGGAGTTACAATTCCGCACTCCATATTTTGATTTGTCGTTGTCATAATTATCCAAACACTCCAATACCAGTCGCTCCAATCAACACGCCGAAAACGAGAATATTCGGTTGCAAAATCTCTGGAATAGTATCAAGACCTTTGCTGCAATTATGACAATGAAGTTTTGAGAGGAAAGCCAAGTACACTGAGCACTCATCCATCAAAATAAATTGTTGCCCAGAACTAAGAAAAACGCTAAGTTTGCGGTCTATGAATCTCTTCCGCCACCATATCCTTCATCGGCTTTTGAGCATCTTTATGATGCTCCATATCCTCAATCTCAGTGTGGATACCAGCAACACGTCTTTTATGGTGGAGAATGGTGATGCAGCCTTCAATGAAATTCATAGCCTTATTGAGTTTGTACTAGAAGATGTTCTCCACATTCCTGATGCCGTGCCAGAATACCATAATCACCACGAAGCAGCCGAATTGATGGAAACATCCGACGACTGTATTGCTATTCAGATGGGCATTTCCTTATCTCGGCAAGACCATCTCTTTTCTCGTCTTACGTTTGCTCCTTCGCCTTGCCTTTTCGTCCAACCTACATTGGACATTGCGTCTCCCCCGCCAAAAGCCTAATAGCTCTCCATGCTTTTCTTTCCATTTTTGTAAAAGCATTCCGCCTTTAATGATGCAATAAATCTACTGCTGCGCACTTTTGCGTCGTGGTTTGTTGTTCGTATTGCCCTGTGTTCCCTTGCTTTTGAAGCACGTCGCATTTGCAATATCCTTAGCCCTTCAAGGGCAAAGGCTTTTGTATTCGTTTGATTTGCGTTGCTTTTTCGAGAAAATGTTCTCCCGAAATACCTTGTTTTACCCTTATTCAATCACCATGAAGTTATTTTTTTTGATGCTCAGCGTCTCTACGGCTCTGTTTGCCACATCCTGCCGAAAAGAATCCACCACTGCTGCTCCTGACACCTTTGAGGTCATGCAACCCATTGTACAAAACATCTCGTATCAAAAAGAGTACGTAGCAGAGATTCAATCCGTCCGCTACGTCGAAGTCCGAAGCCGCGTCAAAGGCTATGTCGAGCAGGTTCACGTGGACGAAGGGCAAGTTGTTCAGGAAGGTCAGTTGCTCTTTACCATAAGCAGTAAAATTTTCAGCTATGAATTGCAAAAAGCTCAAGCGGCTGTTAAAAATGCGCTTGCTGACCTCCAATCTGCCCAACTCGAACTCACAAATACGCGCTCACTTGTGGAGAAAAATATCGTCTCCAAAGCAGAACTCAAAATGATAGAAGCCAAAGTAGATGCCCTCAAAGCAAGTGTCGAAGAGGCAGAAGCACATAAAGAACAAGCCGCGCTCAACGTTTCTTTTTCCAAAATCAGAGCGCCGTACAAAGGCATTATCAACCGCTTGGCGCATAAATTGGGCAGTTTGATTGATGAAGGCGATATGCTCACCTCTATTTCCGATAACCGCGAGGTCTTTGCGTATTTCAATTTATCGGAAGCCGACTATTTGAATTATCTCGCTTCCAACAAAGAAGAGGCGCGGCACGTCAATCTTGTGCTGGCGAATCAAACGCGATATCAGCACCCGGGGAATATTGAAATTATCGAAAGCGAATTCGACCGCTCCACTGGCAATATTGCCTTCCGCGCACGCTTCCCAAACCCTGATAAAATCTTGAAGCATGGAGCAAATGGTAAAATTATTGTTACCGAACAATTTGCCAATGCAATGCTGATTCCACAAAAGTCCACGTTTGAAATTCAGGATAAATTGTATGCTTTTGTGATGAACAAAGATAGCGTTATTGAGCAGCGAAATATCGTCACGAAGATGCGTTTGCCGCATTACTTCGTGGTTGAGTCGGGCTTGAAGCAGGATGAAACCATTATCTACGAAGGCGTACAGAACGCCAAGAATGGCAACAAAATTCTCCCCAAACGTGTGGAAGCAAATACGATTGTTTCGGCATTGGGAGCAAACTAGTACGCCACATTCACTTGAAAATGCGCTCATGCGAAAATCTGCGCCATTCGCACATTTCGTTGTCTATCAAGAGGATAATGCACCATTGAAGAAAAAAGCTCTCAATGCTTTGTCCAATCTGGCTTGCAAGTGTTTTCGATAAAAAAAGCAGTTTGAGAACAAACACCCTCAATGCCGGACACCGCCTTGCTTTGAGAGCTACACAAGCATCGTTAATTTTCGCCATACCATTTTACTACTATGACCTCCACATTCATTCATCGTCCTGTTCTTTCGATAGTCATTTCTATTTTTATCGTACTTCTGGGACTCATTGCCCTTGTGCAACTGCCCGTGACGCAATTTCCCGACATTGCTCCGCCGGAAGTGAACGTTACCACAAAGTTCACCGGAGCAAACGCCGAAACCTGCGTCAAAGCCGTCGTAACCACTCTGGAACGCGCAATTAACGGCGTTCCGGGCATGGCGTATATGACTTCTGTGTCCAGCAATGACGGCACGAGCATTATCCAAATTATCTTCAAAGCTGGTACAAATCCAGACGTTGCTGCGGTGAACGTTCAAAATCGCGTTGCGACTGTGTTGGACGAATTGCCGCAAGAGGTGATTAAGTCAGGCGTACAGGTCGAAAAAGTCCAAAATAGCATGCTCATGTATATCAACATTTTGAGCAATGATTCGCTTTTAGATGAAAAATTCCTCTTTAATTTCACCGACATCAATCTTCTCAAAGAACTGAAGCGGATTGATGGTGTGGGCTTTGCCGAAATCGTTGGCTCGAAAGATTACGCCATGCGTGTTTGGCTCAAGCCAGACAAAATGCTGATGTACAATATCTCGGCAAATGAGATTGTTGAATCCCTGAAAAAACAAAACGTCGAAGCCGCACCGGGAAAAATCGGTGAAAGTTCCGGCAAGACTGCTCAATCGCTCCAATACGTCTTGCGCTACACGGGGAAATTTACCACCGAAGAAGCATATCAAAACATTGTTCTCCGCAGCAAAGAAGACGGCGATATTTTGCGCCTGAAAGACGTTGCCGATGTTGATTTCGACGCACAAACCTACGGCGTGATTTCTAAGGAAAATGGGCGACCATCGGCGGCAATCATGCTTAAACAGCGCCCGGGATCGAACGCAAAAGAAGTTATTAACAACCTGAAAGCAAAAATGGCAGAAATCAAAGCCTCGTCCTTCCCGCCGGGCATGGATTACACGGTGAGTTACGACGTTTCAGCGTTTTTAGATGCCTCGATTTACGAAGTTATCAAGACGCTTATTGAGGCGTTTATTCTCGTTGCGCTAGTGGTGTTCATCTTTTTGCAAGATGTTCGCTCGACGGTGATTCCGATTATTGCTGTTCCCGTGTCGCTTATCGGTACATTTTTCTTTATGCAGCTTTTGGGTTTTTCGCTGAATCTCATCACGCTCTTTGCGTTGGTCTTGGCAATTGGTATCGTGGTGGACGACGCGATTGTGGTCATCGAAGCCGTCCATGCAAAAATGGAGCATTCGCCCACGATTACGCCCTATCAGGCTACGGAGAAAGCTATGGGTGAGATTAGCGGGGCGATTATTGCCATTACGCTGGTGATGGCTTCGGTATTTATTCCGGTGTCGTTTTTAGATGGTCCGACGGGCGTGTTTTATCGCCAGTTTTCGCTCACGATGGCAATGGCGATTGTACTTTCCGGCTTAACAGCGCTCACGCTCACGCCTGCTCTCTGCGCGATGTTTCTGAAACGTTCGCATACCTTCACGCTGGATAATCCCTCGCGTGTTGCTCGCTTTTTTGCCCGATTTTTCCATGGCTTCAATAGCGGCTATGGCGGGCTTGCCAAGCGGTATCAGCGCCTTTTGAATGTCATTGCCAGCAGGCGCGTCGTAACGTTTGCAATTTTGCTTGCATTCAGTGTCGGCGCGGGTCTGGTGGGTTCATTTGTGCCGACGGGCTTTATTCCTGAAGAAGACCAAGGTGCGATTTATGCAAACATCACCACGCCCACCGGAGCTACGCTGGAGCGCACCGAAGAGGTCGTGGACGAAGTCCAGCGTATCGCGTCGAGTTTGCCTGCGGTGAACTCCGTGTCAGGATTGGCGGGCTTTAGCATCCTTTCTGACGGAACCGGGTCTATTTTTGGTATGAACCTTATCAGTTTGAAAAAATGGAAAGACCGCAAGGAATCCGATAAAGACTTGATGAAACTTTTGGATGAAAAAACGAAAGATATCAAAGATGCCGATATAGAATTTTTCACGCCTCCGCCCGTACCGGGCTATGGAAATTCCAGTGGTTTCGAGATGCGGCTTTTGGATAAAACTGGTTCGGCTGATTTGGCAACATTGCAAACAGTTGCCAATGCTTTTGTTGAAGAATTGAACAAACGACCCGAAATCTCGAATGCCTTCACGACCTTCAACGCAAGTTTCCCACAGCTTCTTTTGCACATAGACGGAGACAAAGCCGCACAGAAAGGGGTTTCTGCCGAAAATGCCATGAGTACGCTTCAAACTTTGATTGGCAGCGAATACGCCACCAATTTTATCCGCTTTGCGCAAATGTACAAAGTCATGGTGCAAGCACTCCCCGAATACCGCGCAGAACCTAACGACATTCTCAAATTGACCATTAAAAATGACCACGGCGAATTGGTGCCATTTTCAGCGTTTTTGCGTATCGAAAAAGTCTATGGACCGGAACAAATCACGCGCTACAATATGTACACGTCCGCTATGGTGAACGGTCAGCCGGCAAAGGGCTACTCAAGCGGTCAAGCTATTCAGGCAATCAAGGAAGTTGCGGCAAATAAGCTCCCACGCGGCTACGGGTATGATTGGGCAGGTTCCTCACGCGACCAAGCGCAGGCGGGCAGCCAGTCCATCGTTATTTTCGTGATTTGCCTTGTCTTTGTGTATCTGCTGCTGTCGGCTCAGTACGAGAGCTTTCTTTTGCCCATGCCGATTATTCTTTCGCTGCCGACGGGGATTTTTGGCGCATTGTTTTTCCTGATGGTCTTGGGCTTGGAAAACAACATCTACGCCCAAATAGCGATGATTATGCTTATCGGAATTTTGGGTAAAAACGCCATTTTGATTGTTGAATTTGCAAGCCAGAAACACCTCGAAGGCAGAACTCCGCTCGAAGCCGCCATAGAAGCCGCGACTGACCGTTTACGACCAATTTTGATGACTTCCTTCGCCTTTATTGCGGGCTTAATTCCGCTTATGTTGGCTTCAGGGGCAGGCGAAATCGGCAACAATACCATCGGCTCGGCTGCCGCAGGAGGCATGATATTTGGTACGGTCTTTGGCGTTATCATTGTTCCGGGTCTCTACGTCGTTTTTGCGACGCTGGATGAAAAACGCAATCGGCGTGGCAACAAAGAAGAATGCGCATTGACGGAAACGTTCTAACCAAAGCACTCTCACCGAAACGCTCAAAAAAAGTATATTCACACTTCTAAACACGCATGAAAAAATCACGTATTTCACTCATCGCAATGATCATAGTCTTGCTAACGCTTAATTCCTGCAAGACGCTCGACACAAACGTTTCAATTCCGACACGAAATCTTCCACAATCATTTTCTCGGCAAACAAATTCCCAAGAACGCACCGCCGCAGACACGCTCACGATTGCTGCGCTTCAGTGGCGGCAATATTTTCAAGACTCGCTCTTGGTGGCACTGATTGACACGACGCTGAACAATAATTTTGACCTTCGTATTGCCTTGCAGCGCATTGAAGTCGCTGGCGCAAATGCACAATTTGCAAAAGGCGAATTGCTGCCGAAAGTGTTTGGCAGCCTCGGCGGTGGCGTGAGGAAATTCGGGCTTTACACGATGGACGGTGCGGGCAATGCTTCTACTGACATCACGTCCGGCAGGAGGGTTCCAGTGGATTTACCGGATTTGAACATTGGCATCCAGACGACGTGGGAGGTAGATATTTGGGGCAAACTGCGGAATAAAAATGAAGCTGCCGCCGCGCAATATCTGGCAAGTGTGGAAGGCACACGCTTCATCGTTACAGCGCTTATTGCCGAGATTGCCACGGCGTATTACGACCTTATTGCGCTTGATGCGGAGGTAGAAATTCTCCGGCGCACTATCCAGACACAGCAAGAAGCGCTTGGTGTGATTGGACTCAAAAAAGAGGCTGGAAGGGCAAATGAATTGGCAGTGCAACAGTTCGAGGCGCAAGTGCTGAATATGCAGGCAATGGAAAAAGAAATGCTTCAGCAAATCATTGTCAAGGAAAACTTTATCAATTTTCTTGCCGGACGCTATCCGCAGCCTATTGTGCGGGATAAACAAGCATTATCGGCAGCACCGCCACCGAATATTGTCTCTGGCATTCCCGCACAACTTCTGGAAAATCGCCCTGACGTGCGGGAAGCAGAATTACAGGTAAAAGCGAGTAAATTCGAGGTGGAAGCCGCCAAAGCAGCTTTTTTCCCGTCGCTCAATCTCTCGGCAGGAGTGGGATTTCAAGCATTTGACCCGCAATTTCTCTTCTTGTCTCCGGCTTCTATTGCCTACAATGCGCTTGGGGGCTTGATTGCACCGATTATCAACTGGCAAGGCTTAGAAGCACAATTTTCTGCGGCAAAATCGCATCAAATTCAGGCACTCTATCGTTACCAAAAAAGTATTGTCAATGGATATGTGGAAGTGGTCAATGAACTTTCCGCCATCCAAAATTTACAACAAATGAGTGCTCTGAAAACCCAGCAAAGTCAAGTCTTACAGGCATCGGTAGGAGTTGCAACGGAATTATACAAAACGGCAAAGGCGACGTATTTAGAAATTCTTTTTGCCCAGCAAAACTCACTCCAAGCACAAATTGATCTCGTGAATATTCAAAAACGCCAACGAATCGCACTGGTAAGCCTGTACAGAGTGCTTGGGGGTGGTTGGCGGTAAAAGAACTTTATGAGATTCTTTTCAAAGATTCTTTGAATACCCTCAATACAAGATTGTGTCTTGTCTTGAGGGTATTTTTGTATAACTAATGCCAATTAAAAGTTAAAACTGGATTGCCCAGATAATCGTGATAGAAGAAAT
>JACVZY010000076.1 GCA_014654705.1 Ignavibacteria bacterium
AAAAACCAAAATGTAGCAAAGGCGGGGGCGTTGCCGACATCTGGGGGTCAAACAGCGGTCGAACAAGTTATTGGTTTAGCGGCGTTAGAGCCGCTTGCTGGTGCTTTATGCGCGCTAACGCTTGCGTATATTGCGTTGCCGAGCTTTCGGTATCACGATGAAGTAAAGAGATCTGCAAAAGCTGCTCTGCACCGCCTCGACGACCTCAATCCAAGCGAGGATAAATGCAAAACACATTATTCTCGCTTGGTAAAATTCAGCAACGGACTAGCTGACAAGACTCAACAAAGTAGGTTGGAAAAAAACAAAATACCTGATACAGAGGACAATGCCCCATATAAGCACTGGTTTGTTCCAAGCAGCAGCAATAAATGGCCCAAGGACAAAACAATCGTGGGCTTAACGTTGATCGTAGCCTTTGTCGTGCTCGCACTTGGAGTAGCTGAGAACTTCAACATTTTCGGTGTTGGGCTCTGGACCGGCTTTACAAATGTCGCATTGGTTTCCACCCTTTATTTCATGCTTTTATTGGCAGCACCTATTCCGCTTTATTTTTTGATTGTAGGTCAGAGTTGGGTCCGATGGTCGCAAACTCAAATTGACTATCTGGAAAAGCACTGTCGAGAAGAAATTCTGGCCGATAGTATCACGGACAAAATTCCATCGTTCCCCCCAAATACAGCTCAGGAATATTTGCCAGAAAATTTGAAGGATATTTTTTTGGCAATGGCGCCGAACATCAAAGAAGCTCTCGGCCTTGCTCCAATTGTACCTGCCTCGCAGGCAAAACAACGAGGCACTCGCAAGCCTCCCGCAAAAGCAGCCTCAAAGCCAACCTAGGTACAACTCCAACAACGCAAACTACTTTTAGTGTATTTGACGATGCCCACGTGGCAACATGCGTAATCGGGCTCCAATCTATAAACCTGCGCTGTCGAATTAGGCATCAGCCAACATCTTGCGGCTTGAATTGAGCAATTGCCTCATCTCCCACACCGATGCCCTAGTTTCAGCCGTGTAGCGCCCATGTTTGAAGCTGTTCCTGTTCCCCTTGGGAGCGCCAGAGCTAAGCCCGCCGTGTATCCGGCAGCGCTTCTTGCCCCGTATAGCTGGACATTGGCATAACGTCCCCCGCCGCGTCTTGGCTAAGCAACGAGGCGCTAGGTTCATAAGGTTGATTTTCAATTCGTGCATTTTGCCCCCCTTCGTGGACATGATTAGCGATCACGGCTTGCCCGCCCCTGTTATCGACATGGATATGTTTAACCGTCTGGACGCCGCCGCGTTGTAGCTTGGCCAAAGCCTCTGCCTGCGTAGCAAATGTCCGCATCATTTTTACGGAAAGGTTGCCGAATTGGTAAACCGTGTCAGCCCATTCCGAAGCGCTTGACGTCCGAAGCGCGCGAATAGCAGCATCGTTTACGGCAAACATTTGCAAGGCAAGCATTGCTTCAGTCTCGCTTTTAGGATTCACACTGTCGATGTAGGCCAACGCGCCGTTGAGCGCTTCTGCAGTCAGGCCACCCGTTCCTCGCAGAAGTGAAGCTAATTTTCCGATCATATAGTTTATGAAGTCAGGCGACGTTGAGCAAAAAGCCCGCATTAAGCGCATAGTATGCAATTGCGGGTTTTTATCGTTCATGTCGATTTTGTCGCCGTTAATCCGCATTGTCGGAGAATTGTGCATTCTCCTTGCCAAAATGTTGAGTGCGATGATCTCTTGTTTGACGTCTTCGGACATGTTTTCCCAGCCGTTCACATGCCGAGCCATGCCATTTGCAATTTCGGTCGGATCTGTGCTGTTTACTAAGTTCACCTCTTTTTGCGGCACTTTAGCGGGTTTGCTGGTTCTCTTTGTCAAAGCATTCAAAATCCCATTGCTCGATGCGTCTTCGATCAGCATCTAATCACGCAGATATAGGACAGTATTACTGACGTATAATAGGTTTATCAACTGCGCTTTGTTTAAATGTCGAACGGTGATGACGCTATTTTAAGAAGTCAGAATTGGTGTTGCTAACAATTTTAGGGTCCTGCATTATTTATCTGGCCACGCCGAGAGTCGAACTATGCAAGAAGAGTGTCTCGATACTTTTAGCTGTGGATGGTCAAAAAGCGGGGGCAATACCATGAAGCGATTTGCTGTTTTACCAATCTTATTCGCGTGCGTTGCAGGGTGCGGCTCGGGATCGGAAGATTCAACTATCGATCCGGATAAATTGGCCGTTGCGGGCCAAAATTTAGTGCCGTCGTCTGAAATTCCAAAGCCGTGTGGAAAGTCCGGGTTGACGTCCAATGATTCAGTTTCCGTGTCGGAGCGTTTCGAGGTCAGAACAGGCCCAAATTCGACTGCGCCTCGTTTAAAGAACGAGAAAGCCAGCGAGATTTTCGGAGAAACGCAATATCATGTTGTCGATAATTCGACAGAGTTGGCTGTTTTGTGTCGCGATAAAGATTGGTCTGAAGTTCAAATTGTGGAGCCTGATTGGCTTCGAGATGTAAGAGGCTGGATACCCAGCAAGATAGTTCGTGAAATCAAAACAGATGCCGGTGGACGACGTGTTTTCGCTAGTGAAGATTTTCTATGGGATAAAGACAGCTCGCGTTACAAATCAGAAATAGTCACAGCGGTGAACAGGATTTCACGCGATAATGCCCGTTGCTTAAAGATAGATCCAACAAGCATGGCGAAATCCGGTTCAAAAAGTAAACCCGGAAAGCCAGTGTTTTATGTAACCTGCAACACCAGCGGAGATGCATTTAATGTATGGTTCGAACCTGGCGATGTGAAACAAGGCAGAAGTTTTGCTGCAACCCAAAACATTAATCAAAGTGCAGCGGTGGCCATCTGCGAGCAGGCAGCAAAGAACGCGGCTACCCACCCTTCGACAGTGGAATTTTCAAAATTTACTGATCTGAGTTTTCACCCATCCGCATCTGGCCGGTCTCGAGTGCTTTCGACATTTCAGGCAAAGAACGCTTTCAACTTAGAGCTTAGTTATCGTATCTCCTGCCTATTTGACGGCGGGGAATTGATTGAAACTTTGATATCTGAAGACATTTAGCTTGATGAAAGTTGAGTGCCACTCGTC
>JACVZY010000077.1 GCA_014654705.1 Ignavibacteria bacterium
AGACTGGCTGCCGCTTTGATTGCTCTGATTTTTAACTTTTAATTGGCATTAATAATGGATTAATTAAGTTTTCTGCTGCAATGACTTTGCTACGTTCTCCAAAGGGGAAAGTTCGTCAAGCTATGGTAAAAACCTTAGTAGACAGATGGGATATAAATCTTGTTGAAGTGACAAAACTTTATCGCCTCGCTGGATATGCTTCCCCAAAAGAACCCGAAGTACGAAATAGCAATGCCTGGTTAGCAACTATTCTTATACAAGAAGATATAGCTCCGATGCTACACAAAAACTCACTACCACCAGATTCTCAACCTTGCTTAATTGACGAGAAAAAACATACTGAAATTACCCATGATACTTATTACGGATGTAAAATTATGCGAGATTTCACACTGGAATCGTATGATGTAAAACGCGAGCTAGATTACCGTAAGAAACAGAAATCTGAAAAATAAACGAAAGTACAAATTTCACTCAACCTACTGAATTCTTGTACCAAATATAGTAACTGATAACGCAAGAGGGCAGCCATTTGGCTGCCCTCTTGCGTTTTGATTACACAAGCTGCTTTGCCAGCTCTTCATACATCTTCCGTGCATTAAATTTTGCCAGAATCTCCTGCGCCTTGTAGAGCGCTATCACTCACCAAACCCGCCGCGTGGGTCGTTGTACATGGGCGGCTCGCCGCCGTGATATTTTTTATAGGTCTCTACCCTTCGTTCCCTCCACTTGATTGCCTTCTCTCTATCATCGGTTACGCCCACAATACGCATCCGAGAAAATTCTTTGTACCGGCTTTGTTCATAGCGAGTGCGAACATCGTCATTGGTCAATCCGGCATAGACCAAAAAACGACCTTGGTAGAGTTCGTAGAGATACCATTTTTCTTTCTTCATGGCAGCACAGGAAAAACGCCGACCAATATCCGACCATTTTTGTTGCCTAAAGTGGTAAAAATTGGTCGCACAGGGAAACAGGAGGAAAAGAAAAAACCGCTTGAAACGTAGGTTTTAAGCGGTTTTATTTGTGCACCCGTAGAGATTCGAACTCCAAACCTTCTGATCCGTAGTCAGATGCTCTATCCAATTGAGCTACGGGTGCGCAAGGAAAAAGTAAACGTTTTTACGCTACTTTTTTCAACTTATTGATATATGTAGCAAGTTTTGATTTGTGATTTGCTGCATAGTTCTTGTGGATGATACCTCTGTCCGCAATACGGTCAAGCACTTGTGCTGCACGGCGAAATTTTCGTTCTGCATCGGCAACTTCAGTGGAAGAAATAACATCTTTGATAGCACGCTTTGCCATAACTTTGTAGAAGCGATTGTACGCTTGGCGTTTTACGTCTTGACGAACGCGCTTTTCTGATGATACGTGATTGGGCATATCTTGCTTTGTTTAAGTAGTAACTCTTTATGAACTGCTTGTTATCTAAAACAGACTTCAAACTTAATGCTTTTTTCTGAACAATGCAAATATTTTTTTCAGAATCGTACAACATATTGCACTGCTATTTGATGTAACGCCTGATTACTGAGGTAAGCAGCCCCGTTATAGAGAAGATTGCTAAAGGTGCGGAGGCTGAGACGATAGACAGCATCAAGCCTTGAATTCGGCGTAACATAAAACCCGCCGCCCGCGCCGATAATGGACGTAACGCCGCCCGTCTCTGATTTCACATACGGCGAACTCATGTACGAGTAGCTTCCCCGTAGCACCAGCGGCATATTGGGAATATCATACTCAGCCCCAACACCGGCTTTGAGTTGTGTTGTCAGAAGCGTTGTTGCGGCTTGCTGTATGGCTGTTGCATCAATCGCAGTGCCGGATGCCCGCACCGATGTAAAATCGGTAACTTCGGCGCTACCGGTAAATGTGATGCCCGCTACAAATGCCGACACACCCACATTGAGACTCCACGGTATAGTAAAACGAATAGTTTGCGAGTTCGGGTCGTTGGGATTGTAGAAGAGCGAATCGCCTTTATCGAAAAAAGCGACGTTGCTATTGCTTATCTGCTCAATGATTCGATAATCTAGCGGAAGCGTAAAGGACACCCCCGCACGAATATTATCCCCGAACCGCATCTGCGCTCCGGCAACGAGTTTACTGCCACCAATGCTGTGATCAATAAATTCCACTGCTTGCAGGCGCTGAAAGTCAATATCAGTTAGATTTCTTGAATCAAGGCGTGTGTAACGATTTTGAGCATCGCTTTCTTGAAAGACACGACGATAATTGTACTCGCCAAAGGTGCCGATAAAACTCAAACCAAGTGACAAGTTTTTTGTAACATCCACTCCTAAGCCAATGCTCAGATTATTGATTGCACCGCGCTCACGAGTACTGACAGATTGCTGAAGATTATTTCTGAGCGGTGTAATAAAACGTCCGTTCACAACATCTGCCAACGCTAATTCCCACGCAGGATTGCCATTGAGGGTGGCGCTATTTTGCCCCAAGACCCATGAGTTAATGAGGCTTGAGGTGGTATTAAAACCTACGACCGAATCCCCACCGGCAAAATCACCTTCCCGCGAATAGCCGAAAGCAATGGTATAATTCCCGGCATCGCCCACACGCACCGGAAAGGCAACGCCGATATGCCCCAAGAATGGTGATGTTCGATTGACCGGAGTGGTTGTGCCGAAGTGCGTTGCGGTGCTGTTATAGCTATTAAATTGCCCACTTACCGAAAACTCTGCCAGTGGGAGCATTGTAAGTCCGGCAGGATTAGTATAGAGCGCCGCATAGTCGTCTGCAATACCGGAATAAGCAATCCCCAAAGCCCCAGCGCGGGGCGTTAGAAACCCGTTTGGCTGCGCATATCGAAGAGCATCTTCAATATACACCGCTTGGCTCTGCAATGGCAGCACGCCTATTGCAATCACAATGCTCACCGAGACCAATAAAGCAAGCATCTTGTTTTTTGTGCGATTCGTTTTCATAGTTATTCACTCCATTATTTGTACATAAATGTTTGAGTCCCACACTTGGGGAAAGGGTTTCTAGTGGTACAATCGTTACAAAATGACGACTCTCAATCCTGATGGCTCTTCATAAAATCATAAAAAAGGCAGGACAGAAAAGCGTTTCACCCTTCTTTGCCCTGCCAATACTATCGACACCAAATATTATTTCACTACAAATTATTTTCACTATAAACCATTTTCTTAGTTGCCGCCACGGCTCCGTGCACCGCCGCCGGAAGAGCCGCTCGTACTACCGCCGCCGGAGGATGAACCACTGCTGCGAACGCTGCTACCAGAAGAACTTCCGCCACCCGAATAGCCGCCGGAGGAATAGCCACCAGAGGATTTACCGCCCCAACTGCCGCCGGAAGAATTATTATTATAGGAAGCGCCACCAGAATAGCCACCGCCATTAGAATAACCGCCAAATGAGCGCCCGCCCTGCGTGGACGTTGGTGCAGACGGATAATAGCGTGTCGCTGCTGCGCCACCGTTGTAACCGTTATACTTTGTGGTAGAGCCACTGTAATAGTTTGTGTAGTTGCTTGCAGCATTACCTGATGCACCGGCACTGTATCCGTTGTATTGAGAAGCGCGGTTATTAGGGTTGTTTTGCTTGTACTCTGCGCCCGTACCCTGCCCCCGCATAAATGCTCCACCCGACGCTCCATTGGTAGTGTACGAGCCAATGTAGGTAGAGTTGTTATATGAGCCTGAACCGGTGTAGGCAGCAGCATTATTACCGTATGCACGTTGCACTCCGGCATCACGCATCCGTGAAGGCGTATAAAGGTCATTCGTACCGATTCCTACGGTACCGTTATTTAGATTGTTATTGAACGACGTGAAATTTTGACTGCTCCAGTAGCCAAGAGGGCGATAAAAACCAAAGGGAGTATAAGCGCCGAAATATGGATTGTAACGCTGCCACGGCGAGGAATAGAACATAAACGAACTGCCATAGCCCCAGAACGGATCGTAGTAGCTGTTGCAAGCCCACGGGCTGGCACCCCAGCCACTGTAACCATAACCGAAGGCAGAACCGGCACCCCATGGGGAGTTCCAACCAAAACCATCGTATGCGCCCCAGAATCGTGCCGAGGGGCGAGCAAACATACTCCAGCCGTCATACCAAGGAGTAACGACGGGAACAAAAGCAACGGCACTGCTCATACCACTTTGCATCGGATTCGTCCATGCTTGCTGCGAAACTTCTTGCTCTGCTTCCGGTGCTGGAGCAGGTATATTATTGCGATAGCCGAAATAATCGGATTTCGTACCTTGCACACTGCTGCAGCCCACTGCTGTCGCAGCTATAACAGCAAGACAAACAAAAAGCACGGCGGAAAACACCTGCGTTCGATTGCGTTCGCCAGTACTATGCTGCGAAGCACGCGAGGAAATACTTAGGTTATTCATATGTCGTCCCTCCTTAAGAGAGAAAAAAGGAGAAGTAGGTGAATATTGTTGATTAGACGCTCAAGTAGTATAAAAAGTTTACTTTGGCAAATAACTAAAAAATGCAAATGTGGACAGTCGCAAAAAATAACTTACAGTGCTGAAATTTTCCTTTAGGTATCTCGTGTTTTAGATTGTAAATTGCACAGGATTTACCTGATTTCAAACAGAATTTTCTGAAATTATCACTCATTTTTTCATCATTGTGGAGACAAGCTGTGGCTAAAGTTATCTTTACTGTCGGATATGAAATACCGGAATCACATCGCAGCCAATACATTGAGCTTGTTCGTCAGTTAAAACCGCTTTTGAGTACCAATGGTACGTCGTATAGCGTCTGTGAACTTGAAAACAAGCGCAATCATTTTCAAGAAATCTATACCTATCCGAATGCTGACGCATATGAAGCAGCTGACGATACTGAAAATGCTCAAGCAGAGGTTCTTATCGAACAAATTTATGCGCTTGCTAAAGACCGCAAAGTAACGTATTCGGCGGCTATTGAGGTGGTCTAAAAACGGCTTCGGTTTTGTATCCTGAACTTTGTTATCGCGCTTGTTGCCGTTGTATATCCTTACACTGCCCCCAGCGTTTATGTTTGTGTTTCATCACCATTGCATAAACCATAAAATGATATAGATTAACGAGGATGAAGCCTCTATTACAACTCCATGAAATTTTCTCTATTGATAAGGCGGCATCTACCGCCTTTTTTCTTTTCTAAAATTCCATGATCTCCACACGAACACCTCTACCGACATTGATGGTTTTGATGACCATCGTTCTTTGCACGACCATTCTACCACTACAGAAAACGGCAGCACAACCGCAGCCCTTACAAACCACCCCTCCCCATCAATCCGCTCTCGACCAGCAGCCTTCGCAGCTCTTACTTCTTACGCTTAATGACGCGGTTCGCATTGCATTGGAGCAAAATTTTAGCATTCGTATTGCCCGTAATGCAACTATTATTGCCGATAATAACGCTACGGGTATTAAGGCTTTTGGCGCAGCAGGAATGCTGCCTATAGTGAATATGAATGCCGGCTGGAACGAAAGCCGCGATAATGTACAACAATTCTTCTTTAACGGTACCAACCAAGAACGTGTGGGCGCACGCACCGATCGCTCGAATGCAGCGATACAACTTAACTGGACACTCTTCGATGGCTTACAAATGTTTGCTGCACGCGAAAATCTTACCGAACTCCAAAAACAAAGCGATTTAGCGCTCCGGCAAGCGGTGGAAAACACCATTGCTCAGGTGATGACGAGCTACTACACCGTCGTCGAGCAGAATGTATTGCTTAGCGCGCAGCGTACGGCGCTTGGTCTTTCACGTGAACGATTGACAATTGCCGAAGCAAAATCACGACTGGGAAGCGCTTCAGAACTGGATGCACAAAACGCCCGCGTAGATTACAATGCCGACAGCGCTGCTTTTTTGCGCCAAGAAGCCGTCTTGCTCAATGCAAAAACGGCATTTTTACAACTACTGGGCGATACAAAACGATACGACGATGCTCCCTTTCGGACAGATGATTCTATCGCTATCCTTCCGAACATTACACTCGCAGAGGCTCAAGAACGTCTTGCCAAGCGCAATGCTGCGCTACGGGCAGCTTCGGTCGGCAATACTCTCGCGCAAATCGCGGTGCGCCAAGCCGAGTCGTTCCACTATCCGACACTCAGCGCTGCGGCAAACTACAGTTTTACCGGACTGGATGCCGAAGCCGGTGTTATCCAAACCAGTCGGTCGAATGGCTTGAACTTTGGTGTAACGGCGCAAGTCAATATTTTCAACGGCTTTAATATCCAACGCCAAATTGAAAACGCAAAAGTGAACGCACTTTCGGCAGATTTGCAATACCAAGACCTCGAAAACCGCTTAAAAGCAAGCCTTCAGCAAACGTATCGTAGTTTTCAAAACAGTAAGACGCTTGTGCAGCTTGAGCGCGACAATGTACGGATAGCGCGAACAGCTGCCGATGTAGCTCTCGAAAAATTTCGCTTGGGCAGCATGAGTTCTCTCGATTTACGCCTGGTTCAACAAAACTACATACGTGCTGAAAGCCGCCTCATCACTGCACTTGCCGATGCAAAACGTGCTGAAATAGAAATCACGCGCATTACCGGAGATTTCACGAAAGAATAAATCTTTGATGATAATGAGTGGTTTTTGAGGGGAACGCTTTTTCGATAGGATGTCCGACAGGAAGGAGAAACGGCACTATGACTAGCATTCAATGGATTTGTCTATGGCGAAAAACCTCTATTATCTCCCTTCGGTGGATAGGAGCAGCACTCTGTTGTTTTTCGTTGTCGCATAGCATCGGTCTTGGACAGAATTCTCACAGCACCCTCGCTGCAATTGAGCAACGCCGCGCAGCCGGACAAAAGGATTCAGGATATGTTCGCTTGCTTTTCGCTGCGGTCGATGATCTTGATTTAGCCGCACAAGCAGCAAGTTTTTTTTATGAGGGGCGAGCGCTATTACCCTTTGTACGGACACCACTTTTGGAGGCAGACTTTCTCTATGCCGCAGGTACATTTGCCCGCATCCAAAACCGTACAAACGATGCTGCTGATACCTTACATTTGGCTCTTGACCACTACTCTGCACTTGGAGAAAAAGCAAAAGTAGCACTTATTTATTCCCGTCTGGGGCTGCTTTATCAAGGGCAAGGTAGCTATGAGACAGCCATAGACTATCATTTGACAGCGCTTTCACGCGCAGTAGAGATTTCTTATACAGAACTTATTTTTCGGCAAAACGTTAATCTGGCAGCACTCTACAACCATCTTAATAAACCACAAAAAGCACTCACCTACCTCTCCAATGCTGAGCAGATTATGGCAGTTACTGCTGTGGCAGCGCAGCGCCGTGTTGCGTTTTTTTTGTACAGAGCCGAAAGCTATACTCGATTAGGGGAAACTGATTCTGCGAAAAAGAACCTTATTTATGCGCTGGAAATCAGACGCCGTAATGCCTTCAACAATGCTGCTCTCATAGCATATTTGTACAGCAGCTATGCCGTGGTGGCGCAACGAGCAGGGCAAAGCGAAATTGCCCAAGCAATGCTCGACACCGCATTAACGCTCGAACAAACGATGAAGCCCGTTAGCTACTCCAATATTCGTCCGCTCATTGATGCAGCTCGCGTTATGCTCATTCGTGCAGACCAAACATCACCGACCAGCAAAAAAGCAGCCTTGTACCGCAGTGCGATTGAGTACGCCAATCGTGCCGGAGCCATTCCCAACAGTATGCGGCTTTATCCGCTTTGGCTGAAAGAAATTTTAGCAAAGAGCTACGCATCGCTTGGGGAAAATAAGATTGCCTACAAATTACAACAAGATTATATTGCCCTCAGCGACTCTCTCTTTAGCATCGGCTTGGAAAAGCACATCGAGGCTGTTCAAGAGCGTATCGCTCGCACGAAGCGAGAGGTGGAAATAGAACGACTCACGAATGACAATCGTGCTAACACACGCTTACAATACGCCCTCGCACTAGGCGCGGTTGTTCTTATGGCACTGATACTTGTTCTCTGGAACAGATACCGCCTCAAAAAGCGAGCCGAACACCTTGTCGCCGATATCAACCAGGAACTGCAGGAGACAAATCGGCAGCTTACGCAAGCAAATTTCTTGCTCCACAATGCCAACGACGAACTTTCACTTGCCAAAGAGCGCACGGAGGAAGTAGGGCGCATGAAACGAGCATTTCTGGATACAATTTCACACGAAATTCGTACACCGCTTACTGCTATTCAGGGCTATAGTCAGCTTCTTACGATGATGCTTACGGACGAAGAGCACAGAGAATTTGCCGAGCGCATACACGCATCTGGGCATCATCTCTTGCTGCTCTTTGAAGATATGCTGCACCTCTCCCAAATGCACGGCGATCAAGTGCAGATCGACCTTCAGCCTACATCGCTCCACGACCTTTGCCGTCAGGTCGTCGCCATGTTTGAAGAGCCTGCCCGCAGCAAAGGGGTTGCAATTACTGCTACGGTTAGCACCGCACTTGTCAACCACCTCCAACTGGATACATCAAAAGTTCGCCTCATTCTCTTCAATCTTGTGGGAAATGCCGTGAAGTTCACTGATAACGGCTTTGTAAAGCTCATTTTTGAACCGGATGATGATTCCGAAAAAACAAGACACAAACCAAATACACCTTCGACCGTACGGGGTATTCGCATCACTGTGCAGGATAGCGGGATTGGCATCGCAGAAGATGCACTCAATACTATTTTCGATGCATTCCGCCAAACAAATATTGAAATTCATCGCAAATACGGCGGTTTGGGACTGGGCTTAACAATTTGCAAAAACTTTGTGGATATTCTGGGCGGTACCATTCGCGCAGAAAGTGTACCGGGGCAAGGCTCGACCTTTACTGTTAAGTTACCAGTCGCAGAGGAACCATAAAGGCACTCACTGTGAATACCCCAGAGAAAAACACCGAAGAACCAACACTTCATGAAACCCTTCACCACCATATTCTTGCTGTTCTACGCACTTTTGCTGACATTCGCACCTCTATTCGGTCAGCAGCAAAAGGACGTATCTCTAGACACGCCGCCGGGGACGCACGTCTTTGTGCTCCCAACAAATATCGGACATCTTGAAATCGGTGCCGACGTTCAGTATTATGAGGATAAAGAGAAAACACTGACATTTGACGCTGTTGCCGCACCTGCCATGGCTTCGCGGTGGAAGTCCTACGATAAACAAACTCTTTCCTTCGGTTTTAAGCGCTCCGCGTACTGGCTGCGCTTTGCACTGCGTAATCCTTCGCCACAGCAGAACGACTGGCTTCTGGAAATTGTATTCCCCACACTGGACAGCATCGAACTCTACAGCCCGCACAGCGACGGGCATTACACGCATTATGTGATGGGCGATTATTTGCCATTTTCGCGGCGCGAATTTCAATACCGCACCTTCATCAAACGCTTGGATATGCCGGATTCGCAGCCTCAGGTGTATTATCTCAAAGTATCAACGACCAGCTCCACCATCATTCCTATCATTCTGCACCGCAATGATGAATTTATCACGTACAGCAACCATTGGCAATTCTTCTACGGCTGGCTCTTGGGCGCATTGATGATTCTGATTGCATATCACATCATTCTCTTTGCCTTTACCCGTGCTAAGAGCTACGTCTTTTATGTTCTCTATATGTGCGGTGTGGTGTTTTATACGGCAACATTCAATGGATTTACAGCGCAGTATGTTTTGCCGGAAAGCGGAAACCTGCTTCAGTATTCCATGATGCTTTCGATTGGACTTGCGCTTCTTGGTTTGGTTTTATTCACGCGAGCATTTTTGAACACGAAGGAATTCTCACCGCGCTTTGATATTGTTCTGCGTGGTTTGGCAATCTACCTTTGCGTTGTGAGTGTGGCGGTAACGTTTACGGATTATCTGACGACCAATATCATCCTGTCATCCTCATTGCTGCCTGTTGTTGTAATTTGCTATGGCGCAGCACTCAGAGTCGCATGGCGTGTGCGTAGCTATCAGCATTTGTATTTTTTAGTTGGTAGCTTTTCGCTCATGTTTGGTGGCGCTCTTACGTCGCTCATGACAATCGGCATTCTTCCGAACACCATCATCACACGCAACAGCGTCCAGTTTGGCGCTATTATGGAGTCCCTACTGTTTTCGCTTGCTCTTTCGCTGCAATACAAAATTCTTCAGCAAGAAAAGGCTCGTGCGCAAGAAGAAAATTATCGCCTGATCCGCGATGCAAACGAAACGCTTCGGCGTGCCGTAGAGGAGCGCACAGCAGAACTGCAAGAAAAGAATGGCGACCTAGAGACCGCAAACGAGGAAATACAGCGCCAGATGGAGATTCAAACCGACCAAGCGCGTGAAATTGAGCTTGCGAATACAACATTACAGGAGCAAAACGAGAAGTTGAATGATTTGAACAAGGAGAAAAACGAAATCATCGGCATCGTGGCACACGACCTCAAGAACCCTATCAGCGCTGTACACGGGCTGGCTGAGTTGGTGCAAAGCGGATTCGCAGAGCCGGAGCAAGTGCCGGAAATCACGCGCCAAATCGTGGTCACTGCCGACCGTATGCTTCAGCTCGTGCGAAACCTGCTTGATGTCAACCGCTTAGAGTCAGGCACGGTGCAATTTAATTTTGTGGAATTCGACATTGTGCCAATGGTTGAGGCGACACTAGCACAATATACGCCACTTGCAGAGGCAAAAAACATTACCCTGCATTATCACAAAGAAACTGATTCCAGCACCATTATTGCCGATGAACAAGCAACAATGCAAATTCTGGATAATCTTATTTCCAATGCCGTCAAATATTCACCGCTAGGCAAGCAAGTATTCATGAGAGTTTCAAGTAGCTCTTCTTTTATCCGCTTGGCAGTGGAAGATGAAGGTCCCGGTTTATCCGAAGACGACAAATCCAAATTATTCGGCAAATTTGCTCGGCTCTCCGCCCGACCGACCGCTGGCGAGTATTCAACAGGTCTTGGGCTATCTATTGTCAAAAAAATGGTGGAAGCTATGAACGGGCGTGTGTGGTGCGAATCCGAACTTGGCAAAGGCGCAGCGTTTATTGTTGAATTGCCCATCGGGAAGAACGCTTAATATTTTACTCTGCCCGCACCACCACAAAGGTCATATCATCATTCAGCACCGCTCCTTTTGACCATTTCTCGCTTGCTGCCACTAGGTGAGCGATAACTTGCTCTGCCCGCAAGCCCCCGATTTCTGTGCAAATCTGCTGTGCCACGTCATAGCCCAAAATATCGTCTTTATCATCAAATCGCTCTGGAAAACCGTCGCTCATCAGTATGAGCACATCGCCGGAGGAAAGTGTGATTTCACGCTCTTGATAAGGGAAATTTGCCATCGTCGCAAGCGGCATGGACTTTATGAGCACCTCTTCTACCGACCCATCATGCGCCCGAAAGACCAGAGCGGACGGCATTCCTGCGTTTGCAATACGCGCCGTGTAGGTTTTGGGAGCACTCTGGCGGATTTTTGTCACCGCAAGTGCCATAAACATTGAGCGCATATTCATGCTTTTCAGCGCCGGTGAGCTTGGTTTCAACATTCCGATTGGCGAGGCAGAATCAGTCTGAGAACTGTCGGCGGCTATCATTGAAAAGAGACTTTTTGTAGCGGCAACCATCGTACCTGCTTTCACACCATGCCCCGTTGCATCGCCGATTGCAATGGTAAGCGTACCGTCTTTGTGCAAGGAATAATCGTAGTAATCACCGCCGACCTCTGTTGCGGTTTGCATGAACATTGCAATATCTAAGCCTTCTATTTGCGGCATTTTTTGGGGCAGCATAGAGAGTTGTAATTTTCGCGCTTCTTCCAATTCGGCAGTTTTGCGAGCGTTGTCAGCTTCGAGCAAGGTGCGCTGTATTTGCTGCTCTGCGTTAATGCGCTCTTGCTCTATCGCCTTATCGGAAAGCCGTTTGACTTCGACGATTTGCGCTTCTAAGTCACTATTGGTTTTCGAGACTTTGCGAGCAAGATAAATGGACATTGTAAAAGGAATTGAGAGAAAAAGTACAAGTCCGGAAACATCATACAGCCACGTTGGGCGATAGGGCTGCATGAGTGGTAGGGTTTCGATACAAATAGTAACCGTCGCACTAAGAACAAAGAGTAAACCACCCACGCCCAGTATCCATGCGCCCGGTCGCTTACGAATAATTGCCAGCACCAACACCCGTATCATCTCGATACCAATAAGGCTACTCAATATCAGAAGGTATGTATCAATTGCTCCGGCAAAACCGAAGAGTATAAACGCAATGAGCAAAACAGCACCGAGAGCAAGAAGCCAGAACTGACGAGGGATGCGAGGATAAAACACATTGTAGAAAAATCCCAAACCACCCATCAACCCCATAAGAAGCCACGCAATATTGAGCGATTGCAAGACAATGCTTGTTTCAATGTTCAGATGCGCAACGAAAGGGTACAACTGCCGGAACTGGCTAAGCGCGAGACCAATTGCGAAAAGGCTATAATAGAGGTTTTCTTTGGAACGCGCATTGAAAAAGTAAAGGAGCAAATGTAGAATTGCCAATGCACCCAAAACACTGGTAATAAACATAATCCCCATTGTGCTGTCGCTGACATCGTTGATATGCGCCGACAGCCCTTGTGCAGATTGTACGGTAAGACCAAAGCCCACACTATAGACCTTAAAGAGCAAGCGAGAACTACGCTCACGTGCTTTTGTGTCGGAATAACGCACAGCAATGACGTGCTCGTGATTGCTACTCACAGGCACAACTGCTACAAAGGCTTCATATCCGGGGCGATATGGTTCTTCGCGGTCGGGAGTGGCGGCGGGTTTGCCATAACTTTTCACGAGAACACCATCTATAAACACCTCCGACGCTCCTCTATGCGCCATTTGCCAAAGAAGCGGCTTGCCTTCCAATGTAGAATCTATGCGTACTTTGAGGCGAAACCAGCCTATTGTATTCCACTTCTCCGGTGCACTGCTCATTACCCAGAAGGTACGTGTGGTGTCCCATGCTCGGTCGTCAAGGTCTGCTTTTGCGTACTCAGAGTTGTCGCCCGAATGCCAGCGCCAGAGCGACTTCTCGAAATCAAATTTCCGACTCTTTGCAAGCGAATCGGCGGTAATAACGGATATAGGCTGCGCCAGCAGATTTGCCGAGATAAGCAGCATTGCCATAAACACAGAAGTAAGGATTTGTTTCATTTTCGATTGGTCAAATAAAGCGTGAGGCACGCGATGAACGGGCAAAATACTCCCAAAAATCTAATGTACTCTTATCGCGGAATATAACTCTATTTTTCACCCACAGCAAGAGAGCAATACTCCCGCTTGCATTTTTGATTTCCTACCCCTATTTCCCCAACCATGCCTTGAAATCGGAGAATCGCTCACGGCTCACAAACGTATCTCTTCCCTCTTCCTTCGATATAGCAGGAAGCGGCTTCAGATAGACTTTGAGCTTGCCGGACTGCTGCAAATGTATGCTGCTGACGGCGCCTACGTGAACAATAAATTGCCGATTGATACGAAAGAATGTTTCACGCGGAAGCAATGATTCCAACTCATCCAGCGAACGATTTTTGATGTACCGTTTGTCGTCGTGCGTTGTGATGTAGGTTAATTTATTTTCCGATGAGATAAAAGCTATGTCATCATACGCAAGCGGTAGCATTTTGTTGCCCTGCTGCACAAGCAACCGCGAACTATTTTGCGCGGTCTGCGCTTGCAGTAGCTGCTCGACCAGACGGGTAATATTGGCGTTGGAGTCCTGCTGTTCACTCTGGTAGGCTTTCTCGGCGTTTTTGCCCGAAGCCGCAGCAACAGCCATGTTTCCTGCGTATATCTCGTGCAAGTGCTTGTATTTTTCCAGACTACGCAGCAAATCTATCTTGGTGATGGGCTTGAGAAGATAATCAATGCTGTGGACTTTGAATGCCTGAAGAGCAAATTCATCAAACGAAGTGGTAAAAATAACGGGATTCGGCACATGAACTTGCGTAAAGATTTCAAACGAAAGCCCGTCTGCCAGTTGAATATCCATAAATGCCAAGTCCGGCGGCGGCATCGTGCGCAGCCATTCCACAGCGTTTTGAATACTGTCCAGTTCGCCCACAATCGTGACCGAATCATCAACTTCCCGTAGTTGTGCCTTGAGCCAGTCAATGGCTATTGCTTCGTCTTCGACAATCAGAACGTTCATAGCGACGGAAGAATGAAAGACAAATGGAGTTAGCAAAATACAGAAATTACGAACGAAACAGGAATTTTTTGCGGTTGCAGGTCTTCATAGCTTATTTTCGCCGTTGCCCTGCACAGCCGGCTCCGATGGTATCCCCGGCGCAATCAGTGGCAAGATAACCGTGAATTGCTCGCTCTCTTCGATAATTTCCGGTGTTTGATTGGTGAGCAAAAGATAGCGGTGTTGTAAATTTTGTAAACCGACTTTGGTACTGTCCGTAAGCGTGTTCTGCTGCGTATTTGCACTTATGGTCATCAAATCATTAATGCTCATTGTTCGGCGCTGCACGTTGTTCCGAACGGTAAGATAGGGCACTTGCTGAAGGGTAACGGGGTGCAGCCTAGACTCCATCGTAAGCGAGATACGAAGCGGGTTTTGAGCAGAGAGGATATTATGCTTGACGGCGTTTTCCAAAAGCAATTGGAGCGTCATAGAGGGAAGTTTGTAATGCAGATATTCTTTGGGAACATCCATGCGCATATCAAACCCTTCTTTGAAACGAATGGAAGCCAAAAATGTGTATGCCTGCACAAAATTGAGTTCGTCTTCCACCGTGACCAGATGCTGTTGACGGTGCATCAACACATAACGGTAGGTGTAGGACAATTTTTCCAAAAACTCAATCGCGGCTGTTTTATTGCTCATTATCAGACCACCAAGCGCTGTCAGGCTATTGAACAAAAAATGTGGCGCAAGTTGTGCCTGCAATGCCTCCAGTTGTGCCTGCCGCTCGCGTATTTGCTCATTGGCGAGGTTATCCAGCGTCTCTCTCAGATTCGCCGTCATGCGGTTGAAGGCGCGTGCAAGCCGCCCTATCTCGTCCGGCTCATTCATGGCTATCTGCACCTGAAGATTACCGTAGGAAATGCGCTCTGCTGCTATTTGAATCAAGCGCAATCGCCGCACGATGGAGCGCGCAATAAGCCAATTCACACCCAGCGAAATAATAATGGCAGCCACAAGACTGACCGTCACCAATAGCCTTGAAAATAGGAAATGGCGGAGTATTTCAGAAGCAACTTCATCGGTGCGGCGCGAATTATCGTCTATCAATTTGTTGCTCATGCTCAGGACATCGCCGAACACACGATTTGCCTCGGCAACAGCAGTGAATACGCTATCTGCATTACTCGGAATACTTCCGTTCGCGTGCGTGAGTGCATAGGCTCGTTGGTAGCGCGGAAGATATTCTTTGGTGGTACTATCAAAGCGCAGCAACAGTTCACGCTCCGCCGCCGACCGTGTAGAACGTTGATAAATTTGCCGCATCGTCGCTATGGCATTTGTCAAATCATGAGTGCTTTCACTTTCGCGCTTTGATTTATTGCCCGGCTTTGAAACGGTATCGGCACGAAATGATGTACTCAACTCTGATGAACTGTACAGCGTACCGTGAAGCGTGGTCAACGTGCGTTGCAGGTTATTTGCGCTGTTGATACTTGGAAGCCAGTATTCATCAAACTTTTTGGTTTCGATGTAGAGCTTTTCAAACTGGAACACCGACCACACACCAATAATCACCGTGCAGGTGAGCGTCACACCGGCAGCAATAAGGAGCTTGTCATTGATTGGTGCATTATTGAGCATATTGTTCCTTGATTGTAAACTTATGGAATACCTTTGCTAACAATTCCCTGTTTTGATACAATGGGCAAGCGTAACGTCAATTTGGAAAGCTTTTTTCGCTCACACATCGTGCAAGGAACGGTCTTTGGTTTCATGGACAAAAAATGCCATCATCAGCGCCGTTATGACAATAACGCCAATGGGATAAAACAACCCCGCGAACATATCCTGCGTAGAACTGACAATCGCCGTGGAAATGAGTGGCAACAATCCGCCAAAAATGCCATTTCCAATATGGTACGGAAACGACATAGAAGTATAACGAATTTTTGTGGGAAATAATTCCACTAAGAAAGCCGCTATCGGACCATAGACCATTGCCACAAAGAGAAGCTGCGCAAGCAAGCACAACTCAACAACGACATAATTCACAGACACGGGCAGCGGGACAACGCCGAGGGGCAAAGCAAGAAAATCAAGATTCGGATGCACCGCCGCGCTCATCAATTTGTAGAGAGGAATATAACTGGAAGCCGCAAGAATACAGCCTGCGAGCATAATGGGTTTGCGCCCGATTTTGTCCGATAATTTGCCAAACAGAACAAAAAAAGGCGTAGTGACGGCAAGAGAAATAGCAACTAAGACGTTTGCAGTCAGAAAATCCATTTTCAGGATAGTTTGCAAATAAAACAGCGCATAGAACTGGCTGGTGTACCAAATTACGCCCTGCCCTGCCGTTGCGCCAAAGAGTGCAAGCAAGACATACCGAAGATTATACCAATTCCCAAAACTGTCTTTGATGGGCGTTTTGGATGTGTGCCCGCGACTTTTGAGAAGCTCAAAGACGGGCGATTCCCGTAACTGCAGGCGAATGTACAGCGACACAGCAAGTAAAAAATACGATACTAAAAATGGAATTCTCCAGCCCCATGCCTTAAAGTCTTCATCTCCCAGCCACAGCTGCGTGCCGGTGATAACGACAAGCGAAAAGAGAAATCCAAGTGTAGCAGTGGTCTGAATAAAACTGGTGTAGAAGCCACGTACATTATTGGGCACGTGTTCGGCAACGTATGTTGCTGCCCCGCCGTACTCCCCGCCTAATGCCAGTCCCTGTGCCATTCTGAGCAGAACGAGCATAATGGTTGCCGAGATACCGATTTGCTCGTAGGTGGGTAAAATTCCAACAAGAGCAGTTGCAAAGCCCATCACAATCATCGTCATCATAAACGTATATTTCCGCCCGATAATATCTCCCAACCGCCCAAAAACGAGCGCTCCAAATGGGCGAACAACAAAGCCCGCGCCTAGAGCCGCAAAAGCTGATAATAGCTGCGCAAAGCCATCGCCTTTCGGAAAAAAAAGATTACTAAAAAAAACGGACAACCCCGCATATAAATAAAAATCGTACCATTCAAACAATGTTCCGATGGACGACGCTAAAATGACAAACCGAAGATTGCGCCTTTCGGCGGCACTACCGAGATTTTGAGTATCATTCAGGATAGTAGCCCGGCTTTGCTCTGTAACAGCAGGCGGCAAGTAACTATCCGTATTCTTCATAAAGTCCTGTCCTGAAAAATATCAACAGAAGAATGAAATATGGTCATAAATATAGGTTTCGGCAGAGAACAAATATGGGGCATAGAAGCAATGGCGCTTCTATGCCCACACAAATTTTTATTTCGCCACTTCCGTCGAGTAGCATTTATGGCGAAGTGCTTCGGTTAGACTGCCTTGCCTTCTTCGCGGAGAGTTTCCATTTCGTCCCAGAGTTTTTTGTCTTTGGTGTCGCGGATGAGTATCGAACCGACGACGAAGGTAATGCCGGCAACAATCATCGGGTACCAAAGACCAGCAAAAGCGTTGCCCGTATTGATAACCATAAATGCCCCGATAGTTGGTAGCAGACCGCCAAAAACACCATTGCCAATGTGATATGGCAGGGACATGGATGTATAGCGAATCCTTGTCGGAAATAGTTCAACAAGGAACGCGGCAATCGGTCCATAGACCATGGTTACGAACAACACTTGAATCACTACCCAGAAGACTAGCATGGTTGTATCAGGTTTAGGAAGCAGCTTTGCCTCGGTCATAGCAACAGCAACAATCGGCGAAAAACCGCCCTCCGGTGCTTCGGCAATTGCTTTTTGTGCCGACACAATATCTTTGCGGGCACTAATTGCTTTGTCAGGCTTGAGCATGAAGCTAAAAAAGCCCTGCGTCTCTTCTGTTGCAGTTGCTGCCACAGGAGTAAGCATTTGAATTTTTTTGTTCAAAATGGTTGTTGTCGAGTCTTTCACCGATTTGATATATTCCGGTGTGTAGCCAGCAGCAGCAATCATGTTTTGGTAAATCGGAATATAGGACACGACAGCAATAGCACAGCCCACCATGATAATCCACTTACGACCGATACGGTCAGAAAGCCAGCCAAATAAAATAAAAAATGGTGTCCCAATCAGCAGCGCTATGGAAATTACCTGTGTTGCCGTCACGTACTCAACTTTGAGAATAGTTTGCAAATAATAATAGGCATAGAATTGTCCTGTGTACCATACCACACCTTGCCCGGCTGTTGCACCGAAAAGCGCCAGAAGAACAAACTTTAGGTTAAACCAGTTACCAAAACTCTCAGAAATCGGGTTTTTCGATGCCTTGCCGGATGCTTTTAACCGTGCAAACATCGGTGATTCTTGCATACGGATACGAATAAAGTACGAAATAACCACAAGTGCAATGGAAATCAAAAACGGTATCCGCCATCCCCATTCTTTGAAGCTCGCCTCGCCCATATACTGTCTGGTGATAAGTATCACACCCAGTGAAACGAAGAGACCAAGCGTCGCCGTCGTCTGAATAAAACTCGTGTAATAACCACGTTTGTCGTCCGGACAATGCTCCGCAATATACGTTGCAGCACCGCCGTACTCGCCGCCCAACGCCAAGCCTTGCAGCAAGCGAAGCGTGAGCAGAAGAATAGGAGCCAAAACACCAACCTGAGCAAATCCGGGCAGAAGACCAATCGCAAAGGTTGAACCGCCCATCAAGAGAAGAGTCAGTAAAAACGTGAATTTGCGACCGATAATATCGCCCAAACGCCCGAAGATAACAGCTCCAAACGGTCGTACAATAAAGCCTGTGGCAAATGTTGCTAATGTGGCAATCGTCGCAAATGCCTCATTATCTTTTGGAAAAAAATAGGTGCTAATAATCGTCGCTAACGAACCAAAAATATAGAAATCGTACCATTCAATCAGCGTTCCTGCCGATGATGCGCCAATGACACTCCAGATATTATAGGATTTGGTGTAGTCTGCATCGTGCGCATGATGATGTGCGCTGTTTGCTGCTGTTTGCATAGAATTAGAAGAAAAAGAAGTGGTAAGAAGATGATAATTTTTTATGCGCCAAACAAAATTCTGCATACCTTACAGATAGACTTGTGCTTGCATGATAAACTCCGTCCGAAGTTCTTTGTAGTTGCGGTTTAGGTCGTACACCGGACGACCGCGATAATGGAAATTCAATCGGCAGTGATGCCCTTCTAAATACCAATTTACTCCTGCTTCGGGAAGAACAAAAGGATTATTTAAAGCCTCCCAATTGCAATAAGTAAAAGCAAGATACGGCTGAAGTCGAGTATTGCTAAAAGCACCATCAGGTAGTAATTTCACACGCCCCGGCAGAACATACCCGACCTCACCATACACAGCACTACCGGTGCCGACAAGCGGATGATTATTGCCGCCGCCACCAAATGCGTTGGGTGAGTCTGTCGTGGGGCGAACACTTGTTACCGGGTTCATAATCCCAATACTCCGAATGTAATTTTTGCCAAAATTATAGTTGTAGTACACAAAGTATGCCGTCAAAGCATCGGGGTCTTTGCCTTCGCGCAGGGGCAAGTCCATGAACACATCCGCTGACCACAAGACCAAATCGGTATTGGTGGTGTCGTAGCGCTGCGACGAGGTGTTGAAGGTGCGTGTTCTCATACCCTGCGGTTGATATTGAAATCCGGCACCCACATTCAACACTTTTTTTGTGCCGATGTATGAACCGACCGTAAAGGGAAGCGTCCGATTTTCTTTTTCCCAAAACTCATATGCGACATACCCTTTGAACATTCCGGTTAGCACATTTGGAGCATAGTTACTGCTCGTGCGCGTAGCATCTCCGGCGAGGTCGGTCAGATTCGTAAAAGGATTGGCGTTGCCATAGCGGAATGGCATATCGAAAGAAAAGGTATAATCCATTCCCAATGCCTTGCCTTTGACATATGTTCCCAGCATCCGCACGAATTGGTCTGTTGCTTCAATAGTGGGCCAGCATAGAATTGGTGAATCATTTGCCATGTAGTTCAACGTGCTGGACATAGTCATCCGCGATAGTCCGTTCCAATAATGCAGCCCGAATCCCCAAAAAAGACCGTCATCGGTAGGCTTTTCTGCACCCGCGATTCGAAGTTCACCCCACAGGTCGTGCATAAAAACTTGCGGCTTTTTCGCACTGGCAAGCGGGTCAACCGTCGTGCCGGGCGCACCCACACCACCGGTCGATTCCGTCTGATTGTTGATGCCCAGATGCATCAAAACCAGAAAGTCTTTGTTGACTTGGGAATAGGTCAAAAAGCGTGAGCGCCTCATTCCTATATCGAAGGAAGTCGGCGCGGCGGCTTCATGAATATATGAGTTAGGGTTGTTTTGCAAGTACCGAAACCACACCTGATGCCACGTAAGAAATCGAATATACTTCGATTTGTCATCACTCAAATTGACGCGAATACCTGAACCGTAAACATCACTGCCCTGCGAAAAGAGCGGCTGCCACGAAGACAATAAACAGCTTCCCAGCAGAATCACAAAAAGGGAACGGAATTTCATCATGGTACTGAAGAAATGAGGCGTTAAAAAAGAAAGGGTTATATTCTCGCTGAACATCCTTTGAACATCACTTGGGCGGAACACACAACTCATTACCGAACTGAACACAACTCTGAACCGAACACAGTTCTGAGCATTACCCAACCTCTCTTGGAAGCGTTTGGCAGCTATTTGGTAGCACGGCTCTCTCCTACTGTGAGCAATGTGCCTTTTACCATGGGACGAATTTATTCTTTTTATCCGTTCGGTGTTCAGGGCTTCTGATAAACCGTAGAAAATTTGGATGAAGTGAGGAATTTTAGAGATGAATCGCAACTCATATCGCAGATATACCAGCAAAGCAAAAAGCCGTCATTGTACTGGTTGCATCTCTCTGCGACGCCATTGCACTGTTGGAGGCGCAGATTGCTGTTCTGGAGAAACAACAGAAGAAATGGCAGCAAACCACCGTCATCAGATGGATTGCTGCGGACTGAGTCGCTGCATGAGCCGACGAGCAAGAAGCCCAGACCAATCTACGCAAGACGGACACCGGAGCCACCCACTGAGCCGGACGAGGTGATTATTAATGCGCCGCGGAAGTGTGCTTTGAATTTTTCTACAATCGACAACATGACCACATTTTCTCAAATTCTGCAGTTGAGTTTGGGCGCTTTGACCATCCTCAAAGCCCTGATAACACATTTGTTCCACGCCATTTCTCTGCAAAGTGCTCTCAAAAAGTGAAAGCCCTAAATGCAAGATATAATCTTGCATTTAGGGCTTTTGCGAAAAAGTATGTATTGTGCTACAAATATGATGGTGAAACGTCAATCACTCATACTACATCCTATCGTGCAAGTATTATTGCTATTTTTGAGTGCCTGTATGCCGCGTCAATGATTGCTCCTACACCGCCGTTTCCGATTTCTTATATGTGCGCATTGGCTGCGAAGTTTTTTCGGCAACAGATTTCCCCGTGCCTCGCCGCCGCCGAAGCTGTTCAGCAATGGTTTTGTAATTCTTGGGGGATATTGGCAATAACCATTCTTTCAGCGTTATCAGAGGGTTTGGCTTGATGTTCAAATCCTGCAAAAGTTCATCAATATGGTGCATTGAGAAGGGAATGATATTCGTTCCTTTGGCGTGTTTTCCTTCGGTACGTTCTTGCATCCACCGCAATCTTTTGTCAATCTCACGAAGCATTTCTGCCTCGGGAGGAACATCTATTGATCCAAGAAGATGTTCAGCAATCCATAACGCGCTTATTTCGGCATTGAGCTGGCTAAAAAGTGAGGAGCAATACCCGTTGAAAGCAAGGCGTGGCATGGACGCAGGCAAAATGGAGCGATAAAGCCTGAAATTTCCTTCATCATCTGTAATCCTCTTTGTAACGTATTCGTCAAAAAAGGGTACAACTTGCTTAAAACCTGTGCCACAGATAATAAGGTCAGCTGGCAGGATTTCTCCCGTCTCCAACTCAAGTTCGCCTTTGCCAAGCCGACGAATGGCGGATTGTATGGTGCGAATTTTGCCCGTGCGAACGGCATGGAAAAAACCCTCTGATGCCAAACTGACGGTGCTGCGAGCTATCGTAGTGAGTGGTTTACCGGGGTGTAAGCCTATCTGCTTCAAGTGAAATTGCTGATTGACTGCCCATTCTACACAGCTCAGTAGTGCTTTTGCAATCGGCTTGCCAATTGTGTGGAGAAATTTATCCGCACCGCGCAGATTGATGTACGGGAATAAACCTTCACCCAGCCGCGTCAGAAGGATATACTTCATGTTCAGCACATTAAAAAACCGCTTGGGAATCTTCCACAATATTTCGCGTGCAATCAGCGTTGTGGTCTGAGCATTCGCACCTGCTGCCGATGCTGCGTCGCAGGAGGATTTGCCAAAGCCAATGATAACAACATTTCGGTTTGCCGATTCCGCTACGCTATGAAAATCAGTTGTGTGGCAGATACGACCACCACCCGCGATAAACTCCTCTGCGCCTCGAAACGAAGGAATAAAAGGTTCGCTGAAGATGCCATTGCATACCACGAGATAATCTACGCCAATATCCAATGTTTCCGAACCTTTGCCCCGATTGCGCACCACTCGCAGCATCCACGACCCGAATATCGTGTCGTATTGAATATGGCGTACTTCCGAGTTGAACATAATGCTTGAGGCAATGCCGAAATGTTCCGCATAACGGGACAAATACTCTTGCATTTGGAATCCTTCGGGCCACTCAGGGTAGTGAGAAGGCATCGGAAAGTCTGAAAAAGCGTATGTGTCGCGGGCATTTTGCGTTGTCAGTCCCGGATAACGGCGAGACGAAGCCCACACCCCACCGATTTCCGATTCTTTTTCAAACACAACGATTTCAAACCCGTATTCTCGCAGAGTTTTTGCCGTTACCAGCCCTGAAATTCCTGCACCGATAATGCCTATTTTTTTCACTTTTTTGAGCGAAGGAGAGTTTTTTGTGTTCATAGTGATGGCGTTATAGAATTGTGGAAATGGATCTTTTGTGATTATTGAGGGCTTAGGAAAAAGCAGCATTCGTGTGGGCAAAGAGCTTCACCCCTTGCCCTGTAAACTTTTACCACGAGATTTTAAAGCGGCAGCTATCAGCACCATTAAGGCGCGTTGGGCTATTTTTGTCTAGTTCTACATCAATGACTAAAATGTCCATTGGTCTGAATTTGTGCGCCATAGCAGAGATGATTCCTCTGTCGAACTCACTTGGATAGGGATTTTTGCACTCCATCAAGGCTGTTTTTGTGCCTTCGTGGAACTCAAGGAGTTTGTAGTACCCGATTTCACCGCCGCGATGATTCATGTGATAGGCGACATCAATCGCAGCCAATCCTTTTTGAAGACTATCAATTTCCGGAGGAAACATTGCATTTTCTGGGATTGCTTTTCCAATAGCAAACAGAGTAGTTGCACCATATTTTTCACCGATTTCTTTGAAAGCATTCAGCCAAGCGGCTTGCGAATACCAATTCTCAAGAGTAGGTTCTGTGATGCCGTGCCGTGAGAGCGTCTGCAACATATCCTTACGGATAGTTGCCACTTTAAGAGCATTGACAAACGACAATACCGTCGTTCCCAAAACTTGTACATTCGGAGCAAATGGAATATACTGTGCCATGATGTTCTATGAATTGCATAAAAAAATTGTTGATGTACTGATGATGTACAAGGGCGAAATTATAGCGAAAAGTCGCTCAAAATGGCACTTTGGGATGAAACGAGGACACTTTTGGGATAAGTGGCATTTATCCCGTGAAAAGAATCAATAGCACAGGAGAGAGTAAATACCTGAAGGAATAGCACTTACCTCTTTGCAGCGAATTTTTGCACGAAAATTGGCAGGGATGGGGCTTAGAGGGCGAACTTGGGATAAATGGGGAAAGAAAGTATTCGGCAAGTGCGGGGAAATATATTTTCCTTCTTGTTGCACGGAAAGAAATGTTACGAAGAAATTGTCTCAGGGGCGATGTCGAGTACTCTGCGGTAGAACGAGCGCGAAACCGGAATCAAAAAATCAAGAGGAGGGATTTGGAGTTGATAGCCCTGTGTCGAGCCTGATACTTGCTTGACACAATAAACATTAGCGATATAGGACTTATGGCAGCGAACGATGTGCGGAAATGCTACGAGCTGTTGTTCTATTTGTTTGAGCGTACAGCGAAGTAATGTTTTTTTGAGCATTCCCTCTTCAATGTGATAGACAATTCCATAATTGCCGCTTGCTTCAATGATAAGTAATTGCGACATCGGAATTTCTAAATACTCATTTTTTCCGATGCCTTGCAATGAGACAGTATGAACTTTTATGGTGTTGAATGGAGCCAGTGCGGTGTAATTATTGTGCTTTGCCTCCGTCGCTGCATGGATTTCCTGCAAGTGCGTTGTTGCTGCTTCAGCTTCGGCTATACGCCGTTTGAGCATTGCCCTATCCACGAATATTGTGACCGTAACCATTATCGGCAAGCCCGAGAGCGCCGTAACTCCCAGAAAAAACAAAAAAAGTGTGAGGCTTGGAAGCACGTTTGGATAAAAGGCAATCGTATAGAGATAGTTGCAAACAGCAATCATGGCGCAAATACACCATACATGAACGATGTGTTTCCCAAGAGTCCATCGCTCTTCGTCGAATATCTTTGGAAGGAGAATGGGAATAATGATGTATAATGCTGCCGAAACAAGTGTGGTAATCAAACCATAGCCGCTTAAAATTAGGAATTGCAAGGGAGTGTCTAAGTTGTTGGTGTTGAATGGTCTCCCGATAATCAGCATTAGCCCGATAAAGAGTCCAGCGATAATAACAGAAATGACCTTAAAGCGCAAACCTTGTTCGAGTCCGAAGGGGCGTTGCAGTTTTTCTAATGCCTTCGGTAAACGCGAAGTGTAGATATTGTCCATCATGTGAGAGGGATGTTCTTTTAGCGGAATCAAATATTTTTACCGCCCACAACTTACGAAAAAACGATAACTCAGAAAAGAATGCGTGCTTGAATTCAAGGTGCTTGAAGTTTGCAAATTACCTTATAGAATGCCATAGCCCTACACACAAGATATTATCTGCCATACAAGGCTTTTTTGCGTGGTCTATTGAGCCAAATGTAACATCTTTTTGTCGTCGTGCGTAGAAGAGACAACTGTGAGAAATTCAAACATTTTCGTACATTTTTATACATCTGCTATGGCAACAATTACTCTACGCACCGCAACAATTGATGATTTGGCAATACTAGAGAAATGGGAAAAAGAGCCACACGTCATGGCATCCGGCATTGAGGACGATTGGCATTGGGACGTGGAATTACAACGCAATCCCGTTTGGCGAGAACAGCTTATTGCTGAGGTGGACGGAAAACCACACGGCAGACCGATTGGTATGGTGCAAATTATTGACCCGCTCTTGGAAGACACTCACTATTGGGGCGATTGTGAGCCGAATCTGCGAGCGATTGATATTTGGATTGGCGAAAGAGACGCATTGGGCAAGGGCTACGGAACAGTGATGATGCGCCTCGCAATGGAACGATGTTTTGCAAACCCAAACGTTACAGCGATTATCATTGACCCGCTTGAAAGCAACGTCCGCGCACAGCGATTTTACGAGCGTTTAGGCTTTCGGTTTGTGGAGAAGCGGCGGTTTGATGAGGATGATTGCGTGGTCATGCGCATAACGCGAGAAGATTTTTTGGGAACAGTTCCTCTTTGACTTTAGTCGCCGTCAAAAAAAACACCCTGTACACAAGATTCTATCTTGCATACAGGGCTTTTTTGTAAACAGATTGGTGAGAGTTAGTAGCCTTATTCCAAATTTGCACCTTGGTCTGACCGATGAGAAACCAATGATGCTGAAAATGTGCAATTTGGTGCTATTTATGCCTATTGGCTTCTCTTTCAAATAGTTCTGGTAAAAAGAATTCAAAGTTTCCGACTTCTTCAATATTATGTTGTAACCACGCATAGCCCATAGCTGAAGTAAAAAACAGTGGTCTCAGATAGGAGTTGAAAATTTTGTTGAATGGCTTCTTGCCAGCTCCAACTATCATTTGTGATTTGTATTGAGTGTCGTTGCCTGCCGGAATAAAATCATGCTGAAGTGAGAATATCTCTGTTGTACCGATTCTTCTCACCAATCGTATTCCGGTGATATCCAGTTTTGCGACAACCTCCGTACTATCAACCAAATACTCCATATTGCGGTCAAATGCCTCCACGATTCTGAAAGAAGACCCCACGCCAACAGTGTCATGCTTGGTTTTGTTTGCAAGACTCCAATGTATATGGTCTTTCGGATGCCATACTAAGTATCTTGAAAACGTTTTTCCTTGATAGGTCATTTCACCACCAATATTGCAAAACCACCAATAAAGCATTTCAGGGGTAACACCTCTAATGAGGTCGTGTTCAATAGTGAGATTGAAAACCCCATTATTTTCTACCGTAAAACTTGTTTTCGCCGATTCTAAGGATTTCATTTTCCAACCGAAGTCTCTCTCAGGCGGCAATGTCCATCGTTGAAATACATTGGCTAGTATCGGCATATAAATCAATATGTTGTGTTGATAAATAGGTAAACTATTGTGAGCAGGCTGGCTCATCGAGATTGTAGTATCTCGCTGTTCGTAATCTAAAAACTTTCCCTCATTTATCAAAAACTAAAAAGTCGTGCACACAAGACTTAATCTTGCATACAAGGCTTTTTAATTGCAGAATATTTTACACAGCCACATCAATGCTTATTGCTAGTCCGTCTGCCCAATTTGTATAAAACCCGATATTGGGCATTCGCTTGTTCTTCGTGTGTTTGTCAGTTCGTTGTATGTTTTAATAATTGCCGAATTGAAGTTAAGTGTCCGAACAGTACAATAGGAACTATAAAAGTGGGTAGCCAGCTAAATGGAAAATGCAAAATCGCAATATTCGGTTGGTCAAAAGCAAATTTTTGAATGGGTGATGGTGCTGCAAATAATGCGTTCACAATGATGTTTATTAACAGTCCAAGACAAATAAAATTCCAAATCAGAATGGTTTGTCGGTTCAGCTTTGTTTTTGTGAATCCAAAATATGCAATAATTGGTGCTGTTATTCCTGCAATTATATCAAAATTTCGTCCTTCAAAAGTCATCAACTCTGGAATTGCTTTGTTGAGAAAAAGCCAAAATAAAACTATCTCCACTGGAATTCTCACAATGTTTAAAAATGCCAAGTTTTTTAGTGGTAAACTATCTATAAAGTTTCTGCCTATTGAAGTTACGAATAATAAAATGATTGTAAAAATTGTCGGAAAAATGCCCCATAGCATAATTTTTGGTGGAAAAGAATTCGTGTCGGTGTTGTAAATGTTTTGCAAAGTCAATACAGCCTGAATTATTAACCACATTGTCAAACCGATAAAAATTGGGTTTGCATTTTTTCTTGTTTGTTCAGAGTTTGAGTTTCTCATTGTCCAAATAAAAAATAGCAACGTCGCAACTGTTGTCAGTCCGAAGGTTAGCGATATGTACGTCGGTAAATTGTTTATCATTTTTGTTTGTTTTTAGCGGTTGTTTTTCTTTCGTTATTGTTTTGTTTGGAATAATGCAATTCTGTTTCCTTCGGTGTCTTGAAATTCTGCAACAAGTCCTATCCCATTGTCGGTCTTAGGGTATAAAATTTGTCCACCGTTTGAAGTAGCCAATTTCAGTGTTTCATCAATATTTTCTGTCTTGAAGTAAATCACTACTCCCTCCTTTGTTGGTTTGTAAATTTCTCCTTTTGCTAATGCTCCTGATATTCCTGAGTTTTCTTCAGCAAATGGGAATAACGCCATTTCATTGTTGTCAATGGACTCTTTATCAAAGTCAAAGTTGAAAACTGCCTTGTAAAATTTTATTGCTCTGTCAATGTCATTAACTGGAATTTCAAAATAAACGACTGGATTTGATTTTTTTTTTGCCATAATGTCTTTCTTAGTTTTGTCATTTGTTGTTTTTGAATTGTCACCACAAGAAGTCAATAGTTGAGTAAAAGTCCCAAGAATTATTATTGTCACTATGTTTGTAATTCTGTTCATTTTTGTCTTCAATTTATCAATTTATTGGTTGCCTTTAAAATAACCGCTAACTCATAAACATACGAAAGTTTTGCCGTCATTCTGGTATTGTTTCCACATTTTTGTCGCAGTTGTTGTATTGTCAATGTATGTGAATTTTACACACTACCAGCAAAAAGTAAAAGCCCCATACACAAGATATCATCTTGCATACAGGGCTTTTTCACTTTCAAAAAAACTTACGCTAATAGGTCAAAACGGTCAAGATTCATCACCTTTGACCATGTTCTTCGCTTTCTCAAATAGTACGTTCACCATTAACCACTTCAACCGCCCACCCCCAACACTGTGCTTGACTTCAAGGGCATTTTTCGGCAAATTGTTCTTAAAATGTAAAAGCCCTGTACGCGACAAATAGTAAAGTCTGTAAGGCTTTATTTTGGGAAGGTGCGTGAGAGCAAACGTTTTGGGTATTAGCCGAAGCAGTGATATTTGAAGCACACATAGTAAAATAGCCACAAATGCTGGTAGAAGTGCAAAAGTTAAATTTAGCAGACTGCGCCTTTTTGCCAACACCTTGTTGTGTACCGCACCTCTCATCTTCGTTCAAATTTTATTTGTCTTGCTCTTTCTCCGTTAAGAAATAAACTACCGTCCCGAAATTCGAGGCTATAAAAGTCAACAATCATTTTCTTACTGGAGATTAACAATCCCTTTCTTGCCTTGTCATCCCTAAATTTTACTTCGTAATTCACACCGTCAAGATGCTTCAAAGAAATATTGACACTGGTTTCCGGGTTAAAGTAATTTCCATTAATACTCTTGAAGTCAAACTCTTTTTCAAAACCGCTTGCCTTTGTAAGTGAATACGGTGAATGGTTTATATAATACGCCGTTACTTGCATTTCGCCCTTTCCGTTGGTAACAAATTCCTGTTTAAATGCAGGATCAAACTTTTGATGGAATATGTTATCCGCTTCACGTTCCAATTCAACATCATTTCTACCTACCCTTTTCAAAAACACTCTATTATCTTTTTTTTCAAAAGTGAATGCAAAGTCGTTTTCTGTTAAGTATGTTCCTAAAATATCGTCTTCGCTAAGGAACTTTCCGATGCTGGTAGGTTTTGTTACAATATAACTTTCTTCTGATTTCAAACTAAAAACCACATCTGCCATTTGCCTTGTTTGATTGTATGGAGTGGACTTTCCTGTATTTGTCAAAGTAATAAAAGAAATGTTTTTCGTTGGAAACCTAATTAGAGTTGCTTTCCAAGCACCTGTTGCCCCTTCGTGAAAACGATACGGTAAGTCTTTATACTTCCCAAATTCAAGTCCAAAACCATAGTTCCCAAATTTTGACCCTTCAATGACCTGCTGGCTTTGCGTAATAGTTTTACCCTTAAACACTGAATTGCTTTTTCCCTGAACTAATTTCTCCCACTGAATTTGGTCTTCTAATGTTGAAAAAATATTACCGTCTCCGCAAACGTTCCAAATCCAATCATAAGTTGTCCACGTACCAAAATTGAAATAGGCTTTTGCAATCTGTCCGCGAATTTGGGTGTGGTCACTTTCAAAGGAAGTATTTGGCATTTTCAGTTGTCGAAACATCTCATTTGTATATTCCACAAAAGTTTTTTTTGTTACTCTTTCTACAATTAGTGCCAACAAAATATAGTTTGTATTGCTATATAAATACTTAGTATCTGGCTTAAAATTCAAATCAGACTGTTTTTCAATCAATGATAATACATCGTTATTATTAAATGACTTTTTCCACCAAGTATAACCTTGTAAAGACCATAAGTCATAACAGTCTCTTATTCCGCTTGTATGATTTAGTAAACTTTGAACTGTTATTTTTTCTTTTATTGAGGGATAAAGGTTTGGAAACCAGTTTCTAATATCGTCTGAAAGTTTTAGTTTCTTTTTTTCAAGAAGTGACAAAATAGCCAATGCCGTAAATTGTTTACCGTTTGAAGCTATGTTGAAACGAGTGGAGCTTTTAATAAACGTGCTATCTTTCAAGTTTGCGTAGCCCGCGTACTTTTCATAAATCACTTTTCCATCTTGAATTATGGCTGTTGCAATTCCTGGTGCATTTGGGGGTACATCTTGTGTTACAATGCTATCCAGAAGCTGGTTTTGCTTTGTTGAAAGAGAAATCTGTCCTACAGCTGTCGTATAGGACATTATCAATATGCCTAAAAATAATATTTTCATTGTTTTAATTATTTTGATGCTGTCGTTTTGTATAGCACAAGCCCAGTAAATATATGAAAGTTTTATCGTACTTTTTGTGTTGATTTTTGACCTCAAGCACTTGCCTTAGTTTTTGTACTGCCCATCCTTTCAGAATCAAAAAGCCCTATACGCAAGATTTAACCGAACGTACAGGGCTTTCTTACTTCAAATATCTGTGAAGTTAGTCTATTTACGCCAATTCAAATCGGTCGAGGTTCATCGCCTTCGTTATTTGTAACTCTTTGGCGTTACAGTCCATATTAGTTGAAACACAGTAGCACCAATGAGAGTCCACAAGACATCATGCCAATCAAAATGCCCTCTGGGAGTCAAGGTTTGTAAAAATTCCCACGATACAAGTCCTGTTATGGAAATAAGATTTGCTGCGATATGCCTTTTCTCATTGAGCCATCTGCTTTTTCTTGTATTATCATTTACAATAAAAGGAAGTAGAAAGAAAAACAATGCGGGCAGCCCAATACTCGGAAAGAAATTAGGAGCTACACCCAATAAATATTTGATTGTAGGATTGCCGCCTGTGTAGCTTGGTCGAATATTGTCTTGCACTTGTTGATATGCAAGAGAGCAAATTGCAAACAATAAAAACCAATATACAACTTTAGAGGATTTCATCAGTTTCTATGAGTTTCTTTTGAAGGTCGAAAAAAGTAATTTTTTGTGTTATCTGCCGTAGCATGACGGTCAATACTTGATTCACCACAATCTACAATATTTTCCTTGCCCGTTAAAATCAAAAGCCCCATACACAAGACAAAACCTTGCATACAGGGCTTTTTCACTTTCAAAAGGAACTTACACTACTAATGCCAATTAAAAGTTAAAAATCAGAGCAATCAAAGCGGCAGCCAGTCTG
>JACVZY010000078.1 GCA_014654705.1 Ignavibacteria bacterium
CACCGTCCCCCTTGGTCCGGTGCGCCATGCGCGAGATGATCACAGTGTCTGGAAGACCCCACAAACCTAAGCCATGCCCTTAAGGCACCCCAAGACTCAGAGGCTTTCTTCGGCGGCGTTCCTATATCCGGATGGTGTTTGGGTCAAGGTGGGGGTGCAGTGGGGGGGTAGAGCTTAACGCCGAGCTTCTTCGCTCTAATTTGATTCAGTGGCGACCGCTCTGCGAGACGCCTAAAAGCCTCCGTTGCATCTTGCCAAACTTTTGTCTCGAAATTGGAATTACTATATGTATCAGAAAACTTAAAGGCACCCCGGACGGCGAGTTTCAACTCGTTACCTTCTAGCGAAGAGAAAAGCTGGTAATAATCGTCGGGACTACGCTTAGATAAGTACTGAATATCTTCAACTGACCACCCGCTCCCCTTACCCAAAGCTACAAGGATATCCATTAAATTCCGATCATCTGGAAACGATTCGAACTTACGATTGAAAGCAGCCATGATGTCTGGATCCGAAAGTGCGCCCCGATTGAATTCGCTAGAGATATCCCAATGGTTGCGATCCGCATCACTCCTATCAACATAATCTGCGATGAGCCCTTCCATATCGTAGTTGGGTTGTATAGCGCGAATAATTGCTACCGCTTCAGCCAACATATCGGTTGAAATCAAGCTTGGATTATCGCGAATTGCGCCAGCTAACCCGTTAAGAACCTGATCATCGTTCGGTGCAAATGACGAGGTAACCAACTTCATCGCATCTCTAAATTCAGTAGCCCTATCCCCTTTCTTTAGTTCCGCTTCCAAGTTCGCAGCTTCTCTAAAGAGCCAATCTTGGTCTAAATGACCAGTATTTATAAAATCAAAAATCACCTTTCCGAAGCTAGTCATCCCGACATATTCATAATTTTGCAGAGTCAGCCGGAACTCTTCGTTTTTCGCATCCTTGTCGCTGACAATAATGCTGCTGTTATCAAAAGCATTACCTAAATTCAATTCGTATGTATACTTGTTGTATTGTAATATAAAACCCAAATCTGGAGCAACATTCGGCTGATATTTGCAGTATAAAAATAAAACCGCAAAACGAATGGAATGCTCGATAACGCGCTTTTCGTATTTGCTAAGTTCAACGACTAGGCGATCACAGATCATGTCTATCCGGTTGATAGTACGGATATTGGTGATATCGAGACTGATACATGAATTGCGAACGAATTCGAAATGTTCATGCCTTGTACTTATGCCGATTTCGGTGGCATCTTGGGAGGTGGGGGAAAATAGCAAGCATACATCCGCAACCTTTTCAAGATGAGCCCTGTATGTTCCGAATCGATCTTGCCTATCTTCTTGGCCCTTCAGTTCACTTTCGTTCAATAAAATAACAATTTTGCATTCTTTTCTCTCCTTCAGATAACTAACATATCCGAGTATCTCCGACATACTTAGGCGCTCGCCTGCCCGCTCCAAATCATCAAAGCACACCAATGTGTCTCTTACGAAACCATCCGCAAGTCCCTCAGTTAACCCATTCAGCGACACGCCAATGCCAGAATTCTTGAAGTTTAGAGAGCCAATTGTCTTTAGACCCACATCTTTCAAACTATTTAACGCTTGACTTACCGTCTCCGAGCTTACCGGGTGGGTACGTTTTGCAAAATCTACCCTATTGATCCACGCGGCCGTCTTCAACGCACTTACATTCTCAAGGCCGAACAATGATATGTAAGCATAATACTTAATTGGATAGTTCTGCTGCGGGGTAAAGCGCTCCAATGACACTTTCCAACCGTGGGTTTTTCCGACTCCCCAACCACCGGAAACAACCATTACTTTCTGTTTATCATGCCCAAGAAACTGCTCAACCTCTGCATAAAATGTTTCTAATCTCATTATAGTAACCCCACTAAATCTCCACTGCTAGGCAACGAGTAGCCCATACCTATTCTGCGCTAAAGGCTTAGCAACTTCCCACGACTTAACAATAACTCGACCAAAAATTTATATCAACATGTAAACAATTTAAAGATGAATAAATCAAACATCGCTCACTTTCTGTTTTGACTCGTCTTCTACCAACCAAACCCCTATGCCGTCTCCCTTCCCCAACATCTATCTACGGATGGGAATCAAAAGTTAGCATTGCCGACGCACGAAGCGCACCTCTTTAAACCATAGACTAGATAAGAAGCCTTGTCGGGCGGCTCTGATGGGGGCAAGGCTGAGAGGCGTTCCAAAGCAAATCCATCATTATTGCGCTGTCATCCCCGAAGGCGTCAGCCTCTCGGGGACCTCCAAACGCAAAGTCCTTGGGGGCCTCCGCTCTACGCTTTTGCTTCGGCGGGGATGACATCGTGTGGGGGAACGGAGCGCGCAACACGTGTTGCGCATCTACAAGCGCTGACAAGCGCAACTTTTGTTGCGCGGTCCTTTTGGTGGGCTTTCTATCGGGAAGCGCTTTGGTGATCCTTCTGTCTCACCAAACCGCAAACGAAGTTGTTTCTGCGACCTCTGGGTAGTCAAGTGCGCAGCTTTGCTGCGTCGCGACGCGATCCGTTTTCGCAGAAAACGGACACTTGACGACCCAGATGTCGCGCTCATGCTCGATGATCTATTTTGGTGGAACATAGGTTGCACCAAAATAGGTCCAGATCGAAGCCTATCCACAACCATGTCATCCCGGACGGCGCAGCCGAGCCGGGACCTCTGCCCGCAAAGTCCTATGGGGTCCCCGCTCTCCGCTGACGCTCCGGCGGGGATGACATCGTTTTGGATGGTTTCTTGTCTGGAAGCGTTTTGGTGATCCCTTTGGTCCACCAAACCGCTTATTCAATTGTTTATGCGACCTCTGGGTAGTCAAGTGCGCAGCTTTGCTGCGTCGCGACG
>JACVZY010000079.1 GCA_014654705.1 Ignavibacteria bacterium
GGCAGACTGGCTGCCGCTTTGATTGCTCTGATTTTTAACTTTTAATTGGCATTAACAATTAAATTTCCCCCAATCTACATAACCACTCCCATTCCCAAAAGCATAAACTGTTCATCGGGTGTGATATTTCGTGCTACTTAGACTCTCTTGGCATCTAATTCAAACCGGACACGATTGTCGTTAATCAGGTTTTGCAATTCCCCTTCCGAAGGCAGATAGAGGCGGTATTTTCCGGCAAAAAGACGCTCGTTTTCCGCCAGCACCGAATATTTGACAATGGTCTCGTCGTTGTCGGTGCAAAGAATGATGCCGATAGTCGGATTGTCGTCGTCTGCTTTTTTCAGGTCGTTATACAAACGCACGTACATATCCATCTGCCCGATGTCTTGATGACTGAGTTTGGTCGTTTTCAGGTCAATGAGGACAAAACACTTCAGGATGTAATTGTAAAACACAAGGTCAATGAAAAAGTCGGCTGTTTCTGTGCAGATGTGTTGCTGCCGAGCGACAAACGCATAGCCTTTGCCAAGCTCCATCAAGAATTGCTGCAAATGCTGTATCAGTGCCGATTCCAAGTCGTTTTCGGTGAAGCCTTGGTGCGGTATGCCCAGAAATTCAAAAATATACGGATCTTTGATAAATTCTTTTGCTTGGGGTGCGTCGGGTGTGCTTTCCGGAACTTTGAGCAAACGCCCCAGATAGTTGCTGTCTATATTGCGTTGGAGAGTTCGCGTGTTCCAGCCGTTTTGGGCGCATTCCCGCATATATGTTTGTCGCAACGCTTCGTCCTCAATCCGTGCAAGAATGCGGTAATGCGTCCAACTCAATTCGGTACGCACTGCGTTCCAAATCGGGAAGGCTCGGTAAAAGGCTCGCATATTATTCAAGTTGCGCTCCTCAAAGCCTTTCCCAAACTCAAGCGTCAGCTGTTCCGCCAGATTTTTGAGAACAGCTTTTCCGTATTCTGCCCGTTTTTCTCCGTGTTGTTCATCTTCGACAATCAAACGACCGATGTCCCAATACATCTGCAAAAGAACAGTGTTGGTCTGGCGGTACACCTGTGCGCGGGCTTCGCTGATGATAGATTTGATATTCGCAATGAGCGGGTGTTGCAATTCCATAGTGTTTCTGCGTTGATGAAAGAGGGCGCGTCCATGATGGTGTCATCTTTTTACCTGATTATTTTTTCCTTTACTTTCATTTCCCAATCACCAAAAGAGCCATATAACACAAAGGAACCAAATCGGAATTTATCAACAAGTTTTTCGCCTTCTTTGACCGAATCAAAGTATTCTTTATCAACAGGAATTTCAAAATCAATAGAGTTTGCGTAATCTTTGAGGTGTTTTTTAATACTCAAGGAAAAGTGGCTTTGCTTCAGATGGAGTTTGAGTATGTATTTGGTTTTGGTGGGCGTTTTGCCTTGCTGCAAATCGGCTATTTGCTGAGAAAGCACAGCATTTTCTTTTTTTAATGTGTCTATTTCGGCATTGTGGCAAGAGGTCAAAAAGAGTATTGCCAAGAAGGGGAGAAAGATTTTTTTCATGGTTCAGTAGAATAATTTGATGAGGAATAAAATATTGGGATTGATGTTGTGTATTGCGAAGCCTTCTGCAATCTACAACATCCTTCCTACTTCCAAAACATAAATCACTCCACACCCGCATACATCCTCACTACTCATTAGTGAAACTTCCTTCCAAAGAAGACAACGCCCCCTACTCCTTGTCTTTCCGCCATCCTTTGCGGCGCGTTTGGAGATTTTCTAATCCCTGTTTCATGGTTGCCATCACGCCTTCCTGCGATTTTGGCGTTTCAATTTCACCGATTAAAAAACCATACGGCTGGAGCGGCTCAATATGGTCGCACACAATTTTAATCATTGCCGTCAAAGGAATAGCAAGAATAACGCCCGGTATGCCCCAGATTAGTTCGCCCAGAAGCAGGGCGATGATGGTAAAGAGCGGGTTGATTTTTACGTGCGCTCCCACGATAAGTGGCTCCAAGACCCAGCCTTGAATAAACTGCACGATGCCATAGACAGCGACAATTCCTGCCAACAATGGAAGACTTGCTCCGTGCAATGCCGTTACGAGTACCGTCAGCATCGTGCCGACAATATTGCCAACGAAGGGAATGATTTCCAACAGCCCGCAGAGAATGGCAAAATAGAGCGCGTTCTCGACCCCGATGACGCTAAAGCCGATGCCATACATAATCCACAAGCACACAATCATTTTTGAAAGCCCCACCAAATACTGCTGAGAAACCGATGTGGCTCTGGAGAGAAGATGCTCCACATCGTCGCGTTTGGAGGGAGCGGATAGTTTGAGGCAAAAACTCTTGATGTGAGCGCGGTAGTACAAAAGAAAAAAAACATACACCAAGATGAGAACGAGATTGGTGAGCAAGGATGAAAATGAACCAGCAACCGTCTGCACAATACCGCTGAGAGAAAGCTGCTCACCTTGGAGAAGTTGAGATTGCCGTGCTGCTGAAATACCGGAATATCGGAAAATGTAATCCTGCGTTTGGTTCAGCGCATCGGTCGCTACTTTTCGTATGAGAGAAATATCATTGATGAGTTCGACAATTTTCCACCCCAAGAGCGCGGCAATAGTGATGATACACAGTAATAATACAAAAAGGCAGATAAAAACTGCCAGCACTTTCGGAATTTTTTTTCGTTCCATCCAATTGCAAAACGGCAAAAAAAGTGCAGCTAAAATGCCTCCAATAAAAAGAGGCATCAGAAAACTTTGTGCAACATACAATCCCGCAATTACCAGAAACAATCCCAGCAGTTTTTGGGATATAGAAATGTTCGAGAAAGTCATAGCAAACCTTTTTGAGTTTTCTTTGTGGTCGAACGTCGTTGCACGAAGCCGATAGTCGCTCCGAACAGTAGTGGTTCAAGCAGCGTAATCTTGGCTTCCGTCATGTTCGGAATGAAAGGCACGTTGATTGTATTTCTGCAAAGTAATCATTGTCTATCACATTATCTATCAATAGCGTGGACATTTATTATTCGGAAGTGCGAATGTTGAGCGCAGCTGAGGCTCGTTTAGTTCGTCTCCCTTTTCACTGCTCGTATGCACATAAACGAGGGAAACTCGTTGAGTTCCTTAAAATGTCGTGGGTCGAGCTTCTCAAATTCTTTTGTCGGCTTTGGTTCTATCAGCTTGTCAATGTAAAAGCCGTTGTCCGTCAGGGGCAGTAAATACTCGCTCAAAGGTCTTCTGTACGTATTGATTTCAACCGGTATGCCAAATCCTTTCCACACGCAGCGCACATTTTCTACGGCAAAATATTGGGTTGAATTGAAAAACGTATAGTCAAAAAATGGATGATCGGTTGAAATGACAAGTATTCCTTTGGGCTTCAGCACGCGGCAAAACTCTTGAATGGTCAGAGTCCAATCCTGAATATACGCCAGTGCGAGCGCACAAACAATGATGTCAAATTGTTCGTCAGCAAACATCTCGAAGGGTTCGGACATATCATGGACAAAAAAGTTGCCCCTCCCGTTATTTCTCGTTTTGGCTAATGCTATCATTTTAGGGCTAATATCAAAGCCTGTCACGGCAGCGCCCTTAGACAGCAGTATTTCGGCATATTTGCCGGGTCCGCAGGCGGCATCAAGAATGTTTTTACCCTTCACATCAGGAAGTAAGCCGAGCGTATTGGGTCGGTCGTAATACGCATTGTGGGGCTTATGGTCTATGAGTGCATTATATCGTTCGGCAAGCTTTTCATACGCGGCTACTATTTTTTCTTTTGTCGTTTGCATGGGTGGAGAAGATAAAGTGTTTGACAAGCTGAGTATGGTTCTGTTTTTTTTGAACAGTATTCTTACTTTTGTGGGGATTTTGTTGACGGTCGTTGCATCGGTGCAGGCTGCCTTGCTTTTGGTTTTGACGTGGTGTTTGAGCCGACGATGAGTCCTTTGGAGCGTTGTTGTATGCGTCCAATCATATATCGGTGAGGCTTGAATTGACGGCAATCTATCAAAACGCTTGATTCTGAGAAACAAAAAGCAACAGCTCGCAGCATTCCTGCGCAACATTCCTGCGTAACTCGCCGTGCATGGTACGTGCGCAACGTTTATTGTGGAATTGCCACAGGAGTTGTCCGCTCTTAAGGGTGATTGATTGCTCCCGATTAGGACAGCAACCGTTACCATTCACCCCAAAATTCTGCCGTTTCGCCCCAAAATTCTTGTCGTCTCCCCCACACAAACGTATTTTCAGGCGTTGTCAATCTGTTGTTTCCTTTTTATCGGAGTTTTTCTATGAAAAAATTTGTGAGCACGTCAATGCTCTTACTATGGTGTCTGCTGGGATTGCTGAGTGCTTCCGCCGGATATGCTCAAACAACCACATTACCCAACGACCCGCGAATGCAAGAATTTTCCTTGCTTGGCGTGGGCGTGTATGGCGGCGTGGATTACCGCCCCATCACAATGGATGCACCGAATTTTCGGAGCTTAAGCGCTTTTCCCACGTGCTGTCCACAAAAATATGGCACACAAACAACGCTGAACTGGCTTGCCGGAATCTCCTTCGACTACACGCTCACCAGCTGGCTGTTGCTGGACGTAAGAGCGCATCTATTTTCTGCCAAAGCAGATTTTAGCCAACAGGAAAAAATTCTTGTGGGTGTGAATGGTGCTGGCGTGGAAACATCTTTTCGCCACACCCTGAGCATGAGCTTTCGGAGCATTGGCATAGAGCCGTCGCTGAAAGTGCGCTTGTTACCCATACCTATCACGACGACCTACGCGCCATCGCTCTACGTGCAGCTCGGCGTACAGTCTTCGTATTCGGTGGCGAGTAGTTATCAGTACGCAGAAAGTATTGCTCAAGACTCTCCAGTGCGGTTTCTGGGTTCTAACGGACAATCAGCCACTACACGCAATCAACAAAGCGGACCGATTCCCGACATAAATCTACTTCAATTTGCCCTCTTTGCCGGCTTGGATTCCGAAATTTATTTGGAGCGCGAATACCCTGCACACTGGATTCTTGCGCCCTTTGCGCGGTATTATGTTCCACTGACCGCTATTACCGCACAAAATGAACTCTCGTGGGGCAATGCCCTACAAGGCGGCGTAGCGCTGCGTTACCGTTTTATCACACCGAAAAATTAAGGAGAATTGTCATGCAAATACGTCAAAACATTCTTTTCGCAATACTCGTGGTCATTTGCTCAGGGCTTGTGCAGCATCGAAGCATTGCACAAACGCTGGAAGTAACGGCGGTCAATTTCGGGACGGTTTCTATTGCAGAAACAAGCGATACAAAATTTCTCGTTATTCGCAATACAAGCGCGGATAGCGTTACCCTTCGCAGATTGACACTTGCGGATACACGACAGAATTTTGAGATTATTGATGATGTAACTATGTTCCTTCTAAGTCCGAATCAGTCTATTCAAGTCCCTTGCCGATTCTTCCCAAGAGACATCGGTGTATTGCAAGCACCCCTTACCATTTCCTTCACACGCGGCTCTGCACAACAATCACAAGTTGTGCAAAATGCTCTTGTTGGAAGGGGTAGCCCATTAAAACTCGCTCCACCCAAAGTTGATACGGTTCTTGTGGGCTATAGCACGGTAAAAACGGCACTTCTTATCAATCGCTGGATAAATCCTGTCACGGTTCGCAGGTTGCAACTTATATCGCCTCGCGGTGAAATGGCAATCTCAGACCTCGACTCAAAGATACTTGCTCGCGGAGATACAGTGCCTATATCAATCGTTATCAACCCTCAGCAAACGGGAAGTATTGACGGAACATTACTTGTGTATTCGGAACTGCAAGATACCCTTTCGGCAAAAATTCAAGTGTATGCTAGGTCAAGAAGGGTGGATGATATTGTGATTCGCCCCGGCATACGCGCTGTTCCCGATTCCGCTGCTCCGGGTGACACCATACGGCTTGAAATCTATCTTTCCCCAGAAAGCAGTTCGAGGGATGACATATTTAGAACAAGCCTACCGAACTTTTCAGCAATATTTTCGTTGAATGGCAATTTGGCGCAATTACTCTCATCAAGCGGCATACGTCCTATCGGGCAAAGCGGACAGTATCAAAGTGGGAGAAGATATTTTCAAATGCCACTCCAGCGCTGGGATGGCAGAAGCAGTATTCTTTATAGATTTCCTATGCAAGCAATGGCAGGCGATACAGACCTCACCGAAATCCAATTATCACAATTTCAATGGGGAATTCCCCCACTACCAGGGGAAAAGCAAGTCTTAGTTCTGCCGCCCCTTAGCGGTTTGCTCAGAATAAAAACCTGCACTGCTGGCGGTAAGCGCCTTTTCACAGCAACACCGAAAGGGTCAACCTTCGCCCTCCAAAGCACTTTCCCCAATCCTCCCGACACACATTTCGAGGTGGCGTACTCTGTGAGCGAAAAGCAAAATCTTTCCCTTTCGCTCTACAACGCACAGGGAAATCTTGTTCGCACCATCAAAAGCGCCCTGCACGAAGCGGGCGAATACTCCGAACGACTGGAAACCGGCTTTTTAGCAACAGGCACATATTTTCTACGCTTGTCAGGCGAAACGACCGTACAACAAAGGGTCGTGAATGTGATAAAGTGAAAATGTGACAAAATAAATTCGTAGATTTGCAGGATATCACTATCCTCAAACCTTGATACCATCATGCTCACAGTCTCTTCCCTTTCCATTCACTTCGGCGGAACGTACCTTTTCGACGATGTTTCTTTTATGATTGCCCCCAAAGACCGCGTTGGTCTGGTCGGTAAAAACGGCGCGGGCAAGTCCACCCTGCTCAAAATTCTCGCTGGCTTGCAGGAAGCCGAAGGCGGGGCACTGCATAAATCCTCAGGCTTGACCGTCGGCTATTTGCCGCAGGACGGCATCACGCAAGCAGGGCGCACCGTCTATGACGAAACCGCCTCTGCTTTTGCGGACATTCTTGGTCTGGAAGACCGCATACACGAAATTTCCGACGAACTGGAACGCCGCACCGACCACGAAAGCGAAGAATACGAAAAACTGCTGCACGAACTTTCCGACGCAAACGACCGCTTTGCGCTTTCGGACGGTTGGAACATTCGTGGACAAGTAGAGCGCATCCTGACGGGGCTTGGCTTTGAGCAAAGCGCTCTCACGAAAATGACCGAAGAACTGTCGGGCGGCTGGCAAATGCGTATTGAACTGGCAAAGATTCTCCTTCGCAAGCCCGATTATATCTTGCTGGATGAGCCGACGAACCACCTTGACATTGAATCGCTCACGTGGCTGGAAGACTTTTTGAAAAACTACGACGGTGCTGTGGTGATGATTTCTCACGACCGTTCGTTTTTGGATGCTATCACGAACAGAACCCTTGAAATTACGCTCGGCAAAGTGCATGATTACCCTGCCGCCTACTCGCGCTACGTGCAAATGCGAGCGGAGAGGCGCGAACAGCAAATGTCTGCCTACAAAAACCAGCAAAAACAAATCGCCGATACGGAAAAATTCATTGAGCGCTTCCGCTACAAAGCCACCAAATCCGTACAGGTGCAGTCCCGCATCAAGCAATTGGACAAAGTAGAACGCATCGAAATTGAAGAAGAAGATACGGCTTCGGTGCATTTCCGCTTTCCCGACGCGCCGCGCTCCGGGCGTATGGTCTTCGAGGCAGAAGGCGTAGTGAAGAATTTTGGCGAAAAGACCGTGCTGCGTGGCATTGACTTTGCGGTCGAACGCGGCGAAAAAATTGCTTTCGTAGGCAAAAACGGCGAGGGTAAAACGACCTTTTCTAAAATGCTCGTGGGGCAGGATTTGGCTACATCCGGCACAATTACGCTCGGACACAACGTCAGCATCGGCTACTATGCGCAGCATCAAGCAGAAATGCTCGACCCCAATGCCACCGTGCTGGACATCATTGACCGCGCCGCCACAGGCGAAATGCGAACGAAAATACGCGATTTGCTGGGTGCGTTTCTTTTTAGCGGCGATTCGGTCTATAAAAAAGTGCGTGTGCTTTCCGGTGGCGAAAAATCACGCCTTGCGATGGCAAAACTCCTGCTCGAACCCGTAAACGCTCTCGTGCTGGACGAGCCGACGAACCACCTTGATATGCGCTCCAAAGATGTACTGAAGCAAGCGCTCATGGATTATGACGGCGCTCTCATCGTGGTTTCGCACGATCGTGATTTTTTACAAGGACTGACGGGCAAAGTGGTGGAGTTTCGCGGCGGCAACATCAAAGAATTTGCCGGAGACATCTACGAATTTTTGCGCCTGAAAAACATGGACACGCTCCGCGAACTGGAAGCCACGAAAAAAACATCCTCCGATGAAAAACGTACTGCAGCAAACACAGAAGAGAGCCAAGTCGCAAAGCCGACAAGCCAAGCAGCGCCAGTTGCAGAAACTCCAAGAGCAGCACCCATAGTCAAGGCGACGACAACAACAACCGCACCGACAAGTAACGGCACACCAGCACCCACACTTGACCGCGAGGAGCGCAAGCGACTTCAGCGGGAGGAGCGCAAGTTGGCAAAGCAAATTGAAGATTGCGAAGCGCAGATTAGCAAATTGGAAAAAGAAATTGAAGAGACTGAAACCGCAATGCAGTCTCAAGATTTCTACGCCGCACCGAATGTGCAAAGTGTTTTGACAGCTCACGACGCGAAGCGCAAAGAACTTGACGCAAAAGTTGAGGAATGGAGCGCTCTTTCGGCAGAACGCGAGGAGCTGCTGGCGTTGGGTGTATAAAATTTTTGCCCAACATTCTTTCATTGATAGCACTTTCCACGATATTGTTGCTTTTTTCATTTTGCCACTATGCAAGCAGATTCCCCTCTTTTCGGCACAACAAGCGCCATTCAAGCGCGAGCAATCTATCTCGGAGAGCGCATAGACGCACGTTCTCTGGAGCAGACTAACCGCCTTGCCCTCTCGCCTCTCGTTATTCCGGCGGGCGAAAACGGCTATATGGCGCTCTTTCGGTATGGAGTGGTCGTGATGTTTAACGTGCTGCCCCTACAAGAAGCCACCTTGCTGAAATATCTTGCGCCGTTTGTGCATGAGGCATTTGCAAAAAACGAAACCGAATCCTTGGAACTTCGCCTTGGCGAACGCGAATTGCTCGAAAATGGCATTGCAACGCTCCTCGAATTTTCGGTTGAGCGCTTGCAAATCGTCGCCGATATTTTGGCAAAAAGCGTTGTGCTGGCGCATTACGAAAAAACGATTGCCTCTGCTTTCGATGCGATTGAACCGATGGCGCATAGCATGAAAAAGCGGAAGCATCTTCGCGCTAACAGCGACGCAACGCTCATGCAGTTTGTGGGCGATATGCTGCTCATTCAGCACGAAATGGTGGGGCGCGTGGAAATTAGCGAAAAGCCCGAACTGCTCTGGGAAATGCCCGATTTGTCGCGCCTCTACGCTCGCTTGGAAGATGAATTTGAACTGGTGGAGCGGCACAACGGCATCGAACGGAAACTGCTGCTCATAGCCCGCACAGTCGAAACCGAACTCGACATCATCCAGAACCAGCGCACACTCCGCATGGAATGGTATGTCGTGGTGCTGATTGCCGTCGAAATTCTCCTTTCCGCGTATGATATTTTTGTGCGCCGATGAAAACTCGTATTCTACAGATAAAAACATCCCGTAGCACAGACATTCTTGTCTGTGCAGCTATCCTGATTACTCTTGCCCCATTTTTCCAAAGCTGCATCTTCGTTACACGCGACCCCGAACCGCCCGACACGCGACGTTCCTCCTTCCAACCGCCCACATCAGCACAGCTCGTCGTTACCAATTTCCAAGCCTCGCTCCGCGAAAAAAACGTGGAAAACTACATTCAATGCCTCGTCTCAAGCGATACCGGTGCTACTTCTGCCACAGGCACACGACGCTACACTTTCGAGCCGTCGGCGGAAGCATCCGCGCGGTTCGGGGGCGTGTTCGCTGGCTGGAATGTGACGCGCGAACGCCAAGCGTTTATCGCTCTGACGGCAAAGATTTCTGCACAGTCCGCACCCACACTTGTTCTCACGAATGACCGCTTTGAACTTCTTTCGCCCGATTCTGCCGTGTATGTGAGCGATTATCGCCTTCAGCCGAACTACCAGCTTTCGGGCGCTCCGGAAGCCTTTTCGGGAACACTCCGGTTCACGATTGCTTCTTTTCCGAATGGCTTTTGGGCAATTAGCCGTTGGAGCGACCAGACAAGTGGACAATCTGCTCTGCCGACGTGGAGTACGCTCAAGGCGCAGTTTGCGAATTGACCGCCCACACAACCGTATTCCTCAACGTACAGTTAGCCTTACCGACTGAAGTCGAACATTTTTAGCATTGACACATCCATATCACCCAAAGAAATGCGAACAGTAGCGACTTCACCCATACATCCAGAACTCCAAAAAATTGCCCGAAGAACCCCACGATTTACACTCAACAGCAAAACTGCTTGGGTTATGAATACGCTAATATCGTGGCTACCCGCTCCCAAAACTCCCAAAGACATCACGATTGAAAATGTTGTTATCAAGGGGCAAGACGCTCAAACAATCCGCTTGCGCGTTTACAAGCCCATATCTCCTCCGGCTACACCAATGCCTGTCTTGGTCTGGTTGCATGGTGGCGGATATGTCATTGGCAAACCCGAAATGGACGACCGCCTCTGCACTGAATATGTACGCGAGGCAGGAATAATGGTTGTTTCGGTGGATTATCGTCGCGCTCCTCAGCACCCATTTCCGGCAGGGCTGGAAGATAGTTATGCGGCGCTGAAGTGGGTGGCATCTCATTCTGAACAACTTGGCGCGGATGCAAAGCGTATTGCTGTCGGGGGCGCAAGTGCAGGCGGCGGGCTGGCTGCTGCCCTTGCCCAATGTGCATTAGACAGGCAGGAAATTATACCTGTTTTTCAATTACTCATCTACCCAATGCTGGACGATAGAACCGTTCTCCGCGCGGATATTGACGACAGCAACAATGTGGCATGGAATCACAAGAGCAATCGCTTTGGCTGGCAGTCGTATTTGGGACAGAAATGTGGCTCGGACACTGTAACTGCTTATTCCGTACCGACACGCCGACAAGACCTTTCAGGTTTACCTCCGGCGTGGATTGGCGTAGGAATATTGGATATGTTTTACGATGAAGATGTCGTCTATGGGCAAAGGCTGACAGAAAGTGGTGTTGAATGCGAAGTGATGATTGTCCCGGGCGCATTTCATGGTTTTGATGCCCTTGCTTTCCAAACGCCGATTGTTCAGGATTTTCGCGCATCACAAATAGCTGCGTTGAAAAAATACTTGTGCCCGTGAATGGGTGCGTGGATTGAACGACATTCCTCTAATCGTCTGGTGCTCATACCAATCAGAACAACACACAAAGCCGCCTTGCCTACTGTCGCAAAGCGGCTTTATCCATTTTCTTCCCCAAGCGATGCAACAAAATTTCCGCTCCTGTGTTATTGCCTTATAGATTCGGAAAAAATGATTTTTGAGAACACGTACCCTGAAAATACTGTTAACTCCTAACGCCGAGAAATACCATGTTTAATTATTCTAACCGCTCCGACGAAGAACTGTTCCTGCTTTTGCGCAGTAGCACTGCCCTCGGCTCACAAGCAAGCAGCAGCGCCGAGCGCGAAGCCGCCTTTCGCGAACTCTACGCCCGCCACGGCAAACGTGTCCATGCGTACTGCGTCCGCGCCGTGAGCTCTTCAGCACAAGAAGCGGAAGATATTTTTCAAGAAACATTTGTCCGCTTTTTTAATGCCGCGCAGACTGAACGCACCATGACGAACGTTCCAGCGTTTTTGCTCCGCATAGCGCGTAATCTCTGCCTGAACCACAAGCGCGACAGTCGCCCTACTTATGTTCTGAACGACGACGACCTGCACCACAAAGCGCAGGAATACGGCACGACAGAACTTTTGCACCTCATCACCACCGCACTGGAACTGCTCGAAGACGACCAACGCGAAGCATTTGTGCTGCGCAAATACGATGGTTGCTCGTTCCAAGAAATTGCCGAGATTACAAATACGACTGAAAACAATGCCCGCAGCCGCGTTCACCGCGCTCAGGCAAAAATCCGCTCCATACTCGCACCATACCTTGCGGATATTGACCAACACCTGTAAAGACCACACTTCATCATTCTACGACCATGAACTACGAACAATCATCTGATAATTTCACCGAACTGCTCTACGATTTTCTCGACGGAGCGCTTGCACCGGAGAACGAGACGCGCCTTTTTGCAGCACTGACGCAGGATGCTGACCTTCGCGCTGAACTCAAAGAGCAACTTCATATCAACGCCACCATTCAGACAGACGAATACGCTTTCACGCCGCCCGCAGCCTCCGGGGAAGCAATCTTTGCGCGTCTCGGCTTTGCTGCCGAAGCAGGCGATACCATTGCCGCACCGATTCTTGCTTCTCCCGCAAGTACAGCCGCGCTTACGTCTCCTGCGCTGACTGGCGTATCGCTGGCGGCTCGTGCCGGAATTGCCTTTCGGCGGGGTAGTTCGCTTGTGCTGGTTGCGCTCTTGTCGTCTCTTCTGACGGCATGGCTTCTGCGCTCGTCGGGCAACGGCTACGGCGGCGATATAAACAATGGCGATTTCTTGAGCAGATTTGGCAATAGCAGTGGCAACGGTTATAGCGGCAATGGTGGTAGCTCAGGCGCACCACCATTTCACGGCTCATTCGCTGAATCAGGTGCAGGAACGTCACCACAGCCATTCGTCATTGCCGATACGGTCTTCCAAACAGTGATAAAGAGCGTGATTATTCGGCAAGAACAAGCACCATCTAACGCAACAATGGCAACAGCGTACCAAACACTTACATCATTGCCCGAAGCCCCACAAGCGGAACAAGCGCTTTCCACCAATCCGCAGACAAGTCTGAGTGCTGCATTACCAAAGGTACCGTGGACACAAGATTCCACGCATACGCCCACTCCAGCACAAACACCCGCCGTACAGCAAGCACCTTCGCCGCTGACAGGCATCACGATTGGCGCTCGCGGTATGGTTTCGCGCTCCATTATTTGGGCAAGCGTTCCGGCAAAAGAAACCTTCCCCAGCAATGCGGCGTTGTATGCACTCTACAGCCTTTCGACGCACCACAGCATCGGCGTTGAGTTTGGACAAGAATCATTTTTCCAACGGTATTATTTCACAAATCCACAAGGCGTTGAGTTTCGCGTAGAGCAGCACCCAACCTTTGTTTGGGGCGGCTTGGCATACCGCTACACGATGTTGCCCGAAAGTACGTTTTCGCCCTTTGCACACGTGGTGGCAGGCGCGACGCAGATAGGCGGGTTGGGGCGCGGCATGGTGGGCGTAAGTTATTCACCCGACGCACGGACACAGTTCCATCTCGGCGCAGAAGCTGCCAGCCTTTTCTACCAAAGCGACGGTGTGTGGTTTATGAGTCCGAAACTTGGCGTGAGCTATGGCGTTTCCATTAAATTCTAAATCTTGTTCACGTTCTCCTTTCAACACTATGCTCAAGAATCTTCTTCACAAGAGCAGTATATGTGCAGCATTGACACTGCTCGTTTTCTCCTGCCGCCAGCCAATTGATATTGACACCGACCGCACCGTTGTGCCGACGAATTTGCCGGAGATTACGGATTTTTCGCCCAAAGCGGGCTGGCTAGGCGATAGAATCATCATCACCGGTAAAAATTTTGTCAATGTGCAAAAAGTGATGCTAGATACACTCACACTAGATTCGGTTGTCGTCATAAGTCCAAACCGCATCAGCGCTCGTATTCCCGATAGAGTGTCCTCCGATGGTCTCACACAATTTCTTTGGACTCGAAGCATAAACCGTGCTTTCAATATGTCGGTCACAACCCGTGTGGGCATAGCAACGTCAAATTATCAAATTGCATTGACAAACGGTAGCATTACTGGCTTCATTAGCATTGATAAAAAACCATTTGATAGTGTTGTTGTTATGGTAACACACGCACCCAAAAACTGGTTAGGGCAAACCCTCACAGGATACACAGCAAACATGAGTTTTTCTGGCTTCTATATAATCGCGCTGACAAGCCTCAATATCGGTACTTCTAACATTGCAATTACTGATGGTGCAGACTTTAGCATTCGCCCTTTCTTACATGGTTATGCTTTTTCTCCCGCCGAGCAGACCGTTATCATTCAGAATGGACGTACTGTGGGAGAAACAGAATTCAAAGCCTCAAAAGCGCCAACCGAAACAATGCCGACAGTTACGTCCATTAGCCCGAATATGGCTTCCTCCTTTAGCGGCGGCACGGAAACAGGTACAACTATCGTCCTCGGCGGCAAAGGCTTTACAGGAGTTCGGAAAGTAATGATAGGAATTCCGTACCCTGCAAGCCCAGGCAGCTCGGCAATTAGTGTAGGCTATACCGAAGCAACGGCTGTGACAATTAACAGCGACAATCAAATAACAGTCACACTTCCCCGACTTGACCGCACAAAAACTGTTTCCGGCAGAACATACGCAAACTGCCAAATCTATCTTGTACGCGAAGACGCTTCGCTGCTTGCACCGCAGCGCATCAGCATTACATACATCTAATCAAGCAAATCATCTCATCACTTTTTTCTCAAGCAGCTATGCGTTCACATATCTTTCGCACTATCGCTACGGGCGCGGCACTGACTCTCCTTCTCTTCTCCTGTCGCCAGCCGCAAGACCTCGACACAGACCGCAGGGTCGTACCGACGAATTTGCCGGAGATTATTGATTTCTCTCCGAAAGCGGGTAATTGGTCAACAAGAATCACAATCAATGGTAAAAATTTCGTGAATGTACAAAGAGTTATGCTTGATACATTGATACTTGACTCGGTAGTAGTAGAAAGCCCGACTCGTATTCAAGCCAAGATACCAGGAGCCAGACAGCCTTACGGCGTTCTCTATTTAAGCGTTACAACTGGTCGTGGTACAGCAAAAGCATCGGAGGGATTTGTCCGCGCTTGGGGAATAGCATCAGGAAAAATTACTCTTGACAAACAACCCCTAGATAGTACGATTTTATATCTGTCTAAGCCATTGAATAACGTAACAACAATTATAGCAGCAAACATTCTTGGCTTGCCGAAAGGCTGGTTTATTCTGTATGGCAGTGAATTGGGCGGTGATGATTCAAAAGAAATAATCTTGCGCCCGTTCAAAAGCGGATGTAGTTTTGCTCCCAATGAGCGCCGCTTTCTTAAAGGTCTCGACATTATTGGTGGTCAAGATTTTGAAGCCAAACGACTTCCGCCCGAACGCTTACCATCAGTTACTTCTATCACTCCCAGTGTCGGCGCTTCCTACGGCTGGTCTGAGACCGGAACGACGATTGCTCTTGCCGGAACGGGTTTCACGAAAGTGAAAAAAGCCGTAATAGTCACGCCCTATCCTTCTCCTGATTTGGCGAACCCACATTCCACGACGCTGGGCTGCAAGGAAGCAAAAGCAATAACCATTGAAAACGACAATAAGATTAGTATAGCCATTCCACGCTTGGACGGAACCAAAGCAATTCCGGGCAGAACCTATAATTGTCAAATCTATCTGCTCACCGATGAAGGTTCAATTGTTGCGCCGCAGCGTGTAAATATCACATATCTCTAAGCGATATTATCTTCAAACTTTGCTCATTGTTATCTTTTCTATTATGCGTTCTCATATTCTTCACATGTTCGGCATCAGTGCTGTTTTGACACTGCTTCTTTTCTCCTGTCGCCAGGCGCAAGACCTCGACACCGACCGCACGGTCGTGCCGACGAACTTGCCGGAGATTACGGACTTTTCGCCGAAAGCGGGCTATTTAGGAGATACTCTTACGATTATCGGCAAGAACTTTTTGAATGTGGAGTCTGTTGGGATTGCAGGACTGTCAGCACCAATGGAATTTCGCGTTGTCAATCCTCATCGTATCATTGCCATCCTTCCGGTAGAGACACCTCAAATAACGACTGCCCAGATTTTTAGAAGAGGTTTCCTCCCGCTTACCGTCAAAGCAAAACTTGGGACTGCATACGCTCCAAACGATTTCTTGATGTTACGTGGGCTGATTAGTGGTTCAATCACGCTCAATAATGAGCCTTTGGATAGCGCAGATATTTTCTTAACTATTCCTTCAAAAAATCTTTCTGGGCAAGCAGATCTAAAAATATATAGACAGACAATAATGTCTAACTTTACCAGCCCTCGTATCGGTTGGTACTTTGTTGATAATGAGAGTTTTCTGCTCCAAGCATCACAATATCTAGAGCCAGGAGACGTGACAATCCGTCCGGTGCGAAGTGGCTATGGCTTTAAGCCTATCGTGCAAACAATAAGAATAAATAGTAATAGGCGGCTCACAGTCGCACAAAATTTTGAAGCCGTTATCACACCTCGCGAGCAAATGCCCGAAGTAACCTCAGTAGTACCAACCTTCGGCAGCTCATTCAGTGCTTCCATGACAGAAACAGGAACCGATATTACCCTCCGCGGCAAAGGATTCTCAGAAGTTCGAAAGGTATTTATTGGCGTTACCTACTCATATAGCAGATTTCCCGTCGGTTTAATAGTAAGTCCTTTTTTGAATAATTTCATCTTTACTGAAGTAAGTTCAATACAAATTTTGAATGATTCGCAAATGACAATACGCCTTCCGAGATTGCCCCACCAGATAGCAGTGCGGGGAGATCAATTTAGTAATTGTAGAATACTTATTGTTCGAGACGATACTTCACTTCTCGCACCACAGCGCATTACTATTGTTTCCCAATAGTCTTTTATCTGCAATGCTCTCAGGCACGGTCTAGCTTCATTATTCTTCAAATCCAGATGTGCTCAAAGGTTCTTCCTCTTTTCAATTGCAAACACGACTCAAATTCTCCCCATTTTTTTCACTTTCATTATCTCTTATATGCACCTTCTACTTTTTGGACGGAAACACCAGCAGCTGTTGTTTCCTTCGCTTCTTACGGTCTTCTTTATTTTTTGCTTGTATAGTGCTTTAGTTCCTCGGGTTTCGGCTCAGGGTCTCGCTTCAAGCGAAGTTGGCGGTAACGGGCGAGATTTTCGCTCGCGTCAGTCCGGTAATTGGTCAGACCCCGCCACATGGCAAGTCTTCAGAAGCGGAGTATGGGTCAATGCCGACGCAGTGGGTGGACTCATACCAACAGCACAAAGCAACGTTTTTATTGAAGGCAGACACATTATCAGCGCCACCCGCGCAAGTGTGGGAACTTCTACCTTTGACGGTAAAACCGAAAATGCTTTTGTGGAATGTAATAATCTCAGCATGTCTAACACATTTGCGACCGTTACAACAACATGGGCTGGGTTCGACATGTCGAGAGCACGCACGTATCCGGCACACGAACTGCGCATCTATGGCAAACTCCGTGCATATACAGGCGATGCCGTTAATCGAACAGATGTTTCCGTCCCCACTACTCTCAGATCAGATGCTATTGGCGCAGGCTCTACACTTGTCTTTCGCGGTGCAAGCCGCATCATTACTCAGCCTCAACAGTGGAGTACTACTGAAGCTCCTGTCTATGCGGATGCCGCACGTGCCGGACAAAATGGCTTTTTCACAGCAATATTTGAGTTAGGCGTGATGCCATCAGGAGATGTTACGAATCTGGATGATGACCCGTCAGGCGCTGTGGGCACGATTCAAGGAAATTTTGTGGCGGGGCATATTATCGTGAAGCGAGGAACGGTGCGCGTAGAAGGTGCTTCTTTCCTTGCGAATGAAGGCTACACGACAAGCGGAACAATTCAAGTGATGAATAATGCAGTGCTGCAATTTTCTATCGGTAGTATCATTGCACGAACAATTTTACCAACAAACGTCCCCGGTCCACCGTTTACGCCAGCTTCGCGCCTACGGTCGTTTGTGGTCGAAGACGGTGGCGCAGTAGAATTTACAAACGCCGTCGGCACAATCAATGCTGCCGATGTCCGCTTTAATGGAACGGTCATCTATTCTCGCACAGGCGACCAAACCTTACTTCAGCGCTCAGAACTCTTGCCTTCGGGTGAAAATGGCGATGCAAACGACCCGTACCCTCTGTCCAGTGCAGTGGAAAATTACAGCAGCCTCACCTTGCGTGGAAGCGGTCTCAAAACATTCCCACCCAATATAACCGTTTCGCGGGTTTTGCTGCTGCAAGGCACGGCAAAGGCTACCGGACAGCAAGTACGCTTTCTCCGCAGCACCAATGTCGCGGATGCCGTTTGGTCTGTCAACGGCGGCAATACTGCTCGCATTGTCAATCTTGGCTTTCGTACTGCCTCGCTATTAGGCGGTATTACACTTTCGCGCTCTACCAATCGGGAGCAAATTGACCTCACACCGCCCCAAACTCCGCTTGTTGATGCAGCTCTGCAAAGTGCCTCAAATTTGATTGTTGCTGCACCAAACACACCCTACGACACGCCCATCAATACAAGCGCGACCACAACACTGCAATACGACAGTGAGCAAAGCGATACTATGGACAACATTGAGTTTCCGTCCGGTGTGCAGGGACCGCATAATCTGGTTATCAACGTAAACAGCAACGTTACACAAGTGATAAAAGCGAGTACCATGGTTATTCAAGGACCTGAATACACCGCAAGTTTGAACGGTCACCTTCCCCGTGTTATCAATAGCGGCGTTGCGGCAAGCGCTTTCGTGGATACGCGACCGAACTTGACCGACTCGCGCTCCGTGACTGCCGAAGGCTTGATTCCGGCAGCTTTGGCTAATGGCGGTTTGCGCCCGCTTGTGCCTATACCATTTGCAACAAGTGATGGTCGTGTGCGCCGCTTCGAGGACGGCGGCCGCAGAGGAGACATCAATAACTTCGGCGTGATTGAACTACGTCGCGGAAATCTTAATCTGCGTAATATTGCCGGTAGCACCCTCACACTCAGCACAACGGCAATTATTTCCCCAGACATGAGCAAGGCTCGTAACCCGCAAGCAGGCTCAGACGATGCAACGCAAAAGCGCGGTCCGGCAGGACCCGGCAATCTAACGGGTTCGCTCGTTGGCGGCTCACTCGCATCACTTGTCTTTAATGGCGGAACAGCTTTGTACCCTGTACAAGACAATTTCAATACAGGTTTCACCGAAATTGGTGCTCCGATAGGTGTTCGCGGCACAACCGGTTATGCCCCGTCAACTAGCACGGGACGCTTCAATTTCGGACCGGAAGTAGTCTCGACCGTTGATGCCGACGGCACGGTACGCAGAGCAAATAATTCCTACAATGTGGACTTACCGTACATCCGCAGCGGTGTGGAACATATCACAATGATACGCGCCACAAGTAATGTACTGACACTGCTGGGCAATCAGGAAAACACCGGCAATGGAATAACATTCTCTTCGCCTGAACTGTCAGGGTTGCAAGTGTATGGAACAATTGCAACAGCTCGCGGAAGTATTGATTTGAACGGTCGGAATATCGAAATGGGAGGTAACAATTCCAATCTTGTGGAAGCGTATTCCAAAGTACAGATTACCGACCCCGCAACCGGACGCACACTTGGTACGTTCACTCCCTTTTCTTCTCGTGCAAGCACAGTACGCAATACAAATTCTGCAAAAGCATATATCGGATTGACAAGCCCTAGAAATGTCATAACGGCAAATGCCCCTATTGGTATAGATGCTGTAAACGAGGATGTTGGTGGCTTAGGTATGCAGATTTACCAAAATGGCAACCCGTTACAACTGCGCATTCGTCGCTGGCAAACGAATAAAGACAACACAATACAGCTGGGACAAGGCATACAAGCAGCAAATCGGTATTATGAGATTGAGAAAAGTGGCACACTCGTACAGCAAATCACCAGATCTGATGCACGGTTCCAATACGTTGAGGAAGATTTGAACGGCGCTCCCGAGGATTCATTGCTGTTGCTCCGCTCCGGCACAATGAATAGTTCGTGGACGGCTATTGATAATGCCCGCAGCGTCATCCGACTTGACCCCGCTCAATTTATGAACCAGCTCACTGCTAAGGAGAGGGCTTCCACGCTCAATTTTGAGGATGCTACCGCCCGATATTGGGCAATAGGTGCGAGCGTACGCAGTACATCGGTGCGTCTGCGTGAGGAGACAGCACGCGCTGTTGCACTCGCAGCCTGCTACCCCAATCCCACACAGGATGTAGCATATTTTCGCTACGTTGTTCGTGAGACGGTACCGCTTGAAATCACGCTCTACGACCTCACAGGTAGAAAACTTGCAACGCTTCTCCAAAGCGTACACAGTACAGGCGATTATACCTTGGAGGTGCGAACAGAGCATCTTTCCTCAGGTGCGTATATGATTCGCCTGCAAACACCGAATACAACAACACAAGAATTACTGCGCGTTGTGAAATAAAAAAGGTAGAATAACCAAAAGCCGCCTTGCTTCTTTTGAAACAAGGCGGCTTTTTTATGCTGTGGGAATAACACAACCAGAACTACTTCGTTTCCACAAACTCCAGCGATGCGGAGTTCATACAATAGCGCAAACCTGTCGGCTTCGGACCGTCATCAAAAACGTGCCCTAAGTGCGCGTCGCAACGAGCGCACACTGATTCAGTGCGAACCATTCCAAAAGAACGATCGGAAATATTGTGAACAACCTCCGCCGAAATAGGTTGCCAAAAGCTGGGCCAACCCGTACCCGAATCAAATTTTGTATCGGAGTTAAAAAGTTCTAACCCGCAGTTGGAACATTTGTAAATGCCCTTGCGGTGATTATCCCAGTATTTGCCCGTGAATGCACGTTCGGTGCCTTTTTCGCGGGTAACGTGATATTGCTCCGGCGTGAGTTGCTTGCGCCACTCTGCTTCGGTTTTGGTGACTTTAATCATGGTGCTTGAGCCTTTCTTTTGTTGTTCTTGTGCTCCCGGAGCGCTTTGGGAGGCATCATTTTTCTTCTCACCGGCACTGCTGTTGCACGCCAGAAGAACGAGCAGTAATGCGCCACAGAGAGCAAGATATTTTTGATTTGAACGCATAATGAAGCAAATTATTGTGGTGAGGGAGAGGGTTTATTTACCGGAGTTGCATATGTGGTAGCACAGGTCGTTATTTTTTGTCGGGACGAGGAGTTTCGGCTTTCTTTTTTTTGTCTGCTTCTTCTTGAGCACGTTTATCAGTAATGATGATAAAGCGGTTAAATTCATTAGGGATTTTTTTGGGGTCTTCGCTAAAAATAGAGCGTCCGCTATTTTCTACAAGTGCGCAATGAATTTTATTCGTGAAAAGCCCAATCCCAACGATAGCTTTCGGATTGCCGGGCGTGAAAGGCTTTTCACCGCGCAGAATAAGAACATCGCCAAAAAGTTCAATAGGCGATTCGTTCGCAAAGCGCTCTTGAAGCCGCTCATATTCTTTGCTGCCTAAAAGTTTTTGCAAACGACTTTGGATTCTGGGCTCTTGCTTCAGCAATTCCGATGGCATCTGCCCGATATACTGCTTGAGAGACGAAATAGTCTGAGCGGAGTCTTGCGCCCGAACAACATTTCCCGGCAACATAGCCGCCAAACCAAAGACGATACACACACAAAGACAGAAACGATGCCACATAAATACGCTCACACTTAGAACAAAAAATAATTTGTGATTTACCGTAAGATACGGTGGAAGCAGTAAAAAGTTTAATTTTCTTGCAGAATTGAACTTACCAAAAGTTTCAAAACAAACAAGGGGCAAACTTGCGTTCTTGCCCCTTGTCGAGATATTTTCTTGCCCACCCGTAATCTACTGGTCTATTGGCGTTTCCACGCGCACCTCCACTGTGCGGCTCAGAAAGCGTCCTTCGGGAATTTCATTTGGATAAATAATCATTTTTGCTCCTAAGCCCCGCGCTGTAGTTTGCTGCGATGATATAAGATTAGAAACACTGCGGGCGCGTCCTTCCGAGAGGCGCTGATTCACTTCTGCACTGCCAAGTTTATCGGTAAAGCCCGACACCTGCACCGTTGATTGCGGTTTCACATTCGGCAACACTAAGCCTTTGATAATACGTGCATTCTCGGGACCGACTTCGGGGCTGTCGAAATCGAACAAGATGAGACGATACGTGTCAATTTCTTTGTCTTTGATACGCAAACTACGCTTTTTCCGAATAGTTATCTGCTCCACCGGAATAGAATCTATCGGCATTGCCGAACGCCCTTCAGAATCAATAACTTCGTAGCTGAATTTCATTTTGTCTTCCGAGCGCGGAATGGTGGACTGCTCACGAGCGGTATTCCATTCCACAACGGGGTCGAGAGCATTGAGCGCTGTGTATTGCTTGAGTGTGCGCTCATTTTGAAATGCCCTTAGTGTTGACTTCGCAACACCTGCTTCGGCTTTTGCAGAAGTCTTAAAGCGAATCACAGGAGCAGAGGGCACAAGCAGGGTGTCGTAAACAAGCGACGGCTGCATGATTTCCCATGTCGCTGAGGCAATCTCTACGCGGCGGTTTTCCTCTATGCCCAGAGAATCTTTCGAGTTTGTGGGCTTTTCGGGCAAGTTGCGCTGGCGGATTTCCATACGCGCTGTGTCTATGCCCCACGTCCGGCGGATGTACTGACGCACTTCATCGGCTCGTGAGCGCGAGAGCGCAAGATTATCCAGCTCGCCCGGACTCACGTGGTCGTTGCAGCCGGTAATCGTGATAGTTGCTTTCGGATATTCTTGCAAACGCTTCCCGATGATATTCAGCACATCATAATAGACACGCATAGCATCAGCATTGAAAAATTTATTTTCGCTGAAGGAAGCCGTTTCTTCAGCGTTCAAGCGGTGATACCGCGCCGGAATAACGCTGGAATTGTAATCAAAAAATACGTATGGCAAGAGCGGATACATCTGGCGCGAAACAAATTCTTCTACCTTGATTTGTACGAGCGGCACTTCTACGCCGGAGGTGTCGGTAGTAAAAGCAGCAATCGTCGCTTCCACAGCCTGAACAGGCGTTGGCGGTGGGGGCGGAGGCAAGGGAGGAAGAGTATAGCGCAGACTCACCGCGCCGCGCAGCTGATTCAGATTCCACGATGTGTTGGCAACCAACGGTGTCAGCCCCAGTGCATAAAACACTTCGGGCGTGATGGCGAGCGAACCGACGTTAATATCGTAGCCTACTCCGGCAGTAACAGCCGCATGAAGGGTTTGCGCTTGAGGAATTTCTTGGGTTGGAATAACGTTTCGTTCGCGCTGAAGGTTATTGAAGTTCACACTTGAAGAAGCAGCATCGACGGGAGTAAGGCTGAGAATCGTTTCTTTTTGACTGAAGGTGTGCTGTACCATCAGCCCTAAGCGCACTCCGGCATAAAATCTCAAATTCCGAAGTCCATCCTGCGTGAAGGGATGAATCACCGCAAGAGGCTCCACACCGATGGAGGTAAGATTTGCTTGAATCTCACGCCCAAAAAGAGCATCGTAGAATGTGATTGCCGTGCCATCGGCGTTCAAGGCGCCAATGCGCTGCGATTCTTGCGCTTTAAGCAAACCACTGTTTCCCGCGTAACTAAGACGAAGCCCTAGGCTGAGAAAATCTACCAACGGATATTCTAAGAGCGCTCCAAGGGTCAGACCAACACTTGCGCCACCGCTAAAAAGAACACCGTCGCCCGTACGTCCAGTGGCAATGCCCGGCAGAGCAGCAAAATTTGCAATGTGCTGATTCAGAACCCCTCCCACAAATCCACCTACTCTGAGGGTTTTGGAGGAATCGGTTTGTGCAACAACAAATGCTGGAGCCATTATGATCCAGACGACACAAACAATAGCGACAATATTCTTCATACTCTTTCCTTGACGTTTCCCATTGGTTCAGACGGCTGCACACGGTTGCGCACCGCATCAGAGATTGCTTATTGCTTTTCCTGCGGCTTGCCTTCAATGATGACTGGCGTTTCGACACGGACTTCCACTGAGCGGTTATAGATACGACCTTCGGGGGTTTCGTTCGTGTATTGTGGACGCGAACCGCCCACGCCACGTGCTTGGGTATCGCGCCACTTAATGAAGTCAGCAACGGATTTTGCACGACCGGATGAAAGTTTCATATTCACGTCGGGATTACCCAGTTTGTCTGTAAAGCCCGTAATATCTATCTTTGAACCGTTTTTGAGATTGTCCAAGATAAATGAATTGATAATACGCGAATTATTCGCTCCCACCGATGGGCTATTGAAATCGAACAAAATAAGGCGGTAAATAGCCAACTGCTTATCAATCTGCCCTGCTTCGCGCTTTTTCTTCACGGTTACAAGTTCCACAGGAATAGAGCCGTTTGGATTTGCCTTTTCGCCTTTTTTATCAACGACATCAAGACCAAATTTGAGTGCATCGGGCGTACTCGGCGCAGAAGATTGGTCGGCAATCGTATTCCAGTCAATAATCGGGTTCCAGTCCAGCGTCGAATCGGGCTTGCCGGGCATGGAAAAGAGTTTAAGTGAGCGCTCGCCTTGATTGACATTGAGCGCTGATTTAGCCACACCATCGTCCGCCTTGATATTCATGCGGAAGCGGATGGTTGGCGGTTCGGGTATATTGATGGTATCATTCACCAAGACTGGCTTCAGAACATCCCACACGTCGGAATATATCTCAACGCGGCGGTTTTCCTCAATTCCAAGCGAGTCGCGCGATTTCGTCGGTTTCTCCGGCAAATTGCGGGCTTGCAGCGTTACGCGCGACGAATCCACGCCCCAAATATCAACCAAATAGCGCCGAATCTCGTCTGCGCGGCGATACGACAGCATAATATTTCCCGACTCCAAGCCGACATTATTGTTACAGCCCACAAGCTGAATTTTCGCCTTCGAGAGCGTACGCATACGACTGCCGATAATGTTCAACACATCGTAATAGACACGCAGCATATTGACGTTGTGAAAGTCCTGCTCACTGAAATTCTGCGTTTCTTCTTTTGATTTGAAGAGCCGATACCGCTCCGGCATACTGGCGTTGTTCTGGTCAAAGAAAATGTAATTCATCAATGGATACATCTGCCATGCAAAGAACTGCTCTACCTTCAAACGCACAAGTGGTACTTCCACACCTGTACTGTCCACCATAAATGCCGAAATTGAAGCATTCAAGCTACCTTTGGGGTTTTCGTCTGCGTGCTTGAAGACAGGCGATTTCTTAAATTCTCGCGGTGGCTCCGGCGGTGGCGGATCTTTTTGGAGTGGTGTCTTTGTTGTTGTTGTCGTATCTGGTGTATTTTGGGCGATTGTATCAGGCTCTTTCTTCGGCGGAGTTTCTTCTTTTGGCGGCGGAGGATTCTCAGGCACATACCGCAGCGAGAAACCGCCGCGAATTGTATTGACATTCCACGCAATGCCACTCACAACCGGAGTGAGCGAATACGAGTAAAAAGCCTCCGGCGCAAGCATAAACTGTCCAATTGGAATCTCATAGCCCACGCCACCGGTCAACGTCAAATTCAGGAGTTGTACATTTGGAATTGCCTGCCCCGGAATGTTATTTCGCTCAATTGAACTGTTATTCCAGACTGTGTTATTCACGGGATCGAGAAGCTGCTCTACTTGCGAGAATGAACTTTGAAGCATAAACCCGACACGAGCACCACCGAAAATACGCAAGTTCGGCAGCGTCGCAATCGGCGACCATGCCAAAAGCGGCTCTATACCGACCGAACCAAGATTGGGCGTAAGATTGAACCGCGCAGAACCCGTGAAAAATGTCACGGAATCACCCCGCGTATTCAAAAAGCCCACTCGCCGTAAATCCTCCGTTGCCTGAAGCGTCGCATTGTGCGTCGCATAACTCAGACGCAACGATAAACTCAAGGCATCCGCAATCGGAATGTCTGCCAAGCCACCAATGGTAAAACCTAGCCCCGTAGCAGCACCGAACTCTACTTGATTCTTGAGATTAAGCGCACTTTGCGAGGTTGCACCGTTGAAAAGTAAAATCGGCACACCGGGCAGACTATTAAATGATGCCGTGTGCTGATTGATATTGACGGCACCAAAGCCGCCAAATGTTACCTGCTTCTGTGGTTGCCCGCCGGACGAAGAGCTTTGCGCATGAACCTTCTCACCAAGGGCTAAAAAGATGCCCATAGCGAAAAGACAAGTAAGAACAAACTGTTGAATTCCGTGCTTCATAGTGAACCACACTCTCTCTGCGGATATAAAATACGTGCCAATGAGGCGCTCTTTCTCAACAATGTCGCGCATTCTACCGCTTTCAGCATCGCCGAAGGCGCTCACTAAGCGAGTCCCTTCACTACGAGCGCTCTCACTACGAGAGTTCCCACTGTGGGCGTTCCAATGTCGTACGAATACAAGCATAGCGGTACTTTGGTAGAACAAACAACGTGATTCGTGCTACTTTAGAAGTAGCAATGTTTTACATTTATCAGTTTGGATGCAACAACTATTCTCTTTTCAACACAATTTGTGAAAAAGAAAACACAATTGCATATTTTTTTTGTGAAATGCGGTAATTTAATCTTCTGCCTACTCTACTGTGATGAAAAGACTTAGAGCCTTGTTCATTACAACGCCGCACAAACACAGGGCTAAGATACAAAAGAAATATAATCGCACAAGCCATTACCGAGAAGAAATCTTGTGTGCGGCACGCACCCGCAGATGCGTCGCAGCACCGTCGTTTCCCCTCCTGAAAAATTGAAAGAAGGGGAAACGAGGTTGGCAATCTTTTACCGCACAACGTGGACTTTTTGTACCTGCACCGCGCCGCGAGAGCGCACCGTTACGAAGTACACACCCGGCGCGAGGTCGGCGGTATTGAAGGGTATTTCCCCTTCTTTACCGACAAGCTGCGTTACGGGCAGCGTCTTGACAATTCGTCCATAAACATCACTCATTGTTACGGTTACTGCTTCCACGGAACGCTCATTCGACTGAGCGTTTTCGATAACGTAGCTAATAACCCCATCATCACCCACCGGATTCGGACGCGAAGGCGTGAGACGCATACGCGGCGCGGGACCGATGAGACGCGCTCCTCCAGCGTACGAAATCGTTGTCAGGCGGAAGTAGCTTGCTGTTGTTGGAAGCGGCGCACCACCGGGCGATAAGCGCGATGTAATCACGAGCGCCGTAACGCTGTCATTGCCTAACGCTGCTCGGAATGGCAAATTGAAGAGTGCAGCCGTTGTATCCGATGGAATGGTCAACGTAAGCGGGATACAGCGTACACCACCGGAAATTGTTCCCGCCGCAAGCGGTGGAAGCGGCTCCAGCAGCGTTGCATTAAAGCAGATGGTCGCATCAATTTTTGCACCCGGGCGAAGCGTGCCCAGTGAACGCAAGCGAATCGTATAAACAACGGTGTCACCCGGCGCTGCAAATGTAGAATCGCCACGAACCACCGGAGGGACTCTCGGGTCAGTAGATCCACAATTAGAAAGACATGTACTATCCTCAATGAACGGCGGTATAAAGTTTCGCGCATTGGAAGTCTGAACACAACCGTTAATATCCGTCACGCGCACACTATACAGCCCTGTAACCTGCGGCGCAAAGAGCGAGTCGGTTGCTCCGGGGATATTCGTTCCACCCAGAAGCCACTGGAAGAGGCGGGCGCGTGGCGTGGACGATGCACGGAAACGTACGCCTGCGTCAATCGTATCTATCGTTACCGTCACCATTGTTTGCGAAACGGTAATAGTGCTTGATGTATTGATGCAACCTTTTGTATCGGTAATGCGAACACTAAACGAACCAGCCCGTGTAATGCGGAACGTGCGATTTGTTTCGCCCGTAATCGGCTGTGCAGCATTACCAATGCCGGAAAGCCATTGATACCCCATGAAACCGGCAGGTGCCGTGACGGTAGTATCTCCATTAGGACAAATCGTAATTGTAGCCGGTAATGTCGGGGCTGTGGGGAGCGTTGCTAAGGTAACGTCAGAAGGAGCATTTGGTCGAGACGTACAGCCGTTGGCACTTCGTGCCTCGACAGTGTATGAGCCAATAGCCGTTACAGTAAGCGATGTACGTGTTTGCCCCGCTAAAGCCTGATTATTCAAGAACCATTGGTAGGTAAGCGCAGCATCAGCATTTTCAACAAATAGCTCCAACGTACCATTCGGGCACAGTTCCAGCGTGCCATTTCGTGAACGAATAACAGGCGATGAAGGCGCAGGAAGTTCTTGCACCACAAACGCCGCAGATGTACCGGAGCAACCACCGGAAGCCGTTACACGGACACTATATGAGCCGGGTGCACGTACGACCAACGTGCGCATCGTTGCGCCCGAAATGGCAGTACCACCCAAGAACCATTGATATGACACAAAATCACCGGCATCCAACGTGAGCGAACCGCCTTGGCAGTAGGTATTGCCGCCTGTCGGCGTAACGACGATTGGCATTGGATTATCCACCACCACAACCGTTACTGTTGTCGAAATTGGACACGGGATATTATTCAGAAACTGCACAGAAACTTTGTATTGACCAGCGTCGGTAACAGTGAGCGTACGAGAAGTACCAAGTACAGCGCCACCGGATGCTC
>JACVZY010000080.1 GCA_014654705.1 Ignavibacteria bacterium
TGATGATGTCGACCATTCCTACTTCCCGCTTTGTCCGTCGTCAGACGATTTTTTGTCACCCGCTGTGCCGATCCTCAGCATATTTGCTAAAGTACAAAGAGTAGAGTTATGGGCGAATTCCGCCCAGTTGCAAGCGCTGTTACACGCAGCAGGCCAAAACATTGTTCGTTTCCGTATCCCGCGGTGCCGACCTCTTCTATTGACGGTGCTCCATGCACTAAATCCAAACGCCCAGACAAAGCGTGAGCAGCTGAAACCTCGCTAGTGTTCTGAAACCAATTATACTGGAAAGCCGCTGGTCTCCTTTGCGCCATTTCTAGTCACATAGGGCCAAAATCCACCTGCTCAGAAGCAGACATTAGTCTGCCGCCATCGCCGAAGCGTATAAACGGTCAAAAAGAAGTTACATTTAACTCATACTATGTCACCGTATCGATGTAGTCTGCGGTCATATCCCTGACGCCGAAGCTACGTCCCTAGCCCTAACCGCCATCCCCTGTGTCGTTGAAACGGGATATTTCTGGCCTTTCCCTTGACGGTAAAGATTGTATTATTAGGCCATGATGATGGGGTGGGAGTGATTCAGGTGTGATGGCTGAAGATACAATAAAACCAGACGCCCAAGTGCCTGCGCCCGAGCAATTCAAGCGATGGAAATTGTGGACCTTGTTCGTCTGCGGTTTTTTCTTGAGCTGGATAACCCTTTTGATGCCAGGAATTGTCCTTGAGAAAGCACTTTTGCCAAAGCCGTGGAAGGGGCCCTTCTCAAATCACATCTACTCTGAGCCACGTATATCCATCGCAGCCGATAAATTAGCCGATCGCGATCCTTTCTTTGTTAAGGCACGAAAACTGTGCGGAACAAGGAGCGTCTCTGAGCGTCTGTTTCGTCGGCAACACACCTATGTTCGTCGCGTTGACGAGCGTATCGTGGAATATGACCCATTGGGCCATCTATATAGAAGCAATATTCCATTTGATGGGCTTGGAGAAGTCGCAAGCGAGTTTACACGGAATGAAAATGGTGAATCTACATCAAAAGAGCTCGATTGTTTGGCAAAACTCGGCGATTCAGCAGCACTTTTGGTTTATCCTTGGTTGGATCATTGGGAACAAAGTTCAGCGCAATCGGAGCAAGACCGTCTTGAACAAGCTAAACAAAGCAACATCAAACATTTGAAGCAGTTGGAAGAGTGGTTCCAAAAATATCCAATTACAACAGTTTCTTGCACAGATTCGGATTTGCCAACTTACTATGTTTGCGACGGTTTGCCCGGTGCATTACTGGCTTCGCTTGCGACGGCTCGGGTTGTTGAAGCCTGTCGAGAAGCAAGAGCCGAAATGCCTTCTCCATTAGTCGAAATCAATCGCCTTTTGTCACTGGCACTTCAGCGCATGGACCCGCCTAGCGCAAAGGACCTCATGCGAGTCATGACAGATGACCGCAGCCACCTTGGAGCTTTTTATGAGGGCAGGTGCCTGCTATGAAGCGGTTTTTAAGTGGCATCGGCGTTGTGGCAGCTGGGATGCTGACAGGATGGTGGATTCTGTCTTTGATGACTTTGGTCGATGATCAAAACGGCTATCGACCAGCCCGATTTTACATGGATCGAAGCGCAATTTTGGATAAGACAGAACGAAAACTGATTGAAGAATTTGGTTTTGAGCCAGAGAACGAAGCTGCTGCGGAACTCATTGCATCGAAAGATCAGGTTTGGTCCAGCCAATTTTTAACTTGCGGTGAAACCGCTCCATCGGAAAGTCTTTACATTCTGAGGAGTATCGTCTGGTCTCAAGCTGACAAAGCCGCAATAAATGATCCAAGCGCAAAGTTAACAGGCGTGAGCGATCTTACGCATGTCACGCGTGGGCAAATCGGTGCCAGCAATCCCGATTGTGGCCGAGCTCAAGGCGATGTTGTCGCTTTTCTTGTATCGGAGCGGCGACTTAAAGACGTTTTCAATGGTGTTGGCAAAGAGCCGACTGAACCGCTTCCAGAAACGCTTAAGCGGGTGGATGAAACTCTCTTAGCCCGCACGGATGCTTGGCTCGCTGCGCGAAAAATTGGTGAGGCGTGCACTAACCTCAGGGAGCCAGACTATTTTCAATGCGGCGGAACGCCTGGCATTTTGTTTGCTTATCGTGCCGCTTTGCTGGGGTCCGTCTATTGCGCCGAGCGCAAGACAGATAACGCATCAATAGTGCAGCTGACAGACGCTTGGGAATTAGCAATAATGCGATCCGCTGCAATCAATAAGTGGCACTACAGAGCCGCTCTTGCAGATGCATTAGAGCGTCTTCAAGCGGGAACCTGTTCTAATTTGCCTTTTTGGCTGTCGAGCTTTGAATATTGAAATATTTCAAATTAAACCGTCTACGTGCTTTATTTGCTAGGCCATGTTGCCGAGCTTCGGCAAGTCGCATCTAAAGGCTAGGTATGGGGAATGGCGGCACCGCCCCCATGGATAGATGGCACCCTATCCCACAGCTACGCAATCCGTGTTTCAATAAGACGATGCACGCTGTTCTCATCTCTTGCTAGTTTTTGCTCGACACAGTGCGGTCAATGCTCGACCGTGTTCGGGTGCGGGTGACCCATGACGTGCCCCCACGATTTCCAGCCATCAGAGATTAGACTTTACGGTTGCGATCAATGGCAGCTTTCGACGCCTGAGCTTTCCAAAGCCGCCATCCTGCTTTCGGCCAAGTTCTGCCTAAAGGCCGTCAGTTCTGGATGCGCAAGCAGTAGGCGAAGGTACTGCGTGAGCGGAGCCCGAAGGAAGACTCTCGTA
>JACVZY010000081.1 GCA_014654705.1 Ignavibacteria bacterium
GCAGACTGGCTGCCGCTTTGATTGCTCTGATTTTTAACTTTTAATTGGCATTAATGGTCTAAAATAGTAAGGTTTGGTATTGATGAATATCAGTCGATCCTCTCACTTCCCAAGCATTCCCGCCACCGCCACAATCCGCTCAAACGCCCGCCGCACGTGCTTCTCCGTCGTTTCCATGTTTCCCACAGCAAAGCGCAACGTATAAACGCCATGCACTTTCGTATGCACCAAAAAGATGGCGCCCGAAGCGTTCAAGCGTTCTTCTAAGTCAGTGTTCAAGCGCTCTAGCAATCGCTCTCGCGTGGCTTCGTCTGCATTGGGGAGATTTTGGGGACGGAAACGGAAGCAAACAAGACTAAATTCTACGGGCGAGGTGAGTTCAAAATCGGGATGCGCTTCCACCAAATCCCCGAAAAGCCGCGCCAATGCTATGTGTTCACGCAGACGTGCTTGCAAGCCTTCGATGCCAAAATACCGCATCACAAACCAGAGTTTCAGCGAGCGGAAGCGCCGCCCAAGCTGTATGCCGTAGTCCATCATATTTTCCACGAGCGCGTCTTCGGTGGTCTTGAGGTATTCGGGAGTGAGGCTGAATGCCTGCTTCAGCACGTGGGGCTTGCGGGTGTAGAGGATGCTCAAGTCCATCGGCACAAGCAGCCATTTGTGCGGGTTGATGACGATTGAATCTGCCTCTTCCCAGCCGGCAAAGCGCCCTCGCCATTCGGGAAGCATCGCCACCGGTCCCGCGTAGGCTGCGTCCACGTGCAGCCAGAGTTTTTCACGTTTGCAAATCGCAGCAATTGTCGTAATTGGGTCGGAACTGGCGACGGAGGTTGTTCCCACCACGCCGACCACGCATATCGGCAGGTGTCCTGCTGCACGGTCGTCTGCAATCGCTTTTTCCAGTGCTTCGGGAATCATCTGAAAACGCTCGTTGGCGGGAATTTTCACTAAATTTTCCGCTCCCAAGCCAAGCGTGATGCAGGCTTTGTCAATAGAGGAATGAACAAATTCCGACGCATACACCCGAAGGCGAGGCGTTGTGCGCCCCGCAAGACCTTTTTCACGTGCTTCCACGCCCGCTTCTTCCCGCGCACAGGCAATGGCTTGCATAGTGCTAATCGAAGCCGTATCGAAAATCATTCCCCACATCTCTGCGGGCAGCGCCAGTGCTTGCCGGAGCCAATCCAGTGTTACGTGTTCTAGTTCTGTGGCGGCTTGTCCGCTTTTCCAGACCATCGAATTATTGTTAATCGCTGCCGTCAGAAATTCCGCCAAGACCGCAGGAAGACTGGAGGAATTAGCGAAATATGCGAAAAAATTCGGATGATGCCACTGTGTCAGATTCGGCAGAATGAGGCGCTCGAAGTCGTTCAGAAGTGCTGCCATTGCTTCGGGCGCTTCGGGTGCGCTTTGGGGCAATTGTGCAGTAATGCTTCCGGGCTGCACATCCGGCAAAACCTTGATGTTGTCAAGGTTCTGACGATACGCGGCTATCCAGTCAACAAGAGCGTGTCCATGCTGGCGAAATTCTTCCGTCGGCATATCGCCGAAGTGCTGTATTGGTGGGTTCTCTGGATTCATTACGCGAAATAGGTGAGTGAAATAGAACGTGAACTTTGAAAAAGGAAGGATGAATTACATCAACATTCCCGCAATCGTTGCCGAGAGATACGAAGCCAATGTGCCGCAAATAAGAGCACGAATGCCGAGTTTAGCAAGGTCAGTGCGGCGCGAGGGCGCAAGCTCACCAATACCACCGATTTGAATAGCGATAGAACTCAAATTGGCAAAACCGCAGAGTGCAAAGCTCGCAATGACGAGCGCTTTGGGGGATAGAACACTTTTAGCAATCATACCGGACATATCGGAATAGGCAACAAACTCATTGATGACAAATTTTGTTCCTAAAAGTGCCCCAACCCGCGTTATATCTTGCGAGGGAACACCCATCACAAAAGCAAATCCGGCAAAAATAATTCCCAGAATATCTTTGAGAGAAAGCGTAGCGAGGTTGATGCCAATGCCCGCAAGCGACCACCCAAAATTGTTGACGCAGAAACCGCCCACTGCACCCAAAAACGCATCCACCATAGCGATGACAGCAATAAAACCGATAAGCATCGCAATAACATTGATGGAAACCCTCATCCCGTCGGATGCGCCGTGCGCAATCGCATCCACTAAATTCGCGTTTTCTTTTTTGATTTCGAGCTTTACTTCGCCTTTGGTTTCCGATTCCTCGGTTTCAGGATAGACGATTTTCGCAATAACCAATGCCGCCGGAGCCGCCATGAGACTAGCCGCAATCAGGTACGGCGCAGGAACACCCATAGAAATATACACCGCCATTACGCCGCCCGCAATACACGCCATCGAACCCGCCATTGAAGCCAAAAGTTCGCTGTTGGTCATTCCGGCAACATACGGCTTTATCATAATCTGTGCTTCGACCTGCCCCACAAAAGCACTCGCCACGTTTGACAGGGCTTCCGAACCGCTTACCCCCATGAGGTAATAGACACCTTTGGCAATAATCGCCACCACGCGCTGCATGAGACCAATGTGGTACGCAACGCTCACCAGAACCGATACAAAAATAATAGTTGGCGTAACCTTGAGCGCAAAAATAAAACCGCTTCCGGGACCAAAAACAGCATTCAACGTTTCGGGTTTGACGAGAATACCGAACACAAATTCAGCACCTTTATTGGAATAGTCCAGTAATTGCGCCACTCCCGCGCCCAGAGCGCCAAAAATCTGCTGCCCCAATGGCACTTTTAAGATAAACACCGCCAAAAGCAGTTGCAACCCCAGTCCTGTGAAAACAAGCCGTTTATTGATGGCTTTCCTATTATTGGAAAGCGCAAAGGCAAGTCCTAAAATACAGATAACGCCAAATAGTCCCATGAATCGTTCCATACTATTTCCTTTGCCACACACATTAAAAAATGATGATTGATTGTGATACTAAATACTGCTTTGTGAATTTCTTCTTGCGAAGATGAGGTATGCAATGCTATTTTGCAGCCGTCTGCTTGTGCTATGAAAGGCGCTACTATATTGTTTAGTTAGATTTTACGGTATAAAGGAGTACGGAGTTTTAATTCCGCAAAAGTATTTCTCACGAAACGGCGGAATTAAAATTCCGCACTCCGTGCGTCTAACCGTCATCATTCTTGAAACAAAGTACTCCTCCTCTAAGGAGATTCCTTCGTGAATTTTCTAAGAATTTCAATTGCAAGTTAGAAATTTACACTTTCGTTGTGAATTTTACGCTACAAAATTTGCGATACAATAAAGTTATGCTGCGTTTACTGTACGATAGCTTTTTAGATATGCTCGCTCCTCGCAAATGCCTTGTGTGTGAGTCTCTTCTTTCCGAACAATATTCCCACGAAAGCGGCGGCTTAGCGGACTATATCTGCGGGCGTTGCTTTGACCGCCTGCCGCCCGCGCCGCGCCCGAATGACCTTCTTTCCGGCGTGGCAAAGAATTTTCAAGGCGATACTTTGGCAATACACAGCCTCACGGCTCGCATTCAACGAGCAGAGGATGTTGAGAGTGATTCGACCTCTGTTACGCCGTTGCTCTATGCACTCAAATATCACGGCATGCAGCATCTGGGGCGGTTACTGGGGCAGGAGCTGGGGCAATTACTGCTGATGCTTGGTGCAAACTCATACGATGCCATTATTCCTGTGCCTATTCACTCAGCCAGAGAGCGGGAGCGCGGCTACAACCAATCAAAACATATTGCCGAAGGTATAGCAGATATTTTGCACCTACCCGTCGAAACGCGCTGGATTCGCCGCCATACCTACACGCTTTCGCAAACAAATTTCTCCCGTGAAGAGCGAAAACAGAATGTTCACCGTGTTTTTATGATTGGCAAGGCGAAGGATGCAAGGAAGTGCATCAAAGGCTCATCAGTACTGCTTGTGGATGATATTCTCACTACCGGAGCGACGCTGAATGCCTGCGCTATGACGCTGTTGGAATTAGGTGCCCGTCGCGTGGATGCGGCAACGGTAGCGAAAGCGTAAAGTCAACGTGTCTGAAGATTGTCCTGAAAATTTCACAGTGTGTGAATAATTTGACACTTATCTTGACAATTTTGTATAACTTTGTGCAAAACATCATCTTCCACGTCATACAAGTCCAGAAGCGCTTGATACGGTTCCCCCGTGATACCGAAATACTGCGCAAAAGCCGGTTCCGTCTTGATTCCCAGTGATTTTAGCCTACGAATCTGCACATGAGCCTCCTTGTGAGCCAGCCTCAAAAGCCGTGCTTCCACAACCAAATGCCGATACGCATTTTGTTCCTCCACCGGAAGCGATTGCCCGAAGATTTCGACTGTTAGCGCTTGTGATACCTCATCGCACAAGACAAACTGCGCAAGCGTTACCGCTCGTTCCTGCACTTTGGAATATTTCATGGTAAATCCCTCGTGGCAGCCAAAACTCTCCCGTATTACTTGCTCGAATGCCTCGTGGTTATTGACTTCGCAAATAATATCAGCATCGCTTTCGGGTATGTCCACCTGGAGCGGAATTGTTCCGGCAAGGCACGGCGAATACTCACGAAGCGCATCGAACAGACCTGCCGAAGAAAGTAGGCGATAAACCTCCTGTTGGCGGGGCGCACCTGCAAGCAAATATGTGGAGTCAAACCAGTTATGCGTGATATTCAATTGCTTCTGGCTATCAATTTTCATGACTTCACCAATACAATTCTAAAGAAAGTGAGAAATTTGGCACAAAAAATGCTTAGTACAATATCAGTGTAATAAACACTTTATTTTTTGTCAAATTTCTAGTGATGAGACAGCATCATGATTAAGAAACTTGCTATCGAAGATGGGCGCAAAGTCGTCCTCAAGCGCGAAGAAGGTGACCGCACATTCTTCACTCAGGGTGTTATTGCTTACGAGGGACGGCTCTGGTATGCGATTCTGCTCGAAAACGAAGCGCTTGTCAAAATACGCAAAAATAGCGGTAAAGAATACCGTGTAAAATACGGTGGGTGGACGCTTTGTGAAATTCATGCAACAAACTAAATTGGTGGCGGACGAACCGTAAGCGAAAATTGCTCGTCCTTCATCTATTGTTATAGATGGTATGGGCGGGTTTCAATCAGCGTTTTCCGCCCTCAAAGCCATATCGCGTAGTTCCTGCTACGCTGTCGGGTTTTCAGGTCTATATGCGCTTCCCCAGAAGCCGCTAGGCTTTCTACCAAGATTCTTTCCGCAGCCCATCGTTTTACTCCAAAACAAACCGCGCCACTTGGTGCTGCATAGCCTCAGTAAGTCGATGCAAATCCTGTGCTGCACGTGCAATCTCACCCACACCCACCGCCGCTCGCTCTGTGGCGCTGTGCATTGCCTCTATGCTCCGAAGACTTTCAGCGCTTTTGTCCGCTTGAGCGGCACTCATTTGCGAGATACGCCCCATTTGCTGTGCGTTGTCGTTCGCACTTGCGACTACTTTTTGCAGGGAAGTGCGCGTTTGTTCCGCCAGACTCACCCCTTCGTCCATTTGCTTTGCACCCTCCGAGAGCGAGGTAACGGCACTCTTAATTTCCTCTTGAATCGTTCGCACCGTTGAGCTAATCTGTTTGGTTGCCTGAGCCGTGCTTTCGGCAAGTTTGCGTACTTCATCGGCAACAACAGCAAAACCACGACCTTGCTCACCCGCTCGTGCGGCTTCGATAGCGGCATTGAGAGCAAGAAGATTCGTTTGGTCGGCAATGGATTGAATCACATCGGTAATTTCGCTAATGCGGTCGCTCAGCGAAGCCAGTTCCGCAACATTCCGCGAGGATTTTTCGACCAGTTTTGCAATATCGTGAATCTTCTCCACCGTTCGATTCACGATTTCCTCACCTGATTTTGCAATGCGCCGCTCCTCATGTGCCAAAAGAAGCGAGGACTGCACGGTTGAAGCGTGCTCTGCGATTTCATTTGCACCTAAACGCATCGTTTCCGAAACTTCTCCGGCATTGCGATATTGCTCGTGAGCAAACGAAGCAAGTGTAGTTGCTGAAGTCGTAATATGCTCTCCCGATAATGCTACGGACTTGGCTGCCTCCATTACACCGCCCACAATTTCACGCATCATCGTGATGGTGTGGTTAATGCCAACATACAAGTCGTGAATGTCGTCATTGGCGCTGTTTGCTTCCTGCTCCGATGAAAGGCTAATCGCTAAATTACCCTGCGCGACTTCATCCAGCGCTTGCAAAATGTACTGTACACTTTCCGCCAAATACAGACGCTTCTCCTCCACCGAGCGCTGTGCCATTTCGGCAATCTCCCGCAGGAGATGAGCTTCGGACAGCGCAAGTTCCGTTTTCTCTTTTTCCTCCGTGATAGATTGTGTGCGCTCTTGCACTAGCTCCATCAGTTCGCTCTCGCGCCTTTTTGTACGTTGTTCACGCCACCTGTAGGCGGCGGCGGCAAGCGCAATGACGCATAAAATCACAACGGTACGAAACCACCACGTCTGGTAAAAAAACGGCTTCAGTTCAAAGGTTATTGCTGCATCATCATTGTTCCAAACGCCATCATTGTTGGCGGCACGTACGCGGAAGGTATAAGAGCCGGGCGGTAAATTCATATAAATTTCTTCGCGGCGCGTTCCCACATCGCGCCAGTCCGCATCAACACCGTCTAATTTCACCCGAAACTGTACGCGCGACGGCGCAAGATAACTCAGTGCCGTGTATTCAATGGTAAACCGTTGCGTTCCGGCAGCAAAAGCTATCGGCTCAAACAAATTTGCCGTGTCGCGTTCTGTGGTGAAGCGCTCAATTTTTATCGGCGGTGCGAGGGTGTTGTATTGAATATTTGTAGGTTCTATTCCTACAATCCCACGCAGCGTTGGTATCCAGAACATTCCGCTTTTCGTTTTGCACGATACCGATGGAGCGCTTACCTGACTAGAGTTCATGCCGTCCCAGCGCCCGAATAGTCTTGTGGAGAAAGGTTTTTTCGAGTCCGCAAATGTATTCATGTCCTGCTTGGAAACGAGTTGTATGCCGTCGTTACCGCCCATCCACATCATTCCACGCTCGTCTTCGAGGATATTGTACACCGATTCGCTTTGCAAGCCGTCTTTCAGCGTGAGCGCTGTCAGTATGCCGTTCTTGTAACGGTGGAAGCCCGCATTTGTGGCTATCCATACCGTGCCGTCGGCGTCTTCGTAGGAGTGCATGACTACGTCGGAGGCAAGACCGTTCTTGACCGTCAGTTGCTCTTTTACCCGACCGTCTGCAAAGCAGCACCAACCCTTGCCTTCGGTTGAAAGTAACAGCGAGCCGTTGCTTCCTTTTGCAATCCCAATAATGGACGCTCCGCGAAGTAATCCTTTGTCATCATCAACCACTGTCAATTTCTCGCCGTCTAGGCGTGCAAAACCCCCGTTTGTTCCTATCCACAGCACACCATCGGGTGCAAGAAAGAGAGAGCGAACGCGATTTTCCGGTAAACCCTGCTGCGTTGAAAAAACGGTAAATTTCCCGTCGCGGAAGCGGCACAAGCCCTGATATGTCCCAATCCAAACCGTACTGCCATCGGGGCTGCTGGTAATGCTTCTTGCCATATTATCCGGCAAGCCGTTTGCTTTGGTAAAATTCGTAAATGTGCCTTGGGAAAAACGGCTAACGCCTTCTGCCGTGGCTATCCAAAGGTCGCCGCGTGAGGTTTCGTGCACCGAGTAGGTGTAATCATCCACCAAACCTTCTTGCGTGGTATAGGTCAGGAATTTTCCATTTTTCAGTCTGTTCAAACCGCCTCTGTACGTCCCGATCCACAAACTCCCCTCACGGTCGGTCATCAGCGACCACACTTGATTGTCGGTCAATCCGTCTTTTTTGGAAAAATTGTCAAAAGCCGCATTGATACTAGTGTTTGCTCGTTTGCGGGTGAGTCCGCCTGTTGTTCCTATCCAGAGCGTTCCCGATGCGTCTTCAGAGAGTGCCTGTACGCGGTTGTCCGACAAACCGTTTTGTGTGGTGATTTGTTCAAGCACTTCTTGTCGTGCAGCAAATAAGCCTTTTCCTAACGTCCCAATCCAGAGTGTTCCGGCTTTGTCTTCAAAGAGCGCCTTGATAGGGGTTTTCGCCAAAGAATCAGAAAGCGAAGTATTGTTGTCTTGAAATGCCGACGAACACTTGCCACCGTGGGCGACAAACAAACCTTGCGCCGAACCAATCCAGATTCGCCCCTGCTTGTCGGAAAGAAGCGCATTGATGGGCGTTGTCGGATAGCCTTGTTCCTTGCTTACTGCCGAGATAACACCCTTTTTCATCACGCATAGCCCCTTGCGCGTTCCAATCCACAGCGTTCCGTCCGCACCGATGCAGAGCGACAGCACGACGTCGCTCAACAAGCCAGCTTTGGTGCCGAATGTTGTGAAGGAGCCGTTTTCGTAGCGCATCAGCCCGCCGCCATTTGTTCCTATCCAGAGTGTTTGCTGGTTGCCCGTCATTTGCTCGACGATGCACCACATTCCGTTGTTGGTAATTCCCTTCGTTACTGCTTTACTGAAAATGGTAAATTTACCACCGCCAAAACGCACCAAACCGTCGAACGTACCGAACCAGATATAGCCGTCAGATATTTGACGAATTGTCAGAATAGAATTGGAAGGCAAGTCTTCGTCGCGTGTCCACGTGTCGTGGTTGTACTGCGTGATTGCCTTAGCGGGATTAAGCGCAGGCGGCGCTTGTTGGGCATAAGCTGGCGGTGTAAGACAGAGCATCGTGAGTAGGAACACGATGGCAATGTTGCAAAATTTTGTTGTCGGGGGGAACAAGAGATGACACATCATGTCGGAATTCTCCGGGATAGCGTAAAAAAGCCCACACACGAGAGGTATGTGGGCGAATCTGCGAAAAGTTTTGGAGCGGTGCAAGAACTCTATTTCACTTTTGCTAATTTTTGTACTTCTGGGAAAAGCTGTAATGCTTTTTGCACTTGTTTGTCGGCGGTAATGTCCACCATCGTTTTTTCGTTGATATTCCAGACGCTTCGTGCAATTTGTGCTTTGATGTAGGTTTTGATGGAGCGCTCATCTGCTTTGAATTGCGCTTCGTTCCATTGTACGCCGCGCTTCTCCGCCATAGAGCGGAGCATTGCCACAGCGTCCGCACCGACTGTGAAGCCCGAAAGGAAGCGCGGAAACTCACTTTGATATTGCTTGCGAATCGCATCGCCGTTTTCATTCATGTAGCGGTCGCAGAACTCGCGCAAAACCTTGCTTGCCAGCTCAATGAACAGCCTTGTTACCGTGTCAGATTTGACAACGTAGTCCGGCACGATGCCGCCGCCGCCATAGACAGTGCGCCCGCCAAGCGTTTTGAAGGCAGGACGAGCCGAATCACCTTTTTCTTTATGGTCGAAATTATCGCCCTCTTCAGCAACCGTACGACCTTGCAGAGCGCGATACTTCTGAGCATCCTTGTAATCGCGCTGAATGGAACGCCCCGACGGAGTATAGTATCTCGAAACAGTAAGTCGGTACGACGAGCCGTCCGCAAGTTCGTAAGGGCGCTGAACCAAGCCCTTGCCGAAAGATGTCTCACCCACAATTAAGCCTCTATCTAAATCCTGCACTGCGCCCGCCACAATTTCACTGGCAGACGCAGAACCCGCATCAATGAGGACAATAAGCGGAATATCTTCAAACTCACCGCCACCGGTGGCAATGTAGTCATCGTCAAAAGAAGTTTGCCGCCCTTTGGTATGAACTATTTCTTTTCCGTCCTCAATAAAGGCATCTGACATTTCACGAGCTTGCTCCAAAAGACCGCCCGGATTGCCGCGCAAGTCCAGAATCATCCGTTTCATGCCTTCCGAGCGTAGTTTCCGTGCGGCTTGTACAAACTCGTCGAACATGGTAGCGCGGAATTGATTAACAGCAATGTAGCCAATATCGGTGTTGGGAATGAGGAACGATGCACTCACGCTGTAAATCGGGATTTTGTCGCGGGTGATGGTGAAGTCCACGAGGTCTTTCATTGCGCCACGTTTGATACTGACTGTCACTTGCGTCCCTTTCACGCCCTTGAGCCGCTTAATAACCGATGTGTCGGCAATACCAACCGCGTTCTTGCCATCAATTTTCACAATCTTGTCACCCGCTCGGATGCCCAATTTTTCGCTCGGACCACCAATAATTGGCGTTACAACAGTGATAGTATCGTTAATGATTTCAAATTGAACTCCGATGCCTTCAAAGCTGCCGAAGAGGTCTTCATGCTCGCGCTGCTTGAGCGAGGCAGGAATATAGACTGAATGCGGGTCGAGTTCGTTGAGCATCCCTTTGATAGCGGCTTCGGTGAGTTTTTGTGTCGGCACATCGTCCACATAGTTCCGTTCGGCATTTTCCAGAATGGATTCAAATTTTTTGACCTGCTCCCGCGCAGAACTCCCGCCTGAAAAGCGAGGAAGAAAGCGGCTTGCAAGAATAACACCGAGAAGAGTACCGATGACGATACCGAGTAGAATAAGGGCAATTTTTTTCATAAAAACGAAGATTATGGTCGAATTGGAAGCGTTCGCAGCCGTAGCGATTTTTCTGTTAGAGTTGCTATAATCTGACTTTCAGCCATTGCTGCTTGCATTGACGGTAGTGCGCGTAAAAGAAGCGAATGAATAGTTTCTGGGTCAATTTGTGATAGCCTCAGGGTTAATACCGATGGCGAAGAATGGTTGTTTAGTGCGATTAAATCTGAAAAGTCAAGGTCATTGGTCAATACAAAGCGATTTTCGGTTCGTGCATATTCAAGAATAGCGCTATCGGAGGCGCTTTGAGGTAGAACGGTAGAAACGCGAAGAGCATCATGTGCATGCTGTTGGAGAAAAGTAACTGTGAGCGGTGAAACATTCATATCAAGGATGAAACGCATAGCAGTTTATGGAAGAGCAATAGAACGATCGGAAATTACCCAAGCCCCGTATTCGGCTGCTTGACTGATGTCATCGTCTTCCAGTTCAGGGTAGTACTCGCAAATTTTTGCATGACTATTCCCTGATGCAAGCAGTTTTAGAATAGTACTTGCGGTAATGCGTGTTCCTCGAATTGTGGGTTGTCCCAAGCAAATATCAGGATGAGACGTAATGCGTGGAAAGTCCATATCTTTTGGCTCTAATGTGCAATGACTCTACTGCATGATTACGAACATAACATACAAGATTTTCACCAAACAAGCAAGATTTCATCCCGAATTTACCGCAAAACAACCCTGAACGACGCACGAATAGAGCGTCCCGGCATGGGAAAATTACGAATGACCGCATATCGCTCATCAAACAAATTATCGCCTTGAAGTCTTGCCGTTGCTTGCGTACTGCCAATCATAAACGCCATTTCCGCAAATGCACCAACTATAACGAACGCGGGCAGTACGGATTCGGGCGCATTGGAAGGCAGGTAGAACCGCTCACCTGCAAATTGTGCCGTCAGCCCTGTTTTCACGCGAATATCCGGCGAAATACTGCGCTTGAGCGCCAGTACGCCTGATGCACAATGCTGCGGCGTGTAAATAAGCTGTTTGCCGCGCACAAAACTTGACGGCGTTTCGTTAGTTGCGCGTTGGTAGGTGTAGTTGATTGTGAGCGTCGCTGCTTGCTGACGATCATCTTCCAATGCCGCTTGGAGGCTTGTTTCTATGCCATAGCTTTGTGCATCGGCTATGTTCTGTGCCGAGACGGTAAATGGCGAAGTTTGCACGGCAAGAATTTGATTTTCCGTGCGATGATAGAAGCCGTCTACACTTGCATCCAGGCGAAGAAGTCCATACAAAATTTCACCATAGATGGTTTGTTGGGTCTTCCAGCTTGTGCCAAGACTGAAACAGTTAGCGCGTTCAGGTTTTAGGCGGCTGTTCCCGAAATTGAGGTAGTACAATTCATTGAACGATGGCGGGCGAAAATTATAGCTCCATTCAGCTCGAAACGCCCATGCCGAATCAAGTATCCATGCGCCTCCGGCAAGAGGCGATAGTGCCGTGCCAACATCGGAATAAAAATCTAACCGCACCGCAGCATTCGCCGCAAAGTGCGTTCCCAACGCTTTCCACGCGACATCACCCTTGCCTGCAAAAGCAGTATTTGTGCGCTCCACGAATGTACCCACATCACGCTGAAGCATATTGCCCTTGAGAGTAGATGCGCTGTGCTCCACAAGCCATTCATGCGAGACCTGCACATCTGGAATATTCGTACTTTCGTCGAAGCGCAAGCGCCCACTTATTGAGTAATCCTGCGCTCGAAAGCGCTCATCGATACCGTTTGCGCCAAATTGTCGTGCATCGGGGTCGAGGTAATGCAGCGTGTTCCATTTCCCGGAAGCCAAAAGGGTGAATAGTACTTGCTCCGCAGGAATATACGCCATGCGGAGCGATAGAAGCACATCGTCTTCGCCCAGACGTGCACGCGCCATCTCGACATTCCCTTGCACAACGGCTCCCGGCGTGCCGCGCTCGCCCGAACGCGCCATGCAACGCGCTTGCAGACTGAAGCGTGAAGATTGTGCTGCGATAAGAGCATTAGCGGCAAGATTGCGAAAGTCAGCATTCATGCGCTCGAGAGTAACATTTTGCCCAAAATCATTGAATGGGAAAGGATAGTTCCCACGGGCTGATTGGTATTCAGCACCAGCAAATATGCCACCTCTGCCATTGCCAAAGAGGTCAAACGGCAGTGCTCCCGAAAGTGCGCCGCGAAATTCTTGAAAGGATGCGGCTTCTGCTTCCGCCTGTGCTTCTGCCCTTGATGCGCTTGATTTTGTGCGGATATTGACCGCTCCACCCATAGCATTGCCGCCAAAAACGGCAGCACCGCCACCGCGCACGACCTCAATTTCTTCCAGCATTGAGGCGGGCAGTGTTGAAAAATCGAACTGTCCGCTTTGAGTAGATTGCAAGCGAATCCCATCCAGCAATACTGCCGTCTGCGAAGCACTCGCGCCACGTAGAGAGACCGTTTTTAAGCCGCTCAGACCGCCGTAATTCCTCACAAACACTCCGGGCATAAAACTGAGTGCGTCCGCAATCTGCCGAGCGCCCAGCGTCTTGATAGCCTCAGCCGACAAAGCAGTCGTGGAAGCCGAAAGCCGCGCAGAGCCTGTGCCGATACGCTGCGCGGTGATGTCCACCGCTGAAAAGCGCTTTGTGCGTATGGTGTCGGCGATTTCCTTGCGCGATTGCCCATAGAGCGCTGTTGTGTAGGCTTTGTAATCGAGACAAAGAAGCAAGAGAAAAGTGAAAAGTCGTGTTTTCATGGAGCAAAACTACGATATTCCCGCGTTTTTTGGTAAATTATCGTTTGACTGATTGCCTTCATTGTAACCACAGTTGAGAATGTACCACGATGACACCCGTAATTAACCTTGCCGATATTGAGCGAAAAGCTGCCGAGCAGATGAGCCATAATGCCCACGAATACTACATTGGCGGTGCAGCAGACGAAATAAGCATTGCTGAAAATGCCCGCTCCTTTCGGTCGCTTTCGCTTCTACCGCGTGTGATGCGCGATGTGTCCGTGCGGTCGCTGGAGACCACGCTTCTGGGGCAACCGTTCTCAATGCCGATAGGTATTGCTCCTACCGCCATGCAACGTCTTGCTCACGCTGATGGCGAGCTTGCCACAGCCCGCGCTGCGGCGGCAATGCGGGTACCGATGATTCTGAGTACGACTTCCACCGTCGCCGTCGAGGATGTGGCGCGTGTGCCGGATGTGGCTCTGTGGTTTCAGGTCTATGTTTACAAAGACCGCGAAGCCACACGAGAAGTGGCTGAGCGGGCGGCAGCAAGCGGCTGCAAAGCGCTCGTGCTGACGGTAGATACGCCATACCTCGGAAAGCGGGAGCGCGAAATCAAGGTTGGGTTTCATCTGCCACCCGGAATGGAATTGCCGAATTACCGTGCTTTGGGAACGACCACCGTGCCAGAAGGCAAGCAAGAATCAGGGCTGGCAAGACACTTTACAGAAAATATTGATCCCGCGCTTACGTGGAACGATGTAGAATGGCTGCGCTCGCTCACAAATTTGCCGATTGTTGTCAAAGGTATTCTGCGGAGCGATGACGCGCGGATGGCTGTGGAGCATGGTGCAGCGGGCATTATTGTTTCCAATCACGGCGGCAGGCAAGTCGATACGGCATTGGCGACAATTCGTGCGCTGCCCGCTATTGCAGAGGCAGTTGATAATCGTCTGGAGATTATGCTTGATGGCGGTGTGCGGCGTGGTACTGATGTTGTGAAGGCGCTGGCGCTGGGCGCAAAAGCAGTCTTTCTGGGTCGTCCGATTCTCTGGGGGCTTGCTTGTAACGGCGAGCGTGGCGCAAGGCAGGTTCTGGAGATTCTTCGTGATGAATTTGACCTTTCGATGGCGCTGTGTGGTTGCCGAAATGTGGTGGAAATTACCCGTGATTTGGTAGTTGAGTAGTACGTCAATGTGAAACTGTAAGTGGATAGTCAATTTTGCAAATAAGCAAGTATTTATGCGTATTCCCGAACATCTTATCGAACAAATCCGCCGCGACACTGATATTGTCGAGGTGATTAGTGATTTTGTTATGCTCAAAAAGCGGGGGCGCAATTACTTGGGGTTGTGTCCTTTTCACAGCGAAAAAACACCATCCTTCAATGTGCTGCCCGAAAAAGGTATCTTCAAATGCTTCGGCTGCGGCAAAGGCGGTGACGCGATAACGTTCATCCGCGAACACCAGAAAATGAGCTACGTGGAAGCTGTAAAATTACTTGCCGAAAGGCTTGGAATAACCCTTCCAGACGACACAGGCGAACAGGCGCAGAGCGAAAATAACCGCTATGAAAATGCGTATAACGCTCTTCGCTTTGCGGGTAATTTTTTCTACAAAAATCTTTACGGCGACCTTGGCTCGGAAGCGCTCGAATACGTGCGAATGCGCGGTTTTAGCGAAGAAACCGTGAAAAAATTTGCCCTTGGCTATGCGCCGGATAGTTTCAATGCCACGATGAATGAACTGACGGCATTGGGTGTGAGCGAAGAAGCGCTTGTGGATGCAGGTTTGGTGAGTAAAAAAGAAGAATCGGGGCGCATTTACGACCGTTTTCGCGGACGGCTGATATTTCCAATTCAGAATCCCACAGGGCGCGTCATTGGCTTTGGTGGGCGACGAATGAGCGACGATGATAAAACGTCGGCAAAATATCTGAATTCCCCGCAATCGCTAGTCTATAACAAAAGTGAAGTCCTCTATGGGATTTTTCAAGCAAAAGATGCGCTCCGAAAGCTGGAATACGGAATTTTGGTGGAAGGCTATGCAGACTTGCTGAGTGTCTCGCAAGCGGGTTTTCAAAATGTCGTGGCTTCGAGCGGCACAGCGCTGACGAAGGAGCAATTACGCTTACTTTCACGCTTTTGCAAACGTCTGAAAATTGTCTATGATTCCGACAAAGCAGGTGTTAATGCTGCCTTACGGGGCTTGGATTTGGCGGTAGAAGAAGGTTTTGATGTCGAAATTGTTCGCTTGCCCGATGGTGACGACCCCGACAGCATTATCCAGCGCGATGGTGCAGATGCGTTCCAACACCGCCTCAAGACTGCACTTTCGCTTGTGGATTTCAAAGGAGAAATTTTCCGTGAGCAGGGCTTGCTTGCTACGCCGACGGGCAAGGCAGAAGCCGTGCGCTCTATGATGGAAACGATTGCCAAAGTCCCCGACCGCATCAAACGGGACTTTATGATACAATCCGTTGCCATGCGTTTTGCGCTCCGCGAAGAAGATTTGTACGAAGAATTAACGAAAATCCTACGTCGCAATCAATTCACCGAAGCGAAAGAACGCGCAAAACCACAGAGCCGCGAGGCAAACGATGCGCTGCCGGCGACAGAGCCGCGAAAAACAGGTGAACAAGGTCAGCTCTTGCGTTTAGAAGAAGAACCTTCCAGAGACCGCACAAATACTCCGTTGTCCACGGCATTAACGCGAAGTGGTGAAAGCTCACTTGAGAAAACTTCATCTTCCTCACAATCTTTTTCACAACAGCCTTCACAGCAAATTTTCCCCGAAGAAGAAGAGCTGTTGCGGCTTGCGCTCACCGTCGAAGGAGCGTGTGCGTATATGAAGCAGAAAATGGGGATTTCGGAAGATTTTTTTCTGAGCGCCGAAGCAAAAGTATTATTTGTGATCATTGATGAGGCTTCAGAGCGCGGAAAGCCTCTTGAAGCCTTGCTTCGTGCATCAGCTGAAGGTGAAGATTTGCATTATGGAATTATGGGACTGGCAATACGCCGCGAGACACCAAGCGAGAGATGGCGGGATTTCAATGTGGATATTTCCGAAGACCTTGCGCGTATGATGCGAGATTGTGTCCATCGAGTGATGATGCGTACACTCGACCTCGAACTTGCCGCTTTGCAGGACAGCCTCAAATATGCAGAAAATACAGATGATGGCGACAGAACATCTGCACTCCTCCGGCAAATACAGGAACTAGACACTAAAAAGCGTGATGTCCGCTTGCTTTTGGTAACGCATTAAAGAAAATATTACGAATACTGGGAAGCATTTTGAAAAAATACTGAATATTCAGTATTTACTTTTGCTTTTGGAATGACTATCTTATGGGTTGACAAAAACTCTCTTTTGAGCATTTGTTCGTTTTCTTGTTTGTTGTGTGTATCCTGCAAAGTATATCCCCTACTGAACAAATTTTGTTCTATATCTTGACCTCAAATCCTTTTTTCTCAATTTTCATAAAGTAGTTGTGTATGAAACGATTGTTTCTTTTTTGCGCTGCTCTGTGTGTAATGCTTACTGTGTTTTCGGGGATTCGTCTCCATGCTCAGAACCGCACCATTACGGGCAAGGTGATCTTTAAGGACACCAAAACGGCTCTTCCGGGGACGAAAATCGTCGTCAAAGGGCGTAAAATCGGTGCTATCGCTAATCGCGACGGCGAATATAAAATTGAGGCTCCCGAAGGCTCTACGTTGGTCTTCAGCATTATCGGACACGTGAGCCAAGAAATTAAAATCGGTGAAAAAACAACCATTGATGTCGCAATGGAGTTGGATGAAATTCGCCTTGAAGACGTTATCGTAACGGCGCTCGGTATTGAGCAGAAGAAGCGTGCCGTCAACTACGCCATCCAGGACGTGAAAGCAGGTGAGATTGTCGAATCGCAGCAGGTGAACATCGTGAACGCAATGCAGGGACGTATTGCAGGCGTGCAGATTACCAATTCGGGTGGTGCTCCGGGCGGTAATTCCAGCATCATCATTCGTGGCGGTAATTCGGTAGATTCTGATAATCAGCCGCTTTTCATCATTGACGGTGTGCCAATGGATAACTCCACGACCACCGAGACCGGTGCCGGCAATAGCGCCCTCAACGGGCAGCTTGCCCGAAGCGTTTCCAATACAAACCGCGCAATGGATATTAACCCCGAGGATATTGAAAACATCAGTGTTTTGAAAGGTCCTTCGGCTGCGGCGCTCTATGGTTCGCGGGCGGCAAATGGTGTTGTGCTTATTACCACCAAACGTGGCAAGGAAGGTACAACCAATGTTACCTACAATAACGCGTTTTCCTACGATGTTGTGAATCGCCTGCCACAGCTGCAGGATGTTTACAGACAGGGAGTAAACGGCTTTGCAGACTTGACCACACGCCGCTCATGGGGACCACGCTTCCAAGCAGGCGAGACCGTCTATGACAATCTTGGTACATTTTTCGTCCCTGCTTTTAGCATGGTACATAACATTAGTGCTTCCGGCGCAAATGAAAATACAAACTTCCTTGTTTCCCTCAACCGCACTGATCAAAATGGTATCGTGCCAATGACCAACTGGAGCAGAACATCCATTCGGGTCAACGCCGGAGCAAAAGTGGCGGATAAATTGCAGTTTCAGGCATCTATCAACTACACCAATTCCGGTGGCGGTAGAGCATTGCAAGGTCCCGGATTGTTCGGAAGTTCAGGCGGTATCTTGATTAGCACGATTTACTGGCCCCGGCATGATAATATGAAAGTGTATGAGAACCCCGATGGCTCGCGCAGGCGCTTAATTACTGATCTTGCCACCGATGCCGATAATCCGTACTGGACGCTCAAGTACAATACCATTACCGACGATGTAAACCGTGTGCTGGGCAATGCAAAAATTATTTACGACCCAACGGATTGGCTGAACATTACCTATATCGCAGGGACAGATATTACCCACGAATTGACGGAATCCGTGCGCTATCCGGGCACATCGCTTCGCAACTCATCTACGGGTGTCAGTTATGTTTTGGGTGGTCTTTCGCAATCGCAGAACCTGAATCGTATTCTCAACTCCCAACTTTTGGTAACGTTCAAAAAAGAGCTGATGGAAGGCTTGGACGGCGAGTTGTTGATTGGAAATTGGATAGAATCCACTCGCAATTACGCTCTGGACTACGCCAGCAATCAATTCATCAATGCCGACTTTGTGAGCATTAACAACACGCCAAACACGGAAAACCGTGTAGTGGAGCGTATTACCGAGAAGCGCCTTATCGGTTTATTTGCCCAAGCAAACTTGAGCTGGCAGAACAAACTCTTTCTTAGTCTTCGCGGTCGTAACGACTGGTCGTCAGCGCTGCCCATTGCTAACCGTTCGTACTTCTACCCTGCGGTAGATGTGGGCTATGTGTTCACGGAAGACTTCGGGCGTGGTGATATTCTGAGCTACGGTAAAATCCGTGCTTCGGTAGCACAGGTCGGTAAAGATGCCACTGCATATCGCACCAATACAGCGCTTACAAACAACACGTATTTGGGCAGCGGCTTCCGCAATGATTTTTGGGCGGGTAATCCAATTTTGAAACCGGAAATTACACAAGCCGCAGAGATTGGCGTCGATTTGCGCTTCTTCGATGGTGCGCTCAATCTTGATGCAGCAGTGTATCAGCAGAACACCTTTAACCAGCTTATTGCTCCCCGCGTTAGTCAGGCATCCGGCTTTATTTTTGCCTATCTGAATGGTGGCACGGTTGAGAACAGAGGTTTGGAGATAGCTATTAGCGGCACTCCAGTCCGTGCAGGTGATTTCCGATGGGATTTCAGCGCAAACTTTACAGCGAATCAAAGCAAGGTAACGGAACTTCCGTCGGTATTAACAGAGCTGAACCAATCGGACGCATGGATTATTGACAACGTGCGTGGTTCTTCCTTCCCCGGACAGCCTTTGCAAGCAATCGCTATGAATGATTACAACCGTAATCCACAAGGCAAAATCATTATTGACAGCGCGACCGGCTTACCGACAGCGTTCAGTAGCGGCGTTTGGTATTATGGCGGCAACAGGCAGCCTGATGCAATTATCGGCATCAACAACAGTTTCCAGTTCGGTAGCTTAATGTTCTCGTTCTTGTGGGATATACGTATCGGTGGCAAAGTAGTGAATGGTACTGAGTGGGATATGGTTCGCGCAGGTATGAGCCTTCGCACACTTGACCGCTACAAAAGTGCGGTGCTGGACGGCGTCGTACGTAACCGCGCTCAGGCAGATGCAAACGCGCCCGATGCATGGGTACCGAACACTCGTGCAGTTGAGTTGACGGAAAACTACTACCGCTTTACCTTTGCCGCAGCCGGCTCGAACTTCATCGAAGATGGTTCGTGGGTGCGCTTGCGGACGGTCAATCTGAGCTATCGCTTTACCAAAGAAGCCCTGAATGCTGCCAATATACCACTTCGCGGGCTAGAGTTTTTTGTTACCGGTCGTAATTTGCTGCTCTTCACGCGCTATACGGGTATGGATCCTGAGGTCTCCGCATCCGGTGCGGGTGTGCGCGGCGCAGGCTCCAACGGGCTTGATTATGGTGGCGTTCCCTCAACAATGGGCGTAACAGCAGGCTTAAAAGTATCATTCTAACATTCTATTGAAACCATACAATTTTTGAATACTATGAAATCACGAATTTCCCTTGCGCTTCTTGTGGCTTTGAGCGTTAGCGCCAGCCTCATCAGCGCGTGCGATGCGTTCTTGGACGTTAATCGCAACCCGAACTATCCTGAAGATGCCTCGCCGTCAGCAAAGTTACCAAGCATCATTGCAAACGGCTTGCAGCAGCAATCGGCACTTGGTGTGCTTGTAACGGCGCATTTTACGCAGCACATCGCAGGACGCACTGCGGCTAATGCAAACGACCAATTCTTCCTTTCGCCGCCGGCAAATCCATTTAACAATACGTATTTTCAGGGTGCAAGCAATATCCCACCGATGATTGAGCGAGCAACACGTGAGCAAGCATGGCACTATGTTGGCGCAGGCAAGGTGCTGATGGCTGCTCTCTTATTTCACTTGACCGATATTCACGGCAATATTCCTTACACCGATGCTTTTCGCGGTGCAGAAAACTTCACACCCAAATATGATTCGCAAGAGTCTATTTATGCGGCGATGGACAAACTCTTGGATGAGGCTATTGTGGAGTTCGGTAAGACACAGCCCGCTTCAGCAGTTGCTTTTAGTGCCAGTGCTGATATTTTATTCGGTGGAAATGTACAGCGTTGGATTCGTTTTGCGAACGGCTTGAAAGCTCGTCAACTCAACCACTTGACGAAAAAATCGACGTACAATCCGCAGCGTGTCTTAGAAGCGATTGATAAAGCGACGAACAACAACGCCGACGATGCTCAAGTGGCATTTAGTTCCGCGCAGGTGGGACATACCAATTTCTGGGCATATCAACGAGTCAACGCCAACACTCGTACGTTTGGGCGCTACTTTATCAATATGCTGGACGGTACTACGCTTGGCTTCCGCGACCCGCGCTATGTCATCATCGCACCGGATACGAATCGTTCCAAAGGCGCAGTCAATGGTTCGGGGCTACCGACTTCTCCTGTAGGGATGACCTCAGCGGGTGTGTCGGATTTTTACGGACGCTATAACCTGACAACACCGATAACCTCGACCATCGCAGCGCCAACGGCAGCTGTGCAACCGGCAATCGAGGGCTGGTATGCCAGAACGGTTGGCGTACAGCTTATTCTTACCAATGCCGAAATGCGTTTTGTGGAAGCAGAAGCCGCATTCCGCGCAGGCAATCGAGACCGTGCATATACAGCATTCAGAGCCGGTATTACTGCCCATATGGACAAATTGGGCGTTTCGGCTGCCGACCGCACTGCGTACTTAGCAAGTGTGGCTGTTCCGCAATCGGCAGCAGCACTGACGCTGGCAAATATTATGCAGCAAAAGTATATTGCTATGTTCTTGCACCACGAAGCGTGGGTGGATATGCGCCGTATGGATTACAGCCCAATGATCTATACGAATTTCACTCCACCGACAAGCCCCAATTCGCAGCTTATGGGAGCATTCCCTCGTCGTTTCTTGCCCGGTTCGGCGGAATTGCTCTATAACCGCAGTAATGCGTACTCAGAGATTGACCCCGCAGGTGTAGCTGATGCGACGTGGATTGTTACGCCGATGTGGTGGGACAAGCCGTAAGGAATTACGGAAAAGAATGGCGAATTTTCAATTACGAATTACGAATCATTATTTGAACATAATTTTATGAAAACTCTTATTTCATGCGCTCTTGTGGCAATTGCTCTGCTTGCGGCTTGCGAGCGGCAGTTCCCGACTACGCCGGGCGCAGTGTCGACAGACATTTATCCTATCATTCAAACATCGAATGCGTGGGCGTTTGGCACAACACAAGCTCCCGGACGGGTGGTAGAATTTGAATTGCAGTTTAACTCCTACGCTCCGGTCAAGGAAGTTAATGCGTATCAAGTCATCAATCGTACGGCAGCCGGTGTAACGATGCGCGATACAACACGCTTTTACACCGGACAATATAAATCGGCATACTCTAAAATTAAGGGCGCCGATACGCTGCTTATCACCTATACTGTTCCGACGATTGCTCGTCCTACCGGCACGACTGTGGCAGTCAATATCGTAGCGGAAGTAGTGAACCAAAACGGTTTATTCAAACGTCGTGCTTTTAACACGACGAATGGGTTTACCGTTCCGGCACAGTAAATCACTGCGATACTGCTCTATCCGTACAAAAGAAAACGCCGCTTCAGATTTGGTCTGAGGCGGCGTTTTTACGTTTACTGGGCGGGGATAGTTCAGCAAAGAATAACACAAACAAGGTAGCGATCGTGAAAATGAATGCGGCAGAAGCAGGTTCTAACAGCAAAAAAGTATGAAAACCATTGGAAAATCAAGACAAAACCGTATATTTGTAGTCTATGCCTTTTTGCATAGAAAATGCAATTTCGTATAACGCGTGGGAAATCAAGCGTTTACGCTTAAAAAGTCAGCAAAATCACATTTTACGCACACTTACTTCAGTATATTTGAAAGGGCAACCTGACAATGGGTACACTCTCGAAAATGCGCACAATTTCACCCTACGTTCTGGTAACAGTAGCGGTAACATTTATTGTGTTCATGGTCGTTTCCGACCTGGATGTTCCGACTATCACGAATTCCGGACAGAATCTCGCTTCTGCTGCTATCGGCAAGGTCAATGGCGAAAAAATCATGTACACCGAATTTGAGCGCCGCGTCAAAGAGCAAGTAGAAGCTGCTCGTGCGCAATCGCCCAATGCCGAAGACTTCGATGAAGCACCGGTACGCGAACAGGTTTGGAATGAAATGGTGGACGAAATCTTGCTCCGCCAAGAATCAGACAAACTCGGCATTACCGTTAGTAACGATGAGATTTTAGACGTGCTGCTCGAAAATCCGCCGGATGTTCTGCGCCGTCCTTTTACCGATTCTACGGGACGTTTCTTGCGCGACGTTTATCTTGACTATGTTACCAACCCCGACATTATTGCTCAACGTGCACAGCAGCAGGGTGGTCAAAAAGCAGCGCAGGACGCAGCAAAGCAAACTGCAGACTTCAAAAAATATCTTGTGCGCATCGAAGATGCTATCCGTCAAGATAAACTGCAAAATAATATGCGTGCAGCCGTCAGCGCGGCATTTGGCGCACTTGACCCTCTTTATTTAGAACGCCGCTACCAAGCTGAGAACTCAACGCTTGATGCAGATTTCATTGCATTGAATGCAAATCTTATCCCTGATAATGCTGTTGCGGTGAGCGAGCAAGAAATTGCAACCTACTACAATACGCATGAATCCTCGTTCAAACAAAAACCTGTTCGCAAACTCAAATATGCTTTATTGCCTGTTGTGCCTTCGCAAGCGGACTCGCAGCGCGTACAAAAGCGTCTTGAGCGTATCGTAAGCGACCTCAATGCAGCGCAGACCCCGGGTCAACGCGATACAGTGTTCGACCGTTTTGTCGGTGATTTTGGTGGGGTAACAAATGATTACAAATTCATTCAAGATATTGCTCCGCAAACGCTCATCATGCTCAACAATCTTCCCGTGCGGGGCGTTGTTGGTCCTATCCAGACCCAGCAAGGCATGACCTTTGTTCGTCTCGATGACCGCCGCAGTGGTGCAAATGTTATGACCAAAGCAAGCCATATTCTTATTCGTTTCACAGCAAATAATCCTGCTTCCAAAGACAGTGCAAAAGCTATTGCGCAAGGACTTTTGGAGGAAGCAAAATCGGGTAAAGACTTTACCGAATTGGCAAAGAAAAATTCACAAGACCAAAGCGTCTCCCAAAACGGCGGCGATTTGGGCTTCTTCGGCAAAGGTATGATGGTCAAGCCCTTTGAAGAAGCAGCTTCGGCAGCAGCTGTTGGTGCTATTGTCGGTCCGGTGGAAACGCAATTCGGCTGGCATGTTATTAAAGTAACCGACAAAAAAACTGACGAAATTAAATATAGCGAAATTACACTCAACCCGACTATCAGCCAAGCAACACGCAGTCAGCTCTTCCGCACTGCAGCTGCGCTCAAAGAAACTCTCAAGGGCGGCGTACAATTCGACACTGCTGCAAAGCGGTTGGGCATTGTTGCGAGCGAAACCGCATATTTCCGCCGTGTTGCTACAATTTTGGGTTCACGTCAGCTCACAAATTTTGCGTTTGAGAGTAATGTCGGCGATGTTTCTGACCCGATTGAACTCAAAAATACTGGTATCGTTGTTGCTCAGTTAGCGCAAAGCCGTTTGATGGGTATTAAGCCACTTGAAGACGCAAAAGACGAAATCAAGATGAAATTGATGACCGTAAAAAAACTTGATGCCTTGAAAAACAAAGCACAAGAGCTTTTTGCAAAAGTATCAGGCTTGGATTCGCTCTCGAAAGCAAAAACACTTGATTCTACACTAAATGTAGTCATGGCAAAAGGCGTTACCGACAACGGTCGAGTGCCGTCGTTTGGTTCCGATGTAGCGCTTACGTCTTCGCTCTTTAGCCAAGCATCTGCTTCTATGGGCAAAATTCTTGCTCCTATTCGCGGTGAGCGCGGTTACTACATTGCGCAGATTAAAGCTAAAAAAGATGCTGACCCTAATGGCTTCGCTGCTGCTCGCCAAACGCTTGCACAAGGCGAAAAAGGAAAAGCACAAAGCACGCTCTACTTCAAATGGCGCAATGAACTCCGCGACCGTGCGGAAATTGAAGACAATCGCAATAAGTATTTCCGCGATTAAGCCCTTCGCTCTCATGGAAAACATAAAATCCCCGCTTGTACCGCACGAATGATGCAACACAAGCGGGGATTTTTCGTCTCTATCAGTGGCAAAATTACCATCCACCAATACTTTTTATTATGTCGCATCATAAAGTAGCAATTATCGGCTCCGGTCCGGCGGGATTCACAGCCGCGCTCTATGCTTCACGCGCAAACTTGGACGTTACTATTTTCGAGGGACATCAGCCGGGCGGACAGTTGACGATTACGACCGAGGTAGAAAATTACCCCGGCTTTGAGCATGGTATTCAAGGTCCCGAACTCATGGATGTTATGCGCAAGCAAATACAACGCTTTGGTGCAAAATCTGTCTATGAAACCGTTACAACACTTGATGCCGGAAAGAATTCCTTTACGCTGACGACCGACCGAGGAGTGACGCATCATGCCGATGTTGTGATTTTGGCAATGGGAGCATCGGCAAAACTCTTGGGCGCCAAAGGGGAAAGCGAATACATGGGCTATGGCGTTTCTGCGTGTGCTACGTGCGACGGCTTTTTCTTTCGCAACCAAGATGTCATCGTCGTTGGTGGTGGCGATACGGCTATGGAAGAGGCAAATTATCTGACGCGCTTCTGCAAGTCAGTGATGATTGTTCACCGTCGTGAGGAATTTCGTGCCTCGAAAATTATGCTTGACCGTGTGCGCAAGAACGAGAAAATTTCGTTTGCACTTAATACCACCATTGATGAATTTAAGGGTGAAACGCTGGAAACGGGCATGAAGAAAATGACGGGCGTAGTCCTGCGCGATACCAAGACAAATGAAACCCGCGAAGTACCCATTGATGGCGCTTTCGTGGCTATCGGACATGAGCCAAACAGCAAACTTGTGCACGGCTTGGTGGAAATGGATGATAGCGGCTACATCCTCACACAGGGGAAATCCAGCTATACCAATGTTCCAGGCATTTTTGCCTGTGGCGATTTGCAAGATACCGTCTATCGTCAAGCAATTACGGCTGCCGGAAGCGGTTGTATGGCTGCGATTGATGCCGAGCGCTGGTTAGAATCGCAAGGGCACTAAAAATCATGTTGCACTATTGAACAAACAGCAGAGCTATGGACCGGCAGAGCTATGACCGCTGCACCTAAACCTTGTGTATCGGAAGAGCAGTATTTAGCGCAAGAGCGCCTTGTACTGTACAAGCCCCAGTACTAAGTTCGTGAACAATAATTTTTTGGTGTTTTCTTTTGAGCAAGGCAGTATGCTGCCTTGTTTCTCATACCAGATTACTTTTGGTCAAGAACTTAAGATAGCGAATCTTGGCAATGGCAGGGGCTTCATCCAAACGGTTTTTACAACGCTAACGGTGATGATTGATGATACGGTAGAAACTCTAAGACAACAACTCAATTCCTGAAATCAAATATTTTTCCACATCAATTCCTCCGCGTTGTATGAAGCGCATTTTTTCTACAATTCCTACCTTGATGCTGCTTTTGACTGTTGTCGGCAGTATGACACTTTCCCCACTTTCCCTTATGAGCGACACTCCCAAGCCCCCCGTTGCGAAGATTATTCCGAAACTTGACACCACGCACAAAGACGTGCGAACAGACAATTACTTCTGGCTACGCGATAAGAAAAACCCGGAAGTGATTAAGCACCTCGAAGCAGAAAACGCCTACACTCAAGCAATGATGGAAGATACAAAGGGTTTGCAGGAAAAGCTCTACAACGAAATGAAATCGCGCATCAAAGAAACCGACTTGAGTGTTCCGTATCAAAACAACGGCTATTTCTATTACTCCCGCACTGCCGAGGGCAAGCAGTATTCGATTTACTGCCGCAAAAAAGGCTCAATGGATGCGCCGGAGCAAATTACAATTGACCTCAATGCGCTCGCCGAAGGAAAAAAATTCATTCGCTTGGGTGCATACAGCGTCAGCCCCAATGCAAAATTGCTTGGCTATGGATTGGATTTCGACGGTTCGCGCAAATTCACGCTGTACGTGAAAAATCTGGAAACAGGTGAAATTCTCAAAGACCAAGTGCCGGAGACGGCAGGCGCGTTCGCATGGGGCAACGACAACAAGACGATTTTTTACAACGTCTATGATTCATCGTTGCGTTCGTACAAGATTCTGCGCCACGAATTAGGCTTTGATGCTAAATCGGATGTAGAAGTATTCCACGAAAAAGATGAAAAATTTGATTGTTACGTGGGCAAGACCCGCAGCGATAAGTACATTCTCATCAGTACCACAAGCAAAATAACTCGTGAGAATTGGTATCTTAACGCTGACCGCCCGAAAGATACTTTCCGCTGCATTGAACCACGCAAAACAGGGCATGAATACTCCGTTGACCACCACGAAGGAAACTTTCTTATTCTCACCAACGATAAAGCAAAAAACTTTCGCCTCATGTCCACGTCTGTGGACAAACCCGCGATGAAAAATTGGAAAGAAGTCGTGGCGCACCGCCCGAAGGTGAAATTGGACGATATAGACGTCTTCGAGAAGTATTGGGCGTTTTCAGTGCGCGAAAATGGTTTGACGGCAATTGAAATTTACGATGTTGCCACAAAGCAATCACACAGAATCCCATTTCCTGAAGTCGCGTATCTGTCCTACACGAGTGTTAATCCCGAATACAAGTCCACAAAACTGCGCTATGGCTATACGTCGCTCATCACGCCGAATTCGATTTATGATTACGATGTGGCAAAGCGCCAGTCGGAATTGCTGAAGCGCCAAGAAGTACCGGGCGGCTATAAGCCAGAAGATTACGCTGTTGAGCGCATTTTTGCCAAAGCAAAAGATGGCGTACTGGTGCCAATTTCGCTTGTGTACAAAAAAGGTATAAGGAAAGACGGTTCTAATCCGACTTTTCTGTATGGATATGGTTCATATGGTATTTCGATGGATCCCACTTTTAGCTCCGGTCGTGTGAGCCTATTGGATAGAGGCTTCATTTATGCCATTGCGCATATTCGCGGCGGCGGGGAAATGGGCAAACAGTGGTATGAGGACGGTAAACTGCTCAAGAAGAAAAATACTTTTACAGATTTTATTGCTTCTGCAGAACACCTCATTGCGCAAAAGTACACCACTCCGCAAAAATTAGTTGCCAATGGTGGCTCTGCGGGCGGCTTGCTCATGGGTGCAGTGATGAATATGCGTCCCGACCTCTTCAAAGCCATTCACGCTGCTGTACCGTTTGTGGATGTCATCAATACGATGCTCGACGAGACGATACCGCTCACGACCTCAGAGTATGAAGAATGGGGCAATCCGCACGAGAAAAAATCCTACGACTACATGAAATCGTATTCGCCCTACGATAATGTTGCCGCAAAAGCGTACCCGACCTTGCTTTTGACAACAGGCTTGAATGATTCGCAAGTTCCCTTTTGGGAGCCGGCAAAGTTCTGTGCGAAGCTCCGCGCCATGAAGACTGACAACAATATGCTTATTTTCAAAATTGACATGGGCGTAGGGCACGGCGGCGCTTCGGGGCGCTACGATGCGCTGAAAGACCGTGCATTTGAATACGCTTTTTTCCTCAAGACGCTTGGTATCACGCAATAACACGTCTTCGGAACGCTCGTTTGGATGTGGACGAATGGAAGCGGACGTTATAGTTCTTGGCAAAGAAAAAAAAGAAAAATCGGTAGTGTTGAGTGGTAAGCTCAAAAGCCGACGAGACGCTAGCAATGAAAAGCCTTTAAGCATGATTCACTCAAAACGTAGCACTCGAACATTCAACACTACCAAATAATCTATTCTCTGCCGCCATTCGTCCAACGTATTACTCCGTTCAGTAATTGGAATCTTTTTCACCAAATAGAAGCATCATGAAATTACTTCTTGCACTCGGCATCAGCACTGCATTTCTGGCATTCGGAACAACATCGTGTGCCGCAAAAACGGAAGCACAAAACAACGCAGACAAGCAATCTTCACCACCAGCAGAAAGGACAATTCCTGTGGCAACAGTCAATGACCCCACACCGCCGCCATCAGGCAAAACAGAAGTAGCAACCTTCGGTTCGGGCTGCTTCTGGTGTACGGAGGCAATTTTTCAACGTGTGGACGGCGTAATCAAAGTTGTATCGGGCTACGAAGGCGGTACGGTCAAAAATCCGACCTACAAGCAGGTCTGCGAAGGCACGACCGGGCACGCGGAGTGTACACAAATCACCTACGACCCCGCAAAAGTTAGCTATGATGAGCTTCTCAAGATTTTCTGGAAGACTCACGATCCCACCACGCTCAACCGTCAAGGAAATGACGTTGGTACGCAATACCGCTCGGTTATTTTTTACCACAATGAGCAGCAAAAAGCAACAGCTGAAAAGTATAAAAAAGAATTGGATGCGTCCGGCGCCTGGGATAAGCCGCTTGTAACGGAGATTACGGCAAGCACAACGTTTTATCCCGCAGAAGATTATCACCAAAATTATTTCAATGATAATCCTGGGCAAGGCTACTGCGCGTTTGTCATTCGCCCGAAAGTGGAAAAATTTGAGTCGGTCTTCAAGGATAAACTCAAAAAGCAATAGACTGAACAACGGACGGACGAGCGCTCACTGAATCAGGCAGTCAGCGGATTCGAGTAATCGCCCGTGATAATGCGCTCCAGCTTGTCAACCGCATGATTGTAAAAATAGACCCATACTTCAAGCGTTGTTCCTTCTTCAAGAAGGACAACGCTTGTTTTTTTACGGACGTAGAGCGCATCGGGCGTACCGTCGGCGGACTCGTATTCGTCAATAATTTTCCAGAGAAGACTGTTACGATGAGGGTTGGTGGTGAGTGTATAGACTTCGCCAAAGACTTCATCTTCGCTTGACTCCGAGGCAATCACGCCCGGATATTGCGATATGAAATACATCTGCCCCTTCAAAACAGCTTTGCTGAAAAATGTGGCGAATGATGTCAAAACCCCGTGCATATGGTGTGGCGTGGTGTGTGGGTATGTCGTGCGTCCAAGTGTCCCGTAAACGAAAATATATTCTTGTTCGATGGTGTTCATAAAATGTATGGTGTAGTGAAACTATCGCGGTGACTCCAGCCCCATCACGCAACGGAACGTGTCGCGGGCTATCATCAGCTCTTCATTAGTGGGAATGACCCACGCTTCTAAGCGGCTTCCATCATGAGAAATTTTCCCTTCTTTCCCCCGTGTGGTCGTTTTGTTGCGCTCTTCGCTTAGTTGTACGCCCATCCACTCAAGGTCGCTTGTAATCTTGCTTCGCACGTAGTCCGAATTTTCACCGATGCCTCCGGTGAAAATGATTGCCGCAGCGCCGTTCATGGCGGCGAGATACGAGCCGATATATTTTTTGATACGATACGCAAAGACTTCAATTGCCAGTTTTGCACGGCGGTCGTCGTTTTCAACAGCTTCAGCAACAAGTTCACGCATATCGTTTGTCAAACCCGAAATGCCGAGCAGCCCCGATTGCTTGTTCAGCACTGATTCTACCTCTGCCATTGAATAGCCCTCTTTGTGCGCCAGATGCTCCAAAATTGCGGGGTCAATATCGCCGGAGCGCGTTCCCATCACCAAGCCCTCAAGCGGGGTCATGCCCATAGACGTATCCAGCGAGCGTCCGCCCTTGATAGCGCAGATGGAGCAGCCGTTCCCAAGATGAATCGAAATAACGTTCACATTTTCGCGCTCTAAGCCCAAGAGCGTTCGATAGCGAAACTGCACGTACCGATGCGATACACCGTGAAAACCATAACGCCGAATTTTGTGCCGACGGTAGAATTGGTAGGGAATCGCATAAAGATATGCATAATCCGGCAATGTGTGATGAAATGCCGTATCGAAGACAGCAACTTGCTTTGCCGTGCCGCCGAATACTTTTTTGATTGCATAAATTCCCTTGAGATTCTGCGGATTGTGCAGAGGTGCAAGGTCAATACAATCCTCAATTTGCTTGATAACCTCGTCGTCAATTAGCATAGATTTCGTCAGTTCTTCGCCCCCGTGCACAACTCGATGCCCCACAGCAGCAATGTCCGTGTACGACGTAATTCCCGGAATATTCGCCTCGGAGGAAATAATCCATTGAACAATTTTCTCAATGGCGGCGGAATGGTCTCGAAGTGGCACTGCTTCTCGTTGCGAGCGCGATGTGCCGTCGGGATTCACCACCGAAAAATTCACCAGCGCAGGTCCGCCAATGCGCTCAATGACGCCGAAGGCAAGGCGTTTATCTGTATTCTGCTCAATCAGTTGTTGGTCTGTGGCAATAAGTTGAAATTTAACCGACGAGCTGCCGCAATTTAGAACAAGAATATTCATAGGGTATTTGTGCGGAAAATTTGAGGTACAATGTGTGCTGTGAAACGTTTGTAGTGGACTTTATGCTCAATAACCTACTGTGAGAAACCGTACCGAGCCAGAATAGATGCTCCCTCCGGCGAACAAATGTACTGAAGAAACTCATCAGCAAGAGCAAGGTGCACAGAGCGCTTCAGCACAACGGCGCACTGCTCAAGCGGTTTGTGGAGTTTTGCATCAATAAGTGCATAGCTCCCAGCATTCTGCATGGCAGGAGAGAGTGCTAATGAGAGCGAAATTATCGCTGCGTCCACATTCAATGTTTGGGCAAACTGTGCTGCTTGCGCAACGTTTTCTGCTAAGACAAGCCGTTTCTCTACTGTGTTCCAGAGCTTACTTGCTTGTAGTGCTTCTTTGGCACGCTCGCCGTAAGGCGCGTGGGCGGGATTGGCGATTGCCAGGCGGCGTAGGTGCGGTGAGTTCAGAAGAGTCAGCCCTTCACGACGCACGTCGACATCAAAATTCTTGTGGGCAGTTTTTCCTACCCACAAAACCAACTTTCCAAGCGCATAGCGGCGGGGTTTACTTGTGGTTAGTCCTTTTGTGAAGAGGTTTTCGGGATAGCGCATATCGGCAGAGAAAAAAATATCAAAGGGAGCGCCACTCTCGATTTGCGCCACAAAATTTCCCGACGAGCCATAGACCACATCTATACGAGCGTTTGGGTGCGTTGTGCGGAATGCTTGTACTAGGTCTGGTAGTGCTTGTTGCAGGTCGGCAGCGGCTGCTACGCGGAGCGATTGGGCAAAAGCGCTCACAGGCAATGCACAAGCAAGTATGACCATCATTGCACACGACAGCGTTAGTGCGCCTTTAGATGGTACACGCATTTTGCCAATTATGCTACTGAACATTGCGGAATACGCCCGTAACAACCCCATGAATCACAAAATGATCGAATTCACCGACGACCATAGGCTTGTAGTTTGGGTTTTCCGGCAAGAGCATAATGCGTTTGCCGACAGCAAACAGGCGCTTTACTGTCATGTCACCGTTCAAACTTGCCACAACGATATTGTTATGACGTGCTTCGGCAGCATGGTCAACGATGATGAGGTCGCCGTCCAAAATATGCGCTTTCTGCATCGAATCGCCCACCACGCGCAGCAGATAGCAGTTTTTCGGGTGCGGTACAATATCAGCAGGAACGCGCAGGGTTTTTTCAACCGAATCGTCAGCATTGACGGGCTTTCCGGCACGAACGCTGTACATATAAAGCGGGAGCTCGACAAAATCGTTGTCGCCGCGAATGTCAAGAACTTCTACCATGATTGTATTGTGAAAAGGTGATAGATACTGGGTTTTTAAGTTTAATGTATTTTCTGTTGCTTGCGTTTTTTCAAAAAGCCGCCGGAGCGTTTGCTCATTACCGCTTGAATCTCGGCGATAATGGAGAGGGCGACTTCTTCCGCTGTCTCGGTGCCAATATCCAGACCAATCGGATTGTGCAAACGCGCTCTATCATCGTCGGTCGGCGTGAAGCCTTGTTCTTGTAGCAAAGCGAAAATTTTCTCTAAGCGTTGTTTTGGTCCCAGAAGTCCGATATAACGGGCTTTTGAAGCAAATGCTTCACGAAGGAATGCAGCGTCGAAGGCAAGATTATGCGTCATAATCACAAGTGCAGTTTGGGCAGAAAAAGCAAGATGCTGCGCTGTTTCGGCAATATTTTCTCGTGTTATGCGTGTGAGCGTGGAGGCTTTGGGAAATCGCTCCGTGCTTAAAAGCGCCGGGCGATGGTCGAGAACAGTTGTTCGCCAGCCAAGCAGTGCTGCGTATTCCACGAGCGGCAAAGCATCGTAACCCGCTCCGGCAATGACCAATTCTCGCTGAGGCTGAAGCGATTCGATGAGAATATGCGCTTGCGCCTCTGCATCGTCAAACTTGAGGTGTTTGTGCGTGCGCTCCGCTCGTAGCGCTTGCACGGCATGAGTCCAGACAGCATCACGAAGGCGGCTTGCAAAAGCGCTCTCACCGAAATTATCACTCGCTTCATCATTGGTGTAGAGAAAAAAATGGTGCCCTTCGAGTACGGTTTCGTGCGGTTTCGTTCCTTCGATCTCATACACCGTTGCTATTGCGCCACGCTCGCGTTCCCGAAAGCAGTGCCGAAGAAAAGCGCAAAACGGGTCGTCTGCACCCGTGAGATGTTCCAGAAAAACAGTTGTAATACCATTGCAGCCCATTCCCAAGCCAAAGATAGGGTCGTCAGAAGAGCCGTCATAGACGACCATTGCCGGAGTGCCAGTCTGCAAAACACGCTGAGAGCGCTCCACGACATCGCTTTCCAAGCATCCGCCGCTTATTGCACCAACGGAAGTGTTATCGGCAAAAACGAGTAAACGTGCGCCTGCGCGGCGATACGTTGAGCCTTCGGTATGAACCACTGTTGCCAGAACGCACGGTTCATTGCGCTTTTCAAGAGTAGTGAGAATTCGTTGAAAATCGTTCATAGCGTAAAAGCCGTTGACGGGAGCAAGATTTAGAACGGACGACGAGGTTAAAACCAAGTTTGAAATGGTGCAAATTTCCTGCACAATATACGCACAAACGTCGTAATTTCCTGCCATGAAAAATTTCCCCTCGAACACCACAGATTACCTTATTATCGGCGGCGGTCTGGCGGGCTGTATTCTAGCCTGGACACTGCGGCAGCGCGGCTTGCAATGTCAGCTTATGGATACGCCGCTTTTGAGCAATGCTTCCCGTATCAGCGCGGGCATTATCAATCCCATTTCCGGTAAGCGTTTTTCTCCTTTGTGGGAGCCGGACGTTACCACGAGTGTAGCCCGGCAAACGTACAGAGAGTTAGAAGTACATTTCGGGCAGTCTTTCCTCCGCGAAATTCCTGCTTTGCGGCTTTTTACCGATGCGGATGAGCGAGATATATGGCTCACCAAGCGCGCGGAAACACTCAGGTTTGCGGAGATTCTTACACCGTCAGAGATTGCGCCGCGTTTTGTACAAGACTGCGGCGGTATCCGCTACATGGCGTGGCACGTGGACGTAGAAGCCGTTGTTCTACGGCTTCGCGCATGGCTTCGTGATGAAGGATGTCTTGTGGAAGAAGAATTTGATGACACTTGTCTGAGTTTTACAGGTACTGAAGCGGTGTACAAGGCGAAAGGTCAGCATATTCGCGCAAGACGAATCATAATGTGCAATGGCTGGAGGACTCTCCGCTCGGAGCTTTGGAAGGAGTTGCCGCTTACTCCGGCTAAAGGCGAATTGCTTATTGTTCGTGCCGATGCTCCGCCGGTACAAGAACTTATCGTGAAAAGTGTGTTTTTGCTGCCGCTTGAGAATCATGCTTTGGAGGGCAGTATTATGCGCATTGGAGCAAGTTATTCATGGGAGCATTTAGACGAAACGCCAACGCCGGAGACCGCACAAATACTTATCCGCAAGGCACAAGAGATTTTGCCCGTGCCAATGACCATTCTTCGCCATGATGCCGGAGTGCGACCCGCCGCGCAAGACAGTAAGCCAATCGTAGGCGTTCATCCGCACGAAACGCTTTTCGCCATCATGAATGGTTTTGGCTCGAAGGGCGCTGCCTACACGCCGTTTTGTGCTGCGGCACTGATTGATTTTTTGGAAGAGGGAAAGCCAATGGCGGAGTGGTGCTCACTTGCACGGTGGAAAGCATGGCGGTAACATAAAGTATGCTCCGTTATTTTCTATCAATAGAACTTTTCGAGAAACGGAATACTCTATTTCATTGACTGACCGTAGTAGGTTAATTCTATTCGCGTGGGAATCCCTACAATACCCGCACTATTTACGCCCGTCACCACAAGCGTATTTTTACCCTTCACCAAGTGCCACGCATAGACATTTGTTGATTGTTGTGTTATGTGAGCATTTGCTTCTATAAGGTACTTTGCAAACCACGGCATAGAATTTTGTAAGTTGAGTGTCAGAACGTTAGAAGGCTCCTGAAAACGCTCTTTTATTGTGCGTGATGATGCTTGCTGCACATCAATCTGTACGCGGTTCTGCACGGTGTACATTTGCCCATTTCGTTGCGTAAAATGAATCGGTCGTATGCCCCCTTGATATGCCAGTTCAGGTGTTTGGAGTTGTGCTAAAAGATTTGTCATGGGTAGAAATTCAGGGGAAATGCGGTTGCTGCGGCTGTCGGTCTGATAAAACAAGTGGTGGAAATAAGGAATCCATTCCTCGCTACGAAAAGCCTGAATGCTACGCCAGCGAGATTGTACTAAACTCGCTTGGAGGCGTAGCGATGTGCTGTCACGCGGGGACGAAAGCAAGAGTCTGATTTCTAATGCGTTTAGGGGGATTGTAGCTGAAGAAGAATACCAGAAAAGATTGTTTTGCGGGTCAAGCAATATCCATTTTTGTAAGCCATTATTCCACACTTCCACTACAAAATGGCTTTTGCCAATACCGAAAGAAATCCCTTCTCGCCCAAGTTCAACTATACGGGCAGGAAAACCCACTGCTTGGAGTGCTTCGGATAAAACAATTGAATACTCCTGACAGCGAAATGCCTTCCCTTTTTTCACACTCGCCAAAATTTCTGTTGCACGGCAGTCCGTGGCAAAGCCGCTTGCCGAGTGCTCCCATAGATTATGTGCCCACGACATCAAGGCACATTGCTGTTCCAGTTCGCTCTTCTTTCCTGCGATAAGACTTGCAAGATGGTATTCAGAGCGGAGTTTCTGCGAACTGGGGCTATGATAGTCTGCAAATCGAAGGAGTGAGCCACCTGCAATGCTTGGATTTTGCCACGTGTGCACATCATACACTTTCAACACAGCAGCATTATGTTTCATTGCTGCAAGAATTGACTTGGCTTCGGGGGTATCGGCGGTATAGTGAAATGTCTTGAGCATGCGTTCACTCTCCTCCCACTCTGCGTATCCGGCATCTGCCGCCAGATGGAGCGCTTGGAAGGCTGCTAAAGAATCCTGCCGATAGCAGTGTACATTTGCAATCCACGAGTAGATATAGCCTCGCATGACAGATTTGACGGGCGGTTGCACCTCTAAAATACGCTGAAACTGTTGGAGCGCCTCGGCGTATTGCCTACGTGTGCAGGCTTGTATTCCAGCGTTAAGCCACGATTGTACACGTCGAGAGTACTCTTCTTGAAAGACATGAGTATGAGAATTATCTACAACGGTTTTTTTTTCAGACGGAGATGGTCTTGCGCCCAACGAAAAAAAACATAACAAAATAAATACGGTACAGTTCATAGGTAGATTCTTTTCAAAATTGAACAGAGACGCGCGGGTACGTTAGTCTGGAGAAGACAATCGGCAATTATTGAATACAAAAGACAACGCTACAACAATAGATAGTAACAGGGCAACAAAAAGTATCTAATAGGTAGAGTCGCTGATATTTCATAGTAACCTCAGAATTTCGGTTTAACCTTCTTTACATCTTTTCACCTTAATAACACAACTATCCGATAAACGTTACAGCCTAGCATAGAAAACGGAAATATTTTTTTACAGTTGCTTACCACTTTTTTTGACTCTTGATTTCAAGGCTCAAACGCTCCGCCGTTCGCAATTATAGAAAACGTTGAATAACTTCAAGACACTTTACAATCTCAATTTTTCATCGTTGAATATGTACCAGATGCGTAAAGATAGAATTCCGTTGGGTTTGGGCACGAAGAAAATATAACCCCGCAGGAAGTGCTAATATACCAATTGTTGCGGATGGTTCTTCCACACGCTGCGTCATAACTACTTGTCCCAGCGTGTTTGTGAGCGTTAGAGTATATTCGCCCTCTATGCCTTGAATAGAAATAAAATTTGATGCGGGATTTGGTGAAATGACTATGTTCGGCTCGCTGGGATGTGCTTCTACACTCGTTACGCGGTCAAGTGTTTCCCGAATAATTTGCTTCATGCGTAAATACGTCGGCTCGACTGTCAAAAGTTGGCTTTGCACCGAGAACACGCCCACCAAATTGCGCCGCCAATCAATCCACGGCGAAAAACCGAATGCACCTTGCGATGACGATTCCAGTACTTCTCCGCTAGCAGCATCAACGACTTCCCGCCAGTGCCCAAGAGCGTAGCGGGTGTTTCTGTTCACACCGGGAACAAAGGGCGCAAGCGACTGGTACGGCGAATACAAAATCGGCGCACCGCCCGTCTGATCGCGCTTCATTTCATTGATAATGCTTTCGGAAAGAATACGTTTGCCATTCCACACGCCGCCATTTAAGAGCATTTGCAGGTAGATTTTATATTCATTCGCCGAAGTAACCACGCTTCCTGCCACACCCGGATTCTTTGCATTCACGAAAAACGTCAGGCGTAGCCCCAGCGGGCGCGACACATAGCGGGCAAAGAGTGTGTCCCACGCATCGCCCGTCGGTAGAGTGAGTTTACTGGCTACTTCCGCACAGCGCCCTGCCACGTGCATCCCGCGTCCGCCATATGCCATGCTGCCGCCGGGCGCAGTTGCAAGGGGAAGTGAGAGAATTGCACGTGCCGCAGAATCTAGTGTGATAGCGGAGTTTCGCAAAATGTCATCTTCAACGCTGTTGCCGTCTTCTGCAATGCCGGAAGTCATAGAGAACATCTGCCTTACCGTCATGCGTGCTTTGTCGCCGATGGCATAGCTCAAGAATTTTCCTGCCGAGTCGTCAAGCCGCCACGTACCGTCGTCCACCATGCCCATTACCACGCCCGCCGAGAGCCATTTGCTTGCTGAGGCGATAGGTACGATGCGGTCGCCAGAGAAATTTTTGCCGGGCGCGGTGAATGTTTTATTGTAAATCTCGCGCCCGTCTTTGACGAGAACAAGTGTGTATCCGCCAGCTGTGCCGCTGATTTTGGCGACAGAATCTTGCAAGAGGCGGTCAAGCGCCGAGAAATTGTAGGAAGATTGCGCAAGCGCTGCATTGCTGAGGGCAAGCCACAAGCAACACACGAACGCACCCACCAATGCAGAGCGAAAAAATGCACTCATAATGACAAAAATTGTGGTGAAATAGGGCGAATCTCAGCACGAAAGGGCTTTCGCAAAAAATCGGAGTGTGGAATTCATCGCACGCTCCAAGAGCGTTAATTTCTCACATTTGCGAAAGCCCCACTTTATTTACTTGCTTTCGTTTCTCCGCTTTTCGCGGTTTTCTTTCATTTTGGCTTTTGCTGCCTCGCGTTCTTCGGGGGTCATTTTGCCCCATCGTGTTTTTGCATTTTCTTTGAATTTCGCTTTTGCGGCGTCGCGCTCTTCAGGGGTCATTGCTTCCCATTTTTCTTTCGCTTTTTCCTTAAACTCTGCTTTTAGCGTTTCTTGTTGTGCGGGAGTGAGCGATTCCCATTTTGCCTTTGCTTGAGCGCCTTTGCTTGCGGTTTCTTGAGCGAACGCCGTGTATCCGCCGAATACGGCAATCACAAACGCAGCAGCAATCATCATTGTACGCATAACTATCCTTTTGAAAAGTGAGAAAGAGAGAACTTACAATCTCGCATTAGACAATACCATCGAAAAATATATTCAACTCTTGTGCAATTTTTTTAGGAGCGTTTTGGGCGGACTCGTCGCATGAAGGCAGCGTACCATCTGTACAAACGAGTCATGTCCAGAAGCGGTAAATCCCGTGAAACACGCCACATAAGAAATAGCCCGAACGTGCCGAGAACAATGTCAGCAAGCCACATTGCTAACCACGGGGGCATCAGCCCACGGTCGGCAAGGCGCTCACCGGTCATCAGGAAAATCCAGTAAATCACATAGAACACCAGCGTAATTGCGCCACTGATACCGAAATTCCCGCGCCGTGTCATTATTCCAAGCGGACAGCCAATAAGTACAAAGACCAGACAGGCTGCGGGAATGACGTACTTTTTGTGGATTTCGACCAGATATTTGTTTGCTGTCATTTGGCGGTCGCGGATTTGAAACATATCATTGTCCAAACTTGAAAACGTACCCGATACGCGGCTTTCCACGCGCCACGACGCTTCTTTGCGTGAGATTGGTTTTGCAGCGAGCGCCTTTGCAACTGCATTGGCAGCTGAATCCGTCGTAATGGCTATACCGCGCAATTCCGGTTGTGTGCTATCCCGAATACCATACAAATGCTTGGTTTGGGCAGTCATCATTTTTGCTACGTTCTGCTGTGAAAGCGCAATACTTTTTTCACTTTCATTCACGATATTCTGCATCTCAGCTATGCGCATCGTGCGGTCGCCGCGTGAATAAAATCGTTCGTCGCTGCGGCTAAAGGCAAAGCCATTGGCATCCATGATAATACGGTGCTGCTCGAATTTAATGCGCCTGTAATCGCCCATATTCAATTGGTTCATCTGATGAATCTCACCATTGGTCAGCATTAACACGATTTTGGTGTAATCGGTTGAAAAATTAATACGCCCCGTGTCAGCGGAAACCACGTTCATCATGTCTGGCGACGTATTGTCGTAAATCGTTACACCCAGCATACAACCTTGTGTGGTATCAATGCTCCGCGACAAAATACTGTATCCCTCAATTTGCGTTGAGAACTGCCCTCGGTCAACCACAAACGTTGGTTTCTTGCGTTGTATGTCCACCATCAGCATCTGTGCGCGGTAGTTTGCGTCGGGCAGCACTACGTCGTTGAACCAATAAAGCCATAGCGACATCAGCACACCCACAATCAGCATCGGGCGCATCATGGCAAGCAGACTGCCGCCGCCGGAGCGGATAATCGTGACTTCGTTTGTCGAGCCCAAATTTCCAAAAGCCATCAGCGACGCAACCAGAACCCCCATCGGTACAGCAAGTGTGACCATCCAAGCAAGATTTAATGCAATAAGCTGGATGATAATCCAAGCACCTAAGCCCTTACCAACAAGCTGTGGTAAAAAATTGATTAAAAATTGCAGTAAGAAAATGAACATCACTGTCAATGCCCCGAAAAGAAAGGGACCGACGTGTGCGCGAAGAATATAACGGCTAATGTGGCTCATATTTTTAATTGCTCCGGTCTATTGTCAGGGAAGCCGAATAGATTTTTTGTTCAAAATTTCAGCACAAGTTTGACGGGGCAATGGTCGGAACCCATGACATCGGACTGAATCGAAGCGCTTTCGAGGTGCGGCAGGAGGTCTTTGCTGATGAAAAAATAATCAATGCGCCAGCCGATATTTCGCTCACGCGCCATCTGACGGTAGCTCCACCACGAGTAATGACCACCTTCTTGCTCAAATTCCCGAAAGGTATCGACATATCCCATGTTCACAATTTCGTCCAGTTTCTCGCGCTCAATGGTCATAAAACCTGATGTATTTTCGTTTTCTTTTGGGCGAGCAAGGTCGCGCTCAGAATGTGCGGTGTTATAGTCGCCGCAAACAACCACTTTGCGACCTTCTTTGCGCAAACGCTCTGTATAGGCAAAAAGTGCATCGTAAAAATCCAATTTGTACTGCAAACGCCCTTTTTCTTCCATGGAGCCATTGGGAAAATACACATTCACAAGCACAAAATCACCGAAATCCGTAGCAATCATGCGCCCTTCAGAGTCGAACTCCGATTTGCCCATCGTGCGCTCCACCGAGAGTGGTTTTTCACGAGAAAACGTTGCCACGCCGCTATATCCCTTGCGAATGCTACACGAATGGAAGTTCGCATCGAAATCGTCCGGCTTCCTAAGCGAGTCGTCAAGCTGCTCTGGTAGAGCTTTGGTCTCTTGAAAGCAGATTGCATCGGGCTTCTCATGGTCGAGGTACTCAAAGAGTCCTTTGTTTTGAATAGCCCGAATACCGTTGATATTCCATGAAATAAGGTTGTAGAGCATAGTGTGTAAGCTGTTTGGGGGTGTTTTGATGATGCCGGAAAATAATGGAAATATGTACTGTGTTTGCGCACTTTCTTTGCGCACTTTGCGTGAAATGTCTCTAAAGCGCGAGTGTCGTTTTTTGAAAAAATTCGACAATTGTTTCTCCAAAATGCCGCTCTGTCAGCTTTTGCCAACCTGTTGGCAGCAAAACTGTTTCGCGCACATCGTGTTCGGCGATAAAAATGCAATCTTTCGAGCAAATTTCTGAGGATGCAAGTGCTGCGAAGACAGGATTGATGAGCTTTGCAGCGTAAGGCGGGTCGCAGAAAATTAGGTTGAAATTCTGACCCTCAGCGTTCTGCCCCTGAAGTGCTGCGATTGAACGGACGGCATCGTCGCAGACAACCCGCACCGCGTCTTGAATGGTGAGCGTTTTCAACGATTCTGCCAGATGAGTACAATTTTTACGACTTTTCTCAACCAAGACCGCTCGCGCCGCTCCACGACTTATTGCTTCGATACCCAAAGCACCCGAACCGGCACATAAATCAAGTACCGAAACTCCGTCCAAATCACAATGATTGAGGAGGATATTGAATATCGTTTCGCGTGCACGGTCAGTCGTGGGGCGTATGCCCTGAAAGCCGCTTGTGCTCAACGTTCTACTGCGAAGTCTGCCGCCGGTGATGCGCATACTATGGGTTGTTGAGTGAGGTTTGTCAGATTTGTACTCCAACGCACCAATGCTAGAATAGCGCCGATGCTAGAGTAGCGCCGATGCTGGAATATATGCGTTTTTACATCACAAACGGTAGTTTCACTATTGTCAATTGTGCGGAATATCCCTCAGACGATGCTTCCACGCTGGCATCGGGGTTGGCGAATGCCGAACGAATGTAGCCAAGGGCAATATGCTTGCCCAGTTCGGGCGAGAATGTGCTGCTTGTTACGCCACCAATGTCTGTGCGCTTTCCGTCCGACTCGTCGAAAAAGCGGGCATTCTGGGGAATGGGCGTATCGCTTACAAAGCCGGAAAGCCGCACTTTGACTTTATTGTACGTGTCCAGCCGTGCGATGACTTCCTGCCCGATGTAACATCCTTTTTTGAAATCAACCAAGCCCACCAAGCCTGCTTCAAGCGGATTGCGCTCTTCTGTCCACTCCGTGCCGAGTTTGCCCCATGCCGCTTCAATGCGTAAGGTGTCAAATGTGGAATCATCCACTTCGGCAACATCTTCTAAAGCGTTTAGAATATCACAAAGCGTGGTTTCGTGCGCCTTAGGCACAAGTAACGTATAGCAAAAGCCGCATAAAGGCTGCTGTTTGATGATGACGGCATCAATGCTGCCTTGAATTGTGATGTTCTGCCATGACGACAAACGCATATCAAGAAGTGATGCGCCCGTCAGCTCTTCCAAAAGCTGCATACTGCGTACGCCAAAAATAAGAAACGATGCGTATTCGGCGCTCACATTGCGTGCTTGAAAATCGTCAATGAACGTGTATTTATCCAGCCACTGAATCACTTTGTCGCCCATGCCACCTGAGAAGAGCAAGAGAACGGATTCTTGGCGAGCAAGCACAGTAAAAACGTCAATTATCCGTGCTTTGTCAGTAATAAGAACATTTTGAGCGCCCGTGCCGCTTGTGTTCGTGCCCTTTAGCGTAAGAACATCATTCGTGGTCATGCGCTGCAAAAGGTCGAGACGGTCGTTCCCACGAGCTTCGAGAATATCAATCGGATGCTTTCGCCAGCCGACGCTGTTTTTTGCAAGCGCATAAGTGTCTTTTTCTATAGTACTTTGCGGGGATTGTCCGTTTGTGTGATTGGTCATAATGCGTGAAATTTGTAGCTTGTGGTCTTACATGAATTTGCTTGGTGCTGTCAAAGCATAATTGAATATGCAAGTTCCCACAATTTGACGAAAAAAATGAGAAAAAATTTCATACTTCTTGGTATTATTTCTTTTTGTGTTCTCCTGAACGCACGTTTTGATGCGCTCTATGGGCAGCAGTTTGTGAGTGCCACAGCCTCGACCTACCGCGTGTTTTTGCGCGATAAAGGTACGGAACCGTTCTTGCGGGGAAGTGCGCTCTATGCCAGAACCGAAGCTCTTTTCACCGCTCGTGCGCTGGAGCGTAGGCGAAAGGTGTTTGGTGGTGATACAATTCTCACCATTGCCGATGCACCATTGTACGCGCCGTATGTGGACAGTATTCGCCGCACAGGAGCAACACTGGGACATAGTTTGCGCTGGCGAAATTATCTCCTCGTAACCTGTTCGACGGTGCAGTTGGAGCAGATACGGCGATTTTCCTTTGTTCGCGGTGTGCAGCCATGCACGGCACGGCTTCTTCCGCAGGGATTTTCAAGTGCCTCGGAAAATCTTCAGCCCCGAAAAATTTCTGATGCCATGCGGGCATTGGAACGTGTCTCTGTGCAGGATGTGAATTGTGGCACGCTTCAGTACGGCGATTCGCGGCGGCAACTTGAGAGTATTACCATCCCGCCCGTCCACGAACTTGGTGTGGCAGGTCAGGGCGTACTGATTGGCGTGATGGATGCGGGCTTTCGCTGGCGAGCGCAGGTGTCGCTCAAAAGCGCATCGGTACTTGCCGAGCGAGATTTTATTCAAAATGACAGCACAACAGCAAACGAACAAAAACCATATATCCCTGACCTTCCCGATCAAGATGAACATGGGACAAAAGTGCTATCGGTGATGGCAGGTTATTCGCCGCAAAACCTGATAGGTGCTGCCTTTGGAGCGAGTTATCTTCTTGCCAAAACTGAAGACCTCCGCTACGAACGGCACATTGAGGAAGACAACGCCGCTGCAGCGCTGGAATGGATGGAATCGCAGGGTGTAGATATTGTCAATGCTTCGCTTGGATATGGGGTATTCGACCAACCTGATGAAAGTTATTTTTATAGCGAGCTGAACGGCAAAACAACGATTGTGAGCCGTGCAGTGAACGATGCCGCAGCACGTGGGGTGCTCTGCGTCATCTCGGCAGGAAACGACGGGCGTGCGGGTTATCGAACTATCAATTCGCCTGCTGATGCCGATAGCGCCTTTGCCGTAGCCGCGCTCAGAGCCGATTCTGCGGGCGTGGTGAATTTTTCGTCGCGTGGTCCGCGCGGTGATGGTGCTTTGAAGCCGGATATTGCAGCTCAGGGCGATACCGTCGTGGCGGCTTCGCCGATAGGCAAGGAATATCAACTCGTGCGGGGAACATCGTTTGCCTCGCCTCTTATAGCTGGTGGTGCAGCGCTTGTGCTCTCAGCGTTTCCCGAACTAAAACCCTGGGAACTGCGCAAACTCATTACGGCAACTGCCTCGCAGGCAAATTCACCCGACTACGTGCTTGGTTATGGCGTTGCGAATATTTTTGCTGCCCTGCGCCGCGCCGGAACGATTATCGCGCCGGAATTGGTTTCGTACCCGATGCTTGGTGTGCAGCGTATGGGCATATCTGTTCTATCGCGTGGAATGTCGCTTCGGGCAACGCTCTTTGTGCGTTTTGCGGGAGAACAAAGTTTTTCGTCTTTTGAATTACGACCATTTCTGCCGAGTCAATTCTATCTTACCGATGTCCCAGTGGAACGCTTTGCAGGAAAAGCTGCCGAAGTCTATGTGACAGTGGAGGACGGTCTGCTACCAAGGCGGATTCCTGCATCGGGGGCGGTTTTGCTTCGCTCCGGCATTTCGTCGGTTCCGTGTGGTATTCTGTCTGCTTCGCTTCCTATTGCCAAGCCCGACGATGTGCGTGAAGGCATTGTGCCCTCGCCCGTGAGCAGGGAAGAAGGTACGGCAACACTCCTTCTGACAACTCCCGAAGCAACGAACCTTGATTACATCATTTATTCCAGCTATGGTAGCCCTTTGATGAGTGATACGGTGCAGGTTACGTCCGGCATTAGCACAATTCCGATTCGAGTTAGTACGCTGGCTCGCGGGGTGTATTTTGTGCAAGTGCGCTATAACGGAACGATGCAAATGTTTCGCTTTATTGTCAATTAGCATACCGTAGCTCGCAAAACGCAGCAGGCACTACTTTCGCTGCGTAAGCAATACCCCCGCCAGTACCAGTATGCCCCCCAAGAAAAACAGCAGCGATGGCGAAGTGCCAAACACGATGACCGTCGCAATCGTTACCAAGACAGGCTGGAGATTACTGAATACCGCAACATTGCTCGCCGGAATCCGTGCCAGCGCGTAATACCACAACCAATAACCCAGAACCGATACCAGAAGCCCCAAATACGCTGTATAGAACAGCGTCATGCCGGAGATGCCCATAAGCGGCGTGGTGGTAGGCAAGAAAGGGAAAATGAGGGAATACCAAGCCATACCGCTTATCATCGTCAGTCCTGTGGCGTATATTGCCCCGTATTTTTGCGCAAGGCGCTGCCCTAGCAAGCTATACCAAGCCCATGAAATAGCGGCTGCGAGTTCGAGTATATTCCCAAAGAAAAAATCCGACGTGAGGTCAATGCCACGCTCGAATAGAACTAAAATTGTTCCGAGGAAGGCAATCGCAATGCCGATAGTCTTACGAGCGGTAGTTTTTTCGCCAAAGAACAAGACTGAAAAGACCAACACAAATGCGGGTACAAGTGCATATGCCAGAGCAGCATTGGCAGGAACGGTAAAGCGCAAACCCGACACAAATAGCACTTGATTGAGCGGGATATTGAGTGCGCCCAAAAGAAGAATGAGCTTCCAATCCTCACGGTCAATGGCGCGAAGACTTTTGCGCTGCCAAAATAGTATCACCGCAAATGCCATGACGCACATTACACCACGCAGAAAGACGATGGTGAACGGGTCTGCGCCTTCATTGGCAAACTTGGCGATAAAATGTGTGCTGGCTGCAATGAGTTGTTGTATGACCATCACCCCATAAACACCTGCAAGCGGGTTCTTGAGCAATGATTCTTTATGCGTGGTGGATGCTTGGCGAGTCATAGATGCCATTCCAAAACAAGTGGTGAAGTGTGAAATACGTGCTGCCGAAAAGAATGTTACCCCAAAAGCAAAAACCCGCACGGAAGCAACCATGCGGGTTTTGAAGTGGCCAGAGAGGGATTTGAACCCCCGACACGAGGATTTTCAGTCCTCTGCTCTACCAACTGAGCTATCTGGCCCCGATTGATGACAAGCAATTGGTACGACGTGCTTGCCAAAACAGACTTGCAATATACATGAATTTGAAACGGTACGCAAGTATTTTTTTCGTTAAGCAAACATTGTACCTCGTCCAAAGAGTCCTTTGGGGTCGAGAACCCGCTTCAATGCTGCAAAGTCGGACATTGCCTCTGCGCCGTACATATCGCGTAAATAATCGCGTTTAATTTTTCCCACTCCGTGTTCGGCAGAAACCGTACCACCCAGCTCAAGTGCTTTCAGGACGCAACGGTGATAGACACTTTTAGCGTGGTCAAATTCTTCGGGCGTGGAAGCAAAAATATTTGCGTGAACATGGCTATTGCCAATATGCCCGAAGATAATGTATCGAAGCCGCTCTTTGGCAAATTCTTCCGTATAAAAATCGTACAGCGCCCGGAAATGTGCGTCCGGCACAGCCATATCCGTCCCGATTTTGCGCTGTTGCAGTTCCCGTATGCGCTCGTAGGTTTTGGCGGGGACGGCATGACGAAACGCGCGTAATTCTTCTTGGTCTTTTTCGGTAATGGCAAACCACGCCTCGTCCATGAACGGCGTGTACTTGCCGATAAGCTCGTACCACAGTTCCAAGAGTCGCTCTTCGCTTGCATCCGTAACTTCTTGCTCGAACCACACTGCTGCTGCCGTAGCGGGCGGTATATTCGGGTATTCGTCGCGGATAAAATCAAGTGCATTGCGGTCAAAATACTCCAATGCGCGAGAATCGATGCCTACCTCAACGTTTGATTGGGTGCGGGTCTTGAGGGACGCTGCCCGTGCTTCATTCACAAAGTGCATGACATTATCAAGGGCATCAAAGAAAATTACCCCCGCAATAATACGATCCGGCTGTGGTAGAAGCCGCACTTCAATTTCTGCAATCGCGCCCAATGTTCCCTCAGAGCCGATGAATAGGTCTATTGCGTCCATGTCGGGTTTGATGAAATAGCCCGCAGCGTGTTTGATAGCTGGCATTTGAATCGTGGGGAGCGGAAGTGTGTACTCTTTACCGCTTGTGGATGTCAGTGTCAACGTATTCCCCTTTGCAAACACCGCACCGCGACGAATGTTCAATTCCTCGCCGTCGGGCAAAAATATCCGCAGTCGTTCAATAAACTCACGAGTAGCACCGTACTTGAACGTCCGTGCTCCGGATGAGTTACACGCTACCGTCCCGCCCATAGCGGCGGCGCGTTCGGTGGGGTCGGGGGGATAGAGTAGCCCTTGTTCTTCGACGGCTGTCTGGAAGTCGAGCAAACTCACACCCGGTTCCACCACAGCACGAAGACGTTCGGCATCAATGCTCACAATCTTGTTCAGCCGTTCGGTCGAAATGACCGTCCCGCCGAGTGGAACTCGCGCCCCGGTAAGTCCCGTCCCGCTTCCGGCTATCGTGATAGCTTGTCCCTCGTGTGCGCACATCTGTACAGCTGTGCGGAGTTCGGCTTGTGATTCGGGAATAAGAATCCTCTCGGCACTGCCGCCAGGCATATTCGATGCGTCCGAAAGATAGGATTGGAGCGTGTCTTGGTCGGTTTTTGTGAGCATGAAATGGAAGAAATGTTGAGTTTGGAATGTTGAATCCTGCGCTCTGCATGAATAGTAGGGAAAAGACGCTACAAATCTAGTACATTTGTTTTTTGAAAGCAAATAAGTGTGGTAAAGTCGGATTTGGTTAAATGGTCGCAAATGTGTAAGTTTCGGGGTGTTTTCACGCACTGGATTATGACTTTTTGTCATGGAAAAATGTGACTTCCCGCGCTTTGATGCGTGGTGAAACTTCCGTATTTTACGACTTCCGTCGTTATTGTTGTACTATTTTCTCCAATTTGGTTTTGCAGGATATTTATTAGGGTATATCGCTATGAACACGTTACCTCTCTTCTCTCGTTATTCTTCTTTTATCGCTCTTTCACTGCGAAGAAGTGTCATCGTTTTTCTGCTCTTCTTTTGCTGTTTTGCTCAAACGATGTGGGCAGGGCAATATTGGTGGCGTTCAGCACCAGCGGATAATGTTTGGACAAATCCCGCAAACTGGTCAACAGTTGGTTTTGCTAGCGGGGTGAACGGAGGAACATTTCCAGGTCCGGCAGACACCGCTAGATTTGGCTTGTTAGCCGAAACCACCGCGCCTATTACCTTTATGGGCATTCCGCTTGCAGGCGTTGGGGCTATCTTCGCTCAAACATTGCAGCGCGTGATTACGATTCCAGCGGGAGAGACCTTGACAATCGCCGGAATGGGAAGTGATGCGGGCGGAAATGCGAATATCACTATTGCAGCAGGTGCAACTATGAGAATTATGCCCGGCGCGACTGTGCAGGGAGCAGGTGGAGCTTTCCGATGGAATATTGCCGGTACGTTGGAAATCGTTGATAACGGTGCTGTTATTAGTAGTGGAATGGGGTTTTATCCGGGTTCGACCTTAAGATATACCGGTACACAGGCAAAAACAACAGGATTTGAACTGTTTGACGGGAATACAAATCTTCCATATGCAGGTGGCTTCCCAGGAGATATTATTGTCAATAAATCAGTAAACGCACTGACCCTCGGTAGCGACCTATTTATTACCGGTAATTTTACTACAATGGCTGGAACGCCAGACGTCATTATTCCATCGCCACGCCGACTTATTTTGGGGAATACAGCAACATTGTTTTTAGCTCCTGGCAGACTTCTAGATGCGCAGCCTGGCTCAATTATGGAAATGCGTCGTACTACCTTGCAGGCTTCTTGGTTTGTGGGGCAACAAGTAGGCAGCTTAGAAATTAATAATCCTGCTGATGTTGTCCTGACCAATAGTTTAACTATAAGAAACACACTAATTATGACCAATACTGGTAACCTAGTTGTTGGCGCAAATACACTTACTTTAGAAGGAAATGGATCGAATCACGTAATAGGCGCGGGAGCGGGCAGAGTAAATGCTACGAATGTTGCCTCAGTTGTGCTTCTGACTGGTAACCCACAAATTGATGCTGCAAAATTTGTCTCCCCCATTGCCACTCTTCGCACAGGAGCAACACCCGTTGCCGCACCCACCATTAATGGTGGACCCGTTGCGGTAAATAATCTTGACCATGCAAATGGCACCTTGGGCATTTCCGGCACTGTGCGTTTAGTTGCTGGCGGTACGCACACAGTGTCTGCCGGTCCACCTCTTCGTACACTTAACATCAATTCGTTTGGTCGTCTGATTGTCGAAAATGGAGCTACCCTTACGAACAACGGTATTATTGATGTCGGCGGCGCAGGAACATTGGAAATACAAGGTAATGGCATTGTGAATGGTGCAAATGACGTAACGTATTCCGTGCCCAATGCTGTTCTCGAATATACGGGTGCCGTTGCGAAACTTCCCACAGGGAGAGAATTTCCCAATGCCATGCCCGGCTCGGTGAATGTAGCCAATACGGCTGGTGTTACTCAGGCTGCCGGAACGACAAAAACGGTCGCCGGTACCTTCACTTTGGTCGGTGCCGGTGTCTATTCAATCAACGGCATGACGGGCAATAGCTTGATTCTGAACGGACCGCTGGTCAATAGCGCAGCAGGGTTTTTCCAAGCGTTTAATAATAATTTTACCATCAATAATACTGTTACGGGCAACCTTCGCTTTGGTCCGACTGCTGCGGAATGGAGACTGAATAATTTCGTCCTGAACTCGCCAAGTGCAATCACGCTTGGTAACAATCTTGATGTTGCGAATCAACTGAATGTGGCAACAAGCTCTTTGGCAACAGGTGCTTTTACGCTGAGTTTACCCGGAGGTGCAACACACCTTATCGCTGCACCTGCGGCATTGAATGTGAGCGCCAGCGGTAGGCTGATTGTCAGCCCAACCGCTACGATTACGAATAATGGAACGTTGAATGTGGCAGGCACGGGGACATTGGAAATTCAGGATAATGGAACCGTAGCAGGTGCAAATGATGTTGCGTACGCTGCAGCTACTGCAATTTTACAATATACTGGTACGAATGCAAAGACAATGAGCCGAGAGTTTCCCGCAGTGATGAATGGTTCGGTGCTTGTTCAAAACACGGCACAGGTCTTACAAACGGGTTCAAAGACAGTGAATGGAACTTTTACACTCAATGGCGGCGGAAATTTTTCTCTCAATGGCGGTGGAAATACGCTGACGTTTAATAATCAAGTGAATGTCGCGCCGGGGTCAAACTTTCTTTCGTCCAATGTTAATAGCATGACGTTTGCCGGTGCTCTGCCCAGTACCATCAGCTTTGCAGCCTCATGGCAGCTTTTGGACAATCTTGCTATTACCGGAGCCGGTAGCGTCACACTCAATTCACCTGTTACAAACCTTTCTGGTGCATTAGCGTTGAATGGTGGGAATCTGATTACTACTTCTACAAACACGCTCACAATTACCAATGCTATTCCTGGTTCTGTTACGCGGACAAGTGGTTTTGTGGACGGACCGCTTAATCGCGCAATGACCGGAGCCGCCGTGTATGATTTTCCCACAGGTAAGGGCGGACAATATCTACCCTTTACTATCTCTAACCCCGGAGGAGCCTGTACGGTGTCGGTGGAAGCCTTTAATGCAAATGCGGGCGGCGCAGCAGGCGCGGGCATGGGGACACTATCGACGGCAGAATACTGGCGTACACAAACTATCGCCGGTGCATGGACAGGCGGGCAGGTTGCCTTGCAGCCGATTACCGCACCAACCGCCGGACACGTCGTCGGGCGCTTTGATGGGATGTCTCCTGCGGGAACCTATACGAGCATAGGTGGGAATGTCACCGCTCCTACTATTGCCAGTACTGCTCTCACGCCTCCGGCTCCGGCAACGTCAATGTATTTTCTTAGAAGCACCTCTCTTCCTCTACCGACTACGGCGACAACCATTGCATTTTCAGGAGTCACATCAACAGATTTTTCAGGAACGTTTGCTCCGGCGACATCAGCTACTACCGGATATTTAGTTGTACGTCGTCCGGCTGCATCTACGGGAACCTCCCCTGTCAATGGTATGACATATACTGTTGGTGTGGGACTTGGAGCCGGAACGGTTATTGTGGCTAGCTCGACTACGGCATTTGCCTCTGCAAGTTTATTACCAAATACCAGCTATACAGTTGATGTATATTCCTACAACGGTGCGGGTGCTTCAATTGTCTATTCTGCTTCTCAACTCTCTGGCACGGTAACGACACTCTCCGGCGCAGTACCCTGCACGACGGGAACAATTACCCTTCCAGTAACAAGAACAATCTTGGAACGGAATATACAATTTACAGCACTCAGTTTTACCGGAGCAGGTGTGTTAAGCGGTGCAGGTACGAATACGGCGTATGTTAATCCCGGCGGGATGTTTCAGTTGAATTATACCTATAATACAACTCCTGCCGGTTCCTATTGTCCGGGCTGTGTAACGCAAATTTACATCGGGATTAATGGCAACTTTACTCATTGTATTGCTTCACACGTACCGCAAACGTCGTCTCCCGTGCCAGCTTCAACACCAACATTCGCTGCTCCTCTTACGCCCGGCATCTATTACGTTGCTCTCAATGGCTCATGGGATTATTCATGTTATTCGACAGTCGGCTTTTCGACCAATCCGGCGGATGCTATTGCGACGCTGATAGTGGGTGCGCCCTGTCAGTCAAACGTCAGCGATATGGTGCAGCCTGCATTTGCCTATTCGTCGCCTGTTTCATATGTTACAAACACGAATAGCCCTGTCAATGTTGCAAATCCTGCCGTGTGGGCTCTTCGTGTCCGCGATGGTGGTATGTTGGGAGACGCAGATGTCCTGCCTACGGTCATAACCGGAATGACCATCAACATTACGGACGTAAATAATGTTCTTGCTCGTGTGGCACTGTACGACGCAATGGGAACAACGAAACTGGGCGAATTTGCTGCTGCCCCGACGCTCACTTTTAGCGGACTTGATGCTATTGGCGGACCGCTTGTAACTGCACCGGATAACGGAAGCGTTGATTTTATTCTCAAAGCCACATATAAAACCTCTCCTATCATAGACAACAGTCAGTTTGCCTTCACGGTCACGGCAGTCACGTCTCGTTCCGACCGTTCGGGTATGGGCGGGTTTATGACCGTAGGACCAAGTTCAACAACTGGAAACAATAACAGGATTGATGTTGTTGCCGACAGACCTTCGTGGACGACGACCGGAACTGTTCAACCGACAAACGTAGGGCTGAGTTCTCTTCAAGTTAGCCCTGCGCCTGTTGTAGCGGCGGTGGATATCAATGGGAACATAGACCTTGGTTATACCGGAACCGTGCAGGTATCAAATCCACCGTCGCTCTTTGGCGGACCTATCAATCTTAACGCTGTTGGCGGTTATGCGACTTTTTCTGGGGCAAGTGCCATACGGCATACTACCTCTGGTACAATGCAACTCACGGCGACCATTATGGGTAATACCGCTCTGAGTAATGCCTTTACGGTGCAGCCTGCAATTCTTTCTGCCACGCCCACTCTCCTCAATTTCGGGAGCGTGGCGGTGGGCGAATTTATTGAACAGTCTTTCACGCTGAATGGTTCGGCTCTTCCGACAAACGGTCTTCTTCAGTTCAGTGTGGCTAATACCACTGCTTCAATTTCGGCTACGGGCGGAGGAGCGTTTGCAACTGCTGCCACGATAGCCCTTAATCCTACGCCCCTTGCGCCAAGCTCTCCCGGAGGCAGTACGATTGGGCAAACATTTTACGTTCGCTACAAACCGACGACGAATTTACCGATGAACGCCCAGTTATCCGCCACGTTTCCCGGAAGTACCTCAGCGGCAATTAACCTTCAAGGGCAGGGTATGGCTACGACGGTAACGACCAGTACGCTTGCCATGAATTTCGGTACTGTCTTTGTAGGCAGCAATAGTGACCTTCCATTTTTGGTGTCGGCAAATAGTATCTCCGGACCACTCACGATTACAGCAAGCACCGGCGTCACAATTTCTTCAACCGGGACAGCACCGTTTTATTCGTGGTTTCCTCTGAATCCGGTAGGTAATCAAATTAACCCGCAGCTTATTACCGCTCGATTTACCCCAGTTGCATCGGGTGTGACGGTGATGGGAACGATAACGCTTACGAATCCTTTCACAAGTGCTACGGTGATTTCGTGGCAGGGTACAGGGGCAAATTCTGTGCCGGTGGCATTGGGTTTTGCTTCCAGTGCCGAAACATCCAGCACGGCTACGGGCGGTGTTCCGGGCGGCGTACTGGATGCAACGCCTTTTGCGGTTCAAGCAGCCTCTTTCCGTGCCGACGGTGTGATTGCCAATGTCAGCACAGCAAGCCTACAATTGCAAGTTGCACCGCTTCCGGGCGGCACAGCAACGTTTTCGCTTTCCGGCGGCGCGGCTAATTTTGCTGCTGCCAGTAGGGTAACATTGCCCAATGTTGCTATCACGTGGACAAATGCACCCCTCGCAGGCGGCGTTACGCAGGCTGTGGTAACGTTAGTGCGGACAAGCGGAGATGTGCTTCAATCGACGCAAGCAATCATCAGCATCAATAAAGGACCAGTCATTCCGACTATTACCGGCATTAGCCCTTTGATTATCGGATCGGGTTCGACGGTAACGATTAGCGGCACGAATTTCTTCAGTTCGACCACTGTTACATTTGGTGGCGTTCCGGCGGCAGGTTTTACCATCAATTCTGCCAATCTCATCACGGCTATTGTCGGCACCTCCGGCGCAAGCGGTGACGTAGAAGTGCGTGCACCGGGCGGAATAGCAAGGACACGTACGGCAAGCAACAGCACCGATACCGTGCGATTCTTTGGTCCGCCTACCATTACGGATTTTAACCCGAAAGTCGGTAAAGCAGGCGATATCGTTACCATTCAAGGAACAAATTTCGACCCCTCAGCGCTTGCGTTTTTTGGTGGTTTTCAAGCAGGTTCTGTGACGGTCAATAATCCTTCGGTGATGAATGCCGCGCTGTCTGCAAACGGCGATAATGGTCTTGTTTTTGTGCGGTCTGTCGGTGGCACGACCACAAGTTCCGTGTCATTTTCGTTTGTCCGACCGCCTGATATTCAGGGGCTTGGTACAAAATTTGGAACACTCGGGACGGAAATTATTGTTACTGGCGCGAATTTCAAATCTATCAGTGAAGTATGGCTCGGTCCAGTGCAAGTAACCTTGTCCACAGTCACAGTTGATTCTCCGCAGCAGCTACGTTTCCGCGTACCGGCACCCGTCAGCGGACCAATTACGGTACGGAATATTGCCGGAACAAGCATCAGTGCGGATGTCTTTACCTTCGTTTTTCCACCACAAATTACCTCCATGACCCCGGACAGTGGTAGTTTGGGCAATCAGGTCGTTATTCGCGGGCAAAACTTTATTTTGGTGACGAGCCTGACCATCGCAGGAGCCACGCCACTTCAAACATTTGTTACCTCCACAACACAAATTGTGGCAATATTAGGACGTGGCGAAACCGGTACTGCTCCTGTTATTCTTCAAACGATTGGCGGTGTTACTGCTTCAACGCTGCGCTTTACGTTTATCAATCCGCCACTTATCTCGTCCATTCGTCCGCTCGTTGGTGGACCGCGTACACTGCTGACCATCACGGGCGCGAACTTTAGCGCTATTGACCGCGTGACCGTCGGTGGACTTGATGTACGGAGTTATGAAGTGATTTCTACCACGCAAATTGTGGCAGTTGTTTCTGATGCAGGCGGTAGTGGTAGCGTACAAGTCTTTAACCGACTCGGCGGTGCATTTTCCGGTGAACGTTTTACGTTCTACTTCCCACCAAATGTGCAGAATTTTGACCCTCTCGAAGGCTCAACGGGTTCGACGATAACAATTACGGGCGAAAATTTTGTAAATTCTACTTCAACGGTTGTTACGATTGGTGGTGTTCCGGTAGCAGAGTTTGAGGTGCCGATGGCAAGTCAGATTATCGCTGTGGTCTCGACCGGTGCAACAGGAAAAGTCGGTGTACGAACCGATGGCGGGTATTCGGAAAGTCTTATGTCGTTCCGTTTTGTGCCGCCCCGCCAAGTGCCAGCGCCACGTATTACGAACTTTGCACCCGATTCCGCATCGGTTGGCGATATTGTAACAGTGGATGGTCTCAATTTTGTCAACGTCCGGCAAGTGAGGGTTAGTGGTGTAACGGTTGCATCCTTTACTGTCAATTCTCCGACATCGCTCAGTTTCTTGCTTCCACAAGCAACGACCGGTACGATTGAAGTACAGACGACAACGGGCACAGCAATTGCGCGGCGCGAACTTGTGATTGTGCCGCCTCGCCTCCAGCTTACACCGCTTCAGCGCGACTCGGTAGTGGCAGTGCAAATCTATAATGCTACCGATGGCGCAAACTGGACACGTAGGCGTAATTGGCTTACCACCGTGACCATTGACCGTTGGCAGGGAGTTACGGTTGAAGGAGGGCGTATCACGCAACTTACGCTTGATAGTGCGGGTGTACGCGGGACGTTGCCGATTGTCATCAGTAGTTTGACAGCTCTCAAAGCCTTACGTGTACGCGGCAATAGTCTCGAAGGGGCTTTTCCGTCCGGTATTCTCTTGCTTCCACAACTACAAGAATTGGCGCTGTCCAATAACCAGTTCTCCGGCGAGATACCGAGCGGTATTGGTTCTATGACGAGCCTTACGTCATTACGGTTGGACGGGAATCGCTTCACAGGGCAAATTCCGGCGGAAATGTGTTCACTCATCGGCTTAAAAGAAATTGTGTTGGCGAATAATCAGCTTACTGGTACCATACCATCGTGCTTTGCACGAATCCCGGTACTGGAGCGGCTTGACCTGAGCAATAATCGTTTCTCCGGTGGTATTCCGACTGAATTTGCCGCACTGCAGCTTTTGCAAGATTTGCTTGTGAATAACAATTTCCTTGTTGACCAACTGCCACGCACGATTTGGGGCAGTGCCACGGCGACGGTTGCCGGTGGGAAGAATGATGGACAAGTAACTGCAACAGGCTTACGGTCACTGGTGCGTCTCAACATTAGCAACAATCAAATTATTGGTGAAATTCCAACGGAGATGGTCAATGCCACGACGTTGCAAGAATTTATCGCATCAAACAATCAATTACGCGGTTCGCTGCCAAGCGCATTGGGCGCACTCGTAAACTTGCGTGTGCTGGATGTTTCCAACAACAGCCTCACGGGGCAGATACCAAGCAGTGTACGCGACTTGCGTCTTGTGGAGCGTTTTGCAGTCGGTCGGAATAATCTTTCCGGCACTATTCCACTTGAGATAGGGCAAATGGTCAACCTGCGTGTGCTGGCGCTGGACAGCAACAATTTTTCGGGGGCTGCGCCCGAAGCGTTGACGACGCTTGCGCGATTGCAAATACTACGCCTTCAGAAAAACCAAATTACGACTATTCCAAACCTCAGTGGTATTACGCCGTTGACCATACTGGCTGTTGAAAATAACCGTTTGCAATTCGAGGCGCTTGAGCCGAATGTTCGTTCCTCGGCAACTTCCTTCACCTTCACCTATTCGCCGCAAGACAGTATAGGTACGGCGCGGGATACAGCCGCCGCCGTGGGGCTGCCGTTTACGCTCTCGTCGCGTTTGCTCAGTGACAACAATGTTCATACGTGGTTCAAAAATGGTCGAGAAGTGCCCGGCGTACTGAGCCGTGCGCTTACGTTCCCTGCGTTTGCACGGCTTGATACGGGTGTTTACAATGCTCGTGTGACCAATAGTGTAGTGCGTGGTTTGACGCTCTTCACGCGCCCCGTGCGTGTGTTGGCTTCCACCGCACCTGCCCCGTCCAGTCCGCCAACACTCCTTGCCCCCGCAAATCAAGCGGCTAATGTTTCCTTAAACGGTACCTTTGAGTGGTTATCGGTCTTAGGTGCTGGTAGTTATGATGTGCAGATTGCCACCGATGCTGCGTTCAGCACGCCAACACTTGATACGAACGTTGTTGGGACGCAGGTACGACTTTCTGGAGGAACTCTGAAAAGCTTTACGAGTTATTTCTGGCGCGTTCGGGCACGAAATGAAAGCGGTGTGAGTGAGTGGTCATTATCGCGGACATTTACGACGATTGATGCCGGAGCGCTTGTGGTCATTCCGCAAAGTGATATTGGGCGCACGGTGGTCGGACGTACAAAATCTGGGACGGTTGAGGTGGTAAGTGTGAGTGATGCACCGGTGCAGATAGTCGGAGCACGTTTGGAAGGAACGGACATAACAGCATTCCGCATAGATACAACTACAACATCAGTGCGTGACGTAACAATTCCTGCTTTTGGCAAATACCAAATTCGTATCAATTTCAATCCCGCGTCCTTGGGTGTGAAACAAGTGCGTTTGGTGCTGACTCTCAGCAATGGCGGCGCAACGACCACCGAACGAAGTGGGATTGTGCGTGGTACGCCGACGTTTGTGGATGTGAATAATCTTGATTTTGATACGGTTCTGACTGATTTTGTCAAAGTGCGTAATCTTGCAGTTGCGAATTTTGGGCGTGACACTATTCGTATTCGTGAAAGGCTCATTTTCTCGGATACGACAACTACAAAACTTGACCCGGCAGCCCCGCAGTTTCCTTATACTATTCTCCCGGGCGAAACGATGTATTTGCCAGTCCAAATGAAATCATCACGTATCGGAGAGACTTCCGGAACAATAAGTATTGTTACAGCACAAGACACTATTGTTGTTATGACCAAAGCCTTTATCCGCGAAAAAAATGACCAGGATGTCAGCTTTAGTGTTGGAATAGAGGCGATTCCAAATTTTGCTGCACCGGGTAGCAGGGTAAATCTAAGACTATTCGGTATTGCTGATAAAGGTAAAAGTATGGCTGGAACTCTGCGTGAGATTTTTCGTGAAGGTAATCCTTCCTTTTCGGTAACAATTTCTATGAATCGTAATGTACTTGTACCATTAGCAACAGAATCTAAAATGACAACAACAGCTACTCCGGGTGTTTATCGTATTGTTCAAGAAAGGCTCAATGACCCAAGTGATTCTACTTTCATACCCACTATTGAGTGTATTGCAGTAGCCGGGGTAACGGATTCCACTGGGATTGTTATCACCGAGCGAGCATGGAATTCGCCGAGAATCTTTGTGGGAGCAAAAGATGGGGCATTTAAGGCAAATGTCTCACGGGCAGGCGGCATGCGGCTTATAGCCCCCGCCAAGACGACGACTAATCTCATCACGGCGCTCAAACCGAATCCTTCAAGCGACGAGGCTGTCATTGCCTACACAATACAGCAAGACGAGCCGCTTGAAATTGCGGTCTTCGATGCACGTGGTATGAAGGTGCGGACGCTTCTGACGACTAATGAGCAAAAATCAGGAGCGCATACTATTACTCTACGCACCAGCGACCTTGCAAGCGGTCAGTATCGCATCATGCTCATAGCGCCGTCGGGCACGGTACAAGAGCAGTTGAATGTGGTGCGGTAATTATCAAGTAATAGTCTTCAGCCTAAATGCTGTCGCACATCCCACAGTAAAACGACAACGGCAGCGTGTTTCTTTGCAAACAAAGAAATACGCTGCCGTTTTACTATACTTTGCACACCGCACCAATACAAGAAAAGAAACCTTTTTAGGACACAACCGCAACCATTAGTTTTTTTCCTTGAGCAGTGTTTCTTTTGCTTCCTGAAGTGCCGCTCTCTGCTCTTTGCTAATTTCAGGATAATGCAATTTTAACTTTTCCAGTGTGTCGGTAATAACATCGTTCAGAACAATGCGGGTGAACCATTTGTTATCAGCAGGAATGATATACCAAGGAGCGAATTTCGTACTGGTATTCGTGAACACGTCTTCGTAGGCGCGTTGGTAATCGTTCCAATACCCGCGCTCTTCCACATCGGAAAGGGCAAATTTCCAGTTTTTATCGGGGTTGTCTATGCGCTCCAGAAAGCGGCGTTTTTGCTCACCTTTGGAGACATTCAAGAAAAATTTGAGAACAAGAATGCCATTCTGGACAAGGTGTTTTTCAAAAGCGTTAATCTGCTCAAAGCGGTCTTGCCAGATGTGTTTATGGCGTGCTTCATCGGGGAGTTGTTGGTTTTCTAAAATTTTGGGATGCACTCGTGCAATTAAGACTTCCTCGTAGTACGAGCGGTTGAAAATGCCAATGCCGCCTCGTTCCGGCATATCTTTATGCGCCCGCCAGAGATAATCGCGGTCAAGTTCAAGCGCCGAAGGGGCTTTGAAATTTACCACCGTGCAACCCTGCGGATTCACCCCCGAAAAAACGTGCTTCACGGCACTGTCCTTGCCAGCAGCGTCCATTGCTTGAATGATGATAAGCAGTCCATAGGTGTTTTGGGCGTAGAGAATATCCTGCAATTTCGCCACTTTTGCGATACCTTTTTGGAGTTTCTCGCTGGTTTCTTCAGCGTTTTTGTACTTGCCGGTAAAGGTGGGGTCATACTTGCTTAGTTTTACTGGTTTCCCATCAGTGGGAACAAGGAATGGGGAGTGTTTCATGGTAATCGTGGAATTGTATGCAAAGAGAAGTTAGGGATTGTTCTCGAAAAATGGACAATTTTTTTGGAATATCAAATCAATTTTTGCCAGTGAGAAGGTCAATGTTACGATTTGGTAATATTCTGTTTTATTGCCTCTTCCAAAGTCTGTGCTTTTATATTGCGGCAACTGTTCAATACGCAGTTCTACTCTGCATTGGTTGAAAATGCAAGTCTTTCAACCTCCTTGCACGATGTGTAGTAGAATCTGGGGGAACTTAAAAAGGAGACTTCCCTGTGGTGTATCGCACCCAAATACTCAGGAAACGGAGAATTGATGAACCAACTGCGACTATCGCTGTACCAAAAAATTGTTGGGCTGGCGTGTATAATTCTTGCCTGTAGCGGAGTGATTATGCTCCTTAATTCCACCCAACGGGAGGCACTCAATGAGCAAGGTACAATGCGCTTGGCAAAGATTTTTTTCTTAGAAGCACGTTCCGCCGAGAGGGATTTTCTTGCAAAGCGCGATACAGCGCTTATTCGCATTCTCGACAATAATGTGGAAGCGCTTGTGCGGACGCTCAGTGTGCATGATGACCCCGCAATAGTACGTGTTGTGGGTTGTATTGCTGGCTACCGCACCGATGCTCGTGCGCTTATTGCCGATGTGAAAAAGCGTGGACTAACGCAAGATTTGGGGGTAGAAGGAGAGTTCCGAAAGCAGGTTCATGCGGTAGAAGAAGCCACAAAGAAGTCTGGTCAAATAGGGCTTTTAGCGGAAATGTACCTCGCACGGCGGCATGAAAAGGACTTTATCAATCGTGGTTCTACAAAGTACATCCAAAGCGTTAACGAGACTGTTACGTCCTTTCTTGAGAAACTTGATAAAACCTCCCTTGGAAGAGCCGAAAAAGAGTACCTGCGCTCGCTAATGCTAACGTATCAAAGCGGCTTTCGGGAGTATGTGAGCGTGAGCAACAGTATCAATGCTGCGCGAGTACGTTTGGACAGCATGAGCGCAACTCTCACGCCGCAGATGGATGCTATCGTGCAAGACCGCGACTCAAAAGCAGAGCGTTTCCAGACGTTCACGCGCATCGCAGGTGTGGCGCTTTTTGTATTGGCATTGGGCATTGCTCTGTATCTCGCACGGCGTATCACCGAGCCAATGGAAATGCTGACTCGTGCCGCCAACAATATTGCGTCGGGCAAAAGCGAAGTGCAGGTGGAAGTGCGCACCAATGACGAAATTCAAGCGCTGGCAGAATCATTCAATGTCATGGTTCATAGCTTGCGTACTTCGCTCGAAGAAGTTCGCGAAAAGAGCGCGGAGGCGGAGCGCTCCGCAGAAGAAGCACAACTAACGCGGGCAATAGTCGAAGAGAACGGTGTCCACTTGGCGCAAAGCATACAGAGGATGCTGCTTGCAATGCAGAATTTTGCAATGGGCGACCTGACGATAAAGCTGCCCGAAGACAGCGACACTGCTATCAATAACCTCTTTCGTGGCTTTAATGGTGTGGTTGAGGATATTGGGCTGCTGGTCTGGGAAGTGGTGAGCGCTACACAAGCAATTACACTTGCGTCGTCGCATATTGCTCGCAGTACAGGTGATATTGCTGTCGGGATGGAAACACAAAAAGAACGCACCGCCGAAATTGCTGCTGCCGTAGAAGAAATTAGTGCGACGATTGGCGAAAACACAAAGCAAGCGGCGTTTGTGGCTCAAGAAGCGCAAGAAGCTAGTGCTGTGGCGGCGCATGGCGGAGAAAGTATGCGGCAAATGGTCAGTAACGTTGAGAAAGTTGCCAAAGTAGTCATGGATTCTTCCACTGCAATTCAGCACTTGGGCACATCAAGCGAGGAGATTGGTGTAATTGTGTCAGTCATCGAAGAGATTGCCGACCAGACAAACCTTCTGGCATTGAACGCCGCTATCGAAGCAGCTCGTGCAGGAGAGCAAGGGCGCGGCTTCGCTGTTGTTGCCGATGAAGTGCGCAAACTCGCCGAGCGAACACAAAAAGCAACCAAAGAAATTTCAACGATGATAGCCCAGATACAAAAGAACACCCTTCAGTCGGTACGTTCTATGGAAGCAGCAACTATTCTTGTTGAAGAAGGCAGCCAATTTGTAGGCGAGACTACTGCCGCGCTCTCAGACATTATCGCCAAAACACGCACCGTTGCTAGCTTTATGACCCAACTTTCTGATACCACACGCGAAGAAGCAAAAACGAGTTCCATGATAGCCGAGCGTATTGGTTCGGTGAACACGCTCACCGAGCAGTCTAATGCAAAGGCGCACAGTATTGCCGATGCAGCAGATGAGCTTGCGGACTTGACAGAAAAACTACAGGCAGTTGTCAGCAGATTTGTGCTGGTAAATAATTAAATTGCCAAAGTGCAGTTCATTTCCATTTGGGACATACCCCATGATTGGAATTATTATCATGATTTCTTTTCCGCGCTTATTTTGTTTGTTTGCCGCGTAGCAGAGTGAGGATAATTATCGTCCTTTTTTTTTACTATTCACATAATCCACTATGAAAAGATTGATCCTTTGTCTTGGCGCTTGTGTCGTGCTTTTTAGCAATGCCGCGCCAATAGCGCGTGCGCAAGGTGTAACTACCTCCGCACTTTCCGGTGTCGTTTCCGATGGCACAGATTACTTGAGACAGCTTGATGAGGCACTCGCGGGAAAAATTACGATGGAACAAGTGAAATTGCGTGGTCTGTCCGGAGCGCGTATTTCTGTTGTTCACGTGCCGTCGGGTACGCAGTACAACGCCATTGCTCGTTCGGATGGAAACTATAACTTGCGCGGGTTGCGTGTGGGTGGTCCTTACACGATTACCGTTACGTTGCTGGGCTATAAAAAAGAAGAATTGAAAGATATTACGCTGGGGTTGGGTGAAAATCGCCGCGTGGATATTTCAATGATCGCACAAGAAGTAACATTGCAAGGTGTGCAGATAACCGCCAATCGTGAAAAGGCTGCCTCGCGCATTGGTGCGGGGAGCGAGATTTCGACAGCACAGTTGGAACGTACGCCCAATATCTCGCGCTCATTCCAAGAAATGACCCGTACAAATCCCCTTGTCATCGGCTCTAATGTTGGTGCAGGTGATAATGTGGGCGGTATAAACATTGCCGGGCAAAATAACCGTTACAATAATATCCAAGTGGACGGCGCGGTGATTAACGACCTTTTTGGTCTTTCCAGCACAGGAGCGCCCGGCGGGCAGGCAGCAGCGCAGCCGATTAGCCTTGACGCGATTGAGCAAATGCAGGTCTCTGTAGCACCTTTCGATGTACGCCAGAGCGGTTTCACCGGCGGCTTGGTGAATTCTGTAACGCGCTCCGGCACAAATACACTGACTGGTTCCGGATATGCACTCTACCGCAATCAAGCATTGGCGGGGCTTAGTCCCAGTGAAAACGCCGCACAGCGCACACCACTTAGCACCTTTAGCGATTTCACTGTCGGTGCACGTTTAGGCGGAGCACTGGTGCAAGACAAGCTCTTTTTCTTTGCGAATCTGGAAACACGACGCGTGTCCCAGCCTGCAGAATTATCTATCAATCAGCCGGGCGCAGCTGTAAATTTTCCTGTGCCCCGCGCCACCATTGACCGTATTATTTCGATTGCGAAAACAAAGTACAATTACGATCCGGGCAATTACGACACTTTTACCGCGCAAATCGGCGACGTGAAAGGTTTCTTGCGCCTCGACTGGAATATCTCCGATGAGCATCGCCTGACCGTGCGGCACAATATTGTCAGCGCGACGCAGGACAGAGGTGTGGACAGAACACCTGCCAATCTCTCGCTTTCTGGCTTGAAGTACGTGTTTTCAAGCCTTCAAAACAACACCGTTGCGCAGTTGAATAGTAGCTTTGGAAGCGATGCAGCAAACGAGTTTCGCGTTTCAATTATGAACGTAAACGACCGTCGTGGTGATTTTGCGGGTGGTGTGTTTCCGTTTGTTAGTATTGCTGCCGGTCCGAATGGCGAGGTAGTAACAATGGGCGTAGAGCCGTTCTCGCAAGCCAATTCACTGAACCAAACGATTATCGAACTTACGGATGACTTTACGATGTTCTTGGGTAGTCACTCGCTTACTATTGGCACGCACAATGAATTTTACTCCTCAGCAAACGTTTTCTTCCCATGGTATTTTGGCAATTACCTCTTCGGTAGTGTGGATGATTTCGAGAAAGGTGCACCCTTTGGCTACATAAACCGTTATAGCACCGATGTTGCAAAATATGGCAAAACACCAACGGCGAATTTTGCTTCGATTCAGCTTGGTTTGTATGTGCAGGACGAGTGGGACGTAAGCAAACTGCTTCGTATCACGATGGGTGTGCGCGGTGATATGTTCCTCCTGCCCACACAGCCGTATTTGAACCCCGCCGCACAGCAAGCATTTGGAAAGGCAACCAATGTTGTTCCTAATGCTGCGCTGCTCATTGCGCCGCGCATTGGGTTTGACCTCGATTTGTCCGACGGCAATCGCCAAACGAAACTGCGTGGCGGCTCAGGTGTCTTCAATGGTCGCTCGCCGCTTGTCTGGCTCTCGAATCAGTACAGCAATACAGGCGTTGATATTTCCACGAATTTTATTTTTGACGGCTCGGTTACAAGCACACGCTATCCGGGGCAGTTTATGAATCCGAACAATCCGCCCGCACAGCAAAGCGGTTTGACTCCAGGCAACTACTTTGCAACCGTGAATTTCATTGACCCAAATTTCCGTCTGCCACAAACATGGCGTTCCAATATCGCATTTGAGCAGCAGCTTCCGCTTGGTTTCCTTGCTTCGATCGAAGGTATTTACTCGAAACTGTTCAATCAGCCTTTGTATCAAAACTTGCGCTTAGGCTCGTCAACGGCTAACGGCATTGATGGTCGTCCGATTTTCAAACGTGATGGTGGCACAGGAGCTGTTGCTGGCAGCTTTGGGGATGCGTTTTACCTCACCAATACGCAAGAAGGGTATCAATTCAATATCGTAGCGCAAATTCAGAAGCCTATCGGCTACACGGGCGTAAAAGCAACGGATGATGAAAATCAAGTGTGGAAAAATTTCGGTATGAACCTCGCCTACACATATGGCGAATCATGGGATGTGAACTCAAATCCGGGATTCATCGCGGATGAAAATTTCTTCGTACCGTCGGTTGATCCGAATAAATTACCGCTCACACGCTCTGTGTTTGATGTTCCGCACCGTTTGGTAGCATTCGTGTCGTATCGTTTTCAATACGGAGCAATCGAATCGCCATTTGCAACAACGGTGAGCCTTCGTTACGAAGGTCGCTCTGGCAGAACGTTCAGTTATGTCTATAACGGCGACCCCAATAATGCTGCGGGCTTGTTCGGTGAGCCTGTGAATCAGGCGCTGTTCTTTGTTCCACGCGACCGTAGTCAAGTATCTATGAGCGATGCAGGCTGGAGCGCGATGAATACGTTTATCACGAATGACCCCGTTTTAAGTCAATATCGTGGCAAGATTGTTGATAGAAATGCAGGTCGTGAGCCATGGGTAAATGAATTGGACTTGGCAGTTGTACAAGATATTCCAACAGGTGTTGGTCGTGTGCAGGTGACTGCAAATCTTTTTAACGTTCTCAATTTGTTGAATCCGGCATGGGGACACATTCAGTACGTTACACGTCCTTCGCAAGGCGATTTTAGCGGGCAGTCCCGCTACGGCTTGGCAAAATTCAATGGCTTCGAGTCTGATGGACGTATGAAACTTGAGTTCCAAAGCCCACAAGGCGGCACCGTCTTCGTGAAAGATAACCTTCTTTCGCGCTGGCAGATGCAGATTGGACTTCGTTACACGTTTTAGAAGTATGATAGGCATTTAGACTTTTTCTTCTTGATTTTTTCAATGGCTTCAGTACACAGACTGGAGCCATTTTTTGTACATTTTTTTCGCGCTGCGCTATTCCGTTTGCGCTTCTAACGAAGAAAATGTAAGTTCCTGTCCACTCATTATTCCATTTGTTGTTTTTGCTCATGTTCTACTTCATCATTGCTTGCATCGGTGGCGCTATCGGCTTTAGTGCTGGGCTTTTTGGAATTGGCGGGGCGCTCATTGCTACACCGCTCTTGAAGATTTTTCTGGGTTTGTCGCCTATGCTGGCGTTGGCTACGCCGCTTCCGTCGGCGCTTCCATCGGCAATATCCGGCACCATTGCGTATTACCGCGAGAAACTTATCCAATTCGATGTCGTCAAGTGGGTGCTTTTAGGAGCTGTTCCGGCAAATATTGTGGGTACGTGGCTTACTAAACTCATTGCAGGGGAAGCAATGATGCTCTACACGGGAGGTTTTATGCTGCTTGTGGGCGCAACATTTTTTGTTCGGGGATGGCTTTTGGCTGAATCGCAGAGAGAAGAGAATTTTACGCCTATAAGTCTTGTGCTGACAGGCGCTTTTGCTGGATTTCTTTCCGGTTTCCTTGCCATCGGCGGCGGCTTGGTGATGGTTCCTGCGTTTGTGCGGGTCAATGGGATGAAATTCAAACAAGCCACCGCAACCTCGCTTTTTTGTGTGGCTATTCTTGCCATTCCCGCCACTATCGGACACTGGATGCTGGGGCATATTGATTGGTTCATAGCGCTGGCGCTGATGATTACCTCTACACCAATGTCATTTCTGGGAGCACGGCTGGCTATCAAACTCCGCAACCGCACACTGGAGCGAATTTACGGGACTGCGATGATTGTTTTTGCCATATACTTCCTTTACCGTCAGTTCTCATGATTGCCCAAGCATTACACAGCCTAAGCATTACGTTGTGCAATGCTTAGGCTGTGTAATGCTTAGGCAGCGTATCGTCACAATTTATGTGTATATTTGCACCATGTTAAACAACATATGATTCTCTCCATTCACAAACGTCAGTAATAATGAGCCTTTCAGGAAACAACTTTTCAGGAACAGAACTTTCGGGAAAAATATGCCTCGTCACTGGTGCAACCTCCGGTATTGGTAAAGAAACCGCTCGTGCGCTTGCAGCGATGGGCGCTCACGTTGTCATTGCCGCACGGAATATTGAACTGGCTGAAAGAGTAAAACAAGAATTTATCACCACAACGGGAAACACGAGCATTGATGTGATGCTGTGCGATTTTGTTTCTTTTGCGTCCATTATGACGTTCGCAAAATCTTTCAAAGCAAAGTACAACCGTTTGCACATTCTCGTCAATAACGCTGGGCTGATGGAACGCGAGCGCAAAGTCTCGCGTGATGGCATCGAACTGACTTTTGCAGTGAATCATCTTGCGCCGTTTCTGCTCACAAAACTGCTTCTTGATACCATCAAAGCAAGTGCACCGGCACGGATTGTCAACGTTTCTTCGGATGCGCACAAGGGAGCAGTAATAAATTTTGAGGACATCGAAGGAAAGAAGAGTTTTAGCGGTTGGAAAGCCTACGGGCAGTCCAAACTTGCCAACATTCTCTTTACGCGCCATCTGGCTACGATGCTGCGGGGGAACGGTGTAACGGTGAACTGTCTGCATCCGGGAGTAGTAGCGACGGGCTTTTTTGAGTTCCTTCCCGCGCCCGTGCAATTTATAGCAAAAATCTTTATGCTTACGCCCGAAAAAGGTGCAGAAACATCAATTTATCTTGCCTCGTCACCGGAGGTGGAAAATATCAGTGGAGAATACTTTAACAAGAAAAAAATTGCTCTTACGTCTCTACAAGCACAAGATGCTGACGTTGCTGAACGCTTATGGCAGGTCAGTGAAGAATATTTGAGCGTATAACGTTTTTCACTCTATCCATGTCCCTTTTTCTTCGATTTTCCTTGTTGTGCGTGTTTGTTCTTGCCTTAGATTGGTACTTCTTTCACGCCATCAGCCATTTTATTCGCACCTTCTCTCCCACCAAGCGCAGCGTCATTACGTGGTCGTACTGGTCGCTCACGGCATTAACACTGGTGTTAATCCTGCTGCCCCTTGCCTATCCCTACCAAAACTGGTCGCAGTTTACGCGGGTATATCTTGTAAGCCTTGTGCTAGTTATTAGCCTTTCCAAACTTATCGGCTCCGTGTTTTTGCTCGTGGACGATGCCTTGCGCTTAGGCGAATGGGCATGGCTCAAGGGATCCGCACTACGAGGCGCTCCCCATCTCGCACATGGAGTTCCGCCGATTAGCCGAAAAATGTTTCTGACAAACCTTGCACTTGTAGCTGCAGCACTGCCTTTTGGCAGTTTCCTCTACGGTATGGTGCGTGGAGCATTCAATTACAAAGTGCATCGTGTAAAAGTTACACTCCCACATTTGCCTGATTCCTTCAATGGTCTCACGATAGTCCAGATTTCTGATTTGCACATTGGGAGTTTTGTATCTAGCGAGCCGTTGGAGCGAGCTTTTGAGATTATCAATGCCCAGAAGCCCGATGTTATCTTCTTTACGGGGGATTTGGTGAACAACCTTTCCACCGAAGTTGACCCACACTTAGACGTACTCAAAAAACTTCGCGCGCCGATGGGCGTTTTCTCCACAATTGGCAACCACGACTATGGCGATTATGTGCAGTGGGACAGCAAAGAAGAAAAACACGCCAACTTCGAGCGTTTGAAAAGTTTACACAAAGAAATTGGCTGGGATTTGCTGATGAATGAGCACCGCATCTTGGAGCGCGGCGGCGAAAAAATTGCTGTTATCGGGATTGAAAATTGGGGCGCAGCTATGAATTTCCCTAAGCGTGGCGACCTTCCTCGTGCGCACAAGGGCACGGAGTCTGTTCCCGTGAAACTTCTTCTCTCCCACGACCCTAGTCATTGGGAAGCACAAGTGCGCAAGGAATTTTCCGACGTGGATATTATGTTTTCCGGGCATACGCACGGCGCACAGTTTGGCGTGGAAATCCCCGGCTTTCGCTGGAGTCCCGTGCAGTATTTCTACAAACAGTGGGCTGGTTTGTACAATCAAGGCAAACAGTACCTCTATGTCAATCGCGGTCTAGGCTTTCTCGGCTATCCTGGACGCGTCGGGATTTCACCCGAAATAACGGTGATGGAACTGCGTAAAGCGTAAGAACAGTGTTTGAGTGGTGAGTTGATATTTACATTCTGTTTTTCAGAAGTAAATGTTGAAGTCATTTGTAAATTTTTTCCGAAGTTCTCAGCGGAGTGAGGAAAGGTGAATGCTTTGAAAGCTGCGATATTTTTTCTATATTGGTAGTATGCTTCACCGCTTCACTTCCATATTGCTTGTTGTATGCCTCAGCGCTAGTACGCTCGCTCCATTTTCCGACGGTACGGAAATTGAGCGTTTTTCGCGCCTGATTGAGCATTTTCAGGAACACCAGCAAAGTGAAGAAATTAGTTTTGTCAACTTTCTGCTTCTGCATTACAGCCCTTTCTCGCAGCACTCCACCTCGAATGATCATCATTCGCTGCCGTTCCATTCTCCACTTACGTCCGCCCATAGTTCCACGACCATATATGTTCCCGTTCTTGCGGGCTTTATCGTAACGACTCCCCTGCAAACATTCCAAACATTTCTTCCAGCTTTGCCTCGCTCGCACGCCTTTCTCCTGTACACTTCTATCTTTCAGCCACCTAAGATTTCCTAGGCTCTCCTTCTCGCACATCATCATCTGTTCAAAAACAGTGTGATTTTTCTGACTGTAATGCTCCATACTGTGGCATTGCATAGTCTTGTTTTCATGCCCACTTATTACTCTCTGTGAGGCGAGCCCGCGCTTCATTATACCACATCTTTTACCATTGAACTCTGCACTATGCTTGACCGTGTTATTTCATTTTCAATTCGCAATAAGCTCATCGTTGCCATGCTCACGCTTGCGCTTGTGGCGTGGGGTGTCTATTCGGTTATTCAGCTGCCGATAGATGCTGTACCGGATATAACGAACAACCAAGTACAAATAATTACTCGCAGTCCGTCGCTGGCGGCGCAAGAAATTGAGCGTCTTATTACGTTTCCGGTGGAACAATCCTTGGCAACTATTCCCGGACGTGAGGAAATACGCTCCTTTTCGCGTTTTGGATTGTCAGTTGTTACCATTGTTTTCAAAGAACATATTGATGTTTATTGGGCGCGGCAGCAAGTTTCCGAACGCATCAAGGAAGCCACTCTGCAGATTCCGAAAGGGATAGGCTCGCCGGAGATAGCGCCCGTTACCACAGGGCTGGGAGAAATTTATCAATACGTCCTCCAGCCCAAGCATGGATTTGAAGATAAATTTTCCTTGATGGACTTGCGCTCCGTCCAAGACTGGATTATTCGCCGTAGGCTGCTTGGAACCGAGGGTGTAGCAGATATTAGCAGCTTTGGCGGGCACTTGAAGCAATACGAAATTGCGCTTCATCCCGACCGCCTCCGTGCTTTGAACATAAGCACAGGCGATGTGTTTACTGCATTGGAGCGGAACAACCAAAACACGGGCGGGGCATATATTGACAAAAGTCCGCAGGCGTATTTGATTCGGACAGAAGGCATGGCGCGAACAGCCGACGACCTCGGTAAAATTGCCGTCAAGACAAGTACAGACGGCATTCCCGTTCTCATTCGAGATGTGGCGACGGTGCAATTCGGCAGTGCAATTCGCTACGGCGCAATGACACGCACCGCCGCAAATGAGCCAAGAAATGGCGAGGCAGTGGGCGGTATTGTGATGATGCTCAAAGGTGAAAATTCTTCCAAAGTAATTGCGAACGTGAAAGAACGTATCACGGAAATTAACGCCTCGCTACCCGAAGGACTTGAAATTATCCCGTTTCTTGACAGAACAAAACTGGTCAAGAGCGCCATTGCGACTGTGGCAACGAATCTTGCCGAAGGCGCTTTGATTGTGGTGTGCGTACTTGTGCTGTTTTTGGGCAATGTTCGTGCGGGTTTGGTGGTGGCTTCTGCCATTCCCCTCTCGCTTCTTTTTGCCATTTCACTGATGAATCTCTTCGGTGTGTCGGGTAATCTCATGTCTCTTGGAGCGATTGACTTCGGTATTATAGTGGATGGGGCGGTAATTATTGTGGAAGCCACTCTGCATCATCTGCATCAGCCAAAAATATTTGACCGCTTGAAAAATCGTCTCACGCAAGCCGAAATGGACGAAGAAGTATTTCAGTCCGCTTCCAAGATTCGTTCCTCGGCTGCTTTTGGAGAAGTGATTATCCTGATTGTCTATTTACCGATTCTTGCGCTTGTGGGTGTGGAGGGGAAAATGTTTCGCCCGATGGCGCAAACAGTAGCGTTTGCGATTTTGGGTGCATTTGTTTTGTCCCTGACGTATATCCCCATGATGTCGGCACTCTTTTTGAACAAAACACTTTCCACAAAACAGAACGTTGCCGACCGCATGATGGCATTTTTTCGGCGCGTGTATTCGCCCGTACTTTTGTGGGCGCTTGACCGCAAAAGTATTGTCGTAGGAGTGTCGCTGGCGCTCTTCATCGGCGCAGTAGCTCTTTTCCTTGTGATGGGTGGGGAATTTATTCCAACGCTTGACGAAGGGGATTTTGCCGTTGAAACCCGCACCATGACTGGTTCTTCACTTTCACATACGGTAGAAACAACATTGCAGGCGGGTAGAATTTTGACAAAGCAATTTCCCGAGGTTACCGAAGTTGTGGGCAAAATCGGCTCCAGCGAAATTCCCACCGACCCCATGCCCATTGAAGCCGCCGACCTTATTGTCGTCCTGAAGCCGCGCAGCGAATGGACAAGCGCCCACTCACGCGACGAACTAGCCGAAAAAATGCAGCACGCCCTTGAAGCAATACCCGGCGTGGAATTTGGCTTTCAGCAGCCAATACAAATGCGCTTTAATGAGCTGATTACCGGCGCAAAACAAGACGTGGTGCTCAAAATTTACGGTGAAGACTTGGAGGTACTTGCCGAACAGGCGGCAAAAGTGGGAAAAATAACGGCGGGCATACAGGGTGCGACCGATTTATACGTTGAGCGCGTTACGGGCTTGTCGCAAATCGTCGTGCGGCTACAGCGTGAGGAATTAGCACGCTTCGGCGTGGCGGTGGACGACATCAATCAGGCGGTTCGCACGGCATTTGCAGGCGACGTAGCCGGACAAATGTTTGAGAACGAGCGCCGATACGACCTCGTTGTACGCTTGGACACCGCAAGAAGGAAGACACTGGAGGACGTGCAAAATCTTCTTATCACCACGCCCGGAGGCAATCACGTTCCCTTGCGGCAGCTTGCTTCCGTTCGCATGGAACTTGGACCAAACCAAATCCAGCGCGAAGATACCAAGCGTCGTATTATGGTCGGTTTCAACGTCCGCAACCGTGATGTGGAGAGCATCGTGAATGAACTCCGCAGCATCATTCAAGCCCAAGTAAAATTGCCCGCAGGTTATTACATCACCTACGGCGGCAGTTTTGAAAATTTGGTCGAAGCTAAAAAGCGTCTCTCGGTCGCTGTGCCGATTGCGTTGCTTCTTATTTTCACGCTTCTGTACTTTACCTTTCGTTCCGTCAAGTATGGGCTGCTCATTTTTACTGCCATTCCGCTTTCGGCAATCGGCGGCGTGGTAGCGTTGTGGCTGCGTGGAATGCCGTTTTCTATTTCCGCAGGCATCGGGTTTATAGCGCTTTTCGGCGTGGCGGTGCTCAATGGCATTGTTCTGGTCGGCTATTTTAATCGTTTGAAAGAGGAAGGTATGACTGAACTCCGCGAAATCGTCCTGCACGGCACGGCAATGCGCTTGCGTCCTGTGTTGATGACGGCAGCCGTGGCTTCGCTTGGCTTTTTACCAATGGCAATTTCCACCTCATCCGGTGCAGAAGTCCAGAAGCCCCTTGCGACGGTCGTTATCGGCGGTTTGGTCTCGGCAACGCTGCTGACGCTTATTGTTCTGCCCGTGCTTTATATTCTCGTGGAAACATGGTCGGAGCGGCGTATTATCCGCAAAGCATACCGCGATAATGCGATGCAAACGGACAACTCCACAAACGCACTTATTCTTGCCCTCGTGTTTTTGTCAGGCATTGCAGCATCCCGACCCGCCTTTGCACAACAAGCGCCGAGTGCTGAAGCAGTTCTCCACAGTCTAACGCTGGAACAAGCCGTTGAACGGGCAATCAAGCACAATCCCACGCTCCAAGCGGCAACGACAGAAATTGACCTCCAACGCGCTCTACGGCGAACCGCGACGGACATCGGCAAAACAAATGTTTCGCTCATGCTGGGACAGTACAACAGTTTTGCACAAGACAACAACATTACCCTCACACAAACCATCCCCTTTCCGACCGTATTCACGAGTCAAGATGCTCTCGGCGATGCACAAACTCACGGCGCAGAACTGAAGCGTACTGCCACGCTGAACGATCTTGTGTATGCTGTAAAATCCGCGTTTTACCAAATTGCGGTCTTACGTGAGCGTGAACGGCTTTTGCGCGAGCAAGACAGCATCATTGCTGCTTTCGTGAGAGCAGCCGATAAGCGGTATCAAGCAGGCGAGACGACACAACTGGAGGCTTCGAGCGCCGCCTTACAAGCCTCTGAAGTAAGCGTCGCGCTCCTTCAAACCCGCGCCGATATTCACACGGCGGAGCGGCAGTTACAAACGCTCTTAGCAAGCGACTCGCCCCCCAGCATTGTTCAGCCTGCACTACTCAAGCGGACGCTGCAAATGCCAAGCGACACTGCGACTTTTGCCCGAAACCCGCTCTACGCCTTTATGAAGCAGCACGTTGAGGTTGCCCTTGCTGCCAAATCCGTAGAAGCCGCACGAGTCCTCCCCGACCTCAGCGTCGGTTATTTCTCACAAACGTTAGTTGGTACACAAGAAGGAGGGCGTATTTTCGGAGCGAATGACCGTTTTTCGGGTGTGCAGATTGGTATTGCACTTCCGCTCTGGATTGTGCCGCAGCTTGCAAAAGTTGAAGCCGCATCGCTTGTTGCCGACATTGCCCGTACTAATGCTGAGGTGCATCGGCTACAACTGTCGGGCACATTTGCTAAAGCGGTGCAACAATTTTTGAAATTTCAGTCTAGCGTGGCGTATTACGAACAAAGCGCTCTGCCGCAAGCCGCTTTGGTGCAAGCCACAGCGCAAAAATCGTACGAGCGCGGCGAAGTGGGCTACATGGAATACTCTCAAAGTCTCGCCCGTGTCATCACGGTCAAAACAAACTACATCGAAGCGCTGGCACAGTACAATCAAGCCGTTCTCACGCTCGAATTTCTTGCCGGAAATGACATTACGCCAAGCAAATAACCATCAACAATTATTCTCATTCATACCATGAATTTATACCATAAACATCCGCTTTTTATCATGCTTCTCGGCGTACTTGCTTTGACAATGCTTTTTGCGTGTGGCAAAAAAGATGCTCCGGCGCTTGCAGAAAAAACCGATCCACAAGAAGAAACAACAACAATCGTCGAACTAACGAGCGACCAATACACGATGGCAGGTATAGAACTTGGCAGAGTAGAAACCAAAAATTTGGGCACCGTTCTAGCGTTGAATGGAATGCTCAGCACACCGCCGCAAAACGAGGTTTCTGTGTCGCCGCGAATTGGGGGGTATATTCGCTCTACGCCGCTTTTGCAAGGGCTTCGTGTTCGCAAAGGGCAGGCACTTGCTGTACTGGAGCACCAAGATGTGATAATGTTACAACAAGAATTTCTCGAAACGCGCAGCCGACTGGAGCTTGCGGAGGCAGAATTTAAGCGGCAGGAGGCATTGCAAAAAGACAATATCAATGCCGTAAAAACGTTTCAGCAGACCGCTACCGATTTCAAAAGCCTCAAAGCACGATTGTACGCGCTCAAGCAGCGTTTGGCGCTTATCGGTATCAATGCGGACGCCCTCCAAGAAAGCGGTATCACGGGCACGTACACTATCACCTCGCCCATAGACGGCTATGTGGCGGAGGTCAACATCACGCTTGGCAAGTTTGTTTCCCCCAATGACGTAGTGTGCCGTATTATCAACAATGCACATTTACACGCCGAGTTGACGGTATTTGAGCGTGATATTTCAAAAATCCGAGACGGGCAGCGTGTCCGATTTACACTTGTGAATGAGTCTGAGGAGCGCATAGCAACCATCTTTATGATTGGCAGAGAAATTAGCAAAGACCGCACAGTCCGTGTGGATGCTCATCTGGACAAAGAAGACACACGGCTTTTGCCGAATACAGCCTTATCTGCACTGGTCGAGCTTGGCGAACAGCCCGTTCCGGCTGTGCCGGATGCCGCATTGGTAAGCGCGGGCGGCAAAGAATATATTTTTATCATCGCAGACGAGCCGCCCAGCAAAAATAAAGATACGGATGGGAAAAGTAACGATACAAGTGCCGCAGCGAAGCATTTTCAAATGATAGAAGTCAAGCGCGGCGCTTCGGTTGGTGGCTGGACGGAAGTTTTGCTGCCCACATCGTTTGATACAGCAAACGCAAAAGTAGTCGTGAAAGGCGCATATTCACTCCTCTCGAAGACACAAGGTGGCGAATGAGGTCTTCGGGGCTACGGTACAATGCTCATCTGCCGTGCAAGTCGGAAACTTGGGGTTTGGACAACGTAGATGTACATTCCGGCTGGTAATTTCCTTACATCCAGTGTGAGGTTGTGCTCTCCGGCAGGAAGTACGCCCATAGCAAGACGATCGACCTCATCACCAAGCATTGTGAAAATACTCACGCTTACATTTTCCTGCTTGGGCAGACCAACGGCAAATTGTGTTTGTCCGCTCAATGCGGGATTGGGATAATTTTGTTCCATGAAGTAATGAAGGGGCGCACGGGCTGTTTTGAGGCGCACTTCTGCATCGCAGCGTGTACTTTCCACCCGCACGAGTGGTTCACCCTGACCCGTGAGAAGCAACGCTTCTTGCTGGCAATAGCCCTCCACAACGAGTGTGTCAACGTAACTACGCTCTTCCAAGGGTGCAAAGCAGACCCGAAGAATACTTTTGCTTCCGTTCGGCGCAATCGTCATCGGAAACTGGCTCTCGCCGACACTAAACCATCTGTTCCCTCGCGGTACAAAGCGCTCAAGCGTGTAGGGCTTGATACCAACATTCCGTATTTCAATTTCGCGGCAGTCTAGCGCCGTAATTGCCACGCCGCCCCATTCGCCCGTTGCACCACGTTCGTTTTTGGTGCGTACTATTTCCAGCGTGAACCCCTGCACAGTATCGCGCACGACGGTTCTATTGCCCGCCGAGTCAATAATGGCAAGCGCATACACCGCATCACGGCGAGGATTCGGAATGCTGATAATCACGCGCATATCAAGCGTGGTTGTACCCACTTGCTCAAGACGTGTTGTGCAGTTGACAAGTTCACCAATCGGTTCTACTCGTGCCACGCCGGAGGGAAATGGCTCTATGTCTTGCACACGCAGAGTAACTGTTCGAGCACAGGCATCGCGTAGGCTGGCAACCGTCGGCGGGGTGCGGTCTTGACCCGCTTCTACAATGAGACGGGTAACAGTGCGACTTGCGCACGTGGAGACAAGAGCAATGGTGCCGCTATATGTGCCGTCTTCCGGCGCGTCCAGCGCTACAATGATGGTATCTCTTCCAAGCGCTGGCAGTACAAGCGGCAAGGTGGGCGTAAGAATACGAAACTGAGCGCGATTGCTTGCGCTGTTCAGAAGATTGAATCCCGTGATGGTTTGTGTGGTTGTGCCGTAGTTTGTAATCGGCAGACGGAATGTGCGGCTTGTTCCTGTGGGCATCGTGAAGCGCCGTTCTTCCATAGTCGAACTCGCATTTTGCCCTTCCAGAGCGACGGTGAATCCCGGTATGAAGAAACGTCGGCGCGTTACAAAGCCGATAGAATCTCGTGCTTCAAGCATAAATTCCCCGTCTTGAAATTGATTTTGCAAAGCAGCGCTGAAGTGTACGCTGTCTGCGTAAGGCGTAAATGCAGCAATGTTCACATTGACATTACGCGGAGCAAGCGCTTGCACCGAAGCAATACGGGAATCCGTCAAGAGCGTGTCATAAACCACACCTCTACCACCGAAGCAGGTGTCTCGCCATGCCAAGCGTGGTGCATCGCGATCGGGCGCAATAATACGCAAACGTCCGCCACCGATGTAACCGTAGGAATTGAGAATACCGTAGCCATAGACGTAAATAGCGAAAGCGCTGTCGCCACGCGCTGTGTGGACTCCGGGCGCAACGCTGAAGTTACCAAACGAATAGCCGGAATTGACAATAGGCGTGAAGCGCGAGGCATCAAGCGGTATGTTATCTACCACGAGCGACGTTAGACCCGAACCGCGATTGGGCGCAATGATAGTGATAAAATGGTCTTCAAAGACCCGCCCACGACTGGAAGGACTGGCAACACCGAGGTTCTGAGGGTCGAACGCCTCAACGTTTATAAACCGGTACGAGCGGTCGTACTGCTCCACCTGCGGTATCAGCAACATAAACGGGTCGCCGACAAATTTTGCTTCCAGCGTCGAGGAGGTTTTTTTGTACTGCGCCACAAGAATTTGGTCACTTGCCGTGATCCATGCGCTGCTCATGAGCGATGCTTCATAGACCTGCCCGGCGTTCAGCGTGGTAAGTGGCTGACCATTGATGAACACTTGAGTATTGTTGTACGCGGCGATAACGCGGAATAAATCTGTCCCAACGCCTATTTCGTCACGTGCGCGAAGGAATGGCGTAATAAAAGCACTTTTGCCCCACGTCTCCAAGCCGGGAAGTTGCTCCACAAGGTGGTCGCGCGTCCAGAGGCTTGGACGCAGTTCAACGGGAAGCGTCGTGCGCTGATGTCCGGCAAAAACGGCAATCGGCTTGTTGGCAACAATGCGTGTTCCCGAAAGGTCTGCTATCCCGCCCGCAGCGCGTGGGTCGGCTTGGACAAGATAGGATTCTCCTTCGTTCAGGCGAATAACCTGCGGATTTGTTGTCCCGGCAACAAGCGTCGGCACAGACGGCACAATACGTACCTCAGTGCCATTTTGCGTAGCGACGACAGCAAATTGAGACGGCGTACTGACTTCGTCTCGGCTGTTCGGCATGAAAAGCAGCCCGCGTGCGTCGCTTTTGTACGCTAAGACCATGTACTCCACGCCAAGCGAACTGACAGGCAACGCTAAAAAAGCATCACTGGTGTAGAGTGCTTGATTTAAGCCATAAACCGTGACGTCATCATTTGCCGTTATGCGAAAGGACTGCCGTGCAATCCGCTCCGACTGTGCTCCGGCAGAATCAAAGCGGTCGCCCGTGTAATATCCCTGTAACTCAACGCCTTGATAGTGAACGCGAAGAGTGTAGATTTGGTTGGGATTCGTGATAGCAAAGGGTACGTTCACCTCACCACCGGAACGATTGCGATAGCGGATATTGCCGCTTGTGGGAACATCGCACGTCACGTACACATAGAGCGAATCGTTAAGAAACGAGGTACTGCGTCCGCCGTCGTGGACGTTGGGCAAAAAGGTGAGATAAAACTCACGCCCGCGACTGGTACGATTTTGCGAAGCGGCGCTGTTTTGCGCCAGTGCGTCGTTGGCTGCACCGCATAGGAGTACCAACGCCGCTATGATAACGGGGAAAGATTTCAACAATGCAACCATGAGAGAGGTGTTCGTGGAAAAAAATTGTGAACGTCTTCGCATATTAATACGACACAGAGAACTGGCGTGTCATTCTGGTTTGGGCAGTTTGCACTTGGTACCAATAAATGCCCGGTTTCAGACTGGATACGTCCAGTGCAATTTCATGCTCACCCGCTTGAAGCGTGCCAAGCGAAAGGCGGTCAATTTCCATTCCAAGCATCGTGAAAATTGACAAAACCACCGAAGACTCAGATGCCATACCGATTTTGAGCGTTGTTTGTCCGTTAAAAGCAGGATTGGGGTAATTCTGCTCCATGAAGTAATTGAGCGGTGCGCGGGCAGTACGGAGTTGCACAGTCGCATTGCATCTGCTTGTATCGGTGCGGATAAGCGGCGTTCCGCGTCCCGAGAGCACCAGCAATTCTTGCAAGCAATAGCCTTCCACCACAAGTGAATCGGTGTAATTCGCCTCTTCCAAGGGTGCAAAGCACACGCGCAGAAACGAGCTACCGCCCGCAGGAATAGTGAGTGGAAATTGGCTCTCACTGATACTGAACCACCTATTTCCACGCGGTACGAAGCGCTCCAAGCGGTACGGCAGTATTCCCACGTTACGAATTTCAACACTCTGGCAATCAAGGCTCGTGATAGGTACACTACCCCAATTTCCTGTACCGCCGCGTTCATTCATAGTGCGCACAATTTCCAGTGTAAAGCCTTGCACAATATCGCGGACAGCCCTACGGTTCCCTGCGGAGTCCGTAAGAGCAATCTCATAGATGGCATCACGGCGGGGATTGAGAATGGTAATGAGGATTTCACGAGTGAATGTAATGCCCGAAGCCACGCTCTGCGGTGAGATGGTAAGTGTGCAGTTGACGGGCGAGCCAATGATTTCGATATTGGCGATACCTGACGGGAATGGCTCTGCATCTTGTGCACGAATCGTCACGCGTCGCGCACAGACATCGCGCTCGGTCGAAACGCTTGGTGCAGTCGTATCTTTGCCTGCTTCTACGAGAATTTGTGCCACTTGCCGTTGGGCACAGGCATTGCCAAAGGTGAGCGAGGCTCTATACTGACCGTTTTGGGAGGCATCTAAGGCAATGATGACCGTATCGCGACCTTGCGGGGGAAGCGTGAGCGGAAGCGCAGGTGCAAGCAGGCGCATCAGCACTGAGTTCGCGGGATTGTTTTGGAGGAGGATGGAGCTAATTGTTTGCGTCGTTGTGCCGTAATTCACAATAGGCAGACGGAACGTCCGGCTTCTGCCCGATTCCATCGTGAAGCGGAGTTGCTGTGCGCCGGCACTGGCATTTTGACCTTCCAAAGCGACCGTGAATCCGGGTATGAGAAAACGCCTACGGGTTACGAAGCCCGCAGAATCTTTAGCTTCGAGCGTAAATTCACCATCTTGAAGCGTGTTCTGAAGCGCGGCGCGAAAACGCACACTATCGGCAAAGGGCGTAAAAGGGTCAATCGTGACGCTCACATTGCGCGGCGTGAGTGCTTGAACGCTTGCGAGACGTGAGTCCGTTAAAAGCGTGTCATAGACAGTGCCGCTCACACCGAAGCATGTATCGCGCGACACAAGCAGGGGCGCGTCGCGGTCGGGAGCAATGATACGCAAGCGCCCACCACCGACATAACCGTAGGAGTTCATCTCGCCATAGCCATAGACATAAATGGCAAAAGCGCTGTCGCCACGTGCTGTATGAACGCCTCCCGGTACAGAAACGTTGGCAAAGGAATATGTGCTGCCTTGAATAGCTTGAAAATTTCCTGTCGCAATCGGTTGCTCATCCAGACGCAAGCTGGCAAGCGAGTTTGTAGGGGCTACGATGGTAACATAATGCTCGCTAAAGACCTGCCCGCCCAGATTGCGATCAAAAACCTCTGCGTTGACAAAGCGATAGGAGCGATCGTATTGCTCCACTGTGGGCACGAGCAGCATAAACGGGTCGCCGATAAGATTACCGCCGCCGGATGTTTTTTTAAACTGTGCGACCAATACAACATCACTTGCTGTGATAAGACCAGAACCGGTAAGTTGTCCTTCGTAAAATTGCCCTGCATTCAGCGTTGCAAGGGGTTGCCCGTTCAAGAAAACTCGTGTGGTGTCGTAAGCGGCAAGAACACGATAAAGATTCGTTCCTGTTTCAATCTCATTGCTGCTGCGTTGCAACGGCGTTAAGAATGCCCGTTTTCCCCATGTTTCCAGCCCGGGCATTTGTTCAACAAGGTGGTCGCGCGAAGAGAGGGTTGGCTTCAATTCGACCGGCAGGGCGGTGCGCTGGTGACCTCCAAAGACTGAGATTGGCTTGGTAGCGATGATACGGGAGCCGGTTAAGTCCGCCAGACCTTCGCGTGTGCGTGGGTCTGCTTGCACGAGGTAGGATTCTCCTTCGTTCAGCCGCACACGGAGCGTGGCGATTGTTCCGCCAAAAAGTACGGGGTCAGTGGGGCGAATAACAACATCAGTACCATTTTGTGTGGCAACGATAGCAAATTGCGATGGTGTGCTCGTTTCGTCGCGATTGCTAGTGGTGAAATTCTGTCCACGTGCATCGCTTTTATACGCCATGACGAGATATTCTCGACCAAGTGCCGTTGTGGGCAGTGCCAGAAAGGCATCGCTGGTGTAAAATCCTTGATTCAAGCCATAGACTGTAACGTCGTCGTTGGCAGTAACGCGGACGTATTGCTGTGCTACGCGCTCGGATTGAGAATTGGCAAAGGCAATTACATCGCCGCTTCCCGAAAAATATCCTTGCAGTTCAATATCTTGGTAGTATAAGCGGTGTGTATAAACCTGATTTGGATTGGTGATGCTGAAAGGAGCCGAAAAAACTCGTCCGGCGCGGTTGCGATATTGAATGACACCGCTCGTGGCTGTTTCGGAGGTGATGTAGATGTAGAGCGTATCGGTAACACCGCCTTGGCGTCTGTCGTGAACATTCGGCAGAAACGTCATGTAGAAATCGCGTCCACGACTGGAACGATTTCCCGACGGCGTGGTCTGGGCAAGGCTTTCAAATGCACTGAATAGACTCATGCTCAAGAAAGCCAGAAAAAAATATACTACTCTGCGAGTGTTCATAGATCTGGAGAGGAAAGGGAGAAGAAGTACAAGAAGAAATCAAAATGCGAATGAAAAGATAAAGAAACTTTGACACGGATATTGAAAAGCTTAACACACATACAAAATAGTCTTATTTTTCAGGAAAATCCGCGAAATCTTGTTTAATCCGTTTCAAAAAGCTGCTCTTGAAACTACCTTTTAGTTGGCATTCAAAATCTGTATTGCTTGCCACCAAATTTGGAAAAACCTCACGGATATACAACAAAAAACCGCAGTAAAAGAGTTCCGGTGCAGATTTTTATTGTGAACGTTCGGTAAGTGTGGCGCTCAAAGCGCATATTGCAAAAGAACAATGAAGGCATCTGCTTCGTTACAAACAAAAAAATCATAACAAAAAACATCCAAAATTCCCGAAAGAATACTATTTTGAGCGAGTTTTAGGACGGTATTTGATGCTCTGACTTTGATTTTATCACCCTCTAGTATTGGAAACGCTGATGATTCGCCGCGTAGTATTTTCTTTTTTCGCTCTCTCTTGCGCATTTCTGAGCGGTATAGCTATCACCTCTGCGCAGAAAAATCCCGATGCTCAATCTACAGAGCGTGTGCGAGGTCTCAACCCCACGAAGCCGCTCTCGCAGTACGTTTTTGAGGCATGGCGCAATGACAACGGCTTTCAGCAAAGTGGCGTTCGGGCGCTCTACCAGACGCGCGACGGCTATCTCTGGATAGGTGCTGCCGAAGGCTTAGTGCGCTTCGACGGTGCGCGATTTGTTACCTTTGATAAATCCAACTTACCTCTCAAAAGCAGTGCAATTCTCTCGCTCTTGGAAGACAAATCCGGTGCGTTTTGGATTGGTACTGAGCAGGGCTTACTTTGCATACGCGAGGGCAAGTTTACGCTCTACACCACAAAAGAAGGCTTGCCGGACAATGTCATTTTTGCCCTGACCGAAGACACTCAAGGGAATGTCTGGATTGGGACGGAAAACGGACTGGCGATGTTTCAAGGCGGGCGCTTCACAAAGTTTACGACCGATAATGGCTTGACAAGTGCGACGATTTTATCGCTCGCCTCCGACCTGAAGGGCGGTGTGTGGGTAGGTACAAGCGGCGGCGGGGTCAATCATTTCGAAGCGGGTCGTTTTACGCCGTTTGTAGCGATTGAAGGGCAATTTCGCCCCTATACCCTTGATGAAGGCTTAGTCGGCGATGGCGTACATGCCCTTCTTGCCGATAGGAACGGAACATTGTGGATAGGCAGCAACGACGGGCTTTTCAAAGTACAAAATAATGCTGTGGTATCCTTCTACAACACGGCAAAGGGCTTGACAAAAAATGACGTGCGCTCTCTTTCTCTCGACCGCGAAGGAACGCTTTGGATAGGGACAAATGGCGGTGGCGTATGCCGATTGACCAGTGCCGAAGAGCTTACATCCTTCACATCGCAGCAGGGCTTGGGTTCGGACGAGGTATTTGCGCTCTTGGAAGACCGAGAAGGTGCGCTCTGGATGGGTACAGATGGCGGTGGTATCGGGCGTTTCAAAGACCGACGCTTCAGTGCATACACCGCTAAGGACGGACTTTCTAATAACAATGTCAATGTTGTGGTCGAAGGCGGCGACGGCTCGATGTACTTTGGCACGAACGGTGGTTTGAATAAGTTTTCAGTCGGTTCGTGGTCAACAATAACCACGCAGCAAGGGCTGGTGAATAATGCCGTAACGGCGCTCTGGAGCGACCGATTAGGCAAATTGTGGATTGGCACTGCCAATGGCTTACAAAGCATGAAAAACGGCGTGTTTACGACTTATACCACTAACGAAGGCTTGCCAAGTAATCGGATTCAATCGGTGTATGAGGATTCCGACGGAGCCGTGTGGGTTGGCACGGAAAGCGGTGCCGCCAAAATGATGCTTCAAGGCGCGTCATTAGGTACGTCTCTAGGCGCTCTGGCGGGAACGTCCACCTCAGCATCGGTTGCGACCTACACCATGAAAAACGGACTTGGCAGCAATAACATTTACACGATTCTGCAAGATTCACGTGGTACGATGTGGTTCGGCACGCATGGTGGCGGCTTAGCATCATTAAAAAACGGAAGTATCGCCAAGTACATGATACGCGACGGTTTAGCCAGTAATTTCATCTGGTCGCTCTACGAAGACCGCGATGGTGTCTTGTGGGTGGGCACGGGCGGCGGCTTGGCACGGCTGAAAGATGGTAAATTCTTGACACTAACAGTCCGCCAAGGCTTGTTCAGCGATGTGATTTACTCCATCCAAGAAGATGATGCAGGTTGGCTATGGGTGAGCTGCAACAAGGGTATTTTTCGGATGCGTAAAAAGGCGGTGAACGACGTGCTGGAGCGCCGCGAGAAGCGTGTGGCGTGTATTGCCTACGGCGTGATTGACGGTATGAAGTCGGCGGAGTGCAATGGTGGAACGCAACCATCGGTCTGGAAAGCACGCGACGGACGCTTTTGGTATCCGACAATCAAAGGTGTGGCAGTGGTGGAGCCGCTCACTATCCCGTACAATCCACTACCGCCAACGGTCATTTTGGAGCGGATTATTGCCGATGGCAGCCTTCTGCGTTTGCCGGGAGTGGATCAGTTTCAGTACACCGATGCTTCCACGAAAGATACATTTGTGGCGGATTCGTCGGCGATAGTAGTGAACGCAGACGGCAACCGCGTTACCGAACTGCCACCGGGAATTGAGAAATATGAATTTCAGTACACTGCGACCAGTATGCTCATGCCGGAGCGAGTGCGGTTTAAGTATATGCTTGAAGGATTTGATGAAGACTGGGTAGATGCCGGAACGCGCCGCAGCGCTTACTACACAAGTCTTCCGCGCGGGAAGGAATATCGCTTTACGGTGATGGCATCCAATAACGACGGTGTTTGGAATGAGACGGGCGTTTCGACCGCATTTTATCTGAAGCCTTATTTCTACGAAACGCCGTGGTTTGTGGGTTTATGCGCTTTGGCTGTTGCGGCGGCGGCATTCGGATTCTACCGCTTCCGTATGCAACAAATTCGTAAACGCAATGAAGAACTGGAACGCATCGTACAAGAGCGAACGGAGGAAGTACGCCGCCAAGCGAAAGAAATTGAGCGGGCAAACGGTGAATTGAAAGAGACAAACGAGCGTTTATCGGTGGTAAGCCGAATCGGGCGCGAACTTACATCGTCGCTTACGACCGAAACGATTACCACTACTGTCTATCAACGACTCTACGAGGTGATGGATGCAACGATTTTCAACATTGGGCTGTACCGCTCGTGGAAAGAAAAAATTGATTATGCAATGGCAATAGACAAGGGGATGCGCCTGCCTTTCTACGAATGTGATATGAATAACAAGAACCAATTTCCGGTCTGGTCAATCGAAAACGGGAAAGAAATTGTGATTCAAGATACTGACAAAGAATCGCGTAACTTCATTCCCGATTTCCGCAAGACAATCAACCCGCTTGAGGGCTTAACGCCGGAGCTTGATGGCGATTATGCAAAATCCTTGATTTATATGCCGCTCATCGTGCGTGGCGAGACGATTGGTACACTTTCAGTACAGAGTTACAAAAAAAATTCGTACTCCCAGAACCACGTCGAAATAGTGCGGATGCTGGCAAACTACGTGGCTATCGCCATTAGCAACGCCGAGCAGTTCGAGGAATTGCAGCGCAAACAGAATATTATCACCGAATTCAATAAGCATATCACCGATAGTATCAACTACGCAAAGCGCATCCAAACGGCAATGCTGCCGGATGCAGACCATATCGGGCAGGCGCTTTCGGATTACTTCATTCACTTCAAGCCGCGCGACGTGGTGAGCGGTGATTTCTACTGGTACTGCGACAAAGGTGAGCAGATATACATTGCGGCGGTGGATTGCACGGGACACGGTGTTCCAGGTGCATTTATGAGCCTCATCGGTAATTCGTTGCTGAATGAAGCCGTGAACGTCCACGGCACTCCGGGACCGGGCACGCTGCTTTCGGAATTGCACAAAGGCGTACAGCGCTCGCTGCGCCAGACCGAGACCAACAACCGCGATGGAATGGACATTACCTTGTGCATGATTGACAAAAAGCGACGTGTGGTAGAGTTTGCGGGCGCAATGAACTCGCTGTACATTATGAAAAACGGTGAATTTGTAGAATTGAAAGCAGATAAAAAGCCAATTGGCGGCACAGAAACCGACGAGCGGATATTCACGAATCACAGCATCTCGCTGGAGGATACACCGCCCGGAAAAACAATGCTCTATCTTACGTCCGACGGTTACAAAGACCAATTCGGCGGCGAAAAGGGCAAGAAATTTTCCTCGAAGCGTTTTGTGGAAGTGCTTCAGCAAATCTACACGCTGCCTGCTGCGGAACAACGCCAAAAGCTGGACGATACGATGAAAGAGTGGATGGGCGAGCAGAAGCAAATTGATGATATGCTGGTGATTGGTGTTCGGGTATAAGAAAAAACGTTCAAACAGTAATTGTAAATGCGGTATTTATTTAGCGTTTTGCGCATGGAGTTTTGCATGATGGTACAGGAAAAAGCACAGGATAATTCGTACAAACGATTTTTGGCAATGGATGTTGGCATAACGATTGTAACGTATGAAGGCATCTGTTCCCACGAAGTCGTTGTTCAGCTTGGTCAAGAATTGGAACATCTTCTTGCCGCAAGCACCGGTGTACGGTTCAAGAAAGTGTTCGGTGTTTTTATCGAACTTATTCAAAATATCAAGAATTATTCTGCCGAGACAGTGCTGGCTCAAAATGGCACAGAATGTGGCGTGGGCATTATTCGTGTGAGCGAGGAAAGCCTGTGCTATACCGTTACGGCAGGAAATTGCATACGCAAGGATGATGTAGAGCGCATAGAGGCAAAATGCGCCGCCGTGAAGCACATTCCCACTGCTGAATTGCGGTCATATTTCAACGACCGCATTCGGTTGAAACAAGAAAGCACAAGCAAGGGTGCGGGCGTGGGATTCTTGGACATTGCCATCAAAGCTGGGGGGAACTGGGAATATGAGTTTCATCCCGTCAATGATGACTTTACGTTTTTCACTATCACGGCGTATATTGCGAAAGCTAAAATTGTAGAAGAAGACGCGAAAAACTCGTAAAATAAGAATTCAAATCAATTAAACTTTTCATTTTCACTATTTCCCAAAGGCTTGTAATGGAATCTGTATTTCTGGAGAAAACCACCGAAACGCCGAGTGTACGAATGGATGTACAAGGTGGATTTATCGAACTTGAAGGTAATTCATACCCCGAAAATGCGTTTGAGTTTTATCAGCAAATTTTTGATTGGATTGATGCATACTTTGCGCAAGGGGCAGACCGCATTCGTGCTGTGTTTCGTTTGAATTACTTCAATACCAGTTCGGCAAAATGTATGCTGAATTTTATGACGCTGCTGCAAAAATATCATGGTGACGATAAAATGATTACCGTTGAATGGTATTACGAAGAAGATGATGACGATATGCTCGAAATTGGCAAGGCATTTTCGGTCGATTTTACGATGCCGTTTCAATTACTGTCGTTTGTTGATTAAAGTGAAATTTTTGCAAGGGTCTAAAGACGTAGTTCAATAACAGCTTAACCAACACAAGGTTCGCCCCCTTGCCCCAAACATGAAGTATTATGCCGCATTTCACCATACGCCGACTTTGCGCACAATGTATCATGCCGCGCATCTCGGCGGATGAATACTACGACCCCGATAAGGGCGAGGCTGTTCGCAGAGCGCTCCACTTCTTGATTCAATCAGAAGGTATTGGTGGCGTATGCGTTTTTGCGGGTGATGCGCTCGAAACAGCGCAAATGCTGCAAGAACTTCAGCAGGTCGCTGCACGTGCGCAGCATCCGCCGCTTCTGGTCAGTGCCGACTTCGAGTATGGTGTCGCCATGCGGCTTGCTGGCGGCACCGCATTTCCACACGCAATGGCGCTTGGAATGGCGGATAATCCCGAAATGACGGAAAAAGTCGCCCGTGCCATTGCGCTGGAAGCAAAGATGCTTGGTATTCATTGGAACTTTGCGCCTGTTGCTGATGTAAATTCCAATAAAAACAACCCCATTATTAACATTCGCTCTTTTGGTGAAACGCCCGATCTGGTCAGGCGCCACGTCAATGCGTATGTGCGCGGTACGCAAGCGGAGCGCGTTCTGGCTTCGGTGAAGCATTTTCCCGGTCATGGCGATACTGAAGCGGATTCCCATTTGGAAATGCCTCGTCTTTCCTTCGACCGTGAGCGTTTGTCTGCGGTAGAGCTTGCACCCTTTCGTGCTGCTATCGCCGATGGTGTTCGCTCGGTAATGGTTGGGCATCTTGCAGTGCCAGTGTTGGAGCCGGATGCAGATTGTCCCGCATCGCTGTCGAAGAACGTAATGACAGGGGTACTGCGTGAGGAATTGGGTTTTGAAGGACTGATTGTAACGGATGCACTGGACATGAAGGCAATTACCAACAATTTTAGCACCGAGGATTCGGCAGTGATGGCGTTTGGCGGTGGCGCAGACGTTGTGCTGCTGCCGCCCGACCCGCTTCGTGCTGTGGATGCACTCGAAGCCGCCGTGAACGACGGGCGCATTTCGGAAGAAAAACTTCGTGCTTCCGCTCAAAGGATACTCAAAGCAAAGGAGTGGTGCGGTTTGCTAACGATTGAAGTTGCTACAGATGCTTGGACGATAGAAACGCTGGAGACCGCACAAATCCAGCGTGTTCGCCGTCGCGCAGATGATATGCCGGAAATTAGCAAGCAAGATCAAAGTCTTCTGGCGCTGGATGCCATGAAGCCCGCCTTGCGCTGGTTTGGCGATAAAACCACCATAAAACCACTCGACAAATTTCAGCAAATTGCAGGCTTTGCGCTTGTAGAAGACCGTGATATTCCGGCGGCAACAAATTTCTTTCGTTATCTAGCGCAAACCTACCGCGCAGACTGTGATTTCGCTTTTCTGGATGTCAGCGCCGAAGAAAATGAAATTGATGAACTCATATCAGGAACAAGTGATGCAGAAGCGGTGGTCTTTGCTGTTTTTGCACGAGCACAAGCTGAAAAAAAATCCATACGCCTGCCGGAGCGATTTGAAGCAGTCGCGCGGCGTTTGTCGGCAGGCAAGCCCTCGGTGGCTGTGCTTTTTGGCAATCCCTATCTGAGAGAAACTTTTCCTGCAATGGCATTTTTATGCACGTTCTCATCCTCCGAGCCTGCTCTTGGCGCGGCAGCGGCGGAACTTCTTCTAGCGACATAATTCATTTTCACTGCTCAAACTATGCGCTCTGTCCCTCATTTGACCAACCCGCTTTCTTTAATGCCCAGAACATATCGTCATACTTTTTTGATGATGGTTCTATCGTTACCGGTTGCTCTTTGGCTTTATTGCCCGCAAGGCGCATCGGCACAAGGGTTCAACTGGCAGTATTCATCACGGTTCCCCACTGAGTACCCTACGCTTTTTGTTGGTGTTTTTGGAGGGTATTCGCCGTATGCGCTCAATAGCGCGAAGTTGCAGTATCAGGAGCCACTGGCGAGCGGCGGAACGTGTAATTGTGCGGAGTTTACGAATGCTGTGGGTCGGGAATGGCGCGTGGGCATTATGGCAGAAAAATGGCTTGAAACGGGAAATATCGCGCTCTACGGTGCGTTGACCGTGCAGAGCCAATCCGAATCATTTCTAGCAGATGGCGATAGTACTAAAGGGGTCGTCAATCCTAGCGTGAACACGAAGGGTACTTTTACCACTCGATACCAATTCTCTCATACTCTTTTGCAAGCCGGGTTGGAAGGGGGAGTCAAATACAAATTCTACCCGCTTCCGCTCTTTGTGGCGTTAGGCATAAGCGGGGCATATACTGTGCAGACCAATCTCGGACTCATTGAAGAAGCGACGGATGTGGATTACAACTATCGCGTAACGCTCAATTCCAATTTTGTTCGGTTGAACCCACTCAGCGTGGCGGCAACAGCACGCTTGGGTGCAGATGTGGCACTTGCAAAAGGCTTGTATGCTACACCGGCACTGTTCACAACATGGCAATTTCGCGGAATGGATTCAAATCCTTGGACGCGCCTTGCCTTAGGCGTACACGTGGCGCTGTTATTTGGCTTGTGAGCCTTTCTTTTTTGACCTGCTTTTTCTTGTCAACCTTCCCGCTGTTCAGTTCGTCTAACCCACATTGTTCCCGATTCGCGTATTCACGATGTTTTCATGGCACAACTGCACACGCTTTCCGATGAACCACATTTGATAGAACGCATGAAAAGCAGTGATGCCGCCGTGCGCAATGCAGCTTTCCGCGAGTTTGTGCGCTTGAATATGCGACGTGTTTACGCGCACGCATACCAACTCTCCGGCAACAGCGACGATGCAGACGATCTCACACAAGAAGTGTTTGTGCGGGCGCTGGAGGCGCTACCTCGTTTTCAGGGCGCTTCGGCATTGGCTACGTGGTTGCATCGCATCACGGTGAACCTGCACATTGACTTCACGCGAAGCGCTCGGTATCGCTACGCGGCGGCGTGGGATGATACGCGCGACAACGATGCGACGCACACACTTACCACTAGCGCCGCACCACTCCCCGATGCAAGAGCGGACGGCGCTTTTCGGCACGCGCATTTTGAGCAAGCGCTTGGCACTCTTCCTGCGCAACAGCGCACTGTTGTTGTGCTGCGCTATTTGCAAGAATACTCACTGGAAGAAATTGCAGAAGAACTCGGCGTAACGCTTGGAACGGTTAAAACACTGATATTTCGTGCTGTGCGAGGCTTGCGCAAAGCTCTCAGCATCTACGAACAGGAATTTTCAACGACATCATTTTCTCGGATAAGCAATGAAGACAAATAAAAATTTGCAAGACGACCCGCAAAATAGGCATCTCCGAGCTGAGTGTGAGGCGCGTATGATGGAGGCTTTGGAGCGGAATGATGCTGATGAACTGCCCGAAAGCGCACAAGAGCGCCTTGCAGTGCTTTTTGCGCTCTTTCCTGATTTGCACAAAGAGTACAAAGAAATGCAGATGACGCTTGGTGTGATGCAATCTTCGTCTATACCTTCGCAACGCAGTAATGATGAATGGTCAGCACTTGAGCGGCGCATTGTTGCTCGCGTCGGCGCAGAAGCACCGATAAACATGGCACCGCCCGATTCGATACCGCAACGAGTGTCCGCTATTTTTGCGTTGTACCCGATTTCGCTTGCTGTTAGGCGCCTTGCAGCTATTGCGGCGATTTTTCTTGGCGGGATTTTTCTTGGAAGATGGTCTGTGAGTGGCGAGGCATCAGGTAAACAAGATAGAATAACACTTGCTGAACATTCTGCTGCTCAGAATACTGCTCTTGAGCGTCGCATTTCATCACAGGGTGAAGCACAAGAGACCGAAATAGAACATTTTCTCAACGACGCGCATTTGCTCATGTTGGGCGTAATGTCTATGAACGCCGAGTGCGGTGTGGCGAACCCGAAAACGCTCGTTGCGCAGCGTGAGCAGTGTATCGCACTGATGGCACAAGCACAGGAATTGCGACGAACACTCTCTCCTGAGGAACGGATGCGCTTGGCGCACGTGATTGTTCAGGTGGAGTTTGCCCTTGCCGAGCTTGCCGGAACGCAGCCTGCGGCAGTCAATGCCTCCATGATTCGGAAACTGCAAGCGCATACCGATGATGCGCTCTGCGAGGTCTCTGCGGCATTAGCAACCACACGCTCACAATAACGCATTCGACGAAGAATACCGTTTTTACTACAATTCGTTGTATCTTTGTGGTACTTGTTCGAGAATTGATTTTTTTTTGTCAACTTTTCCGCACTTCATTTCGTCTAACCAAGAGTTTTGATATTATTTTTTCTTTTTATTTACGAAGCGCTATGAATACATTCACAAAAACACTGGCTACATCTGCTCTTGCCCTCCTTATGACAGCAACCGCCTACGCACAACCCAAAATTGAAATCAAAGGCGGCGACACATTTGACTGGGGCAACGTAACCGACATATCGAAGCCGCTTGCCGGGCAAGTGGAAATAAAGAACATCGGCGATAAAGATTTGGTGATTACCCAAGCAAAACCTGCCTGCGGTTGCACCAGCGAGGCTCTGGAACGCAGTAACATCAAGCCGGGTGAATCCACAACGCTCAAATTCACTTTGAACGTCGGCTCGGCAAGCGGACAGCTTATGAAATCCATTACTATCAGCAGCAACGCAGCACCGGATTCGGTCAAAGTGCTGTTTTTGAAAGCAAACATTATGCGCCTCATGCAAGTTGACCAGTTTGTGTCATTTTACCCAATGTATGTTGGCAAAGAATCGACAGGCATGGCAAAAATCAAAAATAACGGTGCATCTCCCGTGAAATTGCTGGAGTTCACCGGCAATAACGGTTTGACCATTGCGAAAAAAGCGCCCATCACCATTCCTGCGAACACAGAAATTGAACTTCCGGTAAAAGTTGTCGGTCCTGCGCAGCCGGGTCCATTCTATGGTCAAGTCCTTGTTAAAACCGACCACCCCGACCAACAATACAAGTTGCTTGAAATTCGTGCTTACGGCGAAAACAAACCTGCCCCGGCAGCAACACCACAATCGTCACCGGCAATGCTTCCGAGTGGCGGTACAAAGTAAGTACAGCTCCCATACGGGTTTTGGCTCCGCTCAAGGCAATTATAGAAGAAGTGCGATATATCAATACTATTTGATGTATCGCACTTTTTTCTTGTATGATTGAAACTTTTGTGATAGTTTAATCGTAAAGCTACGATAAACGATTTAGAAACTTTTCCTCTATGATTATGACACGCACAAAAACAGAACTTTTTACGCCGGACGAAACACGTCTAGCCGAACTCGCTAAAGCGTTGGCGCATCCGGCGCGTATTGCAATACTCAAGATGCTTGCCACGAAAAACTCCTGCATCTGCGGGGAAATTGTGGATGAACTTCCGCTTGCGCAAGCAACCGTTTCGCAGCATCTGAAAGAACTCAAGAACGTGGGGCTTATCAAAGGCGAAATTGACGGACCCAAAGTATGCTATTGCCTGAATGAAGACGGCATCAAGGAACTACGCCTGCTCTGGACTGCTCTGGAAGCAACCGTTATGGCGAAATGTTGCTAAATATACTGCTATTACGAAAATCGAATACAACCCCTCAACGATATTTTTTCGGGTACTACTCAATAATTTTACGGAGACAACAATGACACTCGGCTTTGTACAACCAAATGACACAACAAGTATTTACGAGCTTCTGCAGGAATCGGGCTTGCCTGTGAGCGACCTCACGCCGGAGCATTTGCAGCATTTTTTGGTGATGAAAGAAGGTGGTGCGGTTCTCGGTGTGGCAGGTGTAGAGCGGCTCAGCTTGCATAGAGGACTTATTCGTTCCCTTGCCGTCTCGCCTGCACATCGTGGAAAGCGCATTGCGTCTCAGCTCTACGCTGCTATCGAAAATCACGCTTGCTCCATAGGCTTGCGTGAGGTTTATGCGCTAACCACAACAATTGAAGAATGGCTCATGCGCTTAGACTTTGAGCGCGTTGAGCGGAGCGACGTTCCTGATGATGTGCGCTCCACAGCAGAATTTGCGGGCTTGTGTCCCGCTTCAGCAGTCGTTTTGCGCAAGATCTTACGCGTACCGGCGGAAAATGCGCCGAATTTGTATGTGTGCTCATGATTGGGTCAACATCAGATAACTATTTTATTCAGCATCTTTTACTATCGACATGGAAACACTTTATTTGGCAGCATTGTTTTGTCTCATTTCTTTTGCTGCGCTTGCGATGATTGACGGCTTTTATTTGCACATTTGGAAATATCGGCTCTATCTGCATAAAGAAAGTGAGGTTGAACACTTTATGCATACCCTGCGAGCAATTATTTTTCCGGGGATTGTTTATTTCTTCTTTCTGCAATCCAATAATAATGCAGCATTTACGGTAGGATTGATTTTAGTCGGGCTGGATATTTTGGTCTTGGCAGCAGATGCTTATCTTGAAAAGGATAGCAGAGTATTTATGGGCGGTTTACCGCGTTGGGAATATATTCTTCATCTATTTGCCAACGGCTTTCATTTTGCAGCAATTATACTGTTTTTGGTCGTAAAAATATCGGTAACATCGTCGGCACTGATTATCATACCGACCGTATCAAGCGGAATTTTTCACGATATCTTTTTTGAGTTGGTGAAGCAAATTTTTCCGGGAAGCATAGGACTGGCAATTATTCACGTGGCTGTGATGCTGACACCTTTTCAACAAATGTTTCACAGATTTCAGCAATGCTGCGGCAACCACACAACCGTGAGTGAGAATAGCTGATATTGCCCTACAAAACAAGTCTCCGCACACAGATAACCATACGATAAACTAACGTTCACAATTCGATTCCACATTGTTTTCAGCGCAAGCGAACCATTAATTCTGCGTTTGCGCGAGGAACTTCTATTACCATTTTCAAAGGAATACTGCCATGAATACAACACTTGCAACCACCAACGAAGCACTCAAAGCGCTTGTTCAGGAAAAATACAGCGCTATTGCTGAAACGGGTGAAGGATGCGGCTGCGGTCCGACGTGCTGTAGCACCACGTCAGATGTCAGCTTGCCGACAGTAAAGAATGAAAAGCCTGCCGAAGCAAGCTGCTGCGCTCCCACATGTTGCAGCGATACTGCCGCAGATGGCGGCATACCGACGGTGATGAACGAAGATTATACCCAGCTTGCGGGATATGTACCCGATGCTGACTTGGCGCTTGGTTGTGGCATACCGACGCAATTTGCACAAATTCGCTCCGGCAATACAGTCGTTGATTTGGGTTCCGGTGCCGGCAATGATGCCTTTGTTGCGCGGGCACTTGTCGGCAATAACGGGCGTGTGATTGGTGTGGATTTCACGGAAGCAATGGTTGCAAAAGCACGGACGAACAACGCGAAAATGGGATTTACCAATGTCGAATTTGTACAAGGCGATATTGAGAATATGCCGCTTTCAAATGATATAGCCGATGTGGTCGTCAGTAATTGCGTTTTGAATCTGGTACCGAATAAACACGCTGCTTTTAGCGAGGTACTTCGGATTATGAAGAGTGGTGCACACTTTGCTGTATCGGATATTGTCGTGAGCGGCACGCTGCCCAAAGGAATACAGCAAGCGGCAGAGATGTATGCGGGGTGCGTTTCGGGGGCAATCGCAAAAGCGGAGTATTTGGAGATTATTGAGAAAACAGGTTTTGCGAATGTATCAGTGCCGAAAGAGCGTGAAATCCATCTTCCCGACGAACTGCTGCTGCAATATCTCACTCCGGCAGAGTTGAAAGATTACCGCGCTTCCGGTGCACGAATTTTGAGCATTACGGTCTATGGAGAAAAGCCGTAATTGATTTTCTCTCTTTACTCTTGCGCTTAATCCACACCTCCTTCGCTGACTGTTGATAAAAATGTCCAAAAAACGGTGGGAATGTATAGGAATTTATTGCGAATGTCGTTAAGTTGTACGCCAATGAATAATCAGTATTCATGCGGTCTTTGAGTGTAACCTCTCCAATCAAGGCTACTGCAGTAAATTCCTATTTTTCATGTTTTTGAAAGACGAACACTATGCAATGGTTACGTTGTATTGCAGTATTGGCTTGTGCAATATGTTTTGTACATCTTCGCTCGGAAGCGCAAGTAACTTCCTACACGCTGCAAACCTCCACTGGCGGTGCGCAAGCATACACGCCGCTTGTGAATGGCACGGTTGTTGCCTCAGGCACTCAGATAGATGACCGCTTTTTTACGAATGTTCCTATCGGATTTTCGTTTGCGTTCAATAACAGCCAGTACTCCACACTGACTATTAGCGAGAACGGATATGTTACCTTTGGCGGTGCGCCCCCGCAAGTGCCGGGCTTCTTGGGTCCGATGTCGTATTTCTGGGGCGAAGGAGCAATTGCACCCCTTGGTGTGGATTTACGCGGACGAGCAGAATCGCAGATTCTGACGCAACTCACAGGAAGCGCGCCAAACCGCGTGTTTATTGTGCAGTGGCAGACCATGGGATTCAATAACGGCGGCAATCTTGCGGACTCTGCCAGTTTTCAAGTTCGCTTGGAGGAAGGAACAAATAATGTTTCCGTGAGCTACGGCACATTCCAGCTCGCCGAAAACAATGGTTATGACTGCGAAGTGGGCTTGCGTGGTCGCTTTGATGGTGAATTTGCAACACGTATTGTACCCGCCCCTACGGACGAAGCCCCTGCCGCATGGGCAAATGCTCAGACGGGAAATGCGTCCACAGACCGTGCCCGCGTGGCAATAGTGCGAGGCGCTTCGATGCAATTGCTCACAGGCGGTGTTCCGCCAAGCGGTTTAGTATGGTCGTGGACAGCCGGCACGCAACTTGTTCCTCCCACGCTCACCACACCGCGCAGTGGCTCTACATTTAGCGTTCCGGGGATATTTCGCTGGAATCCGGTGAGCGGGGTATCGCAGTATCGCATCATTGTTACACCCGACACAACTGCTACGACTGTGCCGATATTCCGTACCGTCAATGAAAATGCTTTTGCACTTTTCCCTTCTGATATTCGCTTCACGCCCGGCAGCACCTACTATTGGAGCGTTCAGTCGGTCGGCGCAAATAATCAAACGGGGCGTTTTGCCGATTATGTCCCCTTTACCATTCGTGCACAGCCCACCATGACGACGTTTTCGCCAAGCACATTGCTACAAGGACAAACAGTCACCATGGCTATCAATCTTCAAAATGCCAATCTGACCAATCCACCTTCGGTATCGCTCGTGAATGGCTCAACGAGAGTAGCCGGTACAAGCGTACAATCAGTTAGCACAACTCAGATAAGCGCGGTCTGCTCTGTTCCAGCCAATGCACCGGAAGGTTTATATAATCTTGTCGTTGTGGTAGGAAGCGATACGCTTACTCGTGTGGGCGGCGTGACCGTGACCAGCACCAATCCTGCTCCCGTGCAAAACGAATTTCAAGTGCGTACCAACGGCTTTAATTTCTGTAATTGCGGCGAAAATATGTGGCCAGAATCGGTGTACAGCCGCATTAATTACTCAAGTTCTGCATACCCAGAAGAATTTCGCACGTTTGCAAACTCGAAGGATTTCCCGAGCTGGGATGACTTTGTGCCTGCATACGAGCGGCGCACGGGCGAGAGTGCATTTATCACCCGAGGCGGACAGCGCCAGCCTGACGAAACAGCATTAAAGCAGTGGCGCGGCACAAAAAAAGATTGGGGCGGGTCGTGCTACGGCTTTGCAATTTCAGCACTCATGGCGTATAGCGGCAAATATACATTTTCTGCACCGGCATTTCAACTGCCCGTCACTGATGCTCTTCGCACACTCATTAACCGCAATCAGCTTTTCCAGCCCGGCGGTGAAGTCGGAGCTCTCAATACCGACGACCGCACGCCCAATAACACCGTCAACATCATTCGTCGCAGTTTCACGCTCCCCAGAGAAGAGCAAATTGTGATTGCAATTTTTAATATCCAGGACGGCAAAAACAATGGTGGTCATGCCGTTGTGCCCTACAAAATCACAACACAAGCTGCACCGAATGGTGATATTCTGGATAAAATTTTCGTGTACGACATGAACTTCCCGGGCGCAACCGATACCGTCATTACTGTCAATCGCACCCGCAATACGTGGGAATACTACGGCTTGCTCAATACTGATCTTGCTACATCCAACCCAATTCCGTGGAAAGGCGATACTGCCACGCAAAGTTTTTATGCGTGGGGAACAGTCAACACCGCGTTTACTCAGAGAACCGCACAAGGAGTGCTGGTAGCACGTAGCGACAAGTCTGCAACCACTACCTCCGACGAGGCAGACGGCGAAGAGGATAATGCCATTGAGACCTACTTTGAAGCAACAGATGAAGAGGAAGAAGTAAAAAAAACCGCAAAAACGACCGCAACCACAGATAATACACCATCTGTGAGTTTGTCTAATGTCTATGGCAGCACGATTTCCAATACTGGTGCGACGCTCATCCGTCCTCAAATAGCTAAAGCAACGCCAATTGCACCGATTGCGACTGGCGCTAACGTGACGGTAGAAGGCTTCCGTGTGCCAATTCAGTCTAAAAGTGTACAAACATTGGTCTATACTCCTAAAAGCACAAAACTGGTCAATACGGTCGAAAGCGCTGCCAAACGGACGGTTATGTCCACTCAATGGAAAACGCTTGTGCTCAATCAACCGCAGCGATTTATATTGGACTTCGACAAAGATCTCTTCCGCACCGTGGCAGGCGCAAATAGCAGCATTAGCAACATCTCGCTTTACAAGTCTGACCCGACGGATTCCGTTTGGCAAAATACCATTCAGCTACGTGACCTGACGCTTGCTACAAACGACAGCCTTGATGTACAAATGCTGAACGACGGCGCATCGTTTGTGGTTACGAACTACGGCGCAGCCCGCACCTACGCTCTCTACATGGAGCGTTACGATACGACGCTCTTCCGGCGGGTTTCAATTCCTGCAAAATCAGCACAGACACTCGTGATTGAAGACTGGGATCAAATCGGCTCTTGCGACGTGATGGTGAAGATGGACAGAGGGCTGCGCAATAAAATTGACACGAGCTATTTCTTGCGCAAAAACGGTACTGTTACCTCCGTGAAAGAGGGTCAATCGCTGGTGGATGGCTCTATTATGCGCTGTGAGGTCTATCCCAACCCTGCTTCGGACGAAGTGCGCATTTTGTATTCATTGCCAATCGCTGAGGCGGTAACAATCGAGATTAGCGATATGCTTGGAAGGCGCATGATGACAATCGCGCAGCCTACACAATCGCTGGGTCGGCATATGGTTTCGGCGAATGTGAGCGGGCTTGCCAGTGGCGCGTATATGGTTCGGGTGCAGGCTGGCACTATTCTGGCAACGCAACTTATTCAGATTATGCGTTAAAAATTGATAACTGTGCTCATAGAAAATCGCCATGCAGTCAGGGTAAATACTGGGCTGCATGGCGTTTTTTTTTGCTTGATATATGCTTGCGGATACCGGACAAATTATCGTGTGAGGTAATCCGTCACAGCAAGGCGTTTCGTGCAGAGCGCAAGGTCGCGGGCATCGTTGGTAGCGATAATGCAAGCCCCGCCGCGCTCATGATGGTTGCGAATAAGCGCTTCGACGGCACTCGTGCCGGTTTCATCAAGATTTGTCATGGGTTCGTCCAGCACCAAAAGTGGAGCATGAAAAAGAAGTGCCAGCACGTATTTCATACGCTGCTTCATGCCGGAGGAAAAGCTGCGAATCTCGTCATTCCGCCGTTCAAAGAGACGAAATTGCTCCAAGAGCGCATCGGCAAATACGGTTTCAAGTGCAATTCCGTGCATTTGGGCAATAATTGAGCAATGCTCAAGAGGTGTAAATTCTTCGTAGAGAGTCAGGTAGGGAGACACAAAACCAATATGTTGCGCCATTGCATCGGTTTCGACTGCATTCCCTTCCACGCTGAATGTCATTGTTCCCGATGTGGGCGTAAGCAAACCGCACAGTGCACGTAAAAGTGTGGTTTTGCCGGAGCCGTTGTCGCCGGTAATTCCCAATACATCACCACTTGCCACGTGCAACGATACATTCTGCCAGACAAGCCGACGATTGAAACGCTGCGTAAGGTTTTCTGCGCGAAGTTCGAGAGTGGGCAGCAAAGAACGCATGATTACTGATTCTTTTGTGGTTGTGGGGCAGTAGGCGACGTTTTAGTCTTCGCGGTGGGCAGCGTCGTGGTCGGTGTTGTTTTGGAAGAATCTTTGCCCGGTGTGCTTGGTTGAGCAGAAGCGGGCGGCTTTGTCGAGGGCTGAGAGGCAGGTACAGAGGGCTGTGCGGCAGGTTTTGTTCCTGCTGGAGTTGATGACACCGGTGCTTGCGAAGGCGTAGTCTTTGCGGATGATGACGGTGGTACTTTCGCTGTCGGGGCGGCTTTGGGAGCGCTCGGCGGCGGCACATCTTCTGCTTTACGGAAGAAGGAAATGTCCGCACGGCGATTGCGTGAGCGTCCATCGGGTGTGATATTATTGGCAACGGGTTCTTCTTCGCCAAAAAACTTGAGTGCGAGGCGTTTGCGCTCACAGCCAAGCGACCAGAGATAATCCACCACCGCATTCACACGGCGCTGCGACAGTCGTAGATTGTACTCGTACGAGCCTCTATCATCGGCGAAGCCCGAAATTTCGGCTTGGTAGCCGGGATTTGCTTTCAAAAATTCCCACGCTTTGTCGAGTTCATCCAGAAATTTTTCTTCAATCGAAAAATCATCCGAGTTGAAATAAATCGTGCCGATTTTCGGTGCAATACCGCTTCCGGTCGTCTTTGCAGCAACAGTTCCGGTGGTAACAATTTTCGTTTTCGGCACACGCGGCGGCACGGCATCCAGTTCAATATCAAGGGTAAAAACGCCACCTTGCGTATTTTCAGCATTCAGAGTAAATTCTTTATTCACGCCTTTGTGCTTACTGGCTGAAGCCGAAAGAATATACTTTTTATTGGGCTTCAGGACGGCGGTGTACTCGCCCGTAACCGTGTTGCTGCGGGCACTGAGGGAATACATCTGGCTGGATGCAACTGCATCTTCCATGCCGGTTGCCGGCACTTCGCTAATGTCAAGGGAGGATTCAAGTGGTGCACCAGTGGCTTTGCTGCGGACTTTGCCGGAAATAAGGACAATTGGTGCGGGCTTTAGTTCACGGGATTCCACCGACGAGAGGTCGGCTGTGTAGATGTCGCCGTCGCGCACAAAATACGCTTCTTTGCCGTCGGCGCTTATGACAAAGCCGTAGTCGTCGCCTTTGGTGTTGAAGGGTTCGCCGAGGTTGTAGAGCGCTCCGACTGTACCGTCATCGTTCAGAGTTGCTTTGAAAATATCCAAGCCCCCCAGTCCACCATAGCCGTTTGACGAGAAATAGAGCGTCTTGCCGTCTGCGGCTATAAAAACGGAACGTTCATTTTTAGGCGTGCTTACCTCTAGCTTTTCCACTTGCGAAAATGAGCCGTCAATAAAACGTTTTGCGTAGTAGAGGTCGTGCTGGGTTTTCGGGTTAAGGTCTTTGCCGCAGGTGAAAACAAAGAGATTGCCAGTCGGAGACATCGAAGAGCCGTCTGTGGCTATGGAGCCGTTATTATCACGACTTTGTCCTACAAAAAAAGCGGTGATTGTGCCGCCTAAGCCCGTAAGATTCTCCCATTTTTTACCGTGAAGTTCCGCCGTGAAATAGGGACCACCCAAGCCTTCCCAGCCATTCCGAAAACTTTGAAAGAAAACGTTTTGCCCATCGGGAGTAATATTCGGCTCATCTTCGCCAAAAGCAGAATTAATCGTCTCGGGAAGCGGTGTGGGGCGCTGCCAAACGCCATCTTTGCGCTCGGCGTACCAGATGTCGCGGTCGTTGCTATTTAGCTTATCGTCGAATTGCGACCACGGCTGTCCCCCGCGCTCAGTCATAAAATACAGAAATCGCCCTGTGGGTGAAAGGGTGATGCTTGCTTCTTTGAAGGGCGAGGAGAGTGCTTCTGCCTTACTGACGGTGATGCCTTGAAGCTGAAGCATTTTTGCAGTGAGCTTTTTCTTCGGTTGTGCCGCGAGGTGATAGGTAGAAGCAGCGACAACCCATACCAAAAGAATAGTAAACGAGAGCGTAAGAGGTACACGCCGCAATGCAGCAGAAAAGAGCATACGATTTTGGGAGCTTGTGAGACTGGGAGAATTACAGACACCACACATTATGACGTTGGGTGCAGGTTTCTCTCACAGCCGAGAAAGAGCGCTATCAAACAAACCAAGCTACTAAAATGCACGTTTTTTCTGAGATGTGGAATAACTTTTTGTCGTGCATAATCGGATAGGGTGAATTTGTGCAAAAAAAGCATACAAATTCGTGGTTTAGCGTATAGCATGGTAAGGTTTTATCGGTTAAAAACTTCTGTCCTTCGTGAAAAAAGCGTATTTTAGCGACTGCACCAATGAAAACTTGAAAACTAACCGATTTTCTCAGCAATTTTTTATATCATGTACAATCACATCAAAACCCAAGACCCTGAGCTTTTTTGCGCGTTGGAAGGCGAATATGAACGCCAAAGCGACAAATTGGAACTTATCGCCAGCGAAAATTATACTTCTCCCGCCGTACTGGAAGCGCAAGGCTCGCTCATGACCAACAAATACGCCGAAGGCTATCCCGGCAAGCGCTATTATGGTGGTTGCGAGTGGGTGGACGTAGCGGAAAATCTTGCAATTGACCGCGCAAAAGCACTTTTCGGCGCAGAATATGCGAACGTGCAGCCGAATAGCGGCTCGACGGCGAATATGGCTGTCTATTACAGCTTCATCAAGTTTGGTGATACCGTCCTCGGCATGGATTTGTCGCACGGCGGTCACTTGACGCATGGCTCTGCAGTGAATTTTTCGGGCAAGTTTTACAATTTTGTTCCTTACGGACTCAACAAAGAAACCGAACAGATTGATTACAATGTTGTGGCTGACCTTGCGAAAAAGAACAAGCCGAAAATGATTACGGTTGGCGCGTCGGCATACTCACGCAACATTGATTACAAGGCGTTCCGTGAGATTGCTGATTCGGTCGGCGCATTCTTGTTTGCTGACATTGCGCATCCGGCTGGTTTGATTGCGAAGGGACATTTGGACACGCCAATTCCTCACGCCCACGTGGTAGCTTCCACGACGCACAAAACCTTGCGTGGACCGCGCTCTGGTGTAATCTTTCTCGGCAAAGACTTTGAAAATCCGTTTGGGCTGACTGCGCCAAAGTCCGGCAGAACCAAGATGATGAGCGAAGTAATTGACTCGTGGGTCATGCCCGGCATTCAAGGTGGACCGCTCATGCACGTTATCGCGGCGAAAGCTGTTGCTTTCAAAGAAGCATTGACTGACGATTTCAAAGAATATACTGCGCAAATCATCCGCAATTCGCAAGCGCTTGCTACCGCGCTCACCTCCCGCGGCTACAAAATCATTTCCGGTGGTACGGACAACCACTGTATGCTCGTGGACTTGCGCAACAAAGGCGTAACGGGCAAGCAAGCCGAAATCGCGTTGGACGCAGCGGGAATTACCTGCAACAAAAACATGGTTCCCTACGACGACCAGCCGGCGCTTGTTACATCGGGTATTCGCCTAGGTACAGCTGCCATCACCACGCGCGGTATGATGCAAAGCGACATGGAGACGATTGCCGGACTAATTGACCGCGTTATCGTTGCCACGAGCGACGAAGCAAATCTGAAAGCCGTCAAAAACGACGTAAAAGCGCTCTGCGCCGGATTCCCGCTCACGTCGGAACTTCCTCACATCAACAAAAGCGGCAATGGCTTTTTGAGTGGTAATCCGATGCTCCAAAGTGGCATAGATCGCTTGCAAACAGGCGCAGCAGTTGCAGCCGAAACTGCAGGAAGTTTGCTGGAAAAACTCGGTGGCGAACTCAAAACGGCGTTTAAGAAATAAATAGTAGTCTCGGCTTTGCAGCAAAGGTCGTAACTATGAAGGACAAGAGGCAACTGTTTTAGGAAATGAAAGCAGTTGCCTTTTGCATTTATGGGAAATGTCGTAGTTTTGTGCCTTGCCGCTAGCCTCTCATCTGTTCATATTGTGTTTTTTTAAGCAAAAATTTACAAGGTTATTACACCAATTTTTCTTTATCCTCTCTTCCGGGACGATTCTATGACACTTCTTCGTACAACTTTTCTTTTTTGTGCCATATTTCTTACGCCATTTATCTTTTCGCTTGCTCTCAATGCCCAGCAAGCCTCTTTTCGGGGTAAAGTTGTCGATAAACGCACCGGTGAAGTTATCTCCGGCGCTCGCGTGGTGCTGACAGCAGAAGGCACAAGCCGCGAGGCAATAGGTAAAATCTCGCTCCGCGACGGCTCATTTGAATTTTTGGAGGTCAAGCCTGCTCAATACCGCATTACCGTCTCTGCGCCGCTCTACAAGACGCTTTCCCGCACAGAATCCATCGGCGAAACAATGACATCGGTCGAACCGGAACCAACTGTTTTTGCGCTGGTGCAGGATGTTCGCGGCTTGGAGGAAGTGGTCGTAACGGGCGTTGCCTCGCGGACGCAGAAGAGCGTTGCCGAAATTGCTGTATCCCGCGTGGATGCTGCCGCGCTTACGGAAGCCAATACCTATCAAGACCTGACGCAACTTTTAACGGGCAAGGTCGCTGGAGTAAGCGTTGCGCCTGCTTCGGGCAATGTTGGCGGCGGTGTGCGCTTTAATGTGCGCTCCGGTGGTGGGCTGTATGGCACCGGGCAGCCAGTGATTTTTGTGGATGGTGTGCGCATGGACAATACCGAACTTGGCTATTTTGCAGGCGGGCAGCGTGCTTCCACGCTTGCCGACCTCAATCCCGAGGATATCCAAAGTATTGAAATTCTGAAGGGTCCCGCTTCGTCCGCTCTCTACGGCACAAGCGGATCGAATGGCGTGGTACTTATCAAAACCAAACTCGGTTCGCGAAAAGCCGCTTTGAATAAGTTTACCGTCGAAGCTAAAGTTATTGCGGGCTGGAACGAACCGTCGCGTCTTTACACCGAGCAGCAAGCGCTCTCCTACCGCGAGGCAAATGCATTGCTTCGGCGCGGCAATCTCGCGCAGTACAGCGTGGGATTGAGTGGTAATGCGGGCTTTGTGAATTATTATGCTTCGGTTGACCGCCGAGCCGAGCAAGGCATTATCGCTCAGAATGGGCTAGAACGCACATCGTTTCGAGCAAATATTGAAGCCTTTCCAAGCGAAATATTGTCCGTTAAGCTCAACACGAATTTTGTGAGCAGTTCCGTTCTGACCCCGCAGAACGACGATAATGTCTATGGTTTGCTTAATAACACACTGGGATTTCGCCCCGAAAATGTCTATTCTAATGCCTTCGGCAGTGTTCGCCTTGCCAATGCACAACGCGCAGTGGAAAGTATCGAAAATTCAACCCAAACGCAGCGATTTATTGCATCGGCAGAAGTTCTCTTGAAGCCGTTTGCGGGTTTGACCCTGCGCGGTGTGGCTGGGTATGACGGCGCGAACAATCAACTTCGTGAGGTGCTGCCAAGCTCGTACCCTTACATCCGCATCACCAACGGGCGGCGCTCGCTGGAACAACGTCGCTTGGAGCAGTTTACCGTTGACCTGAACGCCGCGTATAATACGGCAATCACGGAGGATATTCAATCTACGACGATTGTCGGGACGCAACTTTTTGCCCGCACAAGCACGGGGTTTGATTTTGCGGCACAAGATTTTGCTTCTAATCTCATTGAAGACGCAGAAGCCGCACGGAATCTTATTTCTGCCAATGAATCGTTCCGTGAAGACCGTGAAGCGGGCGTGTATGTGCAGGAGGAATTGAACTACAAAAGCACGTATTTCCTCTCGTTTGGCGTTCGCAATGATTACGCCAGTTCGGTGGGACCCGAAGCACCGACAATTTTTTACCCACGTGCCAGTGCTGCTGCGCGTTTGGACAAATTAGGCTTTTTACCCGAAGCAATCAATCTGGCAAAAGTGCGCATTGCCTATGGGCAGTCCGGGCAGCTGCCGTCATCGCTGGATGGAGTGGCGCGGTATTGGGGAAGCATTCAGTCGGGATACGGCGTGGGCGCTCTTGTGCAGCGCATTGGCAATCCTGCCATTCAGCCGGAACGTATTGCCGAATTGGAGTTTGGAGCGGAAATGGAGTGGGAAAATAGCTACGGCTTTGATATTACCTACTATCAGCAAAACGCCACTAATTCGATTGTTGATTTTTTTAATTCGCCTTCAACAGGGCTGACGGTATCAAGTTTTCCTCGCAACGTGGGGCGTATTCGCGGGTGGGGCTTGGAATCCAGCTTGTATGCGACTCCACTTCGTACCGGCAGCACGGAACTTCGTCTGAATGCCATTATCAATTATGCCGACAATGTGGTGGAAGATATCGGTGGTGTAGCGCCATTGTTTGCGGGTGTGGGGCGAAATGTGATTACTCCGGGACAACGGCGTTCAGCATTTTACTTGTTCCGCGTTCTGGAGCCGCGTTATTTGGCGGATAGCAGTTATGACTACGCACGAGGACCGAGAATTGATTCTGTGCGCTCGTACACTGGAACGCCTGTTCCCATTGTAACGGGTTCGCTTGCTGTCTCGTTTCGCTTTTTGAATGATGTTACGTTCTCTATAATGGCTGAAACAGCGCTTGGACACTCGCTCTACAACAATACACGAATGCTTTCGACGAATCCGGCACGAGGCAATAACCTTGAGTACAACACGCTCGCAACCCAGTTAGGGCTTCCGGGCAATACCGCACAGCCTGCATCAATTCGGGTGTTGCCTGCGGTGGAAGGCGTACAGCGACTTGCGCCGAATACGCCGGAATACCGCTTGGCGGCACAAAAATTTGCGCTGCTTGACCATCGTCAGTTCTACAACGGCGTAGAACCCGCCGATTGGGTACGTTTGCGTGAGGTGAGTTTGAGCTATAATGCCACAAATTTCTTGCGCGGTCTCATGGGAAATGAAGCGCTCAAAAGCCTGATACTCACTGCCGCAGCAAGAAATGTGGCGCTCTGGACGCGCTATTCCGGCGTGGACGTGGAAGTCTCACGGGATGGCTCGCGGAGCATATCGCGCGGGCTGGACAATTATACGCTTGAGCAACCGCGCGTTTTCAATTTTTCTCTTTCGGTCGGATTCTAAATCTGCAATTACAAGGAATTATCATGCAACGTTTTATACTTCTCTCTTTTATCGCGCTTTGCTGCGCATCCTGCTCCGGCTTCGTGCAGGACATTCGCCGTCCTATTGACCTCATTCCGGATGCGTCGCTGAGTGACGAATCGCAAGCGGATTTTCTTATTCGCGGCGTACAAGCACAGTTTTCGGAGTCATACTCGGATGCAGCGCTCTATGCGGGTGGGCTGTCGGACGAGTTGTTTTTTGATGCTCGTACGGGTGCGGGCGGGTTGGTGGTGTATGAAGAGGTCGATAACGCACTGACGATAGACCGCTCCAATACAACGCTTGTTACGGTGCAGAATCGTCTCGGGCGGTACCGATTTCATGCGGACGACCTTGCGCAACGTGCCGGTAAAGTTTCGTTTTCGCAGGATTCATCGCGTCGCCGTATAGCATTTCAGGGCAATTTTCATGGTGCTGTTGCCCGCTATTTCTATGCGGCATATGTGGGAATCAATAAGCAGCAAGGCGGCGGAGTGATTGACAACGGCGCATTTATCCCTTCAACAGCGATGAATGATTCTGCGTTGGCAAAACTCGCCCTTGCCACACAGAACGTTACCTCGCCCTATGAAGCACGTCTTGTGCAGACGCTTACGGCACGTATTCACCTTATGGAAGGGCGTTTTGCCGAAGCACAGCAGGCAGCGCAAAACGGTCTTCGCAAAGGAGATGCACCTTTTCAAGCGTTGTTTAACTTGCTATCGTCAAATCAACTGTGGCTTAATGCGGGTTTGGGGCGAAATGTCTATATTCCTGCACGAAGATTCGATACGCTCTATCTCCGCCAAGACCCGCTTGATACAGTACGCATCAAGTTACGAGGTCCCACAACCCGCTCCGGCTTTACGTTTTACACGCAGACCAAATATGCCGCCCAAGATTCGCCGATGCCGTTTTTGACATGGCAGGAAAATGAACTAATGCTGGCAGAATGTGAATTACGCCTTGCTAGTAACGCTACTTCGGCGCTCGCCCGCATCAATGGTGTACGCACGTCATACACAGGGCTTCGTGCTCTGGCTGCGGGAACATCCCCAACGCTTGACCTCATCTACGCCGAGCGCGATAAGGAACTCTTTCTCACAGGCTTGCGATTGATTGACCAGCGCCGTTCTAATCGCTGGCATTTGCGTCCCGATACATGGCGATATATGCCAATTGTGCAGCCGGAGATAAACAATAATCCTAATTTGCCGCCGCTGGTGAGGGACTAGAATAAACAGAATGTCCGTTTTTATCGGAGCAGTGATTCTAATTGGTTTTAGTTAGACAGATATTTTTGCTTTATTATCTCCGTCACACACGTAACAAAGTGGCTTTGGTTCCCCTTGCCCGTGACCATGAGCAAGGCAAGGGGTAGAAAACCCCTTGCCGCAAAGAGCGCTTTATTACTTGCGTTTGAGCTAGTCGCATTTATGCTTCCAACTGAATCCAAATTAGAACCAACTATTCCTATTGATGAACCAAGCTCTTCCTTAAAACACCTGTCGAAGTAGTGAGTTGGTAATGATACACACCAATAGGTAATCCTTGTAGGTCAACGTTGAGCAGATGTGCGCCCGCCTGCAGGACTTCATTCTCAAGGACACTTTTCACCGTGCGTCCAAGTGCATCAACGACGACAAGACGAATTGTTTCCGGCTTCTGGAGACTGAGTGGAATAGTTGTTGTGCCACCACGAGTAGGGTTCGGATAATTTTGCCCTAAAACTACGGTTGATATATTTTTTGAGTCGTTGACGCTAGTAGTCGTAAACGAGAATGCCCATACGCCTTTTGTTGCTGAAAGAGAAGCAAGTAGTTTGTTGTTATGAACAAAAAGCGCAGAGACGAAATCGCCACTTGTCGGTAAATTTTCGGTTAATGAAAGCCACCAATTACCGGAATCGCTCATAAATACTCCCTCACCGTCCACTGAGGCGCACACCACACCGTTGACCATTGTAACAACATCCACGTATTTTCCTTGTAATCCAAACTTACTCCACGTTTCTCCAAGCGTCGTTGAGATATAAACACCATTACTCGTTCCAGCAAGAATGATATCTCCAGCTACCGCCAGCGACGACACGTTTTGAGCATCGGCAATGCGTCTATCTTGCCAAGTTTTACCCAAGTCTGTGCTGACATAGATATTACCACGTCTTGTGCCGCTATTGGTAGAGGCAATAATCAACGCATTAGAAGCGGTTTTCTTGAATGAAAGAATTTCTGGTATTGCCGTTGGAATACCTGTACCTCTCCGTACCCAATTTGCTTTGCTGACGGATGTTGTGTAAATACCACCATCCTGCAAGCCGACGTTCGATTCTACGGCAGCGTAGAGCACATCGCCGATTTGCTGAATTCCTGCAACAAATGATTGTGTCTGAAATCCTTCATTAAATGTCTTCCACGTTGTGCCACCGTCAAGGCTTTGGCACACGCCACCACCACGTATTCCAGCCCAGAGAGTATTACCGTTAGAAAGCAAAGAACTGAAATCGTAGGTCATCTCAAACAGTCCCGTTTGCTGAATTTGCCACGACTGTCCGCCATTTGAACTTACCCACAGCCCTGTGTTTTCGGTACCTGCAAAAAGACGATTGCCGTGTTGAGCAAAGGTAAATACTCTATCTGCTGGGGAGGACACTGGTCGCCACCGCTCGGATTCTGCTTGTTGGGCTTTAACGGAAGTATTTGCTATAAAGCCAAGTGCAAAATATGTAGCAATAATTGCTATTCTCAACGCCTGCATAATTTCTCCAAAAAAGTATAAAAAATGAGATTGTATATTCAATTTCTGTGTTGTCGATTGCATTCAGAAGGTAAGAGTCAGTTCGTTTCAGAAAGTCACAAAAATAATTTGTCAACGTATAATATTTCATTCGCTCTAAGCCCTGAGACTTGATGTAGTCTTGCCTTAGAAAAGTTCTACGAGCAAATATTACCCTTGTTTCACGCAATAAATTTCTTTGCACGTCTCCCTCCAAAACACCTCACATTCATAAACTACAGATCTTCAGCACATTCTTTGCTTTCGGCTTTTTTCTTGCGCACCTTAAACGGAATCCGTAGAATTGCGTTCTAACGAGGCAAAACAGTCACCATATTCAGGGATGGCGAATCATTAATGGTGAACCAACGACTTTTTTCACACTTTTCGTGAGTACATAAATGAGCCATGTTCATCGAGTCCGCTCCGGAGCAATTCTCCTCTCCCGACTTCTAACCATCGTGCTGCTGGGGTCGGTATTCATCCCCAATCTTTCTGCGCAAAAGCAAACAGCGCAAAAGAACACAGATCAAAAACAAACGACATCAAAGTCAAAGGTGCAAAAACAAGCTGTACCGAAAACCGCCTTACAAAATCAATCTCCCTCTCCATCCACTCCTCAAGACCGCATTACAACTATGCTACCAGACTCTCTTGCTCAACGGTTTTACGATAGGCAGTGGAAAAAAGTGGATAGCTGCCTGAACCGTGATTTACCGAAATCTGCGTTGGAAATTGTTGAGGCTATTCTTGCCGATGCGCGAAAAAGCAAGTTTTCAGGTCATGTCGTGAAGGCTTTACTCTACAAAGCCGCCCTGCAAGGCGAAACCAAAGATGAAGGCGAGCCGTCGTTTGTGCAAGATGTGAACACCGCTATTCAAGAAAGCGACAAAGCAAACGACCTCGTTGCCGCATCGCTGCTGCGTTCGGCGCTTGCAGAATTTTACACGCAGTATCTCAATCGTCAGCGCTGGAAAATCCGTCAGCGCACCGCCACACAAGATTCCAGTGCCGACTTCCGTGCTTGGGACACACGGCGCTTTGTAGAGACGATTCGCCAGCTTCATTTTGACGCGCTCTATTTTGATGCGCCCGCCAAATCTGTCCTTCTCAAGCAAGTACCTACGGAAGCCGTGAAAATGTTTCTCGTTGAGCGCGAAAGCAAAAAAGACAGTAATGCTTTGCGCCCTCTGCTTTACGACCTCCTTGCACACCGCGCTCTGGCTATGCTGAACAACACCGCCAACGACCTCCCGAAGCCGGAAGCAGAGTTTGAACTTACGGATATGAGCGCCTTTGCCGATGCCAAGCAGTTTGCACAAATGCAATTCTCTACGCCGGACGCGAACGACGGAAAGTACCGCACCATTAGGCTCTATCAGGAGCTTACGGCATTGCACCTCGCGTCGTCGGCTTCGCCTGAAGCGCTTGCGGATGTGAATCTCATGCGCTTGCAATATGCCAAAGAACACACTTTTGCTGAAGGCGTGGAAGATGAGTATTTACAGGCTTTGGAGAGCTTTGTCAAAGAATTGAACGGACATCCGGCGGCAGCGGAATATCTCTTCGCCATAGCGCAGCATTGGTATGAAAAGGCAGACTACATCAAGTCGCTGGAGTATTGCCGCGCTGCACAGAAATTTGAAAAATCACGCAGCGTTTCCTTCGGCAGCCAGTCGGCACGGGCACTGGAGAACAGTATTCTGCACAAAGAATTGAATGTGTTTGTCGAAAAAACCGTGCTGCCGAACGCTCCTTTCCTCGTGAATGTGCAGTTTCGGAACATTGACACGGCGTATTTTCGACTGGTGCGGATTGAGAATCCACGCCGTTTTCAGCGCTATACTTCTAACACCGACGAAGAAATTGCGCGACTCACAGCACTCAAACCCCTGTCGTCGTGGTCGGTAACTCTGCCCATCAAGGATTCGAGCGCTTCGGTGGACTACAAAACGCATAGTGTGGACATAAAACCCACGTTGCCCATCGGCACAAATAACACAACGGATTTGCCCGTCGGCTTCTATGCCCTTGTCGCCAGTTCCCGTGCGGACTTTGCAGCGAAAAATAATGGTATTGCCGTTACGCGCTTCACGGTTACGCGTCTGTCAATTGCTCATGAGAATACCGACCACCGCGACCGCTCCGATGTGCGGCTCATGGTCAACGAAGCCGCAACAGGTGAACCACTCAGCGGCGTGAAAGTTAATCTCTATCGCCAAAGCTACAACACTCGCACCAATGAGTACGAAGAAACGCTTGCCCAAACTCTCACCACCGATAACAACGGCTTTTGCAGCACCACCAATAAACTCATGGAAAACGGTTCGCTGCTTGCCGAAGCCGTGCGCGAGGTGGGTGGACAAAAGGACGTACTGCGCGACGAAACATGGCTTTCCTACAACTATCCCTATCAGCAAGCCCCGCAAGAAAAGACTATCTTTTTCACCGACCGCGCTTTGTACCGCCCCAGGCAGACGATTTTCTTTAAGGGCATTATGCTCCGGCACGACGACGAGAAAGCCGAAAATTCGGTGATTGCAAGCCGCAACACGACCGTACAATTTTACGACGTGAACGGGCAAAAAATCGCAGAGCAGCCGCTCCAGACCAACGCTTATGGCTCCTTTCACGGCTCATTCACGGCTCCCAAAGGTACGCTGAACGGTGCTATGACCATTCGCAATGAGAACGGCGCTCAAACAGTGCGTGTGGAAGAATACAAACGCCCGAAATTCGAGGCAAAACTGGAAGCACCCAAAGGTGTTTTCCGTGTTGGAGAAAATGTCAAGGTGAGCGGTAGCGCAAGTGCATATGCGGGTTCTGTCGTGGATGGCGCAGAAGTGCGGTATCGTGTGGTGCGCGAGGCACGGTTCCCATACTGGTATTGGTGGTGGGGTACTCCGCCAAGCGCAAACCCAAAAGAAATTGCCAGAGGACGCGTCAAAACGGACGCGAAGGGTGAATTTACACTCGACTTCCTAGCGCAGCCTGATAAATCCTTGCTGCCTTCCACGTTGCCTGTGTTTACCTTTACGGTTTATGCCGACGTTACCGATATTTCCGGTGAAACGCGCAGCGCTGAAACGCGTGTAGCGGTGGGCTATGTGGCGACGGCGCTGAATGTGAATACGCCCGAAACGCTGTTCACTTCCCAACTTGCCAGCGCGACGAGTGCCGGAATCCGCATCACGACAAGCAATTTGAACGGTGAAGGCATCGCAACGCAAGGAACGGTGACGATGGAAAAACTGGCAGAACCGATGCGTACACTCCGCAGACGCTTTTTGCCCAAAGCAGACAGATTTATTCTGAACGAAAGTGAGTTTGCAAGTGCCTTCCCGCATGATGAATACAAAGACGAAAGCCGCCGCGAAACGTGGAAACCTGAGCGCGAACTGCTCACGATGAAGTTCGCCAGCGACGCAAAAGGCGTGGTCAATCTTGGCGCACAAGATTTTACCAAGGCTCTCGGCGCACTGAAGCCGGGCGTGTACCGCATCACGGCAGATGTGCAGGACGTTTCGGGTCAAAAACTGAAGCAAATACGCCAGTTTACGGTTCTGGACACGAGTGGACGCACCATTGCCACGCGCACTCCCTTTGATGCCGTGCCTGTGAAAACAAGCGGCGAACCCGGCGAAACCGCACAACTGCTGCTGACCACGCCCTACACTAATGCCAAAGTGCTCTTCCGCGTGGAGCATCGCGGGAAGATTGTGAAAGAGGATTGGCTGACGCTTTCCGGCGAACAAAAAATGATTGCCATACCGCTTGCAGAGCTTCATCGCGGGAATGTGTCCGTGCATTTGTCAATGGTGCATGATTACCGCTTCTACACAGAAACGCACACTATCTCTGTGCCTTGGACAAACAAACAACTCCGCGTGGAAACATCGGTCTTCCGCGACAAAATGTTGCCCGGAAGCAAGGAAGAATGGCGCTTGACCGTGCGCGATACGAAGGGTGAAAAGGTCATGGCGGAAATGCTCGCCGGAATGTACGACGCTTCGCTTGATGCTCTCGTACCGCACTCGTGGAGCGGCTTTTCGTGGCAAACGTTCTACGCCGAGCGCGGAATGTCAGCACAAACCTTCGGCACGGCACAGCAGTATAACCGTGATTTCGATTGGAATCGTTACGTTGCTGGCGGCGAGAAACGCTACAATGATTTGTATTTTGAAGTAGTCAGCCGGGCTATCTATGGCACTGGTGGAGGTTATAGCGGAATAATGCGCAAAAAAGCCCGCAACGGCAGTGGCGAGTTGAACGCTATGCCGCAGATGATGGCGATGGAAACAGAGGATGCAATGGTTTCGCGCTCTGCACCGCCCGCACCACCGCCAGCCGCTCCGGCATCCGTTATGCGTGAGGCAACAATGGCAGATGCTGACGAAGAATACAGCAAAGCTGGTAAAAAGGGTGGTTCTCCAAAAACAAAACAAGAACCTGAAAAGCCGCAGGCACAGGATTTATCAGGCGTACAGGCACGAACAAATCTCAGCGAAACCGCCTTCTTTTTCCCACAGATGCAGACCAACGACAAAGGTGAAACCGTGCTGACCTTCACCATGCCGGAAGCGCTCACACGCTGGAAAATGCTTGCCTTTGCGCACACGCCCGACCTCAAAACGGGAATGATGACCAAAGAAGCCGTGACGCAAAAAGAACTCATGGTGCTGCCGAATATGCCACGCTTTGTGCGCGAAGGCGATAACATCACGCTTCCCGTCAAAATCAGCAATCTCGCCACGAAAGACCTCACGGGCGCAGCAGAACTGAAGCTCTTCGACGCAAGCACGATGCAAGAACTAAAATTGTCGCTGTCACAAAAGTCTTTTACCGTTGTGAAAGCGCGTAGCACAATCGTTTCGTGGACAATCACCGTGCCGGAAGGCTTGCAAACACTGCTCTACCGCGTGGTGGCGAAAGCGGGCGATTCGCTCTCATCCTTCTCCGACGGCGAAGAGGCGATGCTGCCTGTGCTGCCGAACCGTATGCTTGTTACCGAAACGCTTCCACTCTATGTTCGTGGCGGACAAACGAAAAATTTTGAATTGAAAAAACTGACCGAATCCGGCAAATCGCCGACACTTCGTCATCAGAAATTGACGCTGGAAATGACCTCCAATCCCGCTTGGTATGCCATTCAAGCGCTGCCGATGATGATGGAATATCCTTACGATTGCGTGGAACAGACGTGGAACCGCTTCTACGCGAACTCCATTGCAACGCATCTGGCAAACTCCAAACCCCGCATCAAAGCAATCTTCGAGCAGTGGAAGCAGTCGCCCGATGCGCTGTTGTCCAAACTTGAAAAGAATGAAGAATTGAAATCTCTGCTCTTGCAAGAAACGCCGTGGGTGATGGATGGCAAAGACGAGTCCGAGCGCAAGCGGCGCGTGGGCTTGCTTTTCGACCTAAATCGCATGAGCGATGAACTGGGCAGCGCTCTTAAAAAACTGGAAGAACGTCAGACGGGCAACGGTGGATTCTCGTGGTTTCCGGGCATGGAGCCGAGCCGCTTTATGACGCAGTATCTCGTCTCCGGCATGGGGCATTTGCAAAAACTTGGCGTTACCTTTCCCACGCAAACGACCTTTGCAAGCCGTTTGGAAGCGATAAGCGCCCGTGCGGTAGATTTTATTGACCAAGAAATTGCGGCGGAATACACCCGACTCAAGGCACAGCGCGGCTTCAAGCCGGAGAATGAATACCTCAGTTACGACGCAGTGCAGTATCTCTACGCCCGCAGCTTTTTTGTCAAAAAGCCCATTCCAAGCTACGCTGAGGAAGCCTTTACATTCTGGAAAAAGCAAGCGGCAAAACACTGGACAAATCAAGGTATGATGGGGCAAAGCATGATTGCTCTGGCGCTGCACCGCTTTAATGAAAAAGACACGCCGGCGCTTATTATCAAGTCCTTCCGCGAACGCGCTTTGCACTCGGACGAAATGGGAATGTACTGGAAAATTGACGGTGGCTGGTGGTGGTGGCAAGCGCCGATTGAGACGCAAGCGCTTCTTATCGAAACCTTCAGCGAAATTCCGCAAGATAAACAGGCTGTGTCGGACGTGGAAGACATGAAAGTTTGGCTACTCAAGCAAAAACAAACAACTGACTGGAAAACCACTAAAGCCACTGCTGAAGCCTGCTATGCGCTTTTGCTGCGTGGCACGGACTGGCTGGAATCTACGAAACTGGTGGACGTGACACTAGGCGGGAAGCCAGTGGAACCAAAGAAAATGGACGATGTGAGCATCGAAGCGGGTACTGGTTATTACAAAGTCTCATGGGGACGCGGTGAAATCACGCCGGAGATGGGTAAACTCACGCTCAAAAAAGACGATGCGGGCATTGCGTGGGGCGGATTGTACTGGCAATACTTCGAGCGATTGGATAAAATCACGCCCGCTAAGACTCCGCTTGCCATTGACAAAAAACTCTACCGCCAAAACACCACCGCCAAAGGCTTAGAGTTAGAGCCAATTACCGCAAAGACACTGCTCTCAGTCGGCGATCTTGTGAAAGTACGGGTAGAAATTCGCACCGACCGCGATATGGAGTATATTCACTTGCGAGATATGCGTGGAGCCGGCTTGGAGCCGGTCGCGGTTCTGTCGCATTATGTGTGGCGTGACGGCTTGGGGTATTACGAAACGATGAAAGACGCATCGGCGAATTTCTTTATCGGCTGGCTGCCGAAAGGCGTTCACGTCTTTGAGTATGCGCTTCGCGTCAGTCACGAAGGGCAGTTTCAAAACGGTATCACGACCATTCAGTCTATGTACGCGCCGGAGTTTTCGAGCCATTCGGAAGGCGTAACGGTACGGGTTGGGAAGTAGATGAATGCGCTGTAGATATAAAAATCTTTTGAAGCCTGTCCTCTTAACGACAGGCTTCATTTTTTTAACAACATTTTTAACAACATTTTTAACAAATATGACTTTTGGACACTAGGTTTTACGCCACACCTTTCGTATCTTATTGCCCTTACGAATTGCCTCATTTATTGCCTTTTTGGGATATTGTTATGTTACGCCATCGCCGTTTCTTGCTATGTTTTTTTTGTGCATTTTCTTTTGTCTTTCCTCTTCACGCCCAAGCTCCGGCATGGGTGGATGCTCATTCCTTTGGTGGTGCAAATAACGACAAAACAAATCACGTTCTTTTGGATGCGGGCAATAATGCGCTCTATGTCTGCGGAACATTTCGCGGTGCAAACCTTGATTTTGACGCATCGGCAGGTGTTGCCAATCTCACCAGCAATAGTGGCGGCACCAATGACGATATGTTTATTGCAAAATACAATGCCACAACCGGTGCTTATATTTGGGCAATATCAGTCGGCGGGAATACCAATTCGGACGCGGCTATTCGTATGGCGTTGGACGGTGCAGGCAATGTGTATGTATGCGGCACATTTGGCGGAACAGCAGATTTTAACCCCTTAGGAGTACCTAATAACAAAGTTGCTGCGGGAACACAGGATATCTTTTTTGCCCGCTATAATCCCGGCGGCTTGTGCGATTGGGCAACAACTATTGGAGCGGCAGCAACAGCATCGGCAGCGCTAGATATTACTGTTTCCGGTACTGACCTGTATGTAACGGGGCGCTTCACCGGCAGCATCAATTTTGGTGGCGGCAATCTTATGTCGGCAGGAGTTGACGATATTTTTATCGGTAAATATGCCACAGCAACAGGAGTGTACACCAACGCAATCAAAGTTGGCGGGACAGGTCTGGATACCGGAGAGGGAATTATCGCCGATGGCTTAGGAAACGTCTGGGTAACAGGAACGCTGAATGTAGGCGGAGCAGTCAATTTTAATCCTCTTGGCGCTATTTTTAATCGCACCTCTGCGGGCAACACAGACGTTTTTGTTGCAAAATATGACGCGACGCTCAATCTCGTCGGTGCAAACATGGCTTGGCTTATCGGTGGAGCCACTGCCGATGCTGGTAAATCCTTAGCGGTAGATGCTTCCAATAATCTGTACGTCGTCGGTGAATTTTCCGGTGGCGTTATTGACTTCGATCCGTCTGGAGCATTCGCCAATCGCAACAGCAGCGGAGGTGCGGATGGTTTTATTGCGAGTTACACCAGTGCGGGCGCTTTTCGCTGGGTAACGACCATTGGCACGACCGTCGGCGACCTCTTGGACGATGTTGCCGTTGCAGGTGGCAACGTCTATGTCTGTGGCGGTGCGGGTGCAGGTCCCCTCGATCTAGATGGAGATGTTAACTTTACGACTACCATTGGTGCCGGACCGACAATAGATGCGTATTTTGCATGGTATGATGCCGGTACGGGCGCATACAAGCGTGGTAAACGATTGATTGGTGCAGGTGGTTCTGAAGGTGGTCTGGCAATAACTGCCGATGGAGCAGGAAATATTTACTGGGGCGGCTTTTATTCTTCTGTGCCTCTGGACATGGATCCGCGTGCAGGAAGCACACAAAATTTCTCTAATGTCGGATTGAACGATGCCTTTGTGTTGCGCTATAATCCTTCTGCGGCAGAATCCTACACGTGGAATAGCGGAGTAGGTGCTTGGATTTTACCAACAAACTGGACACCCCAGCGCGATAATCCCTGCGCAGATGATATTCTCATCTTTCCTCTTGGTACGTGGCTTGCTAATAATACTCCGTGGCAGCAGGTCGGTCGGATTATTATCAATTCAGGAGCAGAAGTTACGTGGCAAGCAGTAGCTAGTGGGATGTTTATTTTGGTAAATGGCGATGCTGCTCCATTTGATGTTGATATTCAACCAATGGGAACACTCACGCTGGGAGCCGGAGCTAACGAAGCCGCTCTCCGCGTCACCACGGGCAGCGTGTGTAATGTAGCAGGAACACTGAAGATTGGCTCACTACCCAATCCGCGTTCATATATTGGCGGCTGGGGAACGCTGAACGTGACCAATACTGGTTCACTCTCCACCAGAGGACCGAACGGAATAAATGGCTTGCTTGGCTTGCAGAATGGTGTGGTGCAAATAGATGTGGCAAGCGGCGGAGTGATTAACTACGATAATGCTGCAAGTTATAGCTTTGAAGGAAAGGGTATTACAGGGTTTCAAGCAATCGCATTAAAACCCGCCATTACCCAAGCACAAAGTATCAAAATTACTCCCACACTTGTTAATGAGCGGGTAATGCTTGATAATAGCGTCACACTTAGTGGGGCGTTGAACATAGGTGGTCCGGGCAGCAATATCGGTTTGTCGGTTACTTCTGCCAATGTTCTGACGCTGAGTGCTGTGCCGAGTGTTATTGATGCAACAACCTCGCCTAAAGTCCTAGAAGTGATTAGCGGTACGGTCAATATTCCTGTTGCCGGGGGCTTAACGTTTGTGGGCGCAAATCCACGGCTTGTATTGTGTAGCGACGGTTCGATGGGAACAGCGGGACTTCTTACCGGCAATCCACCAACATATGCTCCCAATGCGCTGCTTGAGTATAATATCAACGATGCTAATCGCACAACCACTGATGTTGAGATTCCCGTAACAATGAACGGGCGAGTACTTATCAATGGTTTTGCGGGAACAGCACCCATGCCCATCGTGACCCTGAACAATGGCAAGACCTTAAACCAGGCTGTTACGGTCAGCAATGGCACATTCTCCCTCGGTGGCGGCGGAACATCTATCAACAACACATTCGTCGTGGGCAATGCCGCTCCTGCATCAAGTGGTAAAGTCAATTTGAATAATCTCACACTCACTCTCAATAACAATACAACGACGCTGAATGCCAGTACCTTCATTGGTTCTGCGACCTCCAGTCTTACCTTGGGTAACGGTAACGATAGTTTTACGGGCAATTTGACATTTGATCCCGGCGCACGGCAACTTAATATCTTTACTGTCAATCTTGGGGCTGCCAATACCGTCAATCTTGGTTCCGACGTATCCGTCGGCGGTCAACTCACACTAACGCAAGGAATCATAACAGGTACAAGCCCTGTCAATTTTCTTCGCGTAACGAGTAATCTGCCTTCATCGGTAAGTCGCACAAACGGCTGGGTGGCAGGACCGCTTGAACGCCAGATGCAAGCGAACGTAAGTGTGGATGGTACTAATTATCTATTTCCTATCGGTGATGCGGTAAATTATCGCCCGGCTAGTCTGCAAAATGTTCGCACTGGAGCAGGAACACCTCAAATACGGATGACATACGCGGCTGCAGGCGCTTCCACCTTTAGCGCACCCGTGACAGCTCTGGCTTCTGCACAAAACTGGCGAGTGGAAACTGTTGTAGCTGGCTTTACCAATTCTGCCATTGCACTTGATAATGGAGCGCTACCGCCTGTAAATTCTCGTGTTGGGCAGTCGGGTGCGCAAGTGGGAATGTACGCCACTATCAACGGCGGAGCGATTGGAAATGTCGTCACGTCCGACCCGCTTCTTGCCACGCCGAACCAATTTTATGCGATTGTGACAGCGCCCGGTGTTGGACCTTACTTGGTCGCGCCTGCGCCTGTGCCTGCCACCAACTCAAATACATCGGTCTTTGGTGCAATGACAGATATTACCCTCAGTTACAACGAAAATATGAATCCGCCTGCTGCGGCAAATATGTTCGTTCATGGTTCGCAACGCGGATACCGTACTGGGGCGACATTTTCACAGCCGAGCGCAACACAGCTTCGCACAACACTTCCCGCAGCAAGAACCCTTGCACCGGGCGAACAAGTGACCGTCACGGTTACGAATGCTACAAGTGCTGTTACGGGCAGTAATCCTCGCCCACACGTGTACAGTTTTCTCGCACGGACTGGTATTGGTCCGGCACAATTCTTTGAATTGCAGCGCCCCGCTGTCGGCTTACAACCGCGCAGCGTGGTAAGTGCCGATTTCAACAACGACGGACGGCTGGACTTGTGCGTCGCTAACTCAGGTACAAATGATTTGAGCGTTTTATTGGGTGGCGTTGGCGGGGTCTTTGGTGCGCCAGTGACTGTGATGCTTCCGGGATTTACAAGCCCTTCCAATATCGTCGCTGCCGATTTCAACAACGACGGCAATGTAGATATTGCAGTCTCGTGCTCTCCGAATGTATGCGTCCTTGTTGGGAATGGCGCGGGCGGTTTTGCTGCCCCCGTGGGTTATGCTTCGGGCCCGGGCGGACCGCGTTACGGGCTGACAGCTCGTGATTTCAATGGTGATGGGAATGTGGATATTCTTGTTGGAAATGCAGGTGCTGGTCCGGGTAATATCTCGGTTTTGCCGAACACGGGCGCTGCTACTTTTGGCGCACCGATAACTTCACCAACAATTCCTAATGCCTTCTCCGTCGCAGCAGGTGATATTGACAACGACGGCGATATTGATGCCATCGCTGTCCAAAGTTTCGGCTCGAATGGATTTACGATCGCTGTGAACAACGGACTTGGAACATTTGCCCTTACCGCCACTCCAACACTCGCCGCAGCCTATGACGTGAGTATGGGTGATTTTAATGGCGACGGCTGGCTTGATTTCGCAGTTTCGCAATACAGCGTCCCCAATCAAGTAGCAATCTACCTGAATACGGGATATGGAGTATTTCCGGCATTACCTAATTCTACCTATACGACTGGCGACGGCGTTTCATCGGTTGTTGTGGGCGATTACAACGGCGACGGCGCACTCGACCTTGTTACGTCCAACGAATTATCAAATTCTATCTCGGTTTTGATAGGCAACAATACTGGAGCATTTTCTCCGGCGGCAAATTTTGTTACCGGCGCAGGTCCCCGCTCGTGGAGCGCTGCCGGAGATTTCGATGGCGATGGAGACCTTGATTTTGCGACGGCAAACTTTGTCAATAATTCGGTTTCAATTCTTCTTAATACCACGCAACCACGTTTTGTCTGTGTGGGAGGCTGCGGACCTGTTACATACGCTCCGAATATTGTGCCGCAGCGCAATGTGAACAATGCTTTGACCGCATCCTTGCTCACGTGGCAGTTCACCGAGCCGATGAAATCAACATCTCTCGTCAACGCACCGGAGGCATTTCGTGTTTTTGGCGGCGTGACGGGTAAGCGTACAGGTACATGGTCATACAACAGCGGAACAACCACCGCTACATTAACCCCTGCAAGTCCATTTCGCCCAGGCGAACAAGTAATGGTAAGCGTAACAGCCGCACAAAGTGCAATCGGTATCAATGCCCGCCCTTTCGTGTACCAATACCGCAACAGAGCAGGCGTTGGACCCGCGACATTTTATACTGTACAAACCCACGATGTACTGAATACGCAAACGTGGAGTATTGTAACCGGATATTTTAACGCCGATTCCTACCTTGATGTTGCCGTGAATGGCATAGGCGGCACCATTGGCATTGAAGTTTTTTTTGGGAATGCAAGCGGCGGATTTTCTGCGGGCGGTATTCTTGGCGGCGGTACACGATATTGCGGGCTGGAAGTGGCAGATATGAACGGCGACGGAACGCTTGATATTGTCGGTGCAACCTACGGTAATCCCTTCGGGATTCATGTCTTCACCAATAACGGTGCGGGTGTGTTTGCAGTACCGCTTACGGTATCCTCCGGTCTTGCCAGCACACAAGTTGAACTGGCTGTTGCTGACTTTGATGCAGACGGCGACCTCGATATTTTTGCTACCTCCGACGTTACGACTACAGGCGGGTATGCTATTTGTCTCAATAACGGTACTGGCTTGCTTTCTGTCTCGGCATCTTCTAATTTCGCGTCAGCCGGAAATGCCTTCGGAGCGGCGGCAGGCGATATTGACAACGACGGCGATATTGACCTCGTGTATAGTCGCTTTGGGATTAGTCAAGCATTTACGCTTATCAATGACGGCATGGGAAATTTTACGGCGGGTCAAACTCTCACTGTGGGTGCTCAAGCATACCCAGTGCGTCTTGCTGATATTGATAATGATGGTTTGCTCGATTTGCTGGCAGTACGAACCAATGCCGGAACAAATAACATCCAAATCTTTAAGAATACAGCAGGTGTATTTCCGGGTGCTCCGACGCAAACAGTTGCGCTGCCGGGAACAGTTACCGGTAAAATACTTACCTTTGATGCAAATGGTGACGGCTTTTTAGACATTGCCGCCAGCGAAGGTGCTACACAGAGTGTGATTTTTATACTGAATAATGCCGGAACCTTTGGCACTCCCGTCAGTACCGTTGTAGGGAACGGTCCACACGCTCTTGCAACAGGCGATATTGACGGCGACGGAGATCTTGACCTCTTTGTAACAAACTCTGCTTCCAACGCCTTTACTACGCTCATTAACGGCACACAGCCCAGATTTGTCTGTACCTCCGGCTGCGGAAGCGTCACCTATACGCCAAACATCAGCCCGCAGCGCAATGTAAACACTGCTCTCACGGCATCACTGCTCACATGGCAGTTCACCGAACCAATGACAACCGCCACTGCCTCCTTCCCAACGGGTACGCCGCCCGCAGGCACGGATGCTCCCATCCGCGTTTGGGGAAGCATGACCGCAAGCCGCACACCCAACACGGGTGCAATGGGAACGTGGTCGTATAATGCCGGAGCGACTACTGCCACACTCACCCCAGCCAGATCATTTTTTCCGGGTGAGCAGGTGATGGTCTCGGTAACGACCGCACGGAGCACGGCACGGATTCCTGTGCGTCCGTACACATATAGCTTTCTGGCAAAAGCGGGCGTGGGACCCGGAACATTCTTTCCACCATCGGATTCTCCTTATCCGGCGGGGACGGCAGCATTTGATGTTGCGCTTGCTGACGTTGACAATGATAGTGATTTAGATATGGCTGTTGCCAATCAATCCGGCAACAATGTTGTTTTGCGCTTGAATGACGGCACAGGTGGTTTCTCGGCAGCACACCCAAACTCACCTTTTAGTGCGTTTGCGGGAGTCACTGCCGTCCGATTCGGTGATGTGAATAATGATGGACGAATAGATATGATTACCTGCAATAATTCCGCTAATACAGTATCAGTCAGGCTTAATAACGGAACAGGCAATTTTTCTGCCGATGCCCCCGGCTCACCACTCGCGGGTGGATTCAATTTACCATATTCTGCTGCGCTTGCCGATGTGGACGGCGATGGAGACCTTGATCTTATCGTTGCAAATGATGTCGGTGGCAACGTCAGCGTTCGCTTAAATAATGGTACGGGAGATTTTACAACCGTAGCGCCCGGTTCACCATATGCCATAGGCGCTAACACCTTTGGCGTGGTTTCGGGAGACGTGGATAATGACGGTGATATAGACATTGTCGCCACAGCAAGCGCTTTGGGGGCGACCGTGCTGCTGAATACAGGAACGGGTAGTTTTATTATCGGCTCGACCTTTGCAGGCGGCACAGGTGTGCAAGTACCGATTTTGGGAGATATTGATAACGACGGCGACCTCGATCTTGCTATGCCCAATAGTGGTAGCAATACGGTTACTGTGCGGCTCAATAATGGTGCAGGTTCGTTTCTTACACAACCTGCCGGCTCGCCCTATCCGATGGGAACAACGCCCCGTGCGATTTCCTTCGCAGACATAGATGGCGACGGCGATCTTGACCTATTGTCCGCCAATAATAACGCTTTTGGTATTGTCGTACGGCTTAACACGGGGAGTGGTGTGTTCTCGTTATTTGGCAACAATTCTCCAATTTCAACCGGCGGACTGCGCAGTCTCGCTCTCGGCGATGTTGACGGTGACGGCGATATGGATATTGCTATCCCTATCAATGCGACCGCCCAAGCAGGTATTCTGATGAACTCCTCGCAGCCCCGTTTTGTGTGCACTGCAAACTGCGGAAGCGTCACCTATACGCCAAACATCAGCCCGCAGCGAAATGTAAACACTGCTCTCACGGCATCACTGCTTACATGGCAGTTTACCGAACCTATGACAACCGCTACGGCTTCCTTCCCGACAGGTATGCCACCCGCAGGCACAAATGCTCCCATCCGCGTGTGGGGAAGCATGACTGCAAGCCGTACTCCTAACGCGGGTGCAGTGGGAACGTGGGCGTACAATGCCGCAGCAACCACCGCCACATTTACCCCTGCGAAATCCTTTTTTCCCGGTGAAGAAGTGATGGTTTCGGTAACGTCTGCACAAAACACATCGAAAGTCAGCGCTCGCCCATATACATACAGCTTCCGTGCAAAGGCGGGCGTAGGTCCGGCGGTCTTTGTGCCGCAAGCACAATCGCCTTTTGCTACAGGTACAAGCCCTCAATCGGTGGCGCTGGGCGATATCGACGGTGACGGAGATGTGGATATGGTCGTTGCGGGTAGTGGTGGTCTTATTGTGCGGCAAAATAACGGCACAGGAAATTTCTCTTCGCTTGCAATGATTCCCACCATTGCAAACCCCAGTGCTATTGCGCTTGGTGATGCCGACAACGACGGTGACCTCGATATTGTTGTTTCCAGCTCCCTTGCTGCCTCGAATGTGAGCGTTTTGCTCAATGCCGGAAATGGTTCATTCACTACCGCCGTAGGCTCGCCAATGAGCATCGGCACTGCACCGCGTAATGTTGCATGGGGCGATGCAGACGGTGATGGCGACCTTGATATTGCCGTCGCGGATTTCAGTGCTAACGCCGTATCTCTCTTGCTCAATAACGGCTCGGCAGCATTCGCGGCGGGGGGCGTGTTCCCGACAAGTGGCGGTGTGGTTTCGCTGCGGTTTGCTGATATAGATAATGACGGCGATTTGGATATTGCGGCGGCAAATAACTCCGGAACAATCGGCTTGGTGGTCTTGCAAAATAATGGCTTGGGGGCTTATACGCTTCTTGCCGGAACGCCTATTGCAACGCCAAGTTCACCTGCAGCCCTGACCACAGGCGATGTGGACGGTGATGGTGATATTGATGTTATCGTCTCGGCGAATCTTTCCGCCACTGCAACAGTTCTTCTCAATAACGGCTCCGGCACATACACTGTTGCCGCAAGCTATGCCACAGGCGCACAGTCACGCGAAGTACAGCTTGGCGACATGGATGGCGACGGAGATCTCGACCTTATCGGTGTGAGTGCAAATAACAACACCGTTACGGTTCGGCTAAATAACAGCATGGGCGATTTTACAATGCTTGCTACTGCTGCTCCGTACAGCACCGGGCTTTCTCCGCAGAGTATTGCTCTGGGCGATGTGGACGGCGATGGCGACCTCGACATTGTTACGGCAAACCAACTCTCAAACACCGCTTCTGTTCTGCTCAACCAAGGCAGTAAAGGTCTGGCGTTCAGCCTTGTGAATGTTACGGCACAAGAGGGATTTAACGGCAATAACCCGACTGTCCTGAGCCGCACCAGCACTCCTTTTACTCTTGGGTCGTTTTTGGGGCAAACACTCCTTTTTCCAACAACAGCCATTCTTCAATACAGCATTCAAGCGCTCCCAGGCGCCTCAGGGCAGTTTACCGTTCAAGGCTCATCGGGTGCATCGCTGAACGCCAGCACCAGCATCAGCACACAGGCAACATTCGTTTGGAGTAACGCGCCCGTGGGCGGTGGCTCAACGCAAGCAATCATCACCGTTACGCCCACAGGCGCGACGGGATTGAATTCCACACAAATCACCGTGACGGTCATCGCGGCACCCGCATACCCACTTGTCTTGGCAATGAGCCAGTCCAGCAGCACAGGCACACACGGCGTAAATGCAGGCGCGTTCAATGCCGGACAGCTTCAGGTTGTGAATGGGAAGCCGTTTAATGTTGCCTTTGGCGCTTGGAACGGCTGGGGGGCATTGGCGGCAACACAAGCAACGGTGCAGGCATTCTTGACAGGCTCCGGCGGAGAAACAAGCGGATTTACAATTACAAACGCAACGGTGATGCTGAATAACACGGCAAGCGCCAACGCAAGCAATCTCGCTATTTCTTGGGATGTCCCGCTCGCTATTTCCACCACCATTACATTCCGATTGAGCATTTCTGCGGGCGCATTCCTGCAAAGTACCAGTGTGAACCTTGTGCTAACGACAACGCCGCTTGAACCCGTTATTACCAGTTTTTCGCCTACTACGGGGGCAACTACATCGGTCGTTACCGTACAGGGGCTGAACTTAGGCAACGTAACGGCGCTCCGCGTGGGCGGCGTTCCGGCGCAGACATTTACCATCAATTCCCCTACGCAAATTAGCATTGTTGTTTCCACGGGCGCGACGGGCTTTATCACCGCAACAAACCTTGCCGGAACAGGGCAATCACTCGTACCGTTCACCTTCGTTGTGCCGCCTTCGGGACTGATGCTTTCTTCCACGCAAGCAGGTGTTGGGCAGACAATTACGGTATCGGGCAATAACATCATGGGTGCACAAACCGTTTTTGTAGGTGGTCTTCCGGCAATGTTTAGCGTTACCATGAGCGGATCTCTTCTCGTCATCATTCCGGCAGGGGCGCAGAATGGCGTTGTTACCGTGCAGACAGCAGGCGGAAGTGTTAATTCTTTGCCGCTCGCCATCATTCCCGCTCCTAGCATCGCCGCAATAAGCCCTACAACAGTTTCGGGCGGCGGTATGATAACCATTACCGGAGCAAATCTCACCAACGTTACCAGTGTTACCATTGGTGGCATTCCGGTAACAAGTTTTACGGTCATTTCTTCGACGGAGATTGTCGCTGTGGTTAGTACTACTGCGGTCTCTGCACCTCTGCAAGTTCAGTCTGCGGGCGGGGTCGCATTTTCCACCACCAGTATCGTCGTTGCCGTTCCGCCGACCGTCATTTCAGTCTCGAACCCCACGCCTACTGCCGGAACACAAGTATTTATAGGCGGTTCGGGATTCACGCCGGGTATGACTGTTACCATCGGCGGTGTACCGGTGCCGTTTGTGCAGGTCAACTCCGCATCTGAGGCGATTATTACCATGCCTGCAAGTGCCACAAACGGTACACTTAGCGTTGTTACGCCCTTTGGTATAGGAACTTTTAGCAGTACCATTGCCGTTGCACCGGGCGTGGTTGTTCCCGCGAGCATAGATTTCACACCCGTTACGGGCGGCGCTGGCACAACAGTTTCTATCGTCGGGCAGGGCTTTGTGGGAGTGCGAGACGTCTCTTTTGGCGGCGTTCCCGTACAGCGCTTTACGGTGGAATCGTCAACACGCATCGTGGCGGTCATATCTACCGGAGCGACCGGTACGGCACGAGTCGTAACGACCACAGGCAGCGCCCAATCCCAGCGCATCTTTGTTTTCATCACCCCTTTGCAACTGGATTCCCTCGCTGCAGTTTCGTTTTTTCTGATGACCGACGGCTTTCGCTGGACAACCTCAGCAAATTGGCTCACGCGGCAACCGCTCCAAACTTGGCACGGACTGACGGTGCAGGGTGGGCGTATCACGTCTATTGCACTGCCGAATAACAACGTAAACGGCTCGCTCACAAGCGCGGTTGTGCAATTAAGCGTCTTGTCTGCCCTCCGAACGCTCAACCTTAGCGGAAGTCGTCTGCCGGGTGTGCTGCCGTCGGCGATTGGAACAATGCGAACACTTAGAACGCTGAATCTGAGCGGTGTGGGGCTTACGGGCACAATACCGACTGCGCTCGCAGCGCTGGATTCGCTTGAGGTCTTGCGTCTTGATACGAATAATCTTTCCGGTGGCATTGATACGCTCTTGTGTTCTCTCGGTACGACTTCTTCGCGTCAGGCATCGCGTCTGCGCGAGTTCCGCATCAACGGCAACCAGCTTTCCGGCGTAATTCCGCCGTGTGTGGTGGAATTCCGGCAACTCGAAGTGCTGCATTTGCAGAATAACCGCTTCACCGGAACAATGCCTGAACGCATTGTTGAATTGGAGCGTTTACGTGAACTGTTGCTTGCCAATAATCTTCTTACGGGTACAGTGCCACGCACGTTCGACCGCGCACTCACGAATAAAATTGCGGCGCAAACGAGCTTTTTCTCAACGCTGGAGCGGTTGGATATGAGCGGAAACGGCTTCACGGGCGCTTTGCCGCAAGGCATTGCCCAATTTGGCGCGCTTCGTGAGCTTCGCCTACAAGATAATGCCTTCACGGGCGCACTACCACAGACACTAACGGCGCTGACGAAACTTGAAATCTTCGATGCCTCGCGCAATCGTTTTACAGGTACATTGCCGGAAGACATAGGTTTACTGCGGCGTTTGCGTCAGCTTTCACTCACAAACACCAGCATAAGCGGTTCTGTACCGGAATCCCTCGGCGAGTGCGACCTTCTGGAGCGCTTAGAACTGGACAGCAATGCTCTTGAAGGTGCAATGCCGACGGCTCTGGCTGCGTGGCAGAATCTTCGTTTGCTGGGGCTGTCGCGGAATCGTCTGACGAGCGTTCCCACCTTAACGGCAGCGCTCACCGGTTCCCGTGCGCAGTTTGAGGCATTGCGCCTTGCCTCGAACCGTTTGACTTTTGAGAGTATCGAAGGCAATACGGGTTTGAAAAACACAACTTATTCACCGCAGGACAGCATCGGAACGGCGCAGAATCTGGCGTTTCGACCACAAAGCAGAATCGAACTGAATATCACCATCGGCGGTGGCAGCAATCGGTATCAATGGTTCAAAAATGGCGTTCCCTTTGGAGAGCCGTCCTCTTCAGGATTTTTTCTCATCAGTCAAAGTGCGACTGAGCGGGAAAACGGTGTGTACGAGTGCCGCGTTACCAATTCGCTTGCACCCGCGCTCACGCTGTACAGCCGCGCATGGCAGATTCGCGTTGATTCAAGCGCCCAAGCTCCCACCCAGAGCGATGCTCTCGGGCAACCAACGCTGCTTTTTCCCGCGAATAATGCACGATTTGTTTCCTTTGCGCCGCTTCTGCGCTGGTCTCGTGGCGAAGGAGCGCGGCAGTATGAAGTACAAATCTCGACCAGTGCTTCTTTCACAAGTGCTATCACAACAGCAATTGTAAGCTCCACTTCCCTCAGCCTCAGCGCTTTGCTGCCCTCGGTACGCTACTACTGGCGTGTGCGCTCGCTTGGCGGTGCGGCAGGCAGCATCAGCCTCCAAAGTGCATGGTCGCAAGCGCTTTTTACCACAGCCAACACAGAGCGACCGTTGCAAATGAGTTCGATTGATTTCGAGCGTGTGCCACTCCGCGAGACCAGTATTCGTGAAGCAGTCGTGGCAAACTTTAGTAGCATTCCGCAAATCCTGCGCTCCATCGCCATTCTGAGCGATGTGCAGAACGATACCAACCAAGTATTCCGCATTCTGGATGATGTGCGCGATGCGGTCATTCCGGCGGGACAATCGCTGACGGTGAAGATTGCCTTCACGCCGCGCGTTCTGGGCAGCACCTCCGCGACGAGTGTGCTTGCGTATCAGCAACGCCCGCAGGATGGAGCGCGGCTTGATTCCACGCGCAATATTCTTCAAGGCTTGGGCGGTGGTCTCAAAATGGACAATGTTGACTTCGACACGGTGCGCACAGGCGGCACAAGCATTAAATCTGCCGACCTTGTGAATCTCAGTTCGCGCACCATTCGCCTCAAGCGCCCGACAATTCCTGATGCGCTCCAAAGCGAGAACGGTGTATTTGCAATCGAATCGTATCTGGGCGGTGATGAAATCGTCCTGCGCCCCTTGGATACCGTGCAAGTGGTGGTGCGCTGCCGCGTTCCGGAATCAAGCGTGGGGCGTAAGCTGGCTGGTGTATTGGTATTCGGCGAGGGAGATTCCGTGCAAGCAAGCATTAGAGCGATTGCACGACCTCTTCGGCAGAATGACATTATCGTCAACGTTGGCGTAAAGCCGCGTGTGGACAACATTCCGCCGGGCGGTTTGGTAATGCTGGATGTTTTTCTTCGCACCAATCCACTCACGCCCGTTACCGTTCGTGAGGTTTTCCGCGCTATTCAGCCTCAATTTCAAGGAAAATTCCGCATGAACCGGCAGGTGCTGGCACTAGACGGCAGCGAAAAAATTGCCTTTGGTCAAACTCTGGGCGACGCTTTGAGCGTCATTATTCCGCCAACAGGTTTGGAATTGAGCGCAAGCGAAGCAGAGCTACGCGAAGCACGGCTCTTGAGCGTGAGTGCCCGTGCGGTTGCCGGTTCAACGGGTGCGACCACACTTCAAGTGGAATCAGCTTCTCTTGCCATGCCGCTTATTCGCGCTGCCAGTGCAGTTTTTGTGGAAGAACCCATTACGGGCACGTTCACGGCAAAACTTTCTCAAGCAGGCGGCAAGCGGCTTATCGGCAGTGTGCAGCAAAACACCTTGCAAGCCATCGCCACAAAGGGCGCTCTGGAAATAACATACAGTATTGCAGAAGCAGGTACGGTTGATGTATCTTTGTACGATATTCTCGGCAGGAAAATTCAAACGTTGAGCGAATCGTATCAGGAAGCCGGTGCTTACAACGGTATTTTCAGAATGGATAATCTTTTCATCACGCCGTCCGGCTCATACTTCATCGTCCTGCGTACGCAGTCGGGAATTGTCCAGCAGCGCGTGGATATTATTCGCTAACATTTTTCATTTTTACTTTTCACCGTTATGAAATCATTTTTTGTTTCTTGGAGCGGGCTTTCCCTTGTCGTTGCCTTGTCATTGTGTGCGGCTCCGGCGCTGAAGTCTCAAGACAGCATCACCGCAGGCGTTGTCAAGCCACCGAAGGAAGAAGGTAAATTTCGCAAGCCGGATTTGGCAGAACTCATCAAGCTCGACCCGACTATCCGGCTGGATGTGCGCTACGCAAAATCGAATAACTTTGTTGGGCGACCGCTTTACAAAGAAGAGCGGGCATTTTTGCAACGTCCAGCCGCAGAATCACTGGTGCGAGTGCATCGAAATTTGAAGCAATACGGCTATGGCTTGCTTGTGTTCGACGGTTATCGCCCGTGGCGCATCACGAAGCTCTTTTGGGATGTTACGCCTGCCGCACTGAAAAAATTTGTGGCAAATCCGGCGCAAGGTTCACGGCACAATCGCGGCTGCGCTGTTGACCTATCGCTTTTCGACCTCAAGACAGGCAAAGAAATCCAAATGCCCAGCGAATACGACGAAATGACCGACCGTGCTTATCCGGCATATACGGGCGGCACAGACGAGCAGCGCCGCACGAGGGATTTGCTCAAGCAGGAAATGGAGAAGCAAGGTTTTACGGTTTTTTCGATTGAGTGGTGGCACTTTGATTACAAAGACTGGCGTGAATATCCCGTCTTGGACATTGATTTTTCCGAGATTAAATGAAATGACACCGCAACAATGATGACGAAGATAACAGAACTCGCCCATCTCCTTGTGCGTTCGCATCTGCTTGCGCAGCCGCATGAACACCGTTTTGCCATAGATGCAACGGTCGGAAATGGCTTCGATACGATTTTTCTGGCTGATTGTGTGGGAGCGAGCGGCATGGTCTATGGCTTCGATATTCAGAATATGAGCGCCGCACGGACTGAAGCGGTGCGGCGGGGGGTGGCGGAACGAATCACGTTGATTCAAGCGGGGCACGAAACAATGCTTGCTCACATTCCCACGAAAGCGCATGGAGAAGTTCAGGCAATCATGTTCAACCTCGGTTATCTTCCGCGAGGCGATAAACACATTACCACCACGAGCACCACAACCATTCTTGCGCTCGAACAGAGCCTTGCGCTTCTCGCCGATGGTGGCATACTGACCATTGCTTGTTATTTGGGGCATCCGGGCGGGCAAGAGGAAACCGAAGCCGTTTTTTCATTTGTCAATGCCTTGCCGACAGAGCACTACAGAGTGCTACACAGCCGCTACGTCAATCATCAACGCGGAGTGCCACCGGAACTGATCGCTGTTTATAGCTTTGGCAAAACACACCGTCACAGCTGACTGCATTACAGCTAACCGCATCACGGCTGATTGCATCACGGCTGACTGCACCCACATTCTTTTGTCAAAAGCTCAGGTCGATACTCAAAGTGCATAGTATCGTAATGATACCACCTGCCGCCCCAGATAAAACCGTGCTTCTCAAAGATACGAACGATTGCAAGCGGGATGCGGTTTTTGTACGGGTACTGGTCTTCTGCGCTGACCTTCCAATGCCAATAGTCCGAAAATTTGATAGCAATGTCTATCGCAGCACCAAAACTATGATTGCTTTGCCGATTCGTGCCAGCAATCGTGCGCCATTTGAACGTTCCGGCTGGTTCCACGAGATATGGTCTGTATTCCGGCGGTAGCGCTTCCAGCTCATCGGAAACAGCTTTCAGCTTTTCATTCACGCCGTTAACGGTTGTTACAAGAAGGTTTTTTGCGGCTTCGGGAATATTTGCCAGCCAGCGCACGGGAGCGAGATGTTTGCCTACCTCTTCTTCCGTTGCGCCATACATCGTGCGGAAAAATGGTTCGTAGCGAATACGTCCCGGGTCAAAGTTGCGAGAAGGTGCTTCAATACTATCGTTTGCGCCATTACTCTGAGGCTGAGGATAGCATTGTGCTAACTGGTCGCGGAGCGTTGCCTTATCCAAAAAACCTTCCCATTCTTGCGTGGTGAGTACTTGACTGTTTTTGGGAATCGTCAGCCCTCCAAGCGGCATCACGACACCATTTCGCCAGTAGAGAGAGTCTTCGCTGCTGTGCGAGAGCACGTCGGGGTAAGCGCTCACAAGCCGCTTCACACAGTCGCGCGACACTGCATTCGCTCCTGCGCTTGCATTCTGTGCTAAGGCGCGTTTTGGGGTTGCAGTACTGACAAACATCATGCAAACAGCAATGACCGTAGAAGCAAGGTTTCGTGCAAGGTGTAGCATAATAAATCGGATAGATTGGGCGCTGAGCGTATCATCCCGTCATAAGTTTCGCTGATAACGTTGTTGGTTTTTGCACTCAAGACGTATCATTCAAAACTCAACACTACATTAAATTGCCTGATGATTGAAGGGTTGCAAGACCATTTCCGAGACCACACCAGACGAGGGCTGCTGGCAGAGATACCAAATCGCGCGAGCTGCTTCTTCGGCACTGACGAATTTATCGCGTTGGACGCGCATATCAATCGTGTCCCAGAAAGGAGTGTCCGTGCCACCCAGAAAGATATTCGTGATGCGAATATCGGTACGCTTCAGTTCTTCGCGCACGGATTTCAGCATCCCGTTTAAGCCGTATTTCGATGCCGAATATGCCGCCGCGCCAGCCATTGGCGTTTTGCCCAGCACCCCCGGAAGGTTGATGATCAAGCCCTTTTTCCGCTCTTTCATTGGTGGTAGGAACGCCTTGAGAAGATTGAACGCGCCAACGAGGTTTATGTTCAGGCTTTGCATCAAATCTTCATGCGTGAGCGTTTCCATTGGCTTGATGATACCCACGCCAGCCGCATTGATAAGCACGTCCAGCGCACCGGCTTCGGCGTGAATCATTGTGGCAGCGGCATCCACCTGAGCAGGTTCGGTAATGTCCGTAATGAAGCAGTGATGAATGGGAATGCGCAGTTCGTTCGCCAGCGCAGAGAGTTCGTCGGACTTGCGTCCCATCAGAAAAAGATGCGCCCCCGACGGCTTCAGTATGCGTGCGGTTTCGCGCCCAATACCGCCGGTTGCGCCGACGATGAGAATATTTTTACCGGAAAGTTTTTCCATTGCATTGCTGAGAAGTGGTGAGAAAATAGCAGAATCCGCAAAGACCAGTGTGGTGGCGGTCTCTGCGCTGCTGCAATGGACGAATAACGGCACAAGAGATTTTATGGGCTTCCGCAATTATTTCCATCAATCATTCTACGGCGTTTCTACAATGACTTGCACCGTGCGAGAGTAGAAGTGTCCTTCGGGCGGGTCGTTGTTGTGCAAGAAATTGTTGTTGTGCAAGAAAAGGAATCAATAAAAAAAAAGGATCAAGAATCAAGGATCAATGGAAAATAGTAATGATAGTGGTTATGGTCTGGCTGGCGGTGCGAAGTTCCAGCGCATAGACGCCCGAAGCAAGGTCAGCCGTGTTCAGTCGGAGCGCCTGCTCGCCTTGCGGGACTTCACCCTCGAACAACAATCGCCGATGCCCCAGCATATCCACCACCTGTACCACCACGCCCGTCGCTTCCTTCACTCGCAACTGCACACTCACGTCCGCCGTACTCGGATTCGGCGCTACCGCAATGACCTGTACCCGCGGTGTGTACAGCAACCGTACGCCACCACCGGCGTAGTTCAAGCCCAATACTCGGTAGTGTGTCGGTACCGATGCCGCCAGAGCCACCCCACCGACAACCGCGGAATCCACCCGCACGGTCGTGGTGGTCGCATTGCCCAATAAACCACGCAGACGAAGACGCAGCAATGCCGCCTTGCTGTCCTCCGACGGTATCAGCGTGCGGTAGGTCAACCACACACTATCCTGCTTTCGCTCCACGCCTGATGCTAACGGCGATAACACCTCCACCAGCGTCGCATTGCCAATCTTCACCCGCACCACGGCTTCCATCCCACGCTCCACGCCCTTCCGATTCGTGAGCATGATGGGCAGCTCCGCTTCGTCATTCGAGGCAAGCCTCACCGTGTCCGGCAGTGTCACCACGCCCGCGACTACCCGCGCTTGAAGCGGCAGCAGGAGCACTCGTCCGCAGGAGTCCGCCACGCGGAGTGTGTCCCGCTCCACACCGCCCATGCCACCCGCAAAGCTCACCCGTGCTTGTGTCTGGCTGTTGCCCGGGAGCGGGTTCATTCCCAACGAGTCCACCACAAACACCCCCGCACGGAGCGGTAAACGAAAACCCTGCGCTATCGTGCCCGTGTTGACGATGCTCACCGTGCGGCTTGCAGGCGTGTTGGCAGTGAAGCCACCAAAGTCAACCGCCGATGGAATCGCCTGTAAGCCCGAGGAATCCTTTCGTACGGTGATAGCAACGATAGCTTCCGGCATATTGGCGGCATTCGAGCGAATACGCACACGCGCCGTGAAGAGACCTGTTTGTGCCGTTCGTGCAGTGATGACGATACTGTCCCGTCCCGTCCGAGCGCTTAGGGTCATCATTCTGTTTTGTGGCGAGAAGATGGTCACGATACCGTTCGGATTGTCGAGAACATCAATACTGCTCACCACCACATCATCCGTGCCGATGCTGGCAAGCCGAATGGTGAGCGTGGTGGTGTTCTCGCAGAGCAAGCGCGAGGATACATCCGCTACCTGCGCCAAGCGCGGCTCCTTGCGGACTTCGCCAACGACTGTCAGTGCGAGCGGGCGACTACACGCGGGCGCAAGTGTGGAAGCGCCCTGAAGCGGAACGAGGCGCTCGGCTGCAAATCCTGCTACACCACCACTGAAGCGCACCACCATGCTTGAACTTCCCTGCGGTGGGGTGATGACCGACTCAATGCGTTCAATACTGAAGGTCGTGTCGATGCGGAATGGCAAGGGTGCTTGCGGCGTCACGGAATTCGTCCACGTAAGCGGCACGGTTCCGGTGTTTCGTATCGTCAGGGTATCGAAGAGCGGCGTGTACTCTTCCACCGTTGTCAGGCGGCGGGGTGGTCGGGTGAGCAGAAAACCGACGGAATCTTTCCGCCCAATCAAGACCACCCGAATCTCGCCCGCGCGTGCGCTTGCGGTGTCATTCGTTTTCAGCACGAGCGTTGCGGTACGAGTACCCGTATCAAGCGCTTGAAAGAGGAAGTCCAGTTGGGTGATTGCTTGTGGCTTCAGTGTCAATGCGCCTAAGCGTATCGAATCTTTCGGGAAGTCAAACTTATTCTCGCCTTCGACGGCAAACGCATTTATCCGTAAATCAGCATCGCCGTCGTTGGAAATGGTAATTGTGCTTTGGGTCTGGCTTGCGCACGACAGTGAAGCAAGGCGAACCGTATCGGGAATCACGATTCGTGGCTGGGGGTCGAGAACGCGGGCGGTGAGGTCGAAACGGGTTTGTGTGCTACAGGGATCATTCATCGGTATATTCAGTCTTGCCGCAACGGGCATTGCCTCGCGTCTTCCGAGAAAGCGCACCGTAGCTGTCGCGGAAGTTCCGGCAGGAACGGGATTGGGTTCGACGCGCTCAAGGATGAAATCGTCGGTCAAGGCTCGGGGGAGTGTCCACCGATAGGGCTCGGTGCCGTGGTTGACAAAGGTTACCGTCCGCGCTCGGCTTGCACCAAAGCTCACGTTCCCGAAGTCCAGTGCGGGCGGTTGCCAGGAGTATTGGAAGACGGTCTTTTGTCCGCGTAATCGCACGGTGCGAGATGACCGCACCGGGTCGTCTGATGCCAGCACCACCGCGCTTTCGGTCAGACCGCCCACCAACGGCGCAAACGTCAACGGGATGTCGAGAAACTCAAAAGGTTGGATTTCGATGTCTTGTTTTTTTGCACTCGTTTGGAATACTTCGTTCAGAATACCGACATTAAAGATGCGGAGAATTTTTCCACCCGTGTTCCGCACTCGCAGTGTTGCACCGCTGCTGGTCTCGCAGACGAGATGCCCAAAATCCAAGAGCGAATCTACTTCTAAGCGTGGGGTATTCGGAACAATTTCTGCTGTTATGAGTAACTGACTTGTCGTCATGCCACACCGAAGCACAGTGGAGGAATCACTAAACACACCTTCCTTATCCGTCCGCAAGAATGTCACATACACCCGCCCTGAATCGCCGGGGGCGACCATTCTGGGAGCGATGCTGTCAACGCGAAAACTTCCGGCAGCGCTTTGGAATTGTTGCTCGTCCATTTGTCCGCCTGTTTGGAGTGGCGGCGTTTGAGAGAACATCTGTCCATCCCAAGAGAGCGGCAGGGTGCTGAGGTTGCGAAAGGACACGCTGGCACTGGTGATGGAGTTTTGCAAGACACGCGCAAAACTGAGACGCAGATTGGTGGGCGAAATGGCTAGGGTGTCCTTGCGTCCTGTGAGTGTTATCCTTTCCAGTTCTACGCCGCTTGTATCGGTGAATATCATTTGGGCGGTGCGGTTGCCGAAGCTGCTGGGGGTGAAGCGCACTTCAAGTTGGCGCGTGGGGCTGTTTGCTGGGAGAGAAATTTTCGTTGTTGTGGGTGGAATAGCCACGCCATCAAGTGAAATCAAGGAAAAATCCGAGGCATTTGCACCTGTGATGGTCGGCAAAGCAATCGTAAGATTTTTTACGGAGGTATTGGTAAGGGGAATCGTCATCGTGCTGGAAGCAGCGCCGCATTGAAGGGCAGGAAAAGGGACATTCGCCACACGGAGCGCACCACGAGGAAGAATAGTCCACAAAGAATCGGATATGTCTTCTTGGCAGGGGATTTGGTCAACGTTCACGCTGGCGATGAGGACGGTACTATCGGGAGCCGAATTATATGGATTTTGAGCAGGAAAAATAGTATTTCGAGAAAAAATTCTCGGACTATAGAGCAGAAGCCGCTTCCCATCAGAACTCCATTGCAAAGGAGTATTGAAAAAGGTTCGCTTTGAGGCAGCGTTTGTGTCATCAGGAAACGGCAATCGAAACGTCTGAAGGAGGCATCCTGTCTGTGCATCCCAAATGCCGACCGTATTGGTAATATTCTTTTCTGGAGATGTTGAAATATCTCGCCAGACAAACCCTGCAATATACCGACTATCAGGACTCCACGTTATACTAGATTTGGTGGGTGAGATATTATCTACATTCGCTACCCCCCAATTATACCAACCAGTCCAACTTGACGAGCTTGTGCTAAAGTCGTAATTATTCACCCACCATCCCTGCATATTTCGTATTGTCGGTTGTATATCTCCGGTTTGTGCATCAAGTACCAAGCGCTTTGTAGCATCAATAAAAGAAGTAGGTGGTTCTACAAGATATTTCCGACTGTCGGCACTCCAATTTCCGCCATTCCAATTGTATGCTGTAAATAATCCAAAAGAAATACTGACCTTCTGCGTTTGCCCTGTGTATGTATTCACAAACAAGAATGTATGGTTTTGCTGACCGTTGCTCGGGGGCTGAACGAAAACAATCAAAGAATCATTGGGTGACCATGAATTGGCATTAGCAAAACCACCACCACCCCAAGCATAATTCCCCCAATTAGTTAAATTCGGAATAGTCCCAATAGTTCGTAGCACCGCATTATCTCGCGTGCTGTTAATAGTAATAAATTGTGAATTACATCCGATGCTATCATTGCTATAAGAGAGCCACCGCTCACCGTCATGGCTAATCTTACCATTAGTCCAGCCTCCCCAAAGAGAAGAATAGCAGCCAGTATTTTTTCCCCAGACGATCATCCCTGTTTGGAAAGGAGTATTGGAAAGCACACCCGTGCTTGCATCAAAGCGCATCATCACGGAGCGCAAGGTGTCGAATAAACCCGATGAATTTGGCAGATTAAAAAAATGATACTGAACCGAAATAAGAACTTCTTGCCCTGCGCCTGCCCATTGCATATTGGCAATACGAGTACGGTTGCCACGGATTGGTACAGATATGTTCCGAATCAGTGCTCCTGTTTGCGCATTATATATTCCAAACGTTGAATCACTTATCTGAGCGAGAAGTGATTTATTATCTGGATTCCAGCTTGAGAAGGTGCTTGTACCCTGTCCATAGCCACCACCCCAAGCGCCATAATACCATGGATAGTACCGAGGCGAAGAAATATCGGAAGTATAGGATGGCAGCGTGTAGAGAAATGCACCAGTTTTACCATCACGAACTTGCACGGTAAATTTCTGCCATCCACCTAAGACACCACCACTACCTGCGAGAATGGGTTCAGACCAAGAACCTGCGAGAATTTTTGTACCATCAGGGCTAAAGTTTACCGATTCCATTGCTTGATAGCTATTGCCACTTGATGTAACTGCCAACTCGGAGTGTTTAACTTGAAACCGCACGAGCGACCTTCCCACACTCTCCGTTGAATCCGCAGCCATGCCCGTCGCAAGAATAAGACACGAATCACTTGCTTCGTTGGGGATGGGCTTCCAGAGATATGAGCCGCCAAGCGCTCTGTCGGTGATGCGTTTCCATGACTTTCCACCATTAGTGCTATACTCCAAGCGCACCGGACGGGCAGAGTCTATACCCGTCCACTTGATAGTGTACTCGGAGCCTGATTGCAAGCGCTCTTTGCCGTTAGGCTGAAGAAGGCGTAACTGCTTGCTTGCAGGCAGGGTCTGCCCGAAGGAAATGACTGCAAAAACCGTCAATTCGGCAAGGCAGCATACGAAGAGTAACCAGAAGGAGCGAACAGATTTCATACGTCAGTGAACAAAAAGGTTATTTGCGTGAGAATTTAGGATTCATTGATTCAGTGGTGTTTCCACAATCACGCGCACCGTGCGGCAGTAAAAGCGCCCTTCGGGAATAGCGTTGTCAAAGAGCAACTCGTCTTTGCCCACACCGCGCACCACTACTTGTTCTGACGGATTCTCCTCGCCTGTGATAGTGCGGGCGATTTGCTTGGCACGCTCCAGCGAGAGTTTGCGGTCATATTCCGCCGTGCCGGTGCGGTCAGTATAGCCCACCACGGCAAGGTCGGAATACGGCTTGATGTGGGTTTTGATAAAGTCTATGGTAAATTGTTGCGCCTCACTTGTTCGGCTTTCGTTGAATTCAAAAAGCATCATGCTAAATTCCTCAAACTCCTTGTCTTTCCTTCTCTCGCGGCGTTTTTTCTGAACAGTAATTTGCTTAATAGGTAAAGAAACCGCTTCCGACTGGGCGACATTTCCTTCGGCATCGGAGAGTTCGGGATTGATAATAAATGGCTCGGTCAGCAGCGCCAAATCTCGTCCTTGCATCCGTGCTTCTTTTGCAAAATCCCAATCAAGCGTTGGCGGTGGCGCACCCGCACTGTCGAACGTCCGCACGGTATCGCCTTTGTGCGTGATGGTAAGCCGCCATGACCGAATTTCGCGCTCCGTCTCGGTGTGCGTCAGTATTCTTGCCGTTGGCGGCGATGCAGTCCGCACGGTATCTGCCACGATAAGCCATTCCAAGATTTCGGGCACAGAAGCGCTTATTTCCACGCGGCGATTTTCCTCGCTTTTGTCTGCCTCGGCAGATGGCAGCGAAGGCTTTTCGGAAAGATTACGCGCTTTGGTACTAATCCGTTCCGGCGCAATACCCCACACATCGCATAAATACTGCTTTACCGCTTTTGCTCGTGCTTCGGACAGGGCAAGATTGCCTTTCTCAGCGCCAACATTTGCATTGCAACCCGTCAGCGTCAGTGTGGCTGTAGGAAGCCGCTTCATGCGCTCTCCCAGCACGTTCAGGATGTTGTGATAGAGTGTAAGGGCTTCGCCTTTTCGCAAACGAGTTGCCTGAAATGACGCGGCTTCTTCCCGCGTTAGCAGCACGTAGCGAGACGGTATTTCGGCAGAACGCTCGGCAAAAAACACATAATTCAAAAGCGGAAAATACTTCTGCCCGATAATTTCTTCGATGCGGATTTCGGGAAGCGCTGTTTCTTTCCCATTCGCTTGCACGCCAAGCGCCGCAATGGAAAAGCGCATGGCGGGTTTGCGGAGCACAATCTTCGTCGTGATAAGCGTGTCGGTGCGGCGTTGCAGCGATTTTATCGTCCTGAGATTTCCTGTCCATACCGTATCGCTGCCCCTGCCGACATTGCCAATAATGAGACTGTCGGGTAGGCTTGTCATAACAAGGCTTTCACGGGTTTTCACGATGCGAACGGTGTCTATCCATTCATAGTGTTCGCGGCGCTCGGTTTGGCGTGGAAACTCATATTTGAGTGCTATTCCGGCACGAATTTGCGCCATGTTCCAAAAATTTCCCGATGAAAAGCCCTCCAGAATAGGATTGACACCAAGCATCCCAACTATCTCCGGCACAATCAGCACGCGCCCCGCAATGCCATCCGCACCAAGCGGCACGGGCAATTCGTAGGCAAGACCACCAAGCGCGGAAAGCATAAAGCCCGCAAGCGGCAAATCGCCGGAAACGCTGGATGCTTTGAGCATGACAGGACCGGGGTCGCCGCGTTTATCATACACGGAGGATTGCACAAAAGTGCGTCCTTCCAACGGCACAGCACCCGCAAGCCCCAACGAAACAAGTACGTTCGGCAGAGGCTTCCATAGAGCAGTCGCTTCGGCACTTACTGTGGAAAGCGAGAAGGAAAGGGTATGCTCCAGAGTAGGGTAATACTCTTTCTGTGCATCATTCGGATCCAACGTAAGAGTACGTTGTGTGGCACGGAGTGTGCCGCCGTGCGAAGCAATCATTCCCCGGAGACCAAGCATGAAGGATTCATCAAATGGTATTTCCACAAGTGCGCCCAGCGTGAGGCTTGCAGTGAAGCCGCTTCTGAAAGACATATCATTTGGTATGTCAGGTGAAGTAATGTATGGGAGTGCAAAGGTTGTCCTGTAGCCCGGAATAGTCGTAAAATTTGGTAGATGCAATGTAAAATTCCCACCGCCAAGTAACCCCACGCGTACAGTCGGCGGAATGGCTGGATTGACCGCCGTGCTGCTTTGCAGAAGTGTCTGCGCAGGCAAAATCGCAAGGGCATAAAAAGTGGTAATGAGAAAAAGGCTGGCAAAGCGCATAAAATCTTGATGATATTCGAGCAACGTTGATTTGATACAAGAGCGTAATGAGTTATTTATTCAAGTTAGGACTTTCGCAAAAAATTGGAGTGCGGAATTTATTCCGCATATTTACTGGTATTTTGCAGCATTGCGGAATAAATTCCGCACTCCAAAGCTCTCACTTGCGAAAGTCCTACAAGTCAGAAACAATCCCAGTAATCCTCCCAATCCCAACTAATCCCAGTCAGGAATCCCAGTCCTTTACGGCATCACCACCACACGCCGCACCATGACGACCTCGCCCGCTTGCAAACGAACATGATACACGCCCGCCGCCCAGCCTGCTGTTGAAACCGACCATTCACCATCTGCCGACGCAGTGAATACAGCCGCTACGGTTCCTAGTGCATTCAGAATGGAAATCGTTGCGGCTTGTTTCGTTTCATACCGCACGGTGAAGCCGCCCAATGCAGGATTGGGGCTAATGTCCAGAATTCGCGCGGTCGCTTGCTCTTCTCGTTCAGTGCCAAACGAAGTTCCAGCGCCAAACGTTGCCGGAGGCGCATCCACCAAGCGGAACTCGCCGCTCTGCGGAGTGAGCGTGATGGCAGGATTTGCCGCAAGCTGGCTGAACGTGAGCGGTGTGGTCTGCTGCACAGCAAGCGCAGCGCGGAAAGAAAGCGTCGTAAGCGGTATGTTTTCGTCCGGCGAACCGACAGTGAGCGAAAGCGGAATGAGCCGCTGCGAGCCGCTCACACTGCCCACGGGCGTAGGAGCGAGCGGGCGCAAAAGAGCGTAATAATATCCAAGCGTCGCGGAAATCGTTGTGCCAAGCGGAATAGGTCCCGTGCGGTTCTTGAGATAAATCGGTATTTGCACTGTCCCGCCTACCCGTGAGGTGAGCGTGGGCGCTTGCAGCGCGGCTGTGCGGATAACAGGCGTTTCAGTGCCGTTTCCTTGAATAGTCGCAGTAAGCGTTTGTGTTTCCGCCCCAATCACCATTTGTGCCGTGCGCCGACCCACAGCAGACGGGCGAAAGCGAAACGTGAGTGCAACGGTACTGTTTGCCGGAATCCTGAGCGGAAGCGCCGTTTGGCACGAGAAATCCTGTGCCTCAGCTAAACTCTGCGAGTTTTCAAAACGAATGGCATCCAGCGAAACGGCTTGGGCGTTGGGATTGGTGATGAATGCCTGCACGGTGGAATCTTTGAACGCGCTGACCACGACCGAACCCATATCAACCAATGGTCGCGCCGTGAGCGGCAGCATTATGCCTTCTCCAAAGAGACCCAGCGTGAGCGGTGCGAAAGAACCCGATGCGCCCTGCGCGGCGTAACGGAATTGTACTTGCCCGCTTGTGCGCCCCAGCCGCGTGGGAGCAAAACGCAGCGTTATCGCCGCAGAGTCGCCCGGACGCAGCGTGTGAGAACTTGCAATACCGCTTGCGCCAACAGCACCAAAACTCTGTACAGAAAATTGCACGGCATCGGGCAAACCCAAACGCGGCGCAGAAAGCGTAAGCGTTGCCGCGCCAGTATTGCGCAGAATAGCGGTGAAGGTAGTGTCTTTCGCTGTGCCTACCAGCACCCGCCCGAAGTCCAGCAACCGTGCGCTTTGCGTAAGGCTTGGCTGAATGCCCGTGCCTTGTATCGCAGTGCGTACCGTTTGGCTTTGGGTAACAAGAACGATGGTTGCCGTGCGCAAGCCAGCAGAGCGGGGACTGAAACGAAACTCCACGGCTTGCGATGCTCCGGGCGCGACCGTAAATGGTGGCACACCCGACACCAGCGAAAACTCGCTTGCCTGTGCGCCCTCGAAGCGGATGCTGTCCACTCGCACAGGGTACGGCGTGGAGTTCACCACAAACGCCTGAACGACCGAATCTTTCTGCGCTCCGACGAGCGCCGCGCCCATGTCTATCGGCGTGGTGCTGTTGGTAGAAACGGCAAGCTGCGGCGCGACGATAGACCAGACGGAAGCGGAGGTGGAGACTTGGGCGTAGCGTGGGAGGGTGATGATTTTTGCAGTTGAATCAGAAAAGCCACCTTGCAATGCACCAGCTAGTGCGATTTTATTTCCATCGGGGCTATAAGTAGCACAAGAAATCCATGTTTGAATATTGGGAAAAGAATAATAACTTTTCAAAATTTCTCCTGTAAAAGCATCTGCTATAAATGCGCCTCTACTATCTGTTGCAACCAATACTTGGGTACCTTCAGGGTTAAAAAAGATTGTGGCTCCTCCAATAATGAGAGATGGAAAGTTTTTTAAGGATAAACTACAAATAGTGCTACCAGTAATAATATCAATAACTGACGCATTATTACTGGAATATGTCACTATGCCAATTTTGGAATTTTGTGGGTCTATTGAAGCAAATGTTAGTAATGATGAATTTGGGCTGTTCAAAGTTTGAATTTCTGCACCAGTTTCTGCGTTCCAAATTTTGACAAAAGTACCACCTGCACCAATCACAAGTTTGTAATCTGGACTAAATGTAGCACTGCCTAGACCTTTAGGAGATTTGAAAGTACGTATTGTTTGTAACGATATTGCATCAAGCACCACAGCATTTGAATCTGAAGGTACTAAGATATTATTTCCTGAATTATGAAAGAAAATTGTCCTTGATCCCCCTAAACGATTAGTTATAGAGTTATAGTTTCTAATGTCTATAGAATTAAGAAGAGTTTTACTGTCAATATCCCATAGTTTTATTCCTTTCTCGGAGTCATCGCTTGTAACAATTTGCTTCCCGTTAGGATGAAATGAAGCCCAATAGGGTTCAAAGAATGGATTTGTAGAAGAATTAATAATGATTGATACAAGTTCACTACCAGTCCTTACATCCCAAATTTTTGCGGTTTTGTCCCTGCTAGTTGTAACAACTTTCGAGCCATCGAAACTGAATGAAATTGAAGCGATATCTCCCTTATGACCCTTTAAGTTAATAACATCAATATTTATCGTGTTTGACATCACCCGCATCAAACACTTCTCACTCGGCGTATTCGGAACATACCGCCACGCATAACGCAGCCCTGTTGCGCTGTCGGTGATAGTGCGCCACGTTCTGCCGCTGTCTATGCTGTATTGCAGACGCACGGTGTCGGTGGGCAGCACTCCTTCCCACGTGATGACGGTATCTGCGCCCGCAAGGAAGGTCTCACCGCCGTTGGGAGAAGTAATGCGCAGCGTGGGCTGCACGACAGGTACAGGCGGAAAACCGCCCGCAGCATAGAGCAGTGCCGAGCAAGAATTAGTCTTCACCTCGAACCGCGCAAAGGTGAGCGAGGAATCGCGCGGCTGAAAGCGTAAGGTGAGCTGGCGGCTTTCGCCCGCTTGGAGCGTGAAATTGGTCGGCGTAACGGTGAAGGCAGCATTGGTACTGGTGGTGAGGATATTCGTCACGGTGAAGGGTGCATTTTCGGCACGAATGGTAATCACGGTGTCGCGCACAGAGCCGGGCGGCACACCATAGAACCGCACCGAAAAAGGAGTAACGCTGAGACGCGCCACTGCTTGCTGCGGCACGTCGTAGTCTGCGGAGACCGCCAGCGAATCCGGCGACGTGCTGAGGCGAGCCGTGATGCTGCCCGTGCGGGTATCGCATACCGCCTCGCCGCGCCACGTGAACTCGCACGGCGTACGCCCCTGCGCAAGCTGTACGATTGCTTGATACACCTGCGTAATGCGGATGAAATCGTTCACATTCTCGAAGCATACGCCGCCCGTGCGCCGCGCAATATTTTTGATAAACGGCGGCGCGGGAAGCCCGACGGCAACGCAATAAATCTCGACCTTGTTTTGCACTGCCGCGCTGACGACAGCATTTTCGTCGCCGTCGCTCAGTCCGTCGGTCAGAAAGACCACCACGCGCTTATTGCGTCCATTGCGGGCAATCGGGATGCTGCCGGTGGGTTCGGTGAGCAAGCCGTTCATGTAGCTTGTACCGCCGCCCGCTTGGAAAGCCGCGATAGCGTTCAAAAGCGCATCACGTTGGGCGGTGAAGTCTTGATTGATGTAGCTTTCGTGGTCAAAGCTGGAAACTGCTGCTTCCGAAGGCGGCAGCGCGAGCGCCCGAACAAAGGCGGAAGAGGCTTGCTGCGCGAGTTGGAGATTGGAGTACTTACCGCGTCCGCCCGCCATCGAACCGGAAATATCCAGCGTCAGCACGGCTGAAATGGGTTGCAATCCCGTCGGTGGCGGACAGGTAACGCCCGTAACGGTGCGGCTCACGCCGTTTTCCCGAAGAACAATATCTTGCGGAGAAATCGCATTCTGAATGGGTTTGCCGTCCGCACCAAAGGCAAAAAACCGTGCTTTCATGGTCGGAAACGACGAAGCATCCACATCAAACACGGAAAGCGTTTGTGCGGGAAGCGAAAGGGAAGCAAGAATATATGCGGCTACCAGAGCGCACGTAAAGCGAAACATGAACGAGAAGAGCATAGAGAATTTCCCGAAAAAAAAGACGTACATTCAAGAGAGTGCATCTACTCTGCACTATGAGGCAAATATACTCAAGAAATCTGGAAAAGAGTAGCGTTAAAAGCAAGGGAAGTATTTGTAGGACGACCTAACGTCTTACTCATTTTGCGTCTTACTCATTCTGCGGTGTTTCCACAATCACGCGCACCGTGCGAGAGTAGAAGCGCCCTTCGGGCAAATCGTTGTTGTACAGCTCCAAACTGGATCCGTAGCCCATCACATTGGTCTTTTGCTGTTCCGCCGTGAAGCCCAGAGCCTGTGCCACGCCGAGCGCACGTTGCAGCGAGAGTTTGCGATTAAATTCTGCCTCGCCTGTGCGGTCGGTGAACCCATCTACGCGCACCGTAGAGCGCTCCGTGATGCGGGTACGCATGAGGTTCATCATTGGTTCTTGTTCGCTCGTAATCGTGCTTTTGGCAAAATCGAACAAGATGAGATTGAAGCGTTCCACCAGTTTCCCCGCAAAGTAGCTACTGGTTCTTGTTCGCTTGCTGTTTTTCTCTTCGGTGCGGGTTTCGAGTGGGATTGCTGCTGTGGCCGAACGGTATAAATTACCGTCCGCATCAATGCAGGAAAATGAGTATTCAAGCGGCTCGACGGCTTGCCCTTGCTGTACGGATTCATCCAGATGCAACGCTGCCAGTTCACGCTCGTCCATGCGCCAGTCTTGCACTTCTGCCAGCGCACCTGTACCGCGAAGTTCCTTGACAATCGTTCCCGACTGACGAACCACGATTTTCCACGACCGCACCGAATCAATGTTTGCCACGCTTAGACGAAAGCGCACACTTGGCGGCGACACGCGACGCACGGTATCAATGAGCGTTATATTTGCCAAAATTTCCGGCGTGTCCGAGCGTAGTTCCACGCGGCGATTTTCGGCTTGTTTGTCGGCATCACTGAGCGGAATGGACGGGGTGGTGGGGGCAGTGGTGTTGTCCACGAGCTTTAACTGCGTGGCGGGAATTTGCCAGACATCCCGCAAATACCGCATGACAACTTGTGCGCGTGCTTTGGCAACATCTGCTTTGTCGCGCTCTGCCGTAAAGCCGTCGGTGCAGCCGTGAATACTCAGCACCGCTTTAGGCAAACGCCGGAGCCGCTCACCAACTACGTTCAGAACGTTGTAGTACGAATGTTCTTTCGGTGTAAGTTCGTAGGCAGAGGAGAGTTTGGACTCGCGGAATGTTTTTGTTTCCTCACGTGTGAGCGTGGAGTAGCGCTCCGAAAGGGCAGTAGCACCGATGCCGTCAAAAAATATGTACGGTAGCAGTGGAAAAACACTCCGCGAAATCGTCTGCTGAACGCGCAGAATCACGCTCGGTTGCTCTTCATTTATGCCGATAGTATTCCCTACTGCCTGCTCCGATACTGGCAAGCCGAAGGCTTTCACAGCAAGCACAGGAGAGGGCTTTGCGGTGTCCACGGGCGGCGGTGGGGGCGGCAGTGGCGGCTTGGGCAATGGTAACGAAACGGCAACACCACCGCGAATCTGTTGCACTGTCCATTGCGTTTGGCTATTAATTTCGCTTGCTGCCACAAGCCCCGTAAATCCAAACGAGTACGTGATTTCGGGAGTAATTCGCACGCGCTCAGTAATATCAATGTCGTAACCGATGCCGCCAGAGAGCGCCAACTGGAGCGATTGTGCGCTCGGTAGAGCAAATGAGCTTACATTGCGCTCTTTGACAATTTTGGTAGGGTCAAAACTAATACTCGCATCGGTGAGCAAGCGTTCCTGCTGCGTTATCGTCGTCGGCATCATAAGCGAAGTCCGAATGCCAGCCGAAAGATGCAAGCCCCCAAGAATCGTATATTTTGCCAGAGCATCAATGCCAAGCATCGGAATTTGCGCTGCCATACCAAACTCAACCGGAGCAAGAATACTGCTTGCGGGGGCATTTGCCGATTGCGGAAGCCCAAAGCGTACGTCTTGCCGAGTGGTGAGAAGTGCGTCGTACCGCGAGTACGAAGCCCGCGCAAGAAGTGCCAGTTGCCCCGTGAGAGGTATTTCAAGCAAAACGCCCGCCGTAAAGCCTATTCCCGAACCATTCTGAAAGTTTGGTGGACGAGGAGTTTTGTCGTTGTCGGGGTTTGGTATCCAAATTGGGAACAATACAAATTCAGGAAAATTGGCGGTATGCCGATTCAAATTGGCTCCGCCAAAAGCACCAACTCGTAGTAAAGGCTCATCCGAACGAAGTTGTGCAGAGAGTGTGCCATTGGCAAAAGTGAACAGAACAAAGAAGAGAAACAGTCCGAACATCCTGCTCCATTTACTTTGAGGGCTTCGTTGTCCGTTGGTAGTACGTGAAGTTTTCATGGAATCAATAAAAAAAGAATCAAGGATCAATGGAAAATAGTAATGATAGTGGTTATGGTCTGGCTGGCGGTGCGAAGTTCCAGCGCATAGACGCCCGAAGCAAGGTCAGCCGTGTTCAGTCGGAGCGCCTGCTCGCCTTGCGGGACTTCACCCTCGAACAACAATCGCCGATGCCCCAGCATATCCACCACCTGTACCACCACGCCCGTCGCTTCCTTCACTCGCAACTGCACACTCACGTCCGCCGTACTCGGATTCGGCGCTACCGCAATGACCTGTACCCGCGGTGTGTACAGCAACCGTACGCCACCACCGGCGTAGTTCAAGCCCAATACTCGGTAGTGTGTCGGTACCGATGCCGCCAGAGCCACCCCACCGACAACCGCGGAATCCACCCGCACGGTCGTGGTGGTCGCATTGCCCAATAAACCACGCAGACGAAGACGCAGCAATGCCGCCTTGCTGTCCTCCGACGGTATCAGCGTGCGGTAGGTCAACCACACACTATCCTGCTTTCGCTCCACGCCTGATGCTAACGGCGATAACACCTCCACCAGCGTCGCATTGCCAATCTTCACCCGCACCACGGCTTCCATCCCACGCTCCACGCCCTTCCGATTCGTGAGCATGATGGGCAGCTCCGCTTCGTCATTCGAGGCAAGCCTCACCGTGTCCGGCAGTGTCACCACGCCCGCGACTACCCGCGCTTGAAGCGGCAGCAGGAGCACTCGTCCGCAGGAGTCCGCCACGCGGAGTGTGTCCCGCTCCACACCGCCCATGCCACCCGCAAAGCTCACCCGTGCTTGTGTCTGGCTGTTGCCCGGGAGCGGGTTCATTCCCAACGAGTCCACCACAAACACCCCCGCACGGAGCGGTAAACGAAAACCCTGCGCTATCGTGCCCGTGTTGACGATGCTCACCGTGCGGCTTGCAGGCGTGTTGGCAGTGAAGCCACCAAAGTCAACCGCCGATGGAATCGCCTGTAAGCCCGAGGAATCCTTTCGTACGGTGATAGCAACGATAGCTTCCGGCATATTGGCGGCATTCGAGCGAATACGCACACGCGCCGTGAAGAGACCTGTTTGTGCCGTTCGTGCAGTGATGACGATACTGTCCCGTCCCGTCCGAGCGCTTAGGGTCATCATTCTGTTTTGTGGCGAGAAGATGGTCACGATACCGTTCGGATTGTCGAGAACATCAATACTGCTCACCACCACATCATCCGTGCCGATGCTGGCAAGCCGAATGGTGAGCGTGGTGGTGTTCTCGCAGAGCAAGCGCGAGGATACATCCGCTACCTGCGCCAAGCGCGGCTCCTTGCGGACTTCGCCAACGACTGTCAGTGCGAGCGGGCGACTACACGCGGGCGCAAGTGTGGAAGCGCCCTGAAGCGGAACGAGGCGCTCGGCTGCAAATCCTGCTACACCACCACTGAAGCGCACCACCATGCTTGAACTTCCCTGCGGTGGGGTGATGACCGACTCAATGCGTTCAATACTGAAGGTCGTGTCGATGCGGAATGGCAAGGGTGCTTGCGGCGTCACGGAATTCGTCCACGTAAGCGGCACGGTTCCGGTGTTTCGTATCGTCAGGGTATCGAAGAGCGGCGTGTACTCTTCCACCGTTGTCAGGCGGCGGGGTGGTCGGGTGAGCAGAAAACCGACGGAATCTTTCCGCCCAATCAAGACCACCCGAATCTCGCCCGCGCGTGCGCTTGCGGTGTCATTCGTTTTCAGCACGAGCGTTGCGGTACGAGTACCCGTATCAAGCGCTTGAAAGAGGAAGTCCAGTTGGGTGATTGCTTGTGGCTTCAGTGTCAATGCGCCTAAGCGTATCGAATCTTTCGGGAAGTCAAACTTATTCTCGCCTTCGACGGCAAACGCATTTATCCGTAAATCAGCATCGCCGTCGTTGGAAATGGTAATTGTGCTTTGGGTCTGGCTTGCGCACGACAGTGAAGCAAGGCGAACCGTATCGGGAATCACGATTCGTGGCTGGGGGTCGAGAACGCGGGCGGTGAGGTCGAAACGGGTTTGTGTGCTACAGGGATCATTCATCGGTATATTCAGTCTTGCCGCAACGGGCATTGCCTCGCGTCTTCCGAGAAAGCGCACCGTAGCTGTCGCGGAAGTTCCGGCAGGAACGGGATTGGGTTCGACGCGCTCAAGGATGAAATCGTCGGTCAAGGCTCGGGGGAGTGTCCACCGATAGGGCTCGGTGCCGTGGTTGACAAAGGTTACCGTCCGCGCTCGGCTTGCACCAAAGCTCACGTTCCCGAAGTCCAGTGCGGGCGGTTGCCAGGAGTATTGGAAGACGGTCTTTTGTCCGCGAAGCACAATTGAGCGCTGCGTGTTCCGCAGATCGTCTGAGTTCAGTACCACCACGCTTTCGGTCAGACCGCCCGAAGAAGGAATAAAAGTCAGAGGTAGGAACAGTGTGTCAAATGGCTGTACGATGAGCACCATTCCTCGTGTGAACGTCGTTTTGAATACATCGCTCAATACACCCACATTGAAGATTTGAAGCGGCTTGCCACCTGTATTCCGCACACGGAGCGTGGCTACGCTACTTGTTTCACAAATCAAACGTCCGAAACTTAGCAGTGAATCTACTTCCATACGCGGAAAATTTGGAATCACCTCTGCCGTTACGATGAGTTGATGTAGCCCTGTGCCGCACCGCAGCACCGTTGCCGAATCACCAAAAATACCTTCTTTGTCCGTACGCAAGAACGTTACGTAAAACCGCCCGCTGTCGCCGGGGCTAACCATTGCGGGCGATAGGCTATCCACACGAAAGCGTCCTGCCGCGCTTTGGAACTGCTGTCCACCCGTCATTTGTCCGCCTTGTTGCAGGGGCGAGGTTTGGGTGAGCATTTGCCCATCCCAGTAAAGCGGTACAGTGCTGAGGTTGCGGAAGGACACACTCCCGCTCGTGATAGAATTTTGTAGAACACGTGAAAAGTTCAGGCGCACCGAAGGTGTGGCAAGAGCCAGTGTATCCTTCCGACCGTAGAGTGTGATAGTTTCCAGTTCCACGCCGCTTGTATCAGTGAAGGTCATTTGTGCCACACGGTCGCCGAAGTCGCTTGGCGTGAAGCGGACTTCTAATCGCTTTTCGTACTTGATCGTGGTCATAGTCAGCGTCGTGATGGTATCTACTGGAGCACCATCCACCGAAATCAGTGAAAAATCCGAGGCATTTGCGCCCGTAATGGTCGGGATATTGATAACCATCGTCTTTGAAGTCGTATTGGAAACAGGGAAGGTCACTGAACTGGAAGCTGGACCGCACTGCACCGTCGGGAAGGAAACATTTGCCACACGCAGCGCACCGCGCGGGAGAATGGTAAAGACTGAATCCGACCTGTCTTCTTGGCAGGGGATTTGGTCAATGTTCACGCTGGCGATGAGCGCCGTACCGTCGTAGGTGATTGAACCAAAACCGGAATCAATCTGAAACTGTCCGTTAGCAAATGATGACGAAGCGTATCGACGCTGCGCGTACTTTAGAGGACTAAAAAGCAGGAGACGTTTTCCGTCGGCGCTCCATTGGGGGGTGGTATTGAAAAATGAGCGTCTGGGTTCATCCGCAGTTCCATCAGGAAATGGCAGACGAAATGTTTGTAGCAAGCAACCTGTTTGTGAATCCCATATTCCGACCGTGTTCAAAAAATTATCTTGCCGAATACTATTGCTTCGTAATTGCCAAAGAAAACCAGTGACAAAGCGACCATCAGGACTCCATGCAAATGTGGAGTTGGAAGCCGAACCGCTTCCGGTTCCATTTCCATAACCTCCCCAGCCATAGCCTCCCCAGCCATAACCCCAGTAATCGCCATTAGTTATTCTATTACGCAAAGCAGGCTGCACAACTCCGGTATAGACATCGGCAATATAGCTTGTTGGAGCTACACCTCTTTGCCCAAATCCCCCCAGAATCCATTGCTGCTCCATATAATCCCCAAAGAGAATCCGGCGACTATCGGGACTCCATTGAGTGTTATTGTACCAACCATAATTATACCGAGAAAGGGCTATGCGCTGGATAGGCTGCCCATTGAGTGCGCTGATGATGTTTACTCCAGTTCCACCATTATTCGTTTGGTAGTCGTATATGGCAAGCAATGAATCATTTGGTGACCATGTTGAACCATTGCCACCGTAGCCACCACCCCAATTACTCCAATAGTACACACCTCCCGACAAGGTAGGAAGAGTTACGAGAATCGAATTATCGCGAGTGCTACGAATAACTTGGCTGCCAGGGTTACAATAAGTGCTATCATTGGTAAATGTTAAACGGCGTTCACCATCGTTGCTGATATTTCCTCCTCCTCCTCCGTACCCCCACCCGCCGTAATTACATCCAGTACTATTGAAAACAAAAAAACCTATGCGAAAAGGAGTATTAGCAAGCGCTCCGCTAGCAACACTGAAGCGCATCATCATAGTTTTCATCGTATCAAGGTACCCCGTGTTAGTGGCAGGGTAAAAAAATCGGTGTTGAACCGTTGCCAGAATTTCCTGCCCTTGTGCTGCCCATTGCATAGCGACACATCGTGTGGCATTACCTTGCGTCGGTACGGTGATGCTGCGAACAAGCGTACCTGTTTGCGCATCAAAGACTCCGAAGGCTGTATCAGAAATCTGCGATAGAAGCAAGCGTCCGTCGGGACTCCAGCGCCCTTGACCAGAACCGCCCCAGCCGTTGCCCCAGCCACCACCCCAACCATACCAACCCCAATAACTGTTTCGAGTATAGTTTATACTATCAATAATATACGGCGGTAGGGTGTAGAGTATCGCGCCAGTCTTGCCATCACGCACTTCAAAATTGGTTTGCCGCCAACCTAAGTAACTTGTACTGCTCCCAATCTGCTGGGAGAAGGAGGTAACAAGAATCTTTGTGCCGTCGGAGCTAAAACTCGCCGATTCACCGCCCCAATAGTTACTATTATACTGAGATTGCGAACGCGGTACCTGAAACTGCACGAGCGACCGATTGACGCTTTCAGTAGAATCTGCCGCCAGTCCCGTCGCAAGAATCAAGCACGAATCGCTTGGCTCGTTTGGAATGGGCTTCCAGAGATACTCACCGCCCAGCGCTTTGTCGGTAATGAGTTTCCACGACCTACCGTTATCAATACTGTATTCCAAGCGCACCGGACGCGCAGAATCTATACCCGTCCACTTGATGGTGTACTGGGAGCCAGATTGCAAACGCTCCTTGCCGTTAGGCTGAAGAAGGCGTAATTGCTTGCTTGCAGGCAAGGTCTGCCCGAAGGAAGTTATTGGAAACACGGTTAAATTGGCAAGGAAACAAGCGCATACCAGCCAGAATGTGTATTGGTAATGATTCATACATGACCCGACAACGTAGAATTAAAACTGTATCTGCATCTACTAATAACCCATAAACCCGCACAATGTTACGCTAAAAAATAGAAAAACCCAAATAATTCCCCAAAGGTAAGGCACTAATAATCCACAACATTCAATGCAGTAATGTTCAATTTCGCCGCCACACGGCTCAGAACGCCGCGCACAGCATACAACGTGAAATAAAACGGAAAACGCCAGCCAATCGGCTTACCGCCCACTCGCTGCTCACCATAGAGAAGACGCTGTTTGGCAATAATGGGAAGTTTGGCGGCAGAAAGTGATGTGGAATGCTGGCGGTAGAACGTAAGTGGCGGTGAGAGTTTGATGCTATACGGCACGTGCTGGTGAAGCATAAACCAGCAAAGCATATCCTCGATGCGGTTATATTCCTCACGCTCGTCGAAGCGGATGGCATAGTCCAAGAATAAACGCCGCTCCGCCATAAGATGCGGTGTGCAGTGGCGGCGAAGCAACATTTCGTAGGTGATTTTGCGAAAGTGCACGTTTTCGGTTGGTATCGGCAGCCACATGGAAGGTGGGATTTCGGAGCGCTCCTGAAAGCGAAACATTGCTACTGAGCTAATAGCCACGCCCTCGAGCTGCATGAGCATCACTTGAAATTCGAGTTTTTGTGGGTGCCAGAGGTCGTCATTATCCAGAAAGACTACGTATTTGCCTTGTGCTGCATCCAACCCATAGTTGCGCGGTTTTGCCGGTCCGCCGCTTCGTTCGGTCAAGAAGTATGGTTGAATACGGGGTTCAGTTTTTGCGGCTGTGCGGATGAGTTCGGCAGAGTTATCGTTTGAGCAATCATCCACGATAATCATCTCCCAATGCGTGTACGTCTGAGACCGCACCGAATCAATAGTTTCAGCCAGAAATGCTGCCCCATTGTAATTTGGCGTAATGATAGAAACAAGTGGCGTAGTATCACTCATCGATTATTCTTAAATATCCAGCAAAATCTGCGTTCGCAAAAGGTCGTCCAGCGTCTCGCGGCGGCGAATTAAGTGCGCTTTCCCGTTCACGATAAAAACTTCTGCGGGACGCGGGCGCGAGTTATAGTTCGATGCCATCATAATACCGTATGCGCCGGCATTGTGGAACGCCAAAACATCGCCTTCGCGGATTTCTGCCATCTCTCTGTCCCATGCAAAATTATCCGTCTCGCAGATATAGCCAGCGACGGAGTATGGACGCACTGCGCCATGCGGATTGGAAATATTGGTGATGTGATGATATGCCTTGTAGAACATCGGACGAATGAGGTGATTCAATCCCGTATCTACTCCGGCAAAGGTCGTGGCAGGTGTTTGCTTGACAACGTTCACGCGGGCAAGCAGCATTCCGGCTTCGCTGACAAGATATTTACCTGGCTCAAAACAAACATAAAAACTATTTCCCCGATGCTTCATCTCCTCGTGGCAGAGCACCGCCAGACGGGAACCGAGTTCTTCCACATTTGTCTCATTGTCGTCCGGTTTATACGGCACTTTGAATCCACCGCCGAAATCGAAAAAACGAAGGGTTTTGAAGCGTCTTCCTGCTTCAAGCAGTATTTGTGCGCCTTGCAGAAAAATATCGGTGTCCACAATTTCCGAGCCGGTGTGCATATGGAGTCCGGCAATGTCCAAGCCGTATTTCTCCTGAACCCGCACAATAGCGTCCACTTGCGTCATCGAAATACCAAATTTTGAGTTGATGTGTCCCGTCGAAATTTTCTCATTGCCACCCGCCATGATGTGTGGATTGATGCGCACACAGACCGGAACACTGCCGCCGTAGGTTTGACCAAGTTTCTCCAGCATTGGCAAGTTATCTAAATTCAACCGAGCACCAAGAGCAATAGCTTCCTGTACCTCGCTGAAAGAGACATTGTTCGGGGTGTAGAAAATATTATTCGGCTCAAAACCCGCTTTCAAACCCAAATGCAGTTCGTTCAATGATACCGTGTCCAATCCGCCGCCGATGCGACGAATAAAACTCAAAATATTGACATTGGTAAGCGCTTTGCAAGCATATTTTATCTCGTGTTCTATCCCCGCAAAGGCAGCATCCAAGCGTTTGTACTGACGTTCTATCGTAGCGGCGTCATAGACATAGACAGGAGAGCCAAATTCCTCCACAAGTCGGAGCATATCCACGCCGCCAAGCGTAAAGCGATTATCCGTAAGAGTCATAGAATGTTGTGCGTAGTGTTGAATGGTGGGTTTTACGTTTTGAGTGAATTGCGCCAAAAAGCTGTTCCTTATTGGCGTTGTAGGGGCTTGAACTCAGCACTCTACACCCAAAACGTAACGCTTACCAGAATCTTGTCTTCAGGGTGGTTTATCGTTATTATTCGGCTCGGCTAATCTGGGGTTTCATCTTTGATACCACATCCTTTATTGTTGCCGATACCAAGCCGTCAATGATATTGTCCAACTCTTTGAAGTCCGGCTGCTTAATATTGACCATGCGGAAGAGAATATCGACCCCTAGAACATCGTAGCAGTCGCGTAGTTTCTTATTGTCCGGTGAAAGAATCCACAGTGCCGGACGAGTGTGAACGTGCTTGAGTGTGGAATTACCGTCGTGTTCATAAAAGAGCGCAAATTTTTTGCCTTTGAACTCCGTCACATACACGGGACTTGTCAGCGTGTCTGGTTCAATACCAAGCGGTTCTGGCTGCTCTTCGCGCCATTCGACCTTGCGCTTTTTGGTGTCAATCGCCAGCGCTTCGACGACTTTATCCAGTTGCATTGCCACAGCACTGCGCGTATAAACCTTGATGATTGCATACAATTCTTCCATACCGGGCGTGTTCGGGAAGTCATCAATAATAGCGCCTTCCTCGTTTACGAGTTGCATTCGCATTATTGTTTCGCTGTCCGGCTTGAAAGGAGGCAGGCGCTCTTCGTAGAACAAGATATTGCGGTCTTTGTAACGGGTAAAAACCGGTTTTTCCACGATACTATCCGGCTCAAGCGCCGGATATTTGCTGATTTCGTGTACTTCCCATGCTATCTTTTTCTCACGAGTAAGCTCTATAAGCGTCTGCATGACTTGGAGATACATCAAGTCCATTGTGGGCAAAGAAAAAGTGAAACTTTAGTGGTAGCCGATAGTTAGATTATCGTATGTCGGGGATATTCGGCAGTGCCATCAGCACGCGCTCTTGCGGGTTCATCGATGCAAGTTCGTAGAGGTAGAGACAGTGCTGACGGACGCTTTCAGACAGCGCCTTCCAGAACGGATTTTTTGCCACCATTTCCGCATCCACTCGTGCACGGAGTTTTTCCAGCGTTGTTTTGGTAGCGGCTTCTTCGTCATCATCATCGTTCAGGAGCCGCTTGAAAATACGTTCATAGCGGTTTGACTCATTGGAAGGGTAACGACGAATCGAAACGCGCTGCCCGTCGGGAATACCAATACGTCGCTTGGCAATGCCAATGGCGGTGTACAGCCCACCTAGTGTATCGACAAGCCCTTTATCAAGAGCCGCAGCGCCTGTCCAAACACGACCTTTCGCAACAGACCGCGTTTCCTCGAAAGATTTGTGGCGGCTTTCGGAGACGCGCTGCACGAAGCGCTGGTAAATTTTTGAACTTTGGTCGTGAATACGTTTTTTGTTTGCATCTGTGAGGCGGAGCGCGGGGTCATAGTCAATAGCTGCTGGCGACGTTGTGACGGTGTCCACCGTAACGCCGATTTTTTCAAGCATCTGTGTTGCGTTGGGAAGCAGCAAAAGGACGCCAATGGAGCCGGTGATGGTGTTCGGATGGGCAATAATTGTATCGCATGCCATTGCCATATAATATCCGCCGGAAGCTGCTACGTCGCTCATAGAAGCATAGACAGGCTTTTCTTTTGCGGTCTTGCGGATCTCTTCCCACATTTCATCGGACGCAAATACGGAACCGCCCGGAGAGTCAATCCGCAGGATTATTGCTTTCACTTTCTTGTTCTCACGCGCCTTGCGAAGGTCTCTATTGAAAGCGCCCGATACAATTTGCCCGTCATCGTCGCCGGAGGAAACAATCGTACCCGAGGAGAAAATAATAGCAATTTGTTTGTCTTTGCTGACGTTCTCATCGTCCGCCGTTGCCGCGTAGGAATCGCTGTTGACATAACGCCCGATACCGACAAGGCGCAACTTCCCGGCAGTATCGTCATCATCGTTATCTTTTGATTTTTTGCCGCCTTTCGACTTCTCACTATCCTTCGATTTTTCGCTATTTTTCGACTTTTTATCACTTTTGCTTTCGGTTGCGGCTGTTGCCGAATCCGCCTGTTTTTTATCTGCTTCCGCTATTTCTTCGGATTGAGCGGAGTACGCCCGTAGCTTGAGCGCTTCTTTGACGGCATTTTTTGAACGAATGCCATCAATAAACCCAAGCGCCAAAAGTGAATCGGCGGTGTAAACTCCGCGCTGCAAGACGCTTTCAACCGCAGAGGTTTTCATAGAACGGCTTTGAGCTACAACGTTCACAAAATCCTTGGAGCGCTGTTGCAACAGCTCACGAAGTTCCTGCTTCGCCGGATCGCTGTATTGAGTGCGGCTGTACGGCTCAACGGCGGATTTGAACTCTTCAAATTGTTCTACATAAAAATCAACCCCAATTTTCTCCAATGTTCCTTTGAAAAACACACCCATTGCGCTGAAACCGTTCATCTCAAGTAATCCTTCGGTCGGCATAAAAATAGAATCGGCGACCGACGCGGTGTAATAATCACGCTCTGCACCGTAATCCAAGTGTGCATAGATAAATTTGCCCGATGTTTTGAAATCTTCCAGCGCAGCGCGTATTTCCGCAAGTTTTGCCCCGCCGGCTCGAATACCGCCGTCAAGGAAAATACCGGTAATATTTTCGTCATTTTTTGCACGCCGAATACCAGAGAGCATTTCGTAAAAACTCGGCGCGGTTTCGGTATTGGAAAAGAATGCAAGCGGATCGTCGCTGACGCGCTCTTCGACTGCACCAGCGAGCTTGATGTGCAGCACTGAGTGTTCTTTCACGCTTGCCGTTTTTTTATTGTCGAATGCACTGCTAATAGAGACAATCACGCCTGCAATAAGAGCAAAGAAGCCGAAAATGATAACTAAAAATATCAAAAGCGGAATCCACCACCGCGAACGACGACGTTCATATGGCTCGTAACGCGGATAGCGAGGGTATTGCGGGTTGTGCGATGGGTCTTGAGAGTAGGGGGTGTTGGGGGTGTCCATAGTAGTAGCTAACACAGTTGAGGTTAAAGAACAGTAGGCTTATAACCACGAATCCGAAGATGTATGGCGCGAAACCAATGTTCTGCACGTGGCTTCTCCACGTTGAACGGTAGTTTTCTGGCAAAGTTACGCGGAAAATTGAAAGTACAAAGTAAAAAGTAGCGAAAAGTGTTGTAACTTCAGTTTTTCGGTACATTATTTTGACCATTTTCTGCAATAGTCATGCCTTCATTCCTGAACATAGTCCTCGTTTTTCTGGGTGGCGGAGTGGGAAGTGTGCTTCGCTTTCTCGTCTCGGTGCTTGTTGTGAATCGCATTGGTACGTCATTTCCTTTTGCCACGCTTGGCATTAATGTTGCGGGGTCGCTCTGCATCGGTGTTGTAGTGGCGCTTGCCGGGGAGCGCCTCAGTGTACTTTCCGAATCTGCCCGATTTTTCTTAGCAGTGGGTTTTTGTGGGGGCTTCACCACGTTTTCCACGTTTTCGCTGGAGTCGTTGACTATACTTCAATCGGGGCGACCACTGCTTGCGTTTGTGTATGTTCTTTTGAGCGTGTGCCTTTGCGTCATCGGCACAGCATCTGGCTTGGGGCTGACGTACTGGTGGTGGAAGCGGATGGGAGTGTAGGCGATATGCAGCAGCGTGCAATCTGCAAATTCTCCCAAAACTACCTTTCAGTCCAGCACTCAAATAGTCTGGCGCTCAAAAGGTATCACTTTTGCTGTACGCACGCAGCAAGGGCGCTACCCGTGTGCCGAGTAATTCTATGGATTTCATGAGTTTGTCGTGTGGCAAGGACGCAATATCCATCTGAAACGTAATACGCGAAATACCGCCCAAAGCCTTGCTATGTCTGATAATTCTCTCGGCTATCTCTTCGGGGTCGCCGACTAAGATTGCACCTAGCGAGGTCGTTTGGGCGTCGAAATGCTCACGTGTTACAGCCGACCAGCCGCGTTCTTTACCAATAGAACTAAAAGATTGTGCATAGCCGGGGAAAAACTCATCTGTGGCTTCCTGCCTTGTCTTGGCAACATAGCCCAACGAGTGCAAACCAACTTTTAGTTGTTCCGCCGGATGCCCTGCTTTTCTGCCCGCTTCTTTGTACAAGTCCACCAACGGGCGAAAACGATGCGTCTCTCCGCCAATCACCGCCACCATAAGGGGCAGCCCCAGTAATCCCGCACGAGCAAACGAAGCAGGCGTGCCGCCGACACCTATCCAAATGGGTAGTGGGTTTTGCAAGGGGCGTGGGTACACACCTTGCCCAGTGAGAGCCGGACGAAATTGACCAGACCAGTGAACGTGTTCATTCTCTCGCAAGGTGAGCAGCAGGTCAAGTTTTTCGGTAAAAAGTTCGTCGTAATCCTGAAGATTCAAGCCAAAAAGCGGGAATGCCTCTATGAATGAGCCACGCCCGACGACCATTTCAATACGTCCTTTGGAAATAAGATCCAGCGTTGCAAAGTTTTGAAACACACGTACCGGATCGGCTGCACTCAGCACCGTAACAGCACTGGTGAGACGAATATTTTTTGTTCGTGCGGCGGCGGCGGCAAGAATCACGGCGGGTGCAGAATCCAGAAATTCTTTTCGATGATGCTCGCCAATACCGAATACATCCAGCCCCACACTATCGGCAAATTCGATGCGCTCAAGAATCTGACTCATGGCATCGACGGCACTTAGTGTAACGCCGGAGCCATTATCGAAGAGTGCGGAGACGAAACTGTCAATTCCTATTTCCATAGCCTATTGTGATAAAATTTGGAGCAAAAAAAGCGGCTCAAAACACGTTGTTTCAAGCCGCTTCGCGGAGAGAGAGGGATTCGAACCCTCGGTAATGCTTGCGCAGTACGACGGTTTAGCAAACCGTTGGTTTCAGCCACTCACCCATCTCTCCGGGAGTGCGAAACGCTTGTAATGTGCATTACAGTTCGCCAATTTAGCTGTTTTTGCTACTCTGTGCAAGAAAATTTTTACTGCCGTACGGAAGAATTTTTCATACCACGCAAAACTTTGTTTCACTTTGCCGTAAAGAATCACTAGATTTGGTAGTCTTTCGCTTCACACTACTGCTTCAGAGTGTGTTTCGGTGCATCGTCCTAGACAGCACAGCATCTCCAGACTGATTCGGAATTATTTCTCGTTCATTTCTCGGACAACACCTCGTACAAACTCAACGCTATGCCGCCGCTTACGTTCACATCGCCCGCAACGCTCCACGAGATTCTCGAAGAACTCTATACGCTTCGCCGTTTTCATGCGACCGCAGGCTTGCATCGTATTCAGTCTTTACTTGAGGCACTCGGCAAACCTCACAACCGTTTCCCGTCTATTCATATCGCCGGAACAAACGGCAAAGGCACGGTTTCATCGGTGCTGGCATCGGTGCTGCGTGAGGCGGGCTTTACCGTTGGTCTTTACACTTCGCCACATATTTTGCGGTTCAATGAGCGCATTCGCGTGAATGGCGAGGAAGTCAGTGATGAGGATTTGTACAGTCTGGTTCAGACTATCATGCCGCTTGTTGTTGCGGAAAATGCAACGTTTTTTGAAGCCGCTACCGCACTTGCTTTTCAGCATTTTGCCGCACGAAACGTGGACATAGCCATTATCGAAACCGGACTGGGCGGGCGCTTGGATGCTACCAACATTTTAACCGCAGAAAACGTGCTGGCTACAGCAATTACCTCTATTGACTACGACCACACCGAATATCTTGGCGATACGCTTCCCGAAATTGCCTCCGAAAAAGCCGGAATTATGAAGCAGAATGTGCCGTGTGTCATCGCGGAATCGCGCCCAAGCCTTCGCGCAACATTTGAAGACTATGCAGAGCGTCACAAAGCAGATATACTCTTTCTTGACGATGAGTACAGCGTCTTAATACAACAATGTAAGCCTGATTTTTCCATGACCGTCAGTCTTACTTCGCCGCAGGGAACGCTCCACACGGTGGAATCACGCCTCTGCGGAACACATCAAGCGCACAATATTCTTACTGCTTTTGCTGTTCTCGACCGTATTGGCGTAAACTTTCGCACCACACCAGACCACTTTCGAAGCGGCTTGCAGAGCATTACGGCAAATAGCGGTCTGCGTGGACGCATTGAACTTCTGAGCGCAAGCCCGGTTGTGGTGATGGATGTGGCGCATAATCCTGCCGGAATGACGATGCTCATTCAAACGCTCGAACGCTGTGGGTATGCGGATGTGCGCTGGAACGCTCTTTTTGCAGCAATGCAGGACAAACAAATGGATGCAATGCTCGCCACGCTTGCGCCCGTTCTTCGGCGCTTGCACGTTCCCACGCTCAGCTTCCCCCGCGCCCGTACTGCGCGCGATATTGTGCATGAAGCTTCTCGTTTCGGCATCGTCGCCGAAGAATACCCATCCGTAGCGGATGCTTGCGAAAGAGTCTTCGCCACGAACGAGCCAACACTTATCGTCGGTTCGTTCCACTTAGCGGAAGATGTTTTGCGCTGGTGGGAGGCGCATTCGGCGGAAATTATATCGGTCAATAGCTTGTAATAGCACTGGTTTGGTAAGGGAAGTCTTGGTTTACAAATGTTTAACCTTGATTTGAGGAAAGTTTTTCGTATCTTGCTTTTATAGTTGATGTATCAACTATTTATATCTCCACAATCAAGACTTTATTCACAATCAGTATATTCTATGAAATCACGATTTGTAGCGTTTTTCAAGCGTATTGGGCAGCGTATTGGGCGTGTCAAGAAAAAAAAATCGGTCTTTGTAACGCCTCAACCCGCACTCACGGCGGCTCCACAACCCTTGCTCTTGGAAGCGGCAAAAGTATTTTATGACGAAACTGAGGTTCTCTCCGGCAACATTCGCATTCACGTCGGGCGCTGGAACGTTGTCGGCGCAAAGCAGACAGTACTCCTCATTCACGGGCTTTCGGCGAATCATATGTGCTGGAAGGTGATGGGGGAATTTTTGCAGCAGCAGGGCATAAACGTTGTGGCGGTGGACTTGCGCGGTCGCGGTCGCTCCGACAAGCCTCGTGGCGATTATGGCACAAAAGCGCATATTCCCGATATGTGTGCGGTCATTGAGCAGCTTGGGCTAAACGCGCCCGGACGCGAAAAGCCGATTGTCATTGGGCATTCGCTTGGTGCGGCAGTGGGCATGGTACTGGCATGGAAACATCCCGAATACGTCGGCAAACTCGTGCTGATGGATGCCGGAGCGCCGATTAGCCCCATTAACGCGCTCAAAGCATATTTCACGATTCGCTCGTCGGTGCAGCGTCTCGGGACGGTCTATCCAAGCGCAGAGGCATATATTGAGCGCATGAAGGAAATTCCCATGCTTCAGCCCTGGGAGGAAGTGATAGAAGAATATGTTCGCTACGACCTTGAGGATGTGGGCGAAGGGCGCGTCCGTTCTAGCGTTCCGCCCTATGTGGTGGAAGCGGAATACAATAGCATCGGCAGTTCACTCAGCATCGGCACTATTTTCAAGAATAATCTCCTGCACCCCTTGAAGCAGATTCGTCGTGTGATTGACAGTGAAATTTTGCATTTCCGCTATTCCGAACTCCGAATGCCCGTGCTGGCTATCGGAGCGGGCGCATACAATCTGCGTCCGGGCGACGAAATCTTGCCGCCGAAGGGCTTAGAATTTTTGAAAAACCATATTCCCAACTGCACGACGCACACCGTCGAGGGCGCAAACCACTACACGCTTATCTTCGGGAAATTCCCCGACCGCGACGCGGCGATACTTGATTTTATCAATCGGTGAGGAATATCTCCGCATAGGTACTCACATCCTCACACTAAGCCTACCCGAAGCACCTTGCCGTGCTTTGGGCGGACTCAGTGTGAGGATTGTTTGGTATCGGTTCGTTTGGCGAGCAATACTTGACTGATTACTGTACCGCTAGAGGACGCTGACTACCACAAAAACCGCTATAAAGACGAATATCATTACTCCCAAAATGATAGAATAGTTCTTGGGTTCGATGTGTCCGGACTTATCCATTTGCCTTATCAAAGGGAATAATCGCCAAAAAAATGATGCGGTTGCGATAGCCAGTGCCGGTAGGGTCATCTCTTGAAGATTGACATCGCCAAAGACGATAATCGCTGCCAAGAGCAGAAGAAAAATCAGCTTTGCTCCGGCAACCCAAAACACAAGGTATCGGATAAAATCATGGATTTCCGGGTACTGTTTGGATTTTTCCCATGCAGTAAAAACTCCGGGCGCATTGGCGTATTTAGAACCCGGAGCAAAATAGAGGGCTAGCACATTCGCTACCTCCAATACCATAAAGACAACAATAACAATGGTTATCGGGGTCATGGTTCTGCCTTTCTCAAACGGCGTGAATTCAAATCTTGTTTACACCAGTTCCAAGTTACCAAAGTAGATAAAAGCGGGTACAAACGCAAATCGAATCCGTTTAATGTAAGCAGTGGAGCGGTAAACTGAGGAGTTCTTCACTCTGGCGGGGGAGCGGGAATCGCCAGGTGCCCATCGCCAGCAGGGCAAGTTCAGGGCGACGTCACCAAGTATCTTAAAAAAACTTATTCTGACTCTAACTTTTCTGGCAATAATGAACTTAAAAATATTTGCCAATTTACCCCTAAAGTTAGGTCATGGATATTTCGCTTGGTACTTGAATTCTCACGAAAAAGATAAGTATATCTCAAACATGGCTCTAAACTCATATTTTTCGTGTAAAAAATGGACACTCCAATACAAATATTTCCTGAATAGACTACATCAAACGAAGATTTTACTTCCCCTTTTTCTTTTGTAAGACCAAGTGAAGGTTGAAACAACAGTCCACCTTCAATAAACGGAATAATCTGATTCCCAAAATCTTGTAAAAGAAATCTTAAAAATGGTGCAATCCCAATGGAAACAAAACTTACGTCGTAATCTACTTTCACACTATTTCCCTGCGTCTTAGAACCAAAGTAACTAGAAAATCCAGAAATAACTTTACCTCCTAAAATTAGCTTTGGACTCATTAACACACCTAAACTAGGGCTAATTCCTGCGGTAAATGTTGTATTCAATTCCAATCCTCCGGCAGAATCCAAACTTCTCGTACTTGCATTATAGCCTGTGTACGCACCAATGCCAACCATGTACTTGATGTCTTTCTGCTGTGAAAATAGTGAAAGTGAGGATAACTGCCCCAATATGATGATAAGGGTAGAGTAAGCAATGTATCGTATTTTCATCACGAGTAAATTTAATTGATGAATAAATTTGAATATTTACAGGCAAACTACAAACTCTGGTGCGAGAACAGGAATTGAAGAACTCCCGTAATCGGCAGCGACCAGATTGGCAAAGCAAGGCGGGAAGCACCCAAATCATTACTTCGGTTGTGCTGCTCCATTAAAGCCTGCTTGAAAACCACGAACGAAATCGGAGTGGCTAAAACCAAGCATAAGCCCCAGAGCCAAGCAAATAATCGCAAACCAAAGGACTTTTTTGGGTGTGGTTGTCAAATTTGCTTGAAAATATTTATTCGCAAAGTACATGAAAAATGCAGCAGCACTAGCACCATACGCCATTTGAGAGAGAGCTTCCAGCATATTCACAAAAGTAAAATGAAAAAAGCAACATTTGAGAAAAGTAACATTGCACCGCAAATCAAGATTCACGCCAACTTCTATCCACTGTTCAGAGAGCCACCAAACCAGTTTCGGCGTATTTTTTACTCCCGTCAAAATAATCAAAAATTTGTTTATTGTCCAAACAGTAAGTTATCAAACGCAACAAGGCAGCCATTAGGCTGCCTTGTTTTTATCATTTTGCAAAAAAAAATGCTTTATTTATCTTTCAAAAACTCCCATATTTCCGGGAGTGTCGGGCGTTTGCCATAGACTAAGATGGCTACACGGAAAACTTTTGCAGAAAAATACGTTACAATTACCGTTGCCAGAAGCAAAAGCGTCAGACTGAGCGCAATTTCCCATAAGGGCGGCATTTGGATGCTGATACGCATTGCCATAATCGTCGGCGCAGTGAAGGGGATGTAGCTGAAGACTTTGGCAATCGTGGAGTTCGGATTTTGCAGCACAACCGTCAATAAGGTCATCGGTACGATAAGCAACATCGTTGCATATGACGTGATTTGCTGCGCTTCTTGCTCGGTAGTGGTGAGCGACCCCAAGCCCAGCAACAATGAGGCATACAGCAGATAGCCAAAAAGCATAAAGAGAAGCGTTACCGGAAGATTACTCAGTGCCGAAATCGATACGCCGAAGTACATGACCGCTCCAATGCCAAAGACGCTCCAGACCAATGCCTGTGCTATGCCCAAGCCGGAAAGCCCCAAAAGTTTGCCCATCATTAGTTCAAAGGGCGAACAGGACGATACGAGTATTTCCATGATACGATTGTTTTTCTCTTCCACCAGCCCGCGCACAAGCATTTGTCCCGTTCCCAGAATGAGGATGAACAAAATCAGCACTGATGCGTATGCCAGACCGAAGACTTCCAGAAAGCCGCTTTCCTTGGCATTACCGTCTTTGCTCAGTTTGAGCGAGGTCGTTTCAAGCGATTGTGAAAGGCTCTTGAACACGGTCAAATCAATGCCCTTCTTGACGGCAGCCTGCTCGGTGAGTGCTTTTTCGATACCGCGCTCAATCGCGTTGATGTCGCGTATATTCCCAACGTTGTCGCTGCGGTACTCGATTTTGTGCGTGGTTTCCACATCGGCAGGAATGACAAAAAGTCCCGTAAAATCGCCTTTGAACACGCGCGGCGAATAATCTTTCAAAAACGCCTCGCGGCTCATCAGCTTCGCGTCCACCGGCACAAGGTCGAAATTCTGCATCCCGTTCTTGAGTTTGTACTTCTGCGTCAGCATCGCTTGAACAGGTTCGCGGAGGGACATTGTTTCGTCGTAGAACGCAAATTTTTTGGTGCTTTCATCGCCCCGGAGCGCCAGAAGTGAGGGCAATGCTGCGAAGACAAGCATAATGAGCGGAGTTGCCACAAGTGAGATGATAAAAGCCTTCGTGCGGGCTTTTTCGATAAATTCCCAACGAGCAACAGCAAAAAGTTTTTGGAAGTTCATGCGGGTTTGCAGCAAAAGTGGAACATTGGTAAACTGTGAAGAGCGTAAGCACGACGGCAAATATCGCTTCTTTCGGGTTGATTTCCAAAACGGAATCCTTCTGCGGAAGTTTCAACTCCTCACAAAAAGATATACGCTTGCTCCATCTGCATTATGCCGCAAGTAGGGTAATCGCATGAAAAGTTATTGAAAAGTTATTACAGCGAAAAGACTTTTTCAGGGTAGTTATTATTAGCGAAGAAAGCATTTGTCAAATGTTGCGGTATCGAGCATCCGAAAAACCTTGCTGGCGGTATCATGTGGCGGACTGCCGCTCATCAGAGCCAAGTCCAGTCTGGTGCGGAAAAACTCTTGGTTAGGAAAACAAATTTCCGTGTTCTCCGCCACTGTTGACACTTCTTTTCATGCGATCGCCTTGCGCGTTTGGTGTCAATCTTTTTTAGGACGGCTCATCAACAAAGTCCCAATAAGCCGCTTTCAAACACCAATCTACAAGCATTTGTCGGCATCATCGTCCATAGTATCAATTCACCACAAACTCGTTTTTTAAGGAATTGATGATGACTACGCAATCTGCTTCTTCGACCAACACCCTTTTTCGCCCGATACTAACGGCTCTGGCGGTTATCATTACCCTCATCACCAATACGCTTGCCGTCGTGCTGCCGCTCAATAACCGCTCCACAAAAGCAATTTCGGATAGCTTCAATGTCTTTTTTACGCCATCAGGCTATGTGTTTTCGATTTGGAGCGTGATTTATACTGCACTAATTGCCTTTGCTGTTTACTCGTTCCTGCCTCGAAACCGCACAAATGCTACGCTTCAGGCAATATTTACTTGGTTTTTGCTCAGTTGCGCGATGAATAGCGCGTGGATTTTTCTATGGCATTACGGTTTTTACCCGCTTACGATGCTGGTGATGCTGGTGCTGCTTGCTTCGCTCGTGATGGTCTTTGTTCGGCTTGGCATTGGCGAAACGCGCTATTCCGGCAGCAATTTTTGGTGCGTCCGCTTTACCTTCAGCGTGTATTTGGGTTGGATTTGCGTGGCGACAATTGCCAACGCAACGGCACTCCTCTACGATATGCAATGGAGCGGCTTCGGGGTAAGCGCAGAAGTATGGACGGCGATAATGCTCGGCGTTGCGGTTACCTTGGGAGCAATCCTCATCGAAACAAGGCGCGATACGCTCTTGGTAGCCGTTTTTCTCTGGGCATTTGTGGGTATTGCGCTGAAACATTCGTCCGTGGCGGTGGTGGGCGCAAGCGCATGGGTGGCAGTTGCTCTTACGGCACTATTGCTTGTTCGTGGAGTGATGCTCTTGCGGCGAAATATGCAGATTGTGTAAAAACCTCGACCGTTTTTGTCGGCTCGTTTGTCTCAAGTGATAATAAGGAAATTATTCTTTTATTCACTTTTGAAAGACAATACGACGAAACAAGTACAGATGAACGCTTACGGCACACCAACTGTGCTGACAATGATGGAAATAGCCGTGCCGAAAGCGCAAGCCGGCAAGATACTGCTCAAAGTCGAGGCTGTCGGTGTCAATTATTCCGATGTGCTGCGCCGCAAAAACACGTATCTCATGCCAACACCGCTCCCGTACATACTTGGTGCAGAGGCGGTCGGCGAAATCGTTGGTCTCGGCAAAGGAGTCAAAGCACAGCCTTTTCAGATTGGAAGCCGCATGCGCTCCTCTCCATTCAAATCCTCATACCATATCGGATGATTACGTCTATGAGATTTTCTCACCTTCTGAATACACGACTTTTTCGCATCAAACTTATTGTTGCTGGTCTTTTCTGCTTCGCACCCGTGAACTGTCTCGCACAGCAAGCTACAGCACGAGAGCGAGAATACCTCAACGTGATGACGTTCAACATTCGATTTAACAATCCCAGCGACAGCGCAAATAATTGGGCTTTCCGCAAGGAGTTTGTGAGCAGCCAAATATTGTTCCATGAGACGCACATTCTTGGCGTGCAAGAGGCACTTTTCGACCAAATTCAAGACCTCCAAGAGCGTCTCCCACGCTACAAACTCATAGGAATCGGGCGCGATGATGGCAGAACGAAAGGGGAGTTCAGTGCGATATTTTTTGATTCCACGAGATTTGAAGCGATAACTTCCGGCACAATCTGGCTTTCACCGACACCGAGCATTGCCGGAAGCAAAGGTTGGGATGCCGCACTGCCGCGCATAGCCACGTGGGTACGGCTGCGAGACAAGCCCACAAGCCACTTTGTCAACGTCATCAATACGCACTTTGACCATCAAGGGCTTCAGGCACGCAAAGAAAGTGCTCGCTGTATTCTCAAAAAACTTTCTGAAATGCAGCCCTCAGCAACGGTTGTCCGACATTCTATTGTAATGGGCGATTTGAATTCTATCCCCACCGACGACCCCGCGATGATATTTTCGAGTGTTCTCAAGGATAGCAAAGCGATTTCCCGCACACCGCATTATGGTCCCACGGGTACATTCAACGGCTTTGGCAAAAGCGAGCAGGATGACCAGCCAATAGATTACATCTTTGTTTCAAGCGATATTGACGTCATGCAGCACGCCACGCTTTCCCAAACGTGGCACGGGCGCTTCTCATCTGACCATTTTCCCGTAGTTGCCCGCCTGCACCTGAAATAAAAAAAAGCAAAAAATACGGCAACAAAAAGCCGCATCAGATTTGAAGCGGCTTTTGGGTTTTAATGCAAAAAGACATGTGTTGGTGCGTGGTATTTGTTTACCAGCGCATCATACCGCCCGAAAGATTTTTCACGGAATATCCGGCTTGGCTCAGAATACCACACGCAGAAGAACTACGCCCACCGCTTGCGCAGTACACCACGATTTCGCGGTTTTTGTAGCGTTCTAATTCCTTCATCCGCGATGGTAATTCACCAAGCGGAATCAAGACCGAACCCGGAATATTCTTCGCTTTGTGTTCCTGAGGCTGCCGCACGTCCAGCAGAATAGGCTTGTCATTGGTAGTCAGAAGTTGCTTGAGTTCTTGTGCGGAAATAGTAGCTACACCGCCGCCGCCAAGAAGAGATTTGAACATATCGAACATAACATCTAAAAAAATTGTGAAAGAAAAATTGTATATGACTGAATGTGAGAATTTGAAGTTACCGTTCTTTAACGCTCCACGGGGAAGTGTGCCTGATTCCATTCGATTATTCCGCCTTCCATGTTAATTGGCGTAAATCCTTTTTGCCCAAGCATATCGCTCGCGCGTTTGCTTCGTACTCCGGAGCGGCAATACACGAGAATTGTCTGTTTTTTGAATGGTGCAAGTTCATTGATACGGTTTTCTAATTCTTGGACAGGAATGTGAACGGCATTTTTCAAATGTCCTGTTTCACTGGTAAATTCCTCTTTTGTGCGCACATCCAAGACAATAACGGTAGTGCTTGAGTCGAGCATTTTTTTTGCTTGCTCTACCGATACTGATTTATTAGTGCCGCCGAAGGAAGAACAGGAAAAAGCCGGTAGCAGAAACATGATGAAAAGCACTGACGAAATGCCCGTCAAGACAGTATTGCGGAGGAGCTTCGGAGAGATAAAAGCGGTTTGTGGTTGTTGTGAGGATTTCATAACGGTTGTTGTGGAAAAGGTAATTGATGACGATAGTTATAGAAAAGAAATGACGCTCCACAGAGCAAGCGCGGAAACTGCTACCCACAAGACAATACCTTGCAAAAGCGGCTTTATGCCAACGGTAAGCAGCATTGTTTTGGACAGCCCCGTGCCTATCAGGAAGAGCGTTAGTGTAAGTCCTGCCTTAGCAAGTGGGACAATATACCCACCCAGCACTGATGCGCCCGGCAAGAACGTCGTGATAACCGAAGCAAGAATAAAAAACAATACAAAATAGGGAATAGCGATCTTCGTGCTTGAAGCGCTCGCGGGCGCTTCGCTGGACGATTCCTTGGACGATTCATTCGAGAGCGCTGCCGCCGCACTGTTCCTTATCCACAGCGCTGTGGCGAGCGTAACGGGGATAATCCAGAGTGCGCGGCTGAGTTTGACCGTTGTGGCGGTTGCAAGGGCTTCTGAGCCAAATTTTGCCGCCGCGCCCACTACAGAACTGGTGTCGTGAATTGCGATTGCTGCCCACACACCGAACTGCTCTTGTGTTAGCCCCAGTGCGGTTCCCAGAGGCGGAAAGAGAAAAAGCGCCAGTGCATTCAGGATAAACACGGTTCCCAGCGCAACGGAAATTTCGGTTTCGTCAGCCTTCAGCACTGGAGCGACTGCTGCGATGGCGCTTCCACCACAAATTGCCGTGCCGACGCTTATCAAATACGAGGAATGTCCGCGAACACCCAGAAATTTGCCCAGCAGCAACCCTAGCGAAAGCGTGCCTGCAATGCCGGCAATCGTAAAGCCCACGCCCGTTTGCCCCGCCTTGACGATACTGTACGCATTGATGCCAAAGCCCAAACCTACCACCGATGCTTGCAGGAGCCATTTTATCGTGCGACTGCTTGCTTGGCGGTGCGGATGCTCCACCGTAAAAGCGAACAGAATACCCAGCGCCAGCGCCACCGGCGGTGAAATAATCGGCAACCACACGCTGCTCAGCACAATCGCCACACCGAGCCAGAATAAGCCTTTGCTTATAGTTGAGGAATGAACAAGAAGGCGCGGAATGGTTACCGATTCAGCATGTGTCATTTTTGCAGAAGAGTTCATGAGTTATTTTTCTGCTCCGGTGGTCTGCATTTCGGGATTGACCAAGACTTCTTCGATGGCATCTTGTAAGGCACTTTTCGGGAGCGCACCCATTGCCATTTGTGGCTTGCCGTTTTTGGGAATGAAAAGAATACTCGGTATGCTACGAATGTTGAAGACGGCGGCAAGTTCTTGCTCGGCTTCGGTGTCAATTTTGTAAAAATTCACAGTACCTGCATATTCGTTGGAGAGTTCTTCAAAGACCGGAGCAAACGCCCGACACGGTCCGCACCACTCCGCCCAAAAGTCAATGACGCATGGAAGGTCGCCGTTGTATGACCATTCTTTTTGTGTTTCGTAGTTGAAGACCTTTTCTAAAAAGGTCTCTTTTGTGAGATGGATAGTCATGATTGTTTCCTTTGAAAAAAATTGGATAGTTTGATGAGTATTGCTTCCTTATGCCGTCACAGTCAGTTGTTGGTATTCTGCCACAGGCAAATCGGCTTCTCGCCACGCATTAAAGCCACCGATAACATTGACAACGTGCTTAAAACCATTCTTCTGCAAGCAACTTGCCGCTATTGCCGAGCGGTCTCCACCGGCACAGTACACAACCACCGTACGATTTGGGGGCAATTCCGCAAGGCGGCGCTGTAAATAACCCGCGTGAATATGTTTTGCTCCGCCGATAACGCCCTTCTCAACTTCTGAGGTGGCACGCACGTCCAGCAGTTCCAAATTGCCGGAGAGGAGAAGCATTTGGTGCAGGTCGCGGACGTTGATTTGCTCAAGCGTTGCCGTTTCATTCCCCGCAAATGACCATTCCTCGATGTCCGGCACAAATCCAATCACCGTATCCAGACCAATCCGCACAAGCGACCGTACAAGTTCTTCCACGCGATGCTCCGGCGCAACCAAGAGAAATGGCTTGCCGTACTCCAGCATCCATCCCGCCCATGTTGTGAAGGATAGATTATCTTGAATGTTCAGGCTGCCCGGAATATGACCGCCGGCAAACGAGGTTTTGCCGCGTGTGTCCACGATCGTTACGCCATCGCGGATTACCATTTTGAGGTCATCCACCGAGTATTTGCGCGGTTTGGGGAGAGCTTCGAGAGCCGGACGCTGCTCTTTATTCATGGTTTTCATCATAGCAAAGTACGCAGGCGGTTCGGGCTGACCTTTCAAGATTTCTTGCACAAACTCTTCTTCGTTTTCAATGCGGAGCGCCCAATTGGTCAATTTTTCATATCCGACAGTAGAAAATGGCACTGCGCCAAGCGATTTGCCACACGCAGAGCCTGCACCGTGTCCGGGCAGAACTTGGAGGTAATCGGGCAGAGACTTGAAGCGTTGGAGCGAGCGAAACATTTGTCGTGCGCCTTGCTCCATAGTGTTCTTGTATCCGGCAGCACGTTCCAAAAGGTCGGGTCGCCCGACATCGCCCACAAAAACGAAATCTCCGGTCGCCATCATCACGGGCTGGCTACTATTTTTCGTATCGGTTATCAGGAAAGAAATGTGCTCCGGGGTGTGTCCGGGCGTGTGCCACACGTCAATTTTGACGTTCCCGACCATAAACGACGAGCCTTCGCGCAAGGCAATATGCGGAAGCGCGTATTGCCATTCCGCCCCGCCTTCGTTAGAAAGATACAGTTCTGCTCCGGTCTCCCGGGCAAGTTCCCGCGAACCGGTCAGGAAGTCAGCGTGAATGTGGGTCTCGGCAATATGCGTGATGCGGAGTTTTTCTTCTGCCGCAATCTGCCGATAAATATCGGTGTCGCGTTTTGCATCAATAACGAGCGCTTCGCCCGTGGCTTGGCAACCAATGAGGTAGCTTGCCTGCGCAAGCCCTTTGTCATAGACAAGACGAAAAAACATAGCGTTTGAGGTTGGTACAGGAAAAAGATTTCAACACTGTCTCTTGAATACGCTACAAATCTAACGAAACCCATTGGAGAACGTTGGTGACATTATCACAGTACGAAAAAAATGCCCGTTTTTCGTGTTTTTTTTGGAAATTCCCCTTCCCACCAATTCCCCTCGTTTACCGTCTTGCAAAATGAAGAAGCCCGTTGCGATTAAGCACCACGACCGCTCCACGCGCAAGTTGCACCAGCCCTTCGCGCTCAAATTCTTTCAGCGTTCGGCTTACTACTTCGCGGGCAGTTCCTAATTCGGCAGCCAATTCCTCGTGGGTTTTGGAGACGTGGTCAGCGTGTTTGGTCAGTGTTGCCAAAAGCTCCGCAAGGCGTTCGTCCATACGCCGGAAAACCACTTCTTCGATAAGCAGCATCACGTCGGTCAGGCGTGATGCAAACTGGCTGAAGAGATAATTGCGGGCTTCATGCGAGCGCTCAACAAGGCGCTGAAACTCTTCGGTTGAGAGCGTCAGCAAGGTTGCATCTTCCTCCACCACGGCTGAGGCTTGGTGAATAGGGTGCGAGAGAGCGCACGACATCGAAAGAATACAGCTTTCCCCCGTGCCAATGCGGTAGAGCGTTATTTCGCGCCCAGTCTCGCTCAGTTTGTATATGCGCACAACGCCCGACTCCACAAAGCCAATTTTCCCGCAGCCTGCGCCTTCGGTGAAGATAGAAGTTCCCGCTTTTACGTGCGAAACCATAATCGGAGTCGAGCGCAAAAATGGCAAGAAATCGAAAAGATGGGAGGTTTTTGGGAGGGGTTTCATAGTCATAGTTGGTGATTAGATGCAAACGGTGGGGTGGTAGTGATATCATTGTAATCTGTCGTTCATATCGTAAAATTGTAACCGAGCTCGGCTGGAGGCATCACGCCGCCTGGCTTCGCTACGAGAAAGTATGTGTTCATCATCCCGCGCCCCTTCAATTCAATCATCCCGCGCTCCTCAAAAACGCAGTCATTTTGAAGGAGTTGATATATCTCTTCGGTACAATGGATTCTTCCTGCCTCTCCATGAGATTCCATGCGGCTTGCGATATTAACAGTATCGCCCCAGAGGTCAAAAGCAAATTTTTTCTTGCCGATAACGCCCGCCACCACTGCTCCTGTGTGCATCCCAACGCGTAATTCCAAATTGGTGCGATACATTTCGTTGAAGCGTACCAGTTCCGCGACCATTTCCAGTGCTGCTCGTGCAGCCGCGTGTGCGTGGTCGTCACGCTTTTGCGGCAAACCACTCGCAACCATGTAGCAATCACCAATGGTCTTAATTTTCTCCAAGCCGTGCTTTTCCAAGACCGTATCGAACATGATGAAGACTTCCGACAGAATCTGCACCAGTTCCTCCGGCAGCATACTGGCAGCAAGTGGCGTAAAATTGGCAATGTCGGCAAAAAAGACGGTGGCGTTGGTGTAGCGCTGGGCAAAGTTCAATTCGCCGGCTTTTAAGCGCTCGGCGATACTAGCGGGCATGATATTGAGCAAAAGCGTATCGGCATTGATTTTTTCGGCTTCCAATTCTGTTTGCTTTTGCCGCAGTGCGCTGTTCAAGTGGCGACTTTGCCGAAAACTGACCGCGAAATAGACCAAAAAGCCCAAAGCCAGCGTTGTTACTGCGATGGAAGCATTGCGCAGCAGTTCGTTTTTGTCGGCATCTTTTTGGAGCATGAGTAGTTCTTGTTCGCGTTTTTCGGATTCATAGCGCGAGTTGAGTTCTGCCACAAGTTTTGCGCTCCGCTCATTGAAAAGTGAGTCTTTCAGCGCATCGCGCAGGCGGCGGTACGTGTTTGCCTCGCGGAAATCATTGGATGCCTCGTGAGAATTTGCGAGCGCCGCGTAGAGGTCGTTGATTTCGCGGCGGTCTCCCGAGCGTTCTGCAAAATTCAGTGCTTGAGTAAGGGTTTTGACCGAGGCAGCATATTTTTTCTGATTGAAATAGACAATCCCCGTGTTGTCGAGAGCCAGCGCCTTGCCGCGCAAATCAGCAAGCGAATCGTAAAGGGCAAATGCACTGCGGAACATGGCAAGCGCCGAATCATAGTGTCCTTGAAGGCGTAGAATCCATCCAATGTTATTGGTGAGAGTCGCAATACCACGCCGCTCATTCAGTGTGCGCCGTAGGCTCAAGGCGGTGGAATAATACATCATCGCGCTGTCAAAAAGCCTCTTATTGCCGAAGCAGTTGCCCATGTAGTGCTTGGTTTCGGCAATTTCGCTTGCGCCTCCGTGCTGCTTCCACAAATCCAGTGCCTTTCGGAGATATTCGAGTGCTTTGTCGTTTTCGCGCTGCACCTCATACACACGACCAATGTTGTGCAAAGCCCTTGCTATTCCTTGTGTATCGGTAAGAGCTTCACTTTTTTTGAGCGCGTCGAAATGATAACTCGCCGCCACCGCATACAAGCCTTGAATCCGCGCCGCCACGCCAAAAGCATTTTGCGAAAGCGCAATGCCACGCTCGTACCTGAGACGACGGGCAAGCTCAAGCGCCTGCTCGGCGTAACGCATAGCCGAAAGCGCATCACGAAAGTTGAGTTGGGAAGCAAGCGCAAGCAGCGTTTTGACGCGCAAACTATCTTCCGATGCACTTGTCAGAACGGCACGAAGCGAGTCCACCGACCGTTCCTGCGCACCGAGCGGCGGCAAGAGCAGAACATACCACAGCGCAAGAACAATCACGCCAAGGCGTAGGAGTAGATGACCGGGGGCATGGAGCAAGAGAATGAAAAGAAATAAAGTGAAGGAAAGGACGAAGTATAGTTCCTTATTGCGTAAAGTACTGTACCTCGAAATGTTGTCAATACCAGAGTAAGTAAGCGGCTTTGCCGCTTGCTATACACACGAATGAACTCAAATTGGTATTACACCTCGTGTTTTGAATTTGTACGCTTTGTACTTTACCGATCTGTACTTTTCTTCGACGTTAAGATAAATGAAAAATCATACCGTGAACGCAACCGCAATATAGAAAACTCAGAGCAAGTGGTAATAGGAAATTTCTCCTTGAAAGTGGTATATTCGTTGTATTGCCTCGCTTTTTTCACTTTGCGCGATGCTACCATTTTGGAACCAACAAACTCGCTATGACCTCAGAACATCAGCAACTACAACAACAAGCATCAACACCTCAGCATACAATCTTGGTTGTGGACGATGAAGAGAAAAATCGTTTAGCAATTAGTGCTGTCTTGCGCCATGCTCCTATTCTATATACTGTGCTGACTGCTCCCAATGGTCTGGAGGGAAACCAAATAGCCGCAGAAAAGAAGCCGAATTTGATTATCATGGACTGGATGATGCCGGAGATGAGCGGTTTGGAGGCATTGACTTTGCTGAAAGCCAGCGAAGAAACGCACGATATTCCGATTATTATGCTGACAGGATTCGGGTCGTCGAAGCACGTTGAAGCCGCTTTGAATGCTGGTGCGGCAGATTATTTGCGTATCCCTGTGGACAAAACGGAGCTGCTTGCCAGAGTGCGCTCTGCCATTGCGCTTGCGGAATCGTACTCGCAAATCAAGGAGCAATCGGAGCGCTTGGAGGTTCAGAATCGTAAACTTCGTGCGCTCAATCACGAAAAAAACGAGTTTTTGGGGATTGCTGCCCACGATTTGAAAAATCCGCTGAATAATATCAGCGATTTGGCGCGGATAATTGAGACTGAAATTGAGAATGTACCCAAGAGCGAAATACAAGATTTTGCGCGACTTATACGGCAATCTGCCGGCAAAATGTTTGAATTGGTGCGTAATCTTTTGGATGTGAACGCCATCGAAGAAGGTGGCATAAAGCCTGTGAGCACAGAATTCGATATTCGAGAAACCATCAATAGAGTGGTGGAAAGCTATACGCAACGGGCAATGCTAAAAAATATTCTGCTGCACTATTCCTTTCCCGATGAGGCGCTCCTTGCTTTTGCCGACGAACGTTTGACCGAGCAAGTCGTGGAGAACATCGTCTCTAATGCCGTTAAATACTCGCCGTCGGGCAAAAATATTGTTGTCATAGTGTCGGAGGAGAGCCTTGTCGAAGAGGGAGATTTCCTGAGAATTGAGGTTCAAGACGAAGGACCCGGCATCAGTGCGGAGGATATGCCGAAGCTCTTCGGGAAATTTTCGCGTCTTTCTGCACAACCCACAGGCGGCGAACATTCGACGGGGCTTGGGCTTTCGATTGCGAAAAGCCTCGCAGAAGCGATGAATGGCAAGCTCCGATGTGAATCTGTGTTGGGCAGTGGTGCGAGGTTTATTCTCCACGTTCCAAAGGGATACATTCGGTAGAATTGTTTTTAGTCGGAGCGCTTCAAAATTTGGTAAATTGCTGTGGCTGACCAGTTCTTTACCGAGAATGCTTCCCCAACCGCATTAGTCATTCGTAGTACGCTTTTCTTTTTTTGACAAATTATGGACTCAGAACACGCACTATATCATGCTTCACCGCACCAACCTTCATCTGAGCGCATTGCTCTCAAGCAGCGAATCATGGCGCTTGCGGCGCAGGCATATGGGCTTAGAAATAACAATTCGCACTATGCAAAAGAGTACGTCGCTGAAGCCCAGAAACTGGCAGAGAAAGCCGCTTTCAGCGAAGGAATTGCGGAATCTGTTCTGGTAAGTGGCGTGGTTCATTGCTGCGCGGCTGAGTATGATGTTGCGCTTCGGCATCTGGCAAAAGCGGTGGAACTGTATGAGGCATTGGGGCAAGATTCGGCATTTCAAAAAACGATTGCTTTGGGCGGACAAAGCCGTGCTACGCGCTGGATGGGGATTGTCTATCGAAATATTGGTATGCCGGTAACGGGTGTGGAGTATTGCAATCAATCACTCGTTCTTGCCGAAGAATCGAATAATCAAACACTCGTCGGGTTTGCTCTTATGGTTCTTGGCGATTGTTACGTAACGCTGAATGAAAATGAAAAAGCAAAAGCATACCGTACGCAAGCTCTTGCTATTGCAAGCGGCACAGACGATAAAGAGCTTCAAAGCCAAGCTCTCTGGAGCATGGCGCGGAGTGCTGAAATGGATCGACAGTATGAGCAAGCGTATCAGTATTATCACCAAAGTTATCTTTTACGTGAGACTGTCGGTGATTATTTGGGCATGGGAACTGCACGCTTTGGTATGGCTTCTGTCATGGAAAAACAAGGCAAACGGGCAAGAGCGCTCAGGATTTATATGCAGCTTTGGGCGAATTTTAAGTCGAACTCCTCCGGCGTTCCCCAGACAGAGGCGTTTATTACGATGGAGATTGGGAGGCTCTATGCCGCAAGCGTCAAACCAGAGCGAGCATTGCCGTATTTGCGTCGTGCGCTGACGATTGGGCAAAAAGTAGGTGTGCAGCCGATTATTGCTTCTGCCAATGAAGCACTGGCAAATTTCTACAAGCAAATCGGTGATTTTGAAACGGCGCTTTTACATTTCGAGGAATTTCACCGCATCAATGCCGACATTGCGCAGCGTGAATCAAAGCAAACCATACAGTATTTCCGTCAGGCGTTTGATTTTGAGCGGGCGCAAAAGGAAACAGAAATTTATCGTCTTCGCAACGAAGAGCTTGCCACCGCCTACGCGCAGAATGAACGCTTGCTGCTGAACGTCCTCCCCGAAGCAATAGCAGTGCGTATGAAAGCAGGTGAGACGACAATTGCCGAGCGCTTTAGCGATGTAACTGTCTTGTTTGCTGATATTGTCGGCTTTACGGAGCTTTCGGCGCATCGCTCTCCCGAAGAAGTGGTGGACATCCTGAATCGTATTTTCTCTGCATTCGATATTTTTTCTGAGCAGTACAATTTGGAAAAAATTAAAACCATCGGCGATGCCTATATGATTGTCGGTGGTGCGCCCAATCCCTGCGACGACCATGCAGAATCTGTGGCGCGCTTGGCTCTGGAAATGCACGAGACGGTCAATCTTCTTTCGCGTAGCATGGGGCTGGATATTGCGCTGCGTATTGGAATGCACACCGGCGCAGTTGTGGCGGGGATTATCGGGCAAAAAAAATTCACCTACGACCTCTGGGGCGATACCGTCAACACGGCATCACGCATGGAATCACACGGTGAGGCGGGAAAAATTCATTGCACCGAAACAGTAATGAAACGCCTTGAAGGGCGGTATGTCTTCGAGCAGCGCGAGCCGCTTGAAATCAAGGGGAAGGGGCTGATGACGACGTATTTTCTGATGGGGAAACGGTAAATAAAACGTGCAGCGGTAAAAACGCCCTGCTGCAGTGGAAAAGTGTTTCTATTTTTGCTTGGGAAAACGTGTCTTCGTGCCGCAAGCGGTGCCAATAAAGCGACAATATTGCATTTCACCCCAAATATATGTCGTTTCACCCCAAATTTCTTTCTTTGCGGCGTGGTTTTCTTATTTTCGCTCATGTTATGTTCACGCAACGTGAAATCCGTCCACAATTCTTTTTTTGATTCTCAGAAATGAGATTGTAAATGATGCGAACATCTGTCATACGGTTTACGTGTGCTTTTCTTCTTGTTTTGGTTCTGCCGATAACAAGCTGGAAAGTCTTTGCGCAGCAGAAAGTTACCTATTCGGGGCGCTTTCTGGCAACGGCGTATTCGGTGGACGACGGTTTGCCGACCAATCTTGTGAAAGATATTCAGCAGGACAAACAAGGGTTCATCTGGTTTGCCACCGATGCCGGTTTGGTGCGTTTTGACGGCTATCGCTTTCAAACATTTGTCCATAATTTACCCAGCCCCTACGTTAAGGCACTTACTCTCCGCAGAAACGGGCAACTTCTGGCTGTGACTGATTTGGGCATTGTCGAAGTTGTCTCTTCGCCGGATTCTGTGCTGATTCACACGGTTATTCCCGGCAAACAGGAAGAGCAAGAAGGAGTGTTGCATTTCCCCAAAGAAATATTTGAAGCTGCCGACGGCTCGCTGTGGTTCGCCGAACAGCAAGCAGTGGTGCGCTTTCGGAGTGGAAAACTTAAACGGTATCATTTCCCCGAAAAATGCCATTCGCGTAATGCGGTGGTTTCGTTCTACTTTGCAGAGGATAGTTTCGGGTCACTCTTGCTGACCGCCAACCCCGGCTATTGCTATCGCTATAATCCCGTGCTCGACCGCTTCGAGGAAGTTGTGCTGGGGCAGAATTATGGAGGATTTGCTCACGTTCAGGCGCTGGGCGCAGGCGAAGTTCTTATCGCTGCCGAAAAAGGAATTCTTCGATTGCAACTGCCCGCGCCCGCCCGCGCCGACAGCACACAAGACACTGTCATCAAGCCTCTCCGTGTAAGTTTTACGCCACTCCTTTCCAGTGTCAATCGCATTTCTGCGCTTATGGTTTCTCGCCATATCTATCCGCATCCGTCTGGGGTCATTTCTCGTGAGGTATTCGTCGGGACATGGTATGAAGGCGTGTTCGCAAGTGATACAGCCATTTCGTCCTTCGTGTCTTTGCCGAATATTGAGCCGCAACGAGTAAAAAATTTCTTTGAAGATACCTCTGGAAGCCTCTGGATATGCGGCGACCAAGGGGTAATTGTTCTTACGCCCGTTCTTGCCCGAATGACCACAGGCATTGAGGATAAAGTGCCGGACATCAAGTCCTTAGTCGAAGCGCCCGATGGTACAATACTGACCGTTACGGGGCAAAGCGCTTATCAAGTTCATCCTACCTTCACAACCGCAAAACGGTTATTTGACAAAATGCCCGCGTCCGGTGAACTCTTTGCTGTTTGTGCCGATAAGCAGGGTGGCATTTGGTCAGGCTCGCTTTCGGGGCATTTGTCTTATTGGAAGAATGGTGTTGTGGAACGAAGTATGATGATTTCGGTTGCCGGCTCGACGGAGCGCGGTATTTTCTCACTTGCCGAGGACAACGATGGTAATATCTGGGGCTGTTTCTTTAATGAACGTGCTTCTGTGTTTTGTGTGCGAAAAAGCGGTGCCGTGCAGTATTATGGCGCTGAACGGGGTATTAACCGAATAATACAGGTCATTCGTAAAGCCTCCGACGGCACACTGTATGCCGGTGCAATCGGTACACCTAATGAATATTTATTCCGCTACAATGCTTCAGAAGACCGTTTTGAGAATATCAGTAAGCCCTTTGAGAGCACCGGACTGAGTACTATCACTGTCAATGACATTGCTGTGTCGCCCACCAATCCACGTTTGGTGTATTGTGCTTCTGCATTTGGCTTGATTACGGTGGACACCGAAAAGGCATCGTTGCTTGTGTTTGATGCTGAGTTCAGGGGTAATGTTTGCAAAGCGATTGCGGTTGAGAAAAGCGGTGTAATTTGGCTTGGGACTGACCTAGGATTGCTTCGGCATTTCAACGGTGTCAGCACCCTTTTTCACCAATCGGCAGGCCTGCGCTCGCGCACTATTGCCTATCGCGGTCTGATGCTGGATGCGAAGGAATTATTGTGGGTCGCTACCACGAATGGCTTGTATAAATTTGATTGCCAAAACTGCCGCACCCAGAGCCGACCGCCTGTCTTCATGCAGGCAATCGTGAATGGGCAAAAAATCTCGTTTGATGCACTCCCGGAATCATTTGATTCTCAGAGTTTTATTCAATTACTTTTTGCACCGGGCTACGCTACGGCGCATAACACGTTGTACCAAAGTCGTGTATATCGCCAAGATGCTGCCAAGCCTGCTTGGTCGCGCCCTTTTGCGCAGCCCGTATTGACATTGAGCAACCTCGAAGCCGGAACGTATATCGTCGAAATCACGGCTCGCAATGAAGGAGTCGGCGAGACATGGAGCAAGCCCCTTGCTATGCGCTTTGTAATTGAGCCGCCTATCTATCGGTCACGGTGGGCATATTTGCTGTATGCTGTGCTCACGGTTGTTCTGGTGGGATTTCTCGTTTTGATTGTGATAACGGGGCGAGAGCGGAGGCGTATTGACGAAGAAGCACGTGCTCGTATAAGGTTACAAAAACTAGTGGATGATCGCACTGCTGAGATTAGTCGTCAAAAAGAGTTATTAGAAACACAAACAATGGAAATTCAATCGACAAATGACGAACTTCGCCATGCAAACGAGGAGCTTCAGCGCTTCAATGTGCAGATGCTGGAAGCCAGTAATTTCAAGACAAAACTGCTCAGTATGGTCTCGCACGACCTCAAAAATCCGCTCGGTTCGCTCTTGGGCTTGTCGAAAATAATGGAAAGTCAAGCCCAAACCGAAGACCAACAGCAAATAGCCCAAGATATGACCTCGCTTGCCGAGCAATCGCTTGCCCTTGTCAAAGATTTGCTGGATTCGGCGGCAGTAGAATCGGGTAAAATTGAACTGCACAAAACATCAGTGGATATTGGCGAGCTTATCACCGCTATTGCATGGCAATACAAACCTCACGCTGAAAAAAAACAGCAAGTGCTCGTCACATCCCTTGAAGTAAATTCTCATATCGAAGGCGATGAACGCAGGCTTTGGCAGGTCTTTGAGAACCTTGTGAGCAATGCTATCAAGTACTCACCGCCGGAGAAAACTATCTGGGTTACGCTGGAGCGCTGCCCGGGGGATGAAGCAAGTGGAACAATGAAATGTATCCGTTTTTCCGTCCGCGACGAAGGTCCGGGCTTGACCGAGGACGATAAATCAAAAGTGTTTGGGCATTTTCAACGTTTATCCGCCCAGCCCACCGGAGGCGAGTCCTCAAGCGGTGTGGGGCTTTCCATTGTGAAGCAAATCGTGGAACTTCACGGCGGGCGTGTCTGGGTCGAAAGCGAGGCAGGGAAGGGCGCAACCTTTATTGTGCAACTTCCCGTCGCTGAGGCATAATGACAAGCCTGCAAGTAACTTCGCCGGAACGACTTCTGCCCGAAGAGCAGTGGCGCATTTTTCCTTGTGGCGACTCGGCGCTTACGATTGAATGTGCGAATGAAATTTCGCTGTCGGCATATCATAAGGTGCAAAGCCTTCGCCGATTGCTTGAATCGCACGTGCTCAGCGGTGTATGCGAGATGGTTCCTGCCTTTACGACGCTTACGCTGGTTATTGATATTGTCAAGCTATCCTCTCTCTCCGCCACCGACAGTCCTTCTCAGTTTGTGCTTGAGCAGCTCCAAAGGCTTCTGCAAACGTATGATGCAGAGTATTTCTCCGAAAGCGTTGCAAGTGCCGCACAAAGCGCTATACAAAGCATGGAGCAAACCACAGAACGAACAATTCCCGTTTGTTATGAAGCGGAGTATGCGCCAGACCTGCAAGAACTGGCATCAAGCCTTCGTCTGAGTACGGAAGAGGTTATCAGGCTGCACACCGAATCGGAATACCATGTAGCGATGCTCGGCTTCACACCCGGATTCCCATACTTGCTGGGTTTGAACGCGCTTCTTGCCGCGCCGCGCAAGCAAACGCCGCGCTTGCACGTTCCGGCGGGCGCAGTCGGTATTGCGGGCGCACAAACGGGAATTTATCCGCTTGCCTCGCCCGGCGGCTGGAATATTATCGGGCAAACACCCTTGCGCCTTTTTTCGCCGGAAGCCTCTTCGCCAACGCTCTTCAAAGCAGGCGACAGGGTAAGGTTTTACGCGGTTTCAAAGGCGGAATGTGAGCGTCTTGCCTCTGCTGTTGCAGTAAGTAGAGTCTATGAGCCGTCCAATCCAACGGCACGGATTCTTCAGACGGGTTTACTGGCAACGATTCAAGACGCGGGGCGCTTTGGATGGCGAGAGTATGGTGTTCCTCAAAGCGGTGCTGCCGACATTGACTCGCTTACTCTGGCAAATATTCTTGTCGGCAACGACCGTAATGAAGCGGCATTGGAGATACTGCCGGGTGGATTTACCGTCAGTTTCGAGCAAGATACGCTGATTGCGCTCACGGGTGCTGACATGAGTGCCGAAGCAACATTGAACAGAATTACCAAGCTGCTCCCCAGTTACCGTCCTGTCCTCATGCGATCCGGTGCAACACTGCGGATGAAGAATCCGCAGAGCGGTCTTCGGTCGTATATTGCATTTGCAGGCGGCATAGATACGCCATTGTCGTTGGGAAGTCGTAGCACATACGAGCGGGCAGGTTTGGGAGGAATAGGTGGTAGAGCGCTGCAAAAGGGAGATGTGATAGGATGCAAACCGAATACCCCCCAAAACGCCGCAGTGATGCGTTTTTTCAATCCTAGCAGTACAGCCCAAAGTGCCTTGCAAGTCTTACCGTTTCTTGCCACACGGTGGTCGCTTCATGCGGGGCTTGTTTCGGGCAAGCGCTCTTCTGTTACCTTGCGTGTTATACGGGGGGCTGAATATGATAACCTCACCGAAGTAAGTAAAGAAGCGCTCTTCGGGCAGCGTCTCCGTGTTTTGCCAAATTCTGACCGCATGGGGCTTCGCCTCAGAACTGAGCAAGAGGGAGGCTTTACAGCCAATACCGCACAACAGCTTGTTTCCCGCGCCGTCATGCTCGGCACGGTGCAGCTGCCGCCGGACGGTCAGCCGATTGTGTTGCTTGCCGACAGTCAGACTACGGGCGGTTATCCTGTGATAGCGCACGTCATTAGCGTGGATGTGCCGCGTGCTGCGCAAGTAAGGGCAAATGACTACATCATTTTTGAAGAAATTGCGCTTGAAGAGGCGCAAAAATTGTATATTGAGCGTGAACGTTCATGGAACGTGCTTGCACGCGGCATCCAATCGCGATAAGAGCAGCCTGCAAGCCAAATAAACAGGTCTTTTCTTTGGCTCAATGCTTTTTGTTCGTGGCAGTATGCTCACTGAATTCAAACCCCGAAAATTTACCGACCTTGCCCTCAAGCCGCGTATAGACCTCAATTGTGATATTGGGGAAGGCTTCGGTGCGTACACCATCGGCAATGACGATGCACTTTTGAAATTGGCAACATCGGTCAATATTGCCTGCGGTTTTCATGGTGGCGACGCAGCCGTGATGCGCCGCACGGTGGGGCTTGCAGTCGAACATGGTGTAGCTATTGGTGCTCATCCGGGATTGCCTGATTTGGCGGGCTTCGGAAGGCGCACAATGCAGGTCTCGCCGCAAGAAGTGTACGATATGGCACTCTACCAAATTGGCGCTTTGGAAGGTTTTGTGCGGGCTGCAGACGGCGCTATGACTCACGTGAAGCCGCACGGTGCGCTCTACAATATGCTTGCTGTCGCGCCAGAACTTGCCGAAGCCTTTGCGCAAGCTGTACGGGACTTTGATACAAGTCTTATTCTTGTGGGCATGGCTGCCAGTGCTTTGACGGCTGCCGGAGAGCGAATCAATCTCCGCACAGCGCATGAGGCGTTTGCTGACCGCACGTATCAGCCAGACGGTTCGCTTACACCCCGCACGCATCCTAATGCTCTGATGAAATCTACCGGTGAAGCCGTTGCGCAGGCTGTTGGTATTGCTCTTTACCAGAAGGCAGTTGCGGTGGATGATTCAGAACTAACTATCAAAGCGCATACAATCTGTCTCCATGGCGATTCTCCTGATAGCGCTAAGTTTGCTCGTGCAGTCGTGCGTGGCTTGCGGGCGGCGGGCATTGAGCTTCGCTCGCTCATTCGCTAAATTTTCTTTCCAAACATCTTCTATGATATTGTCAAAAACCTCTCCAATGCTACTTCTGAAGCAAGGTGTATTACTTTTGTTGCTTCTTGCGTTCTCAAGCGCTTCTTCGCTATTTGCACAATCGGAAAGCAGCATTTGGTCTCGGCTTGGGTCGCCGCCGCCGCGTATTACCGGCATTGTAGCGTTCGCCGATACGGTGCTTATTTCAACCGAAAATGGTGCATACAGCATAACGACAACAGCCACATCGTGGACGTTTCAGCCTCTTGTGCCCCACGGGCGCTTGCTCCGAAGTGCCTCCGGTGAGATTATCGCAGTGGGCGCAAATGTGTGGGTGTATAGCACCAATGCCGGAGCATGGCGTATTTCCACGAATTCTGCGCTCACAGTGCTTTCGCAAAGCCTACCGAGTGTTCTGCCAACGGTCACACAAGCAACAGTGAGGATGCCAGACGGGTACGACATAGCCGTAACGAGCGGCGGCGTTGCTGTGCGGCAAGATAGTGTGTGGCGCAAAGTACTTGATTCACCGTTTAATGGTACACGCAAAATTGTCGGTTTTGCGCGGCTGGGGCTGCGATTGTACATCGCAACCGAGCTCGGTGTGGTCTGTGGCGAAGAAATAAGTGTCACCAAGCCGAGTCCCTTTGAACCACTAGCATATAAGCGCTTTGCGTGGAAACCGTGCGACGACGGATTGGCGAAAATATTCAGTACCGTGCAGACGTTTGCACGGTGGATGACAATTGAAAACTCGTGGTTTTCTGCGGACTCCGGGCGCACGTGGTTCTATCGGGCAGTGGATTCAGTAAAAGCAGTGACTCTCGCTCCAACGCGGGACTCTTCGATACTTGCGTTGAGTGCAAACGGAATTCTGCGTTCGCGGAATGTGGGCGTAACGTGGTCGAATGTCGGTTTTATGCTGCCGCGTGGGATTCGGTGGTTTCAAGACTTTCGTACAAAGCGCATATTGCCTTGCATTGTGGGTACAAGTGGAACAGTGGGTAATAATGCCAGCACTACATTGACGTTTTTTGCTCAAGACACAACGCAGCAGCGACTGCGCCCTACACACGTGGTGGAATCATACGACGGCGGCTTGACGTGGCAAATGGTGGTTGTAAGCGGCTTGCCGGATAATGTGGCAATGAGCGGCATCGTCCAAAGTTCTCGTGGATTCTTGTTTGCAAGCGATGCTGCTTTTCAGCGCCCAACGCTGTATCGCTCCGGCGATGGCGGCAAAACATGGCAAACGCTCCCTGTGGGGCGAGTGCCGGAGGCACTTGCGGTGCATCCCACGACGGGAACGCTCTTGCTAAGCGGCTCTCCTGTGATGCGCTCCGGCGATGATGGGCTGACCTGGACGGCGGTGGAAGGACTTCCATTCCGCACCGGTGGTCGTTTTGAGGGCGCAAGCGAGTTTGCGTTTAGCTCGGCGAGTACGGTTTTGCTGAACATACGCAATGTTGGTTTGTTCCGTTCTAGCGATGGCGGGCGTTCTTTTGGAAAGCAAAAAATCGCTTTGTCTGATGTGTACACGCTTCGCAGCCTACCAAATGGTGACGTTCTTGCTCTTGGCGTGGATACGACAAGCGGACGGGCGCGAAGTATAGCTTGGAATTCTACAAACGGTGGTTTGTCGTGGGAACGGCTTGAAAACGGCTTTCCTGCTCATCAGAATTTTCTTCTGACCGATATTGTTGTTGCATCGAATAATGAAGCGCTTGCACTCAGCAGTCACGGTATTTTCCGCCTCAATCGCTCAAAAGCACGCACTAAAGCTGCTGTACAGCAAAGCGCTTTACAGCAAATCGCTTCAGAGCAAAGTGCTTCAGAACAGTTGTCTTTATTACCTTCATTGCTTGATGGCGAGCGCAGTCTTTCTCAACCTCGCACGCTGACCCTTGCTCCAAATCCCGCACAAAATCACGTTGTTCTTTCAATAGCGCTCTCTAGTCCAACGTCGGTAACGTGTGAAATTTTTACGCGGCGCGGGGAATTATTGCAGACTACTGTGCATGACGCATTACCAAGCGGTTCTCAGTTATTAACGCTTGACGTTAGTGGGCTGCCGAGCGGTCAGTATTTCTGCCGAGTTCAGACTGGAAGTATTTCTCACGCTACCTCTCAAGTCACTTCTTTTGTCATTATCCGATGACTGCTTCCTTGATAATTCCATGAAGAACAATTCTACCACGTCCCGCACAACCGCACTGGCGGGAGCGGCATTTCTCATGGCAACCTCGGCGATTGGTCCGGGTTTTTTGACGCAAACTGCTGTCTTTACGCAAAAACTCGGAGCAGATTTTGCCGTTGTTATTGCACTTTCAACGTTTCTTGATATTGCTGCGCAGCTTACCATTTGGCGTGTCATTGCGGCATCGCGTATGAGGGCGCAGGATATTGCAAACAAAGTCGTGCCGGGAAGTGGTCTTGTCTTGGCGCTGGTGGTTGCGATGGGGGGCTTTCTTTTCAACATTGGCAATGTGGCAGGAGCGGGCTTGGGAATGATGAGTGCTACGGGTATTTCAGTTGAGACGGGAGCCGTCATCAGCGCTGCGATGGCTGCAGCGCTCTTTCTTCTGCCGGAAGCGGGCAAGGCAATGGACAGATTTGCGCAGGTCATGGGCGGCGTGATGCTTTTGCTGATGCTGTATGTGGCGGTCATAGCCAAAGCGCCGCTTTGGGAAGCGCTCACTCATGCTTTTATGCCGGGTCGAGTGGATGTGCTGGCGACGATGACGCTTGTCGGCGGTACTGTCGGCGGGTATATCACCTTTGCAGGCGGTCATCGGCTGGTAGATGCAGGAATTACAGGAGCGGAGGCGATTCCGCGCGTGACGGCGAGCGCTACGGCGGGCATTATCGTGACGGCGTGTATGCGGTGTTTGCTCTTTGTGGCAGCGCTGGGCGTGGTCAGTGGCGGTGGAGTCTTTGATGCCGGCAATCCTGCCGCATCGGTTTTTTCGCTGACGCTGGGAAGCCTTGGAATGAAGCTCTTTGGCGTGGTGATGTGGTCGGCAGCGATAACCTCTATTGTGGGTTCGGCTTATACGTCGGTGTCGTTTGTGCGAACGCTTTCGCCTACGCTTGAGAAATATCAGAAATATGTTGTTGTCGGATTCATCGTACTTTCAGCAACTGTGTTTCTCATTTTTGGAAAGCCCGTTCAAGTGCTGATATTTGCAGGACTGGCGAACTCATTTGTGGTTCCTTTTGCACTTGTGCTTATGCTTGTGGCGGCGTACAAGCGTGAGATTGTGGGCGCGTACAGGCATCCGCTTTGGCTGGCGCTTGCGGGCGGATTGGTCGCGCTATTGCTGTTTGGAATGAGTTTTTATGCGGTTTTTGGGTGATGTCTTTGTGCGTGTGCAAACCTGCAATTTTGGCATAAATTTTCTTTAATCCCAACAAATTCAATCTTTACAGAATTTAACCATGAACATACAATCATTTCAATATCAACACTTCATATCACGCTTTGCAGTGCTTGGTGCTGAGAATGCCAAGCGGGGCACACTTGTTCTGCTGCACGGGCTGTACGAAAATTTGCACTTTTGGGACGGATTTGCTGAAAAATTGGCTGTGTCGTATCGTGTTGTGGTGATGGATTTGCCCGGGCATAATCCTGATTCACCTCTGCCTGCGGGTACGAACTGCACAATTCGGGATATGGCGGATAGTGTCATGACACTTCTTACGCTTTGTGGTATTGACAAAGCAGTAATAGCAGGACATTCGATGGGCGGGGCGGTGGCGATGCAGTGCTTGAAGCATTATCCAAAGCAGATTGCAGGGTTGTGCCTTTTCCACGCAACCCCTTTTGCGGATGCGCCGGAGGCAAAAGTGAATCGTGAAAAGGTCATAGCAACCATTCAAAGCGGCGGTAAATCTGAAGCAGTAGAAGGATTGCTGGGGCGAATGTTTGCAAAAGAGATATATACCGCCAAACCCGCCATAGTGGAGCATTTGCAAAGTATTCTTGTGCAGGTTCCTGAAAGCGGCATGATAGCAGGGCATTGTGCTATGCGCGACCGTGAGGACACAAGTGCTGTTTTGCAGGAAATCCCAGTACCGACACTTTTTATCCTTGGTAAAAGCGATGCAATTATTCCCGTTGAGGCAATGTTGCCTGTTTGTACTATGCCTCAGAAGTCGCTTGTATGCTTGCTTTCAGGGGTAGGTCATGTGGGAATGCTGGAAGCACCGAAAGAATGCGAAATAGCTCTCAAGGCGCTGATGGAGATGTGTCGTTGCTGATATTACTATTCAGTTACAAAATCAAGTACAAGAAAGCGAAAAAGAGGGTTGTTTTTGGAGATATTTCAAAAAAAAGAACGTATTGTTAAAAAAAATAAAATATTTGTGCTTTTTTCTTGGCGTAAATTGAAAATTCTGCTATGTTTGTTGTAGGCAAAATTATCGCTGTTCAGAGAGTTGTGTGTTCGATATAAGTTGTTGATGTGATTTTGCTTACAATTACCTTCCTTCCCATTTTTTGCTTCGGAGAGAGTTATGAATTCCACCAGAGTACTTGGTGCGCTATGTGCGTTTTCGGTTGTCGTTTTGTCGGCTTGCACGTCGTCTATTGTTGAACAGGCAATCGCGCCGGAATCGGTTGCGGTGTCATCGGTCGGTTCGGGTAAAGATGGAGCCTCTTTGCAGGCATATCAAAGTTTTATCGTTGGTGATGCTGCCGACGTAACACGCACCACCTCAGGCGGCACAGTGCTGATGGGCGGCGGCACGGATGTTGACGAGGCGTTTCGGTGGATGATTACGAAATCGGGTGGCGGAGATTTTGTGATTCTTCGTGCTGCCGGCACCGATGGTTATAATTCCTACGTGTATAGCGAACTTGGTGGCGTAAATTCTTGTGAAACACTCATCATTGCTTCTCGCGCCGATGCGAATGACCCTGTGGTGGAGCAGAAAATTCGGAACGCTGAGGCAGTCTTTATCGCTGGCGGCGACCAAGCAAACTACGTGAACTTCTGGGAAGGAACGCGCGTGGAAGATGCTTTGAACTACCTCATCAATACGAAAAAAGTCCCGCTTGGCGGTACAAGTGCGGGCTGCGCTATTCAGGGCAAAAACTATTTCTCGGCTGTCAATGGCACGATTACAAGCGCTCAAGCACTTGCCAATCCGTATAACTCGCTCCTGACTATTGGGCGTAATAACTTTTTGAATAATGCTTTTCTTGACAACACCATCACCGATACGCACTTCAATAACCCCGACCGTCGTGGTCGCCTTGTGACCTTTTTGGCTCGCCTAAGCAAAGATTATGGCGTACAGGCTAAAGGTATCGGTGTGGACGAACAAACTGCTGTGTGTATTGACCAAAATGGTAGCGCCCGTGTGTATGGCAATGGCACGGCGTTTTTCTTGCGTCAGCGTACCACTACGTCAACACCGGAGCGTTGTATTTCCGGTAGCTCCTTGGATTGGTACCGCAGTCGTCAAGCTGTTTCGGTCTATAAAATTAACGGCTCCACGACTGGTGCCGGACCCTTTAGCGTCAGTACATGGAGCGGAAGCGGCGGAAGCAGCCAGTTCTACTACGTTGACCGTGGAACGCTTGGTGTATCGTACTAAGAAAAATGCTTGCATTGTTTTATCATAACGCTTTTGGGTGAAACGCAGATAAAATCACTATGAACCGCATAAAAGCCTCTTTTCCGTAAGGGAAAGAGGCTTTTGTGTTTGCTGTAAGGCGGTCTCACTCGGTTTTATCCGGCATTATACACGTGTGCAAACGTCGTCGCTGCAAATTCTTCTACTGTTGTCGGCGTGGTGCTTTCGGCGGTACGGGTTTCGTGGTTGAAAACGCCGAGATTGATACCTTCTGACATTGCAATATAAGCATCGGCTAAACTTTCGGACAAACCTGCTTGTACCATTCCGACTTTCGCTTGGTCATAGGGGAAGGCGACGTAGTTCAATTCCGGTTTGCCGATGGCAGCGCCAAGCGCTTTGGTGATTTCGTTCATGGAATAATCTTTTGCACCCAAAATCGGTAGCACGGATTTACCCGTAAAATCAAGCGCAAGCAGCTTTTTCGTTGCCACCACAGCAATATCTTTTGTTGCCACGAGCGGATAGGCGACATCGCCCTGGATTGCACTACCGTTGATACCCATGCCTTTAATCATACCAATATTTCCCAAAAGATTCTCAAAGAAATAGGACGGGCGCAAGTGCAGGACGTTCACACCTTCCAGCGCATTCAAGCGCTTTTCCTGACGTGCCAAACCTGCCACAACGCCAGTCTTTTCCTCGGTGTGTCCGCCGACGCTGCTAATGTTCACGACGTATGTCACGCCGGAGGCTTTGATGGCAGCAGTAATAGATTCGCCAAGTGCATTTTGTTCCGCCGAAACATCTGGCACAGTGTATCCGGTGGAAACCATCACGAGCACCGCTTTTGAACCCGTGAATGCTTGTGTCAGGAACGCCGTATCGTTGGCATCACCCGCAAAAATTTCTGCACCTTGTGCAGCGAACCGTTGTAGTTTATCTGCCGAGCGAGCAATCACGCGGACTTTTTCGCCTTTTGCAAGAAGGGCTTCGGTTACTCTGCTGCCAATATTGCCCGTTGCGCCAAGAATAGTGTACATAAATACTCTCAAAAATTTGGTAAAAGGATGTGAGAAAAATTTGATGCTTCAAAAATAAACCTTATATTTGTTACAGGCAAGTATGCACTTAAAAGTAATAAACACACAGAAAAGAGAGTATTGGATAAAATCAAGGAGTAACAGCCGATGAAATTTCAAATTAACAAGAAGATTTTTTTCTGCCCGATGGAATTAACAATGGATGTGTTGGGTGGAAAGTGGAAATTGCTCATTCTTTGGCAGCTTCAGCAGGGTACGAAGCGCTATGGCGAACTGCGCACTGCGCTTCAGGATATAACACACAAGATGCTCACGCAGCAGTTACGGGAACTTGAAAGCGACGGTATTGTTCATCGTGAGGTGTTTCACGTGGTGCCGCCGAAAGTAGAGTATTCGCTGACCGATAGGGGAAATAGACTGACAACGGTGATGGAATCTATGGCGGAGTGGGCAAGCGCTTTTCAAGTGGACGAAGTTGCAACGCCGTCAACAAAAAAGAAAACGTCTGAATCTTCCCAAACGAAGAAGACCAAAGAACCCGCACAAGGTAAACCCCGTAAGAAAGCAGCATGACAAGTGTATGGCTTACGAAAAGAAATCTGTGGAGTCTAAATCGCTCTTGATTAGATACATTCCCACGTGGAAGCTCCCCGTTTGGCAGTGGGTAGGGATTCTCCTTTTCTGCGCCGTAACTGCGGTACTTTTGAATACGCTGTTCTTTTGGCAATATGTAGCTACTTCTTCGGCAAATTCTTCCTCGTCGTCGCAAAGTCTGAACGTGGCTTTCTGGACGTACTTGCCGGGCGAATCCACGCGCCGCATCGCTTGGGCACTCGTGATTCCTATTGCGCTCCACTTTGCGCGATTGCTGCCTATTCAAGCCGGAAACGCTTCTGCACACGGTTTGGGTGGTGTGCCGAAGCAGCTTATGGTGCATGGGGTACTTAGTCTGGCATTTGCTTTTATGTCGGCACTTTGCACGGTTGCGCTTGTCTATATTCTCGTACCGATATTTTTCCCCTTGCGAGTATTACTATCGCCGATGCAAGAATTGGTAAACCATCTTATGTTTGTAACGGGCTTCACGGCATCAGTGGTTTTGTACTGGCTTATTTTGGGCGGCACGAATGCGCTTGCCTATTACCATGCTTTCCGCGACCAATCCTTGCGAGCCTCTTTGCTTGAGGCACAACTGGCGCAGGCGCAGCTTCATGCCTTGCAAATGCAACTCAATCCACACTTCCTTTTTAATGCACTCAATTCTGTATCCTCGTTGCTGTACGAGGATGTTCGCCGTGCCGATACGATGCTGGTGCGGCTGGGAGAGTTCTTGCGGTTGACGTTGAATGCTCCTCTGGCGCAATGCACCTCGCTTCGGCAGGAGCTAGAGTTTGTGAGGCGTTATCTGGATATTGAGCAGATGCGCTTTGAGGAGCGCGTTTGTGTGGAATGGGATATTGCTCAGGAAGCGCTGAACGCTTCTGTGCCAACATTTATTTTGCAGCCGCTCGTGGAAAATGCGCTCAAGCATGGCATCCTACCTTCTGCAGTCGGTGGCACAGTGAGCATCAGTGCCGCACGGCGGGGCAAATTCGTTCAATTAAGCGTGAGCAATCGTTCTGTAATCCAGCATTCTGCATTGCAGACAGCCGTTGCTCCACCAAGCGTCAAACCCAACGATACAAGCACAGGAATTGGCTTGTCGAATACCCGTTCCCGTTTGGAAAAGCTCTATCAAGGCGCATATACGTTGGATTATGGAGTGCTTGATGGGGGAGGCTTTGCTGTCGTGGTAACAATTCCTTATCAAATTTCCGACAAGAAGTAACCTAGGACTATGCCCAAACCGCTCCGCGCAATTATTGTGGACGATGAACGCCTTGCACGCGCCAAAATACGCCGTTTCCTTGAGGACTACGGGGCAGTGGAAATTATTGCCGAATGTGCCAATGGCATGGAAGCGCTCACCGTCATTGGCGAACAGGCTTTGGATGTGATATTTCTGGATGTGCAGATGCCGGAGATGAGCGGTTTTGAGGTGTTGCGTTTGCTTGGGGAATCGCATCTTTTGCCGGAAACTCCGCCATTGGTGGTATTTGTAACCGCGTTTGACCACTATGCTGTTGCTGCTTTTCAGGAAAATGCTCTGGACTATATCGTCAAGCCCTTTGATTATGAGCGCTTTTCGGTAGCACTTCGGCGTGTGGAAGAGACAATTTCCGTAGCGGCTGCCGCTAGGCGCTATCAGGAACTAACATGGCGGGTCGTTGAGGAGCAAAGTCAAAAACAAGTGTCGAATCTTCGATTTGAGGAACGATTTGTTTTCAAATCACGGGGCAAAATCAGCCTTGTTGCTACGCCAGACATTGATTGGATAGAAGCAGAAGGGAACTATGCTGTTTTTCACGTCGGCAAAGCCCGCTATCTGCTCCGAGAGACACTTTCTGCGCTTGAAACTAGGCTTGATCCGGCGATGTTTCTGCGAATTCACCGCTCGGCAATCGTTCGCGTTTCTTTTCTGAATTCATTGGAACAGCACGAAGACGGGAGTTATCATGCCATAATGCGCGACGGAACACGCTGGGGAGTTGGTCCTACTTATCGTGATGCAGTGCGTCGAGCGCTCAGTTTGTAAAATGGTGCTAAAAAATCTTTGGTTCGCTTGAATCAAGTACGACAGGAATTTGGTATTTTGAAGCTACAAAGTACCACTCGAATTCTGGACGGAAATCATTATGAAGCAAAAGAAACTGTCACAGGAGAGTAAAGTATCGGGGAAGGTAAAAGAGCAGTTCTCTCAACAAAAACATCCCTTATACGAGCCAGAGCCAGAGCATATTGGTGGTGATATTCAAGATCATCTTCAAAAACTCCACGTGCGTACGATAGAACTTGAAATACAAGTTGATAGCTTGCGTGAAGCAAAAACTGAAATCGAAACGCAACTTCAGCGTTATATCAAACTCTACAATGATCTGTACGACCATGCTCCCGTTGGATACTGCACTATTGCACGCGAGGATGGAAGAATTCTCAAGACAAACTTTGCCTTTGCAGAGTTGCTTGGCATTCAGCGAGAAGAGCTTGTCGAAAAGCGATTTCTTCCTTTGGTCTCTGAAGAATCTCGTTCACATTTGAGCGATGTATGGACAAGTATTTTTTCTGGTAGCGGGCTGAATAAACGTTCGTGTGAAATTATGCTGCTTTCAGCAAAGCAAGAACCATTGTGGGTACGCCTTGACGCTACGCTGTACGAAGACAGACAATCGTGTGAGATGGTCATTATAGACATTGGTGAAAACAAAAAAATGCAAAAGGCATTGCATCAAAGCGAAATACAGATTTCGGAAATTACTCGATTAACAGATGTTGCCGCACAGCGTACACTGGTCAAGGCTTTGCATGAGTGCGAGCAGAAGAATCAGTTGCTGGAACAGGAATATCAACGCAGCCTTTCTTCGCTTCAGACGACCATTGGTAATAGTTCTACCTCCGTTTCCGCCAGTGCACCAATTGTCAGCGCTAAAGAAGCAGATGTGCCAAAAACTGACTACATCACCATATCAAGCGCGACACAAGGAAATATTATGCTGGATGCGCGAAAAGATGTACTCTATTTGGAGGGTGCAGATGATTATACACTTTTCGTTACAAGTGTCGGTAAAGAATACTTGACCTTCGGTACTCTTGGTAAATGGGAGCAACGCCTCTTTCCGCAGGGGTTCATTCGTGTTCACCGATCTACTATTGTGAATTTCCACGCTATTTATTCGTGGCACTATGAAAATAAAAATATCGTTCTCAATATGCGTGACGGTAAGCAAATACGGGTCTCAAAGAGCTATAAGGCATATTTTCTTTCGTATGTTCGCTGATTCACGGGTTCATTCACCGAGTCAAAGGGGTAATTGACCGAGAGGGGGAATCACTCGGTAGAAACCCACTGGGAATAGTCTTCACGAAATGACAAGTTTGGTCTAACACGCTATTACACAAAACCATCTCATAACGACATGAAAGACGTAGTGCAGCGTTCAGTCTGTGCTACCAAGTTTGGTCTGTACTCTCATAAAGATTCTTGTCGTGTAGGTAGGTACATCGGCTTTCTTATACAAAAAATGCACTGCTAAACATTGCTAAATGGAGTCTGGAAGAGGCTTGCATACAATATTCACTTTACCATTTTTCAATAAGGAATCCCATCATGGTTAAAAAACTTTTTGCGAGTCTTTGCGCCCGCTATATCCCCGACCGCATTCAACAACAACCAGATTCCGACGAGTACCGCCGAGCGCGGCTCTTGGTGCTTATTACTGTTATCTTGGTCGGAAATCAAATTTTTTATTTTCCAGCCACTTTTACAGGAAACGACCCACGAGTGCAAATGATAAACTTCGTGGTTATGCTTGTTGCCTTGATATTATACGCTGCGACGATACCTTTGCTCCGAATGAGTGGTTCGGTAAGAGCAACAGGTATTTACTTAGGACTTCTCATATCCGCCGTTTTATCAATACTCATTTTTTCAGGTGGAGGTTTTGCTTCGCCACTTATGATGTGGCTCACGCTGCCGATTTTAATTTCGGTTCTTGTTTCGGGGCGTTTGGGAGGAATAATTGTTATTTCCGCCATTGGTGTATTTGTAACAATACTGGGTATACTCACTGCTCAAGGAGCAATGAAAGCATCACCACCACCAGCAAACCCAACGTTAATTGCTGCTGTTCTTTCGTTTATTTCTATGGGGCTGTTGACACTTATTTTAGTCCTTGCCAACACCTTTGAAAACTCGAAAAATATTGCTCTTAATCGTATTGAGCAAGAGCGTGATGAAACGCAAACCAAATTTGACCAAGCCATTTTCGCTCTTAAGATTGAGCAAGAAACAACGCGTCTTAAAGATGCTGAGAACCTTCGTTCAATCCAAGAACAGCAAGCCTATCTCGAAGAAAGCTCTCGCCAAATCCTTGATGCAATGCAACGCTTTGCTTTCGGCGACCTGACCGTGCAAGTCGCACCGAGTGGTCGCGAAGATGATATTTCTAAGATTTTTACGGGTTTTAATCGTAGCGTCGCATCGGTACGCGATTTGGTGCAGCAGGTGATTCACAATGTGGAACAGACGAACACAATTGCTGCACACATTAGTTCAGCTTCCGGGCAAATGGCAGCAACCAGCGAAGAACAAGCCGCACAGGTACACCAAATTGCTGCTTCGATTGAGGAAATGGCACGTGCTACCAGTGAAAATTCCCGTCAAACCACACAAGTAAACACTATCACCAAACAAAACGGTACGAACGCCACCGAAGGCGCACGGGTAGTGGATGCGGCGGTGAAAAAGATTGAGGAAATTGCAAATGTCGTCAGCAGTGCTTCGACAGTTGTTGAAAAATTGGGTAACTCCAGCACAGAGATTGGCGAAATCGTACAAGTCATTGAAGAAATCGCCGACCAAACGAATCTTCTTGCTCTGAACGCTGCAATTGAAGCCGCACGGGCTGGTGACCAAGGACGCGGCTTCGCGGTGGTAGCTGATGAAGTGCGCAAGCTCGCAGAGCGCACAGCACAAGCAACGAAACAAATCAGTCAAACGATTAAGCAAATCCAGAACGATACGAACCAAGCCGTGATGGGTATGCAACGTGGCAACAGCGAAGTACGCGATGGTCTCGCACTTGCCAAGCAAGCAGGAGTATCGCTGACGGGCATTGTCAACGGCTCGCGCGATGTGGAATCCATGGTGGAGGGGTCGGCAAATGCGCTCTACCAACAATCATCCACGGCAGAAGAAATTGCCAAAAGTGTGGAGCAAGTATCGTCATCGGTAAACGAAACGACGGCAAGTTTGAGTGAAATAGCTCGGGCGACTGAGAGTTTACGCAGTTTGACAGAGGGATTGCAACATTTGGTCAATAGGTTTGATGTAGGTGAAAATAATTCTTTAGTCCTTTCTTTATCACATTCAATTGGAGTATAGTTATGCTATTTATTACTCGCTATCGTAGCATTTATATTGGTTTTTTACTCGCGATACTGCATAGTTCAAGCGTTTGGGCACAGGATAATAATTTATTATCGAAACTCCGAACATACGGCTGGTTTGATTTGAATGTTGTTGCTTCAACGCAGCAAGGTCAGCAAAATGCAGTTCGATTCGACCAAGCACATATGAATCTTATTTTTATTTATGAGCTTTCGGACAATTTTTTAGTGTTTGCGGAGCCTGAATTTGAGCATGGATATTCAAGTAATGAAGATGGTTTGGCACAAGGTAAATTCTATATTCAGCGTGCATATATTGAATACCAACAATCAGACGCACTACGACTTCGAGCAGGGAAATTTCTTACACCTTTTGGTTTGTGGAATCTCGTTGTTGACGCAACAGCGATTCGCACAGGAGTATTTCTTCCAACTTCTTTACATGGTACAAAGCCTACACCGGGTGGTTCACAGCGTGGATATGCAAAGTATTCGACAGGTTTTTGGCTTTCTGGAAATCCATCCTTTGGAAGTTTGCAAATTGAATATGATGCATATATTGCCAATGGACGCGGACAAGATGCGCATGAATTTGACCGTGATGGTTTCAAAGGTTATGGGGGGCGTTTTGCAGTAGCACCGATTCCTGAGATAAAGGTTGGCAGTTCCTTTTATTCCGACAATATCGGCGGAAATGCTTTCAATGCACAATATGTTTCCGGTGCATTTGAATTAACCGCCAAAGCCGGAGGTTTTGAGTTTTTCAGTGAGTTACTTTTGGCTAATAGTCAAAAAGTAGATGCGGTAAAAAAAGAGCCAATAGGAGGACAGTTTCAGCGATACATGGGTTATTACGGCTGGTTGAATTACAACATTGGCGAGACTGGTCTAACGCCGTATGCTATTTTTAATAGCTATGACCCCAATCTAGAGACTGATAATGATGCAATCACGGACATTACAATTGGGCTGCAGTATTCCCTTACACCTAACATTTTGGCTAAAGTACAGATGCAGTTTGTTACACCACAAAATTCAACTGTCGCGCCCTATAATGTTTTTGCCGGTCAACTCGCCGTTGCATTCTAGGAATTTTCTTCATCTTCCAATCGAAACCAGAATCTATGAAAAATCTCATACTTCCTTGTGTTATTGCTGTGATGGTGTATGGAATTACTCCTTCCGTTGCAGCACAAACAATTGCCGTCATTGTCAATAAATCATCTTCTGTTAGTAATCTTTCTATGGCAGAACTCAAAACATACTTCAAACTCGAAAGTCAGTTTTGGAAAAATAACGAACGTGTTGCGGCGGCAACTCTAGCATACGAGAAACCGGAAGCCACAAAGTTTAATAGTCTCGTGTATGAAATGCCCAACGACGGCATAAAAAAAACGTGGATTCAAAAGATCTTTCGCGGACAAATTAAAGAAGCTCCAAAACTTCAGCGCAGCGACGAAGATATGCTGAAATTTGTAGCCTCAACAAGCGGTGCAATCGGCTTTATCAGTGCTGATAAGGTTGATGGTAGCGTAAAAGTTGTGACTATTGACGGAAATTCTCCCAAAGATAGTGGTTACAAGTTAAAATAGAGTAGCGAGGGCATTTAGCCTTTCTTGTACTGCTCTCGCCTTACAATTCAATTTTTGCAACGCTCGTTTTAAACACCCTCGTATGAAAAATTACATCTTTCTATTCGCACTCTTGTTGGTAGCGCTATTTGCTTCGCCTGTCTTTGCACAGGACGATGACTATAAGCCCAATATCTACGGTATTGCAACGGCTGATTATCGAATATTTGGCGCAAATAGAGAACCAGCCGTGGGCAGTGGCGCGGTTTCTAATACCTTTAATGTCCAGTTCAATCTTTTTCTTGCAGGAAACATTAGTTCGGAATGGAAGTATCTGGCTGAATTTTATGTGCAAAACGATTTTCGTTTTCAGCAAGGCATCAATTCTACAAGCGATTATATTCAGCCATTTTTACACCAATTATGGATAGAATGGCGGCCAAGTGATGCTTTCGGTTTACGCTTCGGACAAATTCTTCTGCCGTTTGCTAGTTTTAATAATATCCACTCGCGTCCAAACTTGTATTGGTTTATTGAGCGTCCCTTTCCCTACGAAGAGCCGAGTGCAACTGATGGTATTGGCGCAGTGCGGGCGGAGTTTGGCAATCTTTCTGCGTCCGGTGTTCTACGGATTGGAGATGGCTTAAAACTTGATTACACTGGCTATATTGGCAATACTGACCGCCGTATTCTCAACGGTTTTGATCTCAGCAGCACAAAAACGTTTGGTGCGCGTGTCGCTCTTCGGACAGACAACATCACCTTGGGGTTGTCTGCCGCAACAAATCTTATTGGAGACAGAGATTCCGTTGCGCAAACAAACCTAACGCTGCTTGCTGGCGATATTAAAGGTGAGTTCGGTAATCTGAATCTTATTGGTGAATTTATTCAAGCATTTGAAAATTTTGAGGCAATTCCTAGAACCACAGGTTTCAACAGCAGAAACTATCAAAGTGGTGCTGTCAATCAATTTGCTTACGTATCGTTGGGATATGATTTTACAGATCAATGGCTGGCTTTTGCAGGATTCGATTTTTACCGCACCAACGAAATAGGTGCTCGCTATGCGAACAATCCTGCGTTACGATTGGCTGGTGGCATCAATTTCCGTCCTGTCGACAAAGTGATTGTGAAAGCGCAAGCAAACTATCATCTGGCTTCAGGTGTAGAAAATCCGGCGTATTTCTCTGCTGCACTAGGATGCGTTGTATCATTCTAATTCACTCTTCTTTTCTACTTTGTTTTACGGAGTTACGTCCATGAATATGATATTTCGCGTTATTGCTTCGCTTATAGTTGTTTTGGTTACAATGCCGATATTTGCTTTGGCGCAGGTAGCAGTAATTGTTCATAAATCTAATGCCATCAATAACGTTTCTACCGCCGATATGAAAAATATATACACTGGTGATATGACAAAATTCGCTAGTGGGTCAAATATTACGATTGTAACGTATAAGTCGGATACGGATTCTCGAAAAAAATTCTACGGAGCAATTGGCAAAAAATATACTGAATGCCAATCTGCAATCTTGAAGCGCATGATGAACGACGGTCTGAAGCCACCCGTAGCATTTGATAATGAAGATGATGTCCTTGCCTTTGTCGCTAAAACGCCAGGTGCAATAGGTTTTGTGAGTAGTTCTGCAGTCAACAGCAGCGTTAAGGTTATTACGATTGATGGAAAAAAACAACTTGATTGAGGGGCTTGAATTCAAAGACTATTCTGTTGTATGAAAGTACAGTTTGATTTCGGCACGCTTCGGCACGCTATTCGGCACGCTATTCTACATCCATCTTATTATTATTTACTATGAAGCTCTCACTCCAAAACAAAATTCAATTGACCGTAACGGCAATTGTCAGCCTACTTGCACTTTTTATATTGTTATACATTCCTTATCAGCAACGTCTTGCACTCACTAGTGAATTTCAGCAAAAGGTCACCTCGCTTGGTGAGACCGTGCATTTAGGAATTACTATTGGCTTAAACAGCGGAGATATGTCCTCCATTGGGAAAGTGCTAGACTATGTGAAAAATGATCCTAGTGTGAGCTTTATTGCCATTGTCAGCGATGGTCAGACGTTTGCTGCTCACCCTAAAGGCTTTGCCTACAGCGAGGCGTTGGAAAAAGCTGATTCGCTCGTCGTTATTAAGCGCCATCTTGATACGGAAGACCTCAAAGGCGATGTGATTGTGGGATGCAGTAAAACAACGATAAGAGACCGCGTCGCTGGAACGTTCTGGGCAGGCTTAGGGTTTGCGGCTATTACATTTTTCATTGGTCTATGTGCCGCATGGTTACTCGCTCGCTCGGTTGCATTACCCATTAAAACACTTGCTGAAGCTATCGCACGAGTTGGCGAAGGAGACTTATCACAAACGGTCTCTATTTCTTCCAGCGATGATATTGGCAAACTTGCGAATGCTTTTAATACAATGGTGGGAAAAATCCGTGAACTTGTCGCGAACGTTGACCAAAGCAGAAACGAATCGGAGGAAATGGCTCGAAAGGCACAGACATTTGCCAATCGTAGCAGCGAACAGCAGCAATACCTCGCAGAGAATGTGCAAGTAATTCTTCGCAGTGTAGAGCGCCTTGCCGCGGGCGACCTCACGCAGCAGATACACTCAGACAAGCAGGATGATATTCGTCACCTTTTCGATGGCTATAATGCTGCTGTGGAGAACATCCGTCAGATGGTAGCTCAGGTCGTTGATGCAGTGCAAGAAACCGCCGAATCAAGCGCGGATATTTATCTTACAACAGAACAAACGATGAACGATATTCGAGAGCAATCCGTTCAAACCCGCAATGTCGCTGCTGCGATGGAGCAAATGACGGTCGTTATCGGTGAAACCACTCATCAAGCATCGCTTGCTGCACACCAAGCCGCACAAGCCAGTGATGATGCACGGAGAAGTAGCTCGGTTATACAAGGCATGATTCAGAATGTGGGGGAAGTTTCCAGCGTAGTCCAAGAATCAGCACATCGTATCGTGGCGCTTGGTAAGTCCAGTGAGCAAATTGGGGAAATCGTATCGGTCATTGAAGAAATTGCCGACCAGACCAATCTTCTTGCACTGAATGCAGCTATCGAAGCCGCCCGTGCGGGTGAGCAAGGACGAGGCTTTGCCGTCGTTGCCGATGAAGTGCGTAAACTCGCCGAGCGCACACAAAAAGCGACGAAAGAAATCGGTACGATGATACGAAGCATTCAGAAAAGTACGAGTGAAGTCGTGAGCACGATGAACAAAGGCACAAAGCTGGTGGAAGAAAGCGGAACCCTCGCCGAACAAACCTCTATCGCACTGAATGAAATTATTTCTAAAACCACACAGGTCTCGGATATTGTCTCCCAACTTTCCTCTGCCAGCGAACAACAGGCAGTCACTAGCAACGAAGTTGCTCACAGTATTGATGCTATCAATACCACTGCCGAGCGCTCTTCGACTGCAGCTGCAAATATCTCCCAAACCTCTGCCAATCTCAGCTATCTCACGCAAAATTTACAATTATTGGTCGGGAAGTTTATTATTGCCTCCGATTCGATGCACAACGCACCGAAAGCTGTCAATGCAAACTCTTTGAAGAAGCAACTACGGTAAAGAAACACCTTTTACAACAAATGCTTTTACCGTATCAACCTCAGAAATTCATGGGAAGAAATTTTATGACTGCTCACTCTACATATACACGCTACACATACGCGATTGTTTTGCAATCTTTCACACCAATTGCCGTTTGCTTCTATCTTTGGTCGGTATTGCCTACCTCGCTTTCTGCACAAGAGGTTGCTCCAAAGCCTGTTTATCCTTCTTTCCAGTTGAGTGGACAAGTTCGCTATCGCGGTGAACTGGACGGACGTTTTTTTGAGGCTGCTGCCAAGCCCCTCTTTCTCAACTTATTGCGGACGCAAATCGGTGTAAAAGCGCTCTTGAGCGAGGACATCACCGCTTTTGCACAAGTTCAGGATTCGCGCAATTTTGGCGAAGAGCAAGACGGCTCATGGCGCGGTACACTGGATGGACGCGCTGATAATCTCGACCTTCGACAAGCATGGTTGGAATGGCGGAATTTCCTTACGCCCAATCTGACACTTAAACTTGGTCGGCAAATATTCTCGACAAATAATGAACGACTTATTGGTTCATTGGATTGGCACAACATTGGGCGGAGTTACGATGGCGCTACGTTGATCTATACGACAACTGATAAATGGCAAGCCCGCGGGTTTGGCTTTCTGCTTGGTAATGACGAGCTTTTGATGACCTCTGCCGACCGCCAAAATCCACAGGCGCTTTTGGGAATTGATGTTACTATCCCTTGGCAGCAAGCATTGAATTTTTATCTCTATCACGACCGTGCAGAACGAAAAGTACGCCCTTCAGCTTTTACGGCAATGGGCGATTCGACAACGTTTCAGAGATACACCGCGGGACTGTATCTAAAAAACAGCATTGATGGTTGGGAATACGAATTTGAAGGTGCTTATCAGTTCGGAACAAAGCATGATGTCCCTTCTCTAGGGCAAACCACAAGTATTGGTGCGTACTTGATAACGGGCTATTTCGGAAAACGCTTTGTCAGTGCCGCACAAAGCGCTTCGGTAGGCGTGGGAGTAGATTTTTATACCGGTGATGACACCAGCACACCCAACAAAAGCGAGAGCTTCAACCATCTCACGACGACGATACATAAATTCTACGGTTACATGGATTTTTTGCCCTTTACTATTCTTCCCAGCGCAGGACTACGACGCGCTCCGGCAATTACGAACTTTGGGCTGCTCGACCCTTATCTCCGCATAACGTACGCCCCTGACACCAAAACAGATTTGTATTTAGCGGGACATTATTTCATGGCGCAGCAAAGCCAAAGTTTTCCGTCTTCCATTGCTAATAAAGCCATTGGCATAGAAATAGACGCGACTATCAACTATAAAATTACCTCATTCTTAACAGCTCAAATGGGTGTGTCGGCATTCTTACCCGGCGAGATTATGCGTGAAACCAATGCTTCGCGGGGTTTAGGGCGAGATATTGGATATTGGAGTTACGCGATGCTTACGGCAACATTTTAGCAGAATACCTCTCTTTTCCCCAACACCACTGGCTCGAAGCCATTTGGGGCAGTTTACAATTTCTATTTCACCACACGTACACCTCATGTCATTATGAATAGTTCATCATCTACACCGACAGGCGGCATACATTCTTCCTTACAAGCCGCTAAAAGTAGAAACATCCTTGTGCTTCTACTTAATAATAGACCATTAAAAAGTAAGATTGCCATCATTGTGATACCGCTGATACTTATTGCCCTGTATGGTATGGGGCTTGAGCTATGGTCAGCAAATAAACGCTATATGCGGGCACAAGAACTGGAACGTGCAAACCAAGCCTCTGATTATATTCTCAAAGCCGCCGGATTGCAGGCAAAAGAACGCGGATTTACAGCATCCGTACTTTCTAATCCCCAAGACCAAACGACACTAAAAGCAATCGCAGACCTACGGACGCGTGGCGATAAATATATGGATTCGGCACTAGTACATATTCGTGAAGCAGCCGTACAAAAAAGCGTTGTTGCCGAAAATCTTCGTAACGTAGAAGCAGCAAGAGAAAAACGAAATGCCTTCCGCGCAAGCAACGACAAGTATTTAGGGACATCATCACCTGAAGCAGCATTCATTAAACAGTGGATAGGGGTGCAATCGGCATTGATTATGGCAGAACAAAGAGCCGCCGCGTCAATGTTTCTTGGCGAAAATCGCTTGGAAACTATTTTGGCATTGAATAGCAGTATCAAAAACAGCGTTTTCTATGCCGGAGAGTTTGCCGGAAGAGAGCGAGCAAACATTGGTACTGCTATTGGTTCGGGAAAGCCAATAGATGCAGAGAGGCTTGCAAGCCTTATGCAGTTTCGCGGTATTGTGCAGGAACACTGCGAGAGCATCATAGCCTTCAGTCTCAATCCGGCAGTCACGCCCGCAATCAAAAATTCGATTGAAGAAATGCAACGAGTTTTTCTTACAGAATTTGAAGAAACTCGCAAAAATGTGTATAAGGCAAGCACCGATAGTGTTGGAAAGGCTGCTGCGACATACCCGCTCACTACAACTGAATGGATACAACGCTCCACAAAAGCAATCAATTCTATTTTGAACGTTTCCGATGCCGTTAGTGCTGAAGTGGCGCGTTTGGCAGCAGAAGAGCGGCAGATTAGTTTTTATACTGTTGTTGCAGAAGGTGCGATGATGCTTGTGCTGGTGCTTATTATCATTCTTTCCAATCGGCTTGGTTCACTGATAGCAAATCGTATCCTGCATTTACGCAATGAGGCGCAGCGCGTGGAACAAGGAGATCTTTCGGTACAAACAGATGATGCACAGCATGACGAAATCGGTGATTTGTCGCATTCTTTTAACAACATGATTACAACGCTTCGCAACAGCCTACAAGAACTTGCCGCCGAAAAAGCAGGTGTAGAGAATAAAGTAGATGAAGCAATTCGTGAAATACGGGAAGGGCGTGAGTATCTCCAAACAAGTGCGGCAGAAATGCTGGCGGCAGTGGAACAATTTTCGCGTGGCGACCTGACACAACGCCTTACTCCAAAACGCCAAGATGATATTGGACAGCTTTTTGAGGGATATAACCGAGCATTAGACAACGTATGCAGAATGATGCTCAAAATTATTGAAGAGTCTGAAATTACTGCCAGTGCAAGCACACAAATCACGACGAGTATTGAGCACATGACGCAAGGCATTCAGCGCCAACAACAGCAATCCTCATACATTGCGGTGGCAAGCGAACAGATGGCAAAAACGATTGAGGAAAGCGCTCGCAACACGGCGCTCGTGGCGCAGCAATCGCAAGAAGCAAGTAAAGAAGCAATGCAGGGAGGCATCACACTACAACAAATGACTGCTGCAATGACGAGCGTCAGTACAATCGTGCGTCACTCTGCCGAAGATGTAGAGCATCTAAGCCTAAGCAGTGAGCAAATTAGCGATATGGCAGACGCTATCGCTGACATTGCCGACCAAACAAATCTTCTAGCTCTCAATGCCGCCATCGAAGCTGCACGTGCAGGTGAGCAAGGACGCGGCTTTGCCGTTGTTGCCGATGAAGTGCGAAAACTTGCCGAGCGAACACAAAAGGCAACAAAAGAAATATCCGGCTTGGTGCGAACAATTAAAAACGATACGCACAATGTCACCATGACGATGGCTAACGGTGTGCGCGAAGTCGAGAACGCGCAAGCCCTAGTGGGAGCAACTTCCGATACGCTAGGGCGAATTATCAAGCGTACCCAGGAAATTTCTGCCATTATTATGCAGCTCGCCGGAGCTAGCGAAGAGCAGTACGCGACCAGTGCGGAAATTGCTACGAATATGGATACGATGACCATGGTCATTGCACAGTCGGCTGCGGTGAGCGAAGAAATTTCACAAACCTCAGAAAGCTTGAACCAAATGACACTCGCTGTTCAAAGGCTCATTCAAGAGTTTACCGTTGATGCGCCTGCATCAGATAATACAGTGGTAGCAGTAGATAGCAAATCTGAAGTTCTTATGCCAATTCAATCCCATAAGCGTATGCTTGCCCAACAAACCTCAGCATTACTTGCTTCTTTGGGATAAACATTGGGAATGTATTGTGTTCCTTCAATCACTATGGCACAAATTGACTAGAAGGCTGTCGAAAAAAAAATGCACTCTATTGAACTATCGAATGTTGCGGCTATGAAAATTCTTATTTTGGAGAATAAAATTCATTTACACGCTTTCAAAGAAAATTGTGAAGCATATCTAACAAAGCCTTATTCAACAGAAGAATTAGAGACAACCTTGGTAAGCTTGGGTGTCCTAAAACCTATCACTAACGAATGGAGAATGTGATGAAAAAAAATATTATGCTTGTTGAGGACAATGAGCGCTTACGAAAAAATATGCTCTTTATGCTTGAGAGACAAGGCTTCGAGACCACCGGCGCTGAGAACGGGAAAGAGGCATTAGCACTTGTCAAGGAAAAGAAACCTGACCTTATTGTTTCCGACATTATGATGCCCGATATGGATGGTCACGCTTTATTGACAGCGCTTCGCACTATGGAGACGATGCTTACCATTCCGGTTGTTTTTCTAACGGCAAAAGGTAGTGCGAATGATATACGCATCGGTATGCTCTTGGGAGCGGATGACTATTTAGTGAAGCCTGTGGATTTGGAGGAATTAGTCAAGGTCATCAATACGCGGTTGGAGAAGCATGAGCGTCAGCAAATGAATCTTACTGCAAAAACTGAAACGGTACAGCGTCATTTGATGGCAGTGCTTCCGCATGAACTCCGCACACCCCTGAGTGGTATTATCGGGGCGGCAACGCTTATTCAGAGTGATATTGCGAACCTCAGCAAAGCGGAAATCATCGAACTCAACGAATGTGTGCTTACCTCTGCGCACCGTCTGGCACGGATTACCGAAAACTTTTTGCTCTACGGAGATGTACGTTTGCGCTTGGACAAGCCGGATTTTGTACCGATTGTAGCCGATAAGCCTCTCACAAACGCCCAGAGCCTTTTGCGTGAGGTCGTTGAGTCGGTTGCTGGTGGTTTCTCACGGATACACGATTTGGAAATTGTTCTTCACGATGCAACGCTTGGAGCTGAACAAGTCCATGTCGAAAGAGCCATCAGCGAAATCTGCTTAAATGCCTTGATGTTTTCGCCTATGCAAACGAAGGTACGCATCAGTTCACGGGTTGTTGATGAAATGTATATTGTCGATATTACAAATGTGGGACGCGGGATGACTGAAGCACAAATTCAAGTGCTCAAACAACCACTAACGACTTTTGTACAATTTGATAGAAATTTTTTTGAACAACAAGGCACGGGCTTAGGATTAACTCTTACACGTTGTATTATTGCTCTTTATGGTGGCTTTTTTGATATAGTAAGCGATAAGATGCAAACTACGGTGAGTATAGGTTTTCCAATTGACAAATCTTCGTAGATTGGCAGCATCGTTAGTGATGCTGGCATGAATATATGGAAACCGCATACAACCTTGCAAGCGTAATGTTGGGCTTCGACTTCTTACCCCACGACGTGAGTGTTCTAGCAATCCCGAAAACTTCATGCGATTACTTTCGTTACCAAACTCCAACACGGGGCAAAAAATGATGTAGTTTTTTTTATAGATTGTCATTAAGTTACTGAGGCTAATCACGCTATTGTATGTAACCTCTCCTGATGAATTTCTGTGGGAAAAAGGATTGTATTCTCATCACCAGACAAAAGTCTGCGGCAAATAACAAGGGTAGTGGCTTTGCTTTAACACCTTATTGCCGTGCTATGAGCGCCTAGTCTTGATTCTTGAGTTCAAGGGAAAATTTGTAAAAATCCATGCTATCGCGACAATATATCCTTGCTAAATGGCAACACGTACTTTATGCTTTAATGGGATTCTGCAGTGTCGGACTACTCTTTGCTGCTCTCTCCGCATCTGCTGTTTATGCCAGCGAAAGAGATAGTTTGCGACAGGTTCTGCTGAAGAATACCTTGAATGATACCAATCGGGTAATCGTATTGGAACGTCTTGTCGGTTTGTATATGGAGGCGAAACCGGATAGCGCCATTTTCTACGCTTTGCAGCTACAGATTATTGCAGAGAGAAATATTGCCAACAAACATTTGATGGCGATTGCGCTTAATGCTCTTGTGAATGGATATATACATTATGACAAGCCCGACAAAATGCTCAAATATGGATTTCAGTTATTACATCTCTCCGAGGAACTCCACGATACTACCTACCTTGCCCGTGCCAGCTATGCGATTGGTCATGCCTCAGGTCAGCTTTTTACCAAGAATGATATAAAAGAAAACACCTCTGCGCTCCAATATCTTCGGCAAGCTTTAGCGGTTGCTGAACGACGACATGATACGGTTTTAATGGCACAATCGTATAACGCGATTGGGCGAGTGTATCGCAAAGAAGAACAATTTGATTCGGCAATGGTCTATCATAACCAAGCACTTGCCCTTGCAAATATGATAAAACTACCCGCCCAACAAGGTTGGGCACTTCATAGCCTTGCTCTCTGCTACGAAAACAAAGGTAATCTTACAACAGCTTTGCAATTTGCACTTGAGGGCTTGTCTTATCGTGAACAAGTTGGCAATGGCATCGTGACTGGCTTCTCCTTAGCTCATGTTACGCATTTATATCAAAAGTCCGGCAATTTACGGCAGGCTCTTTTCTACGCAAATCGTGGTCTGGAGTTAGCCAAGACCGCTGAATTTCGCACGGCACAATACCAAGCATATGAGCGTATTGCCCAAATACACGAAGCACTCGGTAACTACCGGGAAGCACTTTTCTACCAACGACGCTTTGCCACTGTGCGAGATTCTGTTGCCATTCTTGAGCGAACCGAAGATTTACGTAGCCTGCAAGCAGAACTCAAGCTCGAACATAGTGAGCACGAACGCACACTACTCGTGAAAGAACAAGAAGCTCAAGGTTTGGCATTACAACGGGAGCAAATTCTCGTCGTCGCGATGGCTCTGGGTTTTATTCTTCTTGTGATTGCCGTATTGTTACTTTTGCGAGAACAGCGCAAACAAAACTTCCAACGCCAAGAAATCACGAAGCTCAAACGCATTCTGGATGAAAGTTCGGATTATGTCGTGATGTCGGAGATAGCGAGCGGTAAAGTTTTGTATATGAATAAAGCATACTTGTCGCTTATCAATGCCCAAACACCGCCTGCCACCTTATCCGAGCTTTTGCATCGTGTATATGCACCAGCAACCGCAGAGACTGTGCTCAATACGCATTTACCGCTTGTCATAAAACATGAACGGTTGAGCGGCGAAACTTCCCTTCTTGACCATAATGGTAAACAGATTGCAGTGCTCCACACAACAATTTGCCATTACGACGAACAAGGCGAAGCTGTTCTAGTTTCAAGCATGATGCGAGACATCTCTGAGCGTAAGCACACGGAAGAGGCACTACGGGAAAGCGAAGAACTTGCTAATAGCATCATCAATAATCTTCCGCTGGGGCTTGCGATGTATGACGCAAACGGCGTATTGCGGCGAATGAACGATGAGTTAGTGAGAATTCTTCAATTACCTCATAGTAGATATGGTCTTCATGTCTATAACATCTTGGAAGACTCTTTTGCGCAAGAACATCTTGGCAGTGCTGTGCGTCGAGCATTGGGTGGTGACATTATTCGACAAGAGGTCTGGCGAGACTATGAAGGTAATAAAGAATGGAACACGCGCAAAGATAAACGCTGCCTAGATGAAGTAATTTTTCCCATCAAGGATGGGAATGGGAATGTAACATCTTTCGTACTCCTTGTCAGCGACATCACGGAAAGGAAGCAGGCTGAAAATGCCCTCCGCGAAAGTGAGCAGCGCTTTCGGACTCTTCTCTCGTCAATGGACGATATTATTTTTGAATTGGACGCTCTTGAGCGTCGATTTACCAATGCTTGGTGTGTTGACCCGACATTGCTTTTTATGCCGCCGAAGGATTTTCTTGGCAAAACGATTGCTGAGGCGATCGGGGATGAGTTTGCAAGTCTCATCAATCCAGTAATTGAAAAAGCAATGAAGTCGGGCAGGGAGCAACGAATCGAATATCAAGCGCCCAGCACTGTTAAGCAATCTAGCCAATGGTACGAGGCTAAAGTTGTTTTCCTTGATCAAGACGAGCGGCAAGCGGCTATGCTTGCTATACGAGTTTCGGATATCTCCGAACGTAAAAAAGCAGAAGAAGAGATACTTGCTAACAACAGATTTATACGAACAGTAACGGATACGATACCCGGAATGCTTGCTTACTGGACAACTGACTTGCGCTGTTCCTTTGCTAATTCAGCGTATTTGGAGTGGTTCGGTAAAACGCATGAGCAGATGATTGGTATAGAAATGCACGAACTTTTGGGTGTAGCGCTTTTTCAAAAAAACGAACGATATGTCCGTGCTGCTCTGGAGGGAAAACCCCAACAATTCGAGCGTGAGTTAGTCAAAGCTAATGGTGAAATTGGGTACACACTTGCACAATATATACCGGATATTGCTGATGGTCGTGTACTTGGTTTTATTGCTCTTGTGACAGATATTACAACAGTGAAAAAAGCACAAAACAGTCTTAATGAAGCACAACATCTGGCACGAATTGGTAGTTGGGAATGGGATATTGCCTCGAATACAACGATTTGGAGCGACGAGCAATATCGACTTTTTGGTGAGAATCGTGACTCCTATCAACCAACACTAGAGGGGTATTATAGCCACTTGTCAGCCGAAGAACAGCAAAAAACCGCTATGTTAGTAGAAAAAACATTCGCCGGAACAGCCGAATATTCTATTGAGCATGAAATCACCAGACCTGACGGTACGGTGCTGTTCGTACTGGAACAAGGCACCGTGATTTATGATCACAATCGTAAACCTCTTCGTATGGTTGGTACTACGCAGGATATTACCAAACGAAAAAGGATGGAAGATGAATTACGAAAACTCTCGATGGTGGCAAGCAAGACAACGAATGCAGTCTATATGACGGATACAGGGGGTAACATAACATGGGTAAATAACGGTTTTACGCGCCTCACGGAATATTCTATAGAAGAAGCCTTGGGTAGAAGACCTGGACACCTTTTGCGAGGCGAAAAAACCGATCCTGCGATTATACAAACAATAAACGACGCCTTGCAGCAAGGTAAGAGCTTTGATGTGGAATTGCTTAATTATACCAAAAGTAAGAATCCCTTGTGGCTACATATCATTGGTGACCCTATTGTCGATGACAACGGTATTCTGACAGGATTTATTACAATCCAAACTGATATTACCGAACGTAAAAAAGCAGAAGAGCAGCAGTTACAAAAACTTTCAATGGTAGCAAGCAAAACCACAAACGCTGTCGTTATCACTGATGCGGAATACCGAATAACATGGGTGAATGAAGGATATACAAAGCTTACGGAATACTGTTTAGATGAAGTTCGCGGCGAGGAGCCTGAGTGCTCTGCTCAGCAGTCACAGATTGACCAGCTAACGATGGAACGTATGCGACGTGCCGTTTCCGAACGAATCTCCTTTGAGGGAGAGGTAATGAATTACTCTAAAGGCGGTCGGCTCTACTGGGTGCATATCAAAACCGATCCATTTTTTGATGATGACGGCACTCTTGCAGGATTTGTTTCCATTAAAACAGACATCACCGAGCAGAAACAGGCGGAACAATTACTCAAAGATAGTGAGGAGCGTTATCGCTTGATATTTGAAAATAGCAATGAAGGTTTGATACAGACTCATCCCGACGGTAGAATTGAAACTGTAAATTCAGCGGCATGCAATATCTTTGGTAGAAGTAAAGAAGAACTTTCTCGAATGAGCAGAAATGAAATTGTTGACATGAGCGACCCGCGCCTACCTGAGATATTACAAGAACGAAGCAAAATGGGATATGTAAAAGGCGAACTGAATTTTGTACGTGGCGATGGCACAATATTTCCGGGCGAATTCTCATCGAGCATTTATGTTGATAGCAAAGGTGTACAGCATATTATTGTTTTCCTGAGAGATGTCAGTGAGCGCAAGCGAGCCGAAAAAGCGTTACGACAAAGCGAAGGAAATTTGCGGGCGCTCTTTGAAAGCTCTATTCAGGCATATTATCTGATAGATAAAAACTATACTGTTCTTTCGTTTAACAACGTTGCGCGAGATATTGTCAAATCTTATTTCGGGCGAACATTGGTTATCGGTGATTCTATACTTGATTATACTATACCAGACATATTTATACAATGTTTTCAACGGGCACTGCAAGGGGAATGGGTCACCGACGAAGGTGTTGCCTTCTTTCCCAATAATCAACGACGATTCTTCGAGGCGATATACTCACCGGTATATGACGATAAAAGTGAGCTTATTGGAGTCTCGTACAATATGCTGGATATTACTGAGCGGAAAGAATTACAAACACAAGTTGCTGAATACAGCACCCGCTTGCAAAGTATTATCGTATCAATGATGGATGGTGTACTTTTGCTGAATGACCAGCGTACTATTTCTCTCACCAATCCTGCCGCAGAAACAATCTTTGGTTATGCAAGCGAAGAATTGTTTTCCCAGCCTCTTACCTTGTTATTACCTGATGGGGTATTGGATCTGCATGATCAGCATATTGAGAACTTTCTTCACAATTCACCGCCTGGTGCTCCACGTCATAAATCACATATCGTACAGGGACGACATAAAAACGGTTACCTATTCCCAATGGAAGCCTCTATTGCACATTTTACGGTAGAAGGGCGTCTCTTTTTGCTGGCGGTCGTGCGTGATATTACCAGACGACTGGAAACGGAGGAAGAAATTCTTGAGTTGAACCGCACGCTTACGCAGCGAGTAGAAGAGCGCACGGCACAGCTTGTGAAACTCAATCAGGAAAAAGATGAGTTCTTGGGCATTGCCGCACACGATCTCAAAAATCCACTTGCTGCTATTCGCTCCAGTGCACAGATTATTGAAGATTGTTTTGCTAGTGGTGAAAGGATTAACTTCGCAGAATATGCTGATTCGATTATCGCTATATCCGATGAGATGCTGGATATTATTACGAATTTTCTGGACATCGAACTGATTGAGAACGGAAAATTAGGCTTGGCTTTAGAGCGTGTGCCACACACAATAGTAGATAAGGCAGTGAAATCGCACCAAAGACGAGCAAGAGCAAAAGACATTACGATTCACTATGAAGAGCCGCCAGTACCTATTTCGATTATTGCCGATAAGTTAGCATTCCGACAAGTGTTAGATAATCTTTTGTCTAATGCGGTGAAATTTTCTCCACGCTCCAAACATATCTATGTACGCCTCATGGAGCGACAGCTACTCAAAGAACAGAGTATAATCTCAGATATACAAGATCGCTATGTTCGTATTGAAATTCAGGACGAGGGACCAGGAGTACGAGAGGATGAACAGCAAAAACTATTTACAAAATTCTCACGACTTTCTGCAAAACCAACGGGGGAGGAGGGTTCAACAGGTTTGGGGCTTTCGATTGTGAAAAAACTGGTCGAAATGATGAATGGTCGAGTGTGGTGCGAAAGCGTAAAGGGCGAAGGGGCAAGGTTTATTGTAGAATTACCTATACTCTAACTTTTCGGATTCAAGCAATGTCTTCTCAACAATTTCATAGACCCCTGTGATGATCTTTCCGAAGTATGGTCTTTGCTTTTGAACTAGATTTTGTGTAGCTTCATGGCGATAACCATCATTTTTTAACTTTTCTTGAGGAACTATCCATGGGTATGTTTAGCAATATCCTTTCCAAACTTGGTCTTGGTAATGACAACAATGAAGCTAGTGCTTCTGCATCCGCTCCTACCGCGCCAGCAGCTACTCCCGATGCTGCACCGGTGGCAAGCGCACCTGCTGTCGCTGCAATCAGCGAGGTTGATGTTGTTGCGCAGCTGGAGGCACTCGCTCAATCCCATGCAGAGAAATTGAATTGGAAAGTCTCCATCGTTGACCTTCTGAAGCTGCTAGGAATTGACAGCAGCTTGACTGCTCGTAAAGAATTAGCAACGGAATTAGGATGCCCTGCCGATAAAATGGGTGATTCTGCACAAATGAATATGTGGCTGCATAAAACCGTGTTGCAAAAATTAGCACAAAATGGTGGCAATATCCCTGCTGACCTGCTGAATTAAGAGTGCAATTCTTTGTGAAGATAGCAACGCAATGCAAATGTCAAATATGATATGCAAGCCTGTAACGGTCATCGTTACAGGCTTTTTTTGTGTTTCATCCCACGCTACCTGTTATTCATCCCAATTCTGTTTGTGCCTTGCTGCCAATTGCCTAATTTTCCTCTGTAATTTACACTTTCATTGAGGAGCATAGCCCCCTACGTTCTTGGTTCTTGCTAGTCTGTGGTCGGAATGGAAACGTGTTCTGCGGGATTAGTTACGATGGTAGAAGAGAGACCTCTGAAAGCAAGCTCCGAGAACACATTTGCTCCTTGGTGGGGTATCGTGCTTTCAAATAAATCCGACAAACCACCTCCTTTATGAACATTTCAACCCGTATTCACTTCCCACGCTACGCCTCAGTCTTTTATACGTTGCTGTTCTGTTTGTTTCTTTCCAGTTTGTGGTTGGTAACAGCCTGTTTCGCCGAAAAATTGACGATGACGCTTCTGGAAGAACGTAGTGCCGGAAGCCGCATTATGTCTGCGACAATAGAAGGTCGTGCACTCACCATATATCTGCCTCCTGGGTATGACTCGGCTGCGAAAAAATCAGCAGAACGATTCCCGTCGGTCTATTTCTACGACGGGCAGGACGCATTTTCGGGGTTGGGCATAGCACAAATCCTTGATGATGCAATTGCTGCAAAGCGCTTGAAACCAATGATTGTCGTGGGCGTACACAGCACTATGCAGCGCACGAGCGAGACCGTACCCTATGACGACTCGTGGATACAGGCAAACTGGGGGCGCTACACGCCACGCGCCAGCGAGTTTGCGGACTTGCTTGTCAAGCGCGTCATTCCTGCCATTGATGAGCAATTCTACACTGACAAACGCAGCGAGAATCGCGCCATTATGGGCTTCTCGCTGGGTGGGCTCTTCGCCGGATGGTGTGGTGTAAAATATCCCGAAACCTTCGGCACTGCCGTATGCTTTTCTCCTTCCTTCTGGGTAGCAGACGATAAATTTTTTGCAGATGCTCAAAGCAGCACAACTAAGCCGCAGCGTTTCCGCTTTGATGTGGGCGCTACGACAGGCGAGTGGAATTATTACGTGCCGCTCATTGGGGTCTTGAAAGGGCGGGGAATGGTGTACGGTGAAAATCTGATGTACTACGAAGACCCACAAGGCAGGCATGATGCGGCTTCGTGGCGGGAACGATTACCGGACGCGCTCTTGATGTTTGCGGGGACAAAGAACGTTTCTCAGGATTCGATTGCGTCGTGGAAGGTTGAAACCGAAGTCATTGCCAGCGCTTCTACTCCGGGACGCTTTTTCTTGCGTATGAACCCAATTGTAACGCTCCAAAGCGGTCTTCGGTACTCGCTTGCCACCGAAGCCGCCTACAAATTAGTGAACGAACAAGACGGAGCGCTGGCATCAGACGGGCGGTTTGAGTTCCGGGGCACGCGGGATTTGGAAGTGGATATTACCTACAAACATCTTCAAAAGCGAATAACCATCAACTATGCCGACGTTCAGCGTCGCATGGGCAGATAAGAATTTTACCCAACCAAGACAATATTTCTGAAAAATTATGCTCAATAATAATATGCTCAATCCTAGATTCTCTGAGCCTTTTGCGCTTATTGCTGTGTTCTTTGTGCTCTCTTTAGCGCAAGCCTTTTCGCAAGATAAAAACTGGCGTGTTTACGAACAAGCCGCCCGCACCGCCTACAAAGGCGGCAACGTGGCTGAATTTGTGAGTAATCTCGAACAAGCGCTTTCCCTCAAGCCGAATCATCCGCGCCTCATGTACAATCTTGCTGCTGGCTATGCCGCCAAAGCAAGATACAGTGAGGCATTGGGGATGCTGGAAAAAGTTGCCTCGACGGGAATGGTCTATCCGGCTGCAAAAAGTCTGTCCTTTGCGGTGCTCAGAGATTCGTCGGCTTTCAAAGCACAATTTGAAAAACTTGCGCAGCGATTTGCAGAATCGGCGAAACCTACGAACAGCAGCACGGAAGTCTTTCGTCTTGCCGAAAAAGGTCTGATAACCGAAAGCGTCGCCTACGACCCGCAGGAAAAGGCGTTTTATGTCGGTTCGGTGCATAAACGCAAAATTGTCAAAGTTGCTGCCAACGGCACGGCGACAGATTTCTCCAAGCCTCACGATGGACTCTGGAGCGTTTTGGGGATGAAAGTTGATGCAAAACGCCGCAAACTCTGGGTCTGCGTAACAGCCTTTCCGCAAATGGAGGGGTTTGATTCCACGCTGAAGGGCAGAGCGGCTGTGTCGGTGTATGACCTCAAAACTCAAAAAATTGCCCATCGGTATTATGCCCCGAATGACGGACAGCCACACGTATTTGGTGACCTTGTGCTGCACCCGAAAACGGGAGTGGCATTCGTGAGCGACAGCGAATCACCGACGATTTTTATGGTGGACGAGAAAAACGGCACACTCCAACCATGGCTTAAAAGCGACGTTACAACGCTATCGTCTTTGCAGGGATTGGATTTTTCGCCCGACGGAAAAACGCTTTTTGCTGCGGATTATTCCAATGGCATTTTTACGATTGACGTTACTAAAAAAACACTCCTCAATCTTCCAACACCGGATTCCTGCATCGTTTCCGGCACCGATGGGTTGTATTATTTCAAGGGAAATCT